>CADCLN010000018.1 GCA_902802265.1 uncultured Bacteroidales bacterium | reverse complement strand
CACAATCTTCGATGTGCTCATTCGTAGAATGGTGTTTTATGAACCAAAACGCCTAAAATAGGGCGTTTCACAAGTGCGCTCTAAGCGCCTAACCCAATTCGTCAAATTCGTCAAATTCGTAGTTAAAAAAATCATCAAATTGACTTCGCCGAGCTCTAAGTTCGTTTAATCCTTGTTTCTTGACACACATCCGTGTAGCACACAGGGAAGTGCACTCGCTGCACCTCCCTGTTTTCATTTATCCGCTAATCAGTAAGGAGTATGTTTTGTTTGGTAAAGTGTGAGAATATATATATAATGTGTTTCTATTTGTGCACTACACGGTCCTTCAGTTCTGCCAGTTTGCCGGAGTTCCAACGGTCGGTTGTGCCGACGAGGTAGCCTGTGATGCGTTGCAGCGTGTCGATGTCTGTGCTGCCGCACTTGGGACAGACGGTCAGATTTTCGCTGGCGTCCTCATAGCCGCAGTGCATACAGCGGTTGCGGTTGTGGTTCACCGACCCGTAGCCAATGTCGTATTCGTCCATGAGGTCCACGATTTGCATGATGGCTTCGGGGTTGTGTGTGGCATCGCCGTCTATCTCTACATAGAAGATGTGACCGCCGCGTGTCAGTTCGTGGTAGGGAGCCTCGATTTCTGCCTTGTGGCGCGGTGAGCAATGGTAATACACAGGCACGTGGTTCGAGTTGGTGTAGTAGTCCTTGTCGGTCACACCTGCTACGATGCCGAATTTTTTGCGGTCGCGCTTGGTGAATTTGCCAGCCAAACCTTCTGCCGGTGTAGCCAGTACGGAGTAGTTGTGCTGGTATTTCTCGCAGAACTTCAACACTTGGTCGCGCATATAAGTGACGATGCGCAAGCCCAGCTGCTGTGCTTCTTCGCTTTCGCCGTGATGCTTGCCGACGAGGGCGATGAGACATTCTGCCAAGCCGATGAAGCCGATGCCCAGTGTGCCCTGGTTGATGACGCTGGCGATGGTGTCGTTCTCGTTCAGCACATCGGCCCCGTTCCACAGCTTCGACATCACAAGCTGGAACTGCTTGGCAAGGGCTGTGGCTTGGAACTTGTAGCGTTCATGCAGTTGCTTGGCTGTGATGTTCAGCACTTCGTCGAGTTTGGCGAAGAAAGCGTTGATGCGGGCTTCCTTGTCCTCGATAGGCATACATTCCAGTGCCAGTTTCACGATATTGATGGTGGAGAAGGAGATGTTTCCGCGTCCGATGGAGGTCTTTTCGCCGTAGCGGTTCTCGAAAACACGGGTGCGGCAACCCATCGTGGCGAGTTCATACTTGTAGCGTTCTGGGTCGTCGATGTTCCACTTTTCGTGCTGATTGTACGTGGCATCCAGGTTGACGAAGTTGGGGAAGAAGCGGCGTGCTGTCACCTTGCAGGCCAGGCAGTATAGGTCGTAGTTGCGGTCGGTGGGCAGGTAGCTTACACCACGTTTCTTTTTCCAGATTTGTATGGGGAAGATGGCTGTGGAACCATTGCCCACACCTTCGTAGGTCGATTCCAGCAGTTCACGAATGACGCAACGTCCCTCGGCGCTGGTGTCTGTGCCGTAGTTGATGCTGGAGAAGACTACCTGGTTGCCGCCTCTGGAGTGGATGGTGTTCATGTTGTGGATGAAAGCCTCCATGGCCTGATGCACACGCCCCACGGTGCGGTTGATGGCATGCTGCTTGGCACGCTCATAGCCGGTGAGTCCGTCGAGTGTCTTCTTGATGTAATCCTCAATCGGCGCATTGTAGAGGTCGTGCAGGTCTTGCCCCGTCATCTGTTCAATGTACTTCACTTCTTCCTGGAACGACGAGCGCACGTAGGGAGCCATGTAGAAGTCGAAAGCTGGGATGGCTTGGCCGCCGTGCATTTCGTTCTGTGCCGTTTCCAGACTGATGCAGGCAATGACGCTGGCTGTCTCGATGCGCTTGGCGGGGCGGCTCTCTCCGTGTCCGGCTATGAAGCCGTATTTCAGGATGTTGTCCAGTGGATGCTGCACGCAAGTGAGCGACTTGGTGGGGTAGTAGTCCTTGTCGTGAATGTGCAAGTAGTTGTTCCTGACGGCCTCGCGGCTTTCTGGCGAAAGCAGGTAGTCGTCCACGAAGGGCTTGGTGGTTTCGCTGGCAAACTTCATCATCATGCCCGCTGGCGAATCAGCGTTCATGTTGGCATTTTCGCGTGTGATGTCGTTGTTCTTTGCCTCAATGATGTCGAGGAAGACGTCGCGTGTCTTGGCACGTCGGGCAATGCTGCGCTGGTCGCGGTAGGCAATGTACTTCTTGGCCACCTCCTTGCGCGGACTTTTCATCAGTTCCAGTTCCACCATGTCCTGGATGTCCTCCACGCTCATCTGCTCTTTGCCTTGAGCGCCGATGCGGTCCGAAATGCGGTGGATGAGGCTTTCGTCCTCACCCTTCTCGGTCTGGAGCATGGCTTTGCGTATGGCAGCCTTGATTTTTTCTTCGTTATATCCCACGATGCGTCCATCGCGTTTCTTTACGGTCTGAATCATTTTTTTACGTTTTAATTTTGCGGCTGCAAAGCTATGTATTATTTTCGTTTTGCGCAAACTTTTTCGTCAAAAAAAATGCAAAAGTTTTCTAAAGTGGAAAACTTTTGCTCTAACTAAAAATTTTATCTCTCTTTAAATCAATCGTATAGTATTTTAAAACGGAAAACTTTCTGTTTTCTCCGCTTTTCAAATGTTGTCTCAAAACACGATGGCCGTGTTGCAATCAGTTTCCGTTTCTTGTCGTGCTGAAGTTCCTTTCAATACCTTGACAAACCCCATCCACTCAGCCCACGCTGCGCCACATTTATGTCAAATTCTTTTGTGGATTAGAAAGAAAGTTGTAAATTTGCAGCCGAATACAAGAGAAGTAACTCAAAGTTTAATCTTTTAAAAACAAAACTCACCAAGAAACAGACAGTACAAAAACAATCATCGGGATGCAGCCGCACAGGTGTGGCTCGCCCACAAGAGGGAACAAAAATAATTTTTTATTAACCTGAAAAGATCTGTGTTCCCATTTCGTACTTATTGATATAGAGCTTTCTGCTCTTGTTCTTTTTGCTTTGAATACCGCCAAACATTCATCCCGAAGAACAAGTTGTTGGAAGTTCACGTTTAAGGCGTGAACTATATAACACTTGTTTGGGAAAAGGTCACTTGGCGGTAACCTAAAGCAAAGATGAGTGCTAATGGTTACACGCCTTTTCTTATTTTATTTACTCATTATGAAAAAAATGTATTAAATTCTTTAGCTATTGTAGTGATGGCTTTACTTTGTATTGCGTGTTCTGGAGATTCCGATTCTAATTCCTCAAATCCATTTGTTGGTACATGGAAATGTAATGGAAATTATGGAATAAGTGTTGACACTTATACTTTTAATGCAGATGGGACATTTATAGGGAAGCAATCAGACGGCTCATCAGAATCAATAAGTGGTCAATGGTCTTATAACGAACAGACTGGTTTGTTAAGTATTTTAAAGTCTAGCGGTTGGACAAGAGTATTTATTGTTGTGTCTTTAACGGATTCGTATTTTGTTATCATGGACAATGACGGAGACAGCTATACATATTATAAACAAACAAATAACAATAATAACCATAATAATGGGAATGGTGAAAGTGGCAACGGTGGAGGAACAAATACATCTTCAACAGGGAAGCAAAATGGTCACCAATGGGTTGATTTGGGGCTTTCTGTGAAATGGGCTACTATGAACATTGGCGCATCTTCTCCCGAAGACTACGGCAACTATTACGCATGGGGCGAGACCACCACAAAGAGTACCTACGATTGGTTAACCTATAAATGGTGCAATGGCTCATACTATACCCTGACCAAATACTGCACCACGTCAAAGTGGGGCACCGTTGACAACAAGACCACGCTTGACTTGAAAGACGATGCAGCCCATGCCAACTGGGGCGGCACATGGCGTATGCCAACCGTTGATGAAATAAAAGAACTCAAGGAAAAGTGCAACTGGGAGTGGACAACGCAGAGTGGCGTGAACGGCCAGAAGGTGACAGGTCCGAATGGCAACTCCATCTTCCTGCCTGCCGCGGGCATCCGCTGGGACGACCGCCTCAACCGCGCGGGCTACGGCGGCGACTACTGGTCGAGTTCGTTCTGCCCGGGCGGCGACACCTACGCCTACGAGCTGGGCTTCAATTCGGACGGTACGTACTGGGACGACTACTACCGCAGCTACGGTCAGTCTGTGCGCGCTGTCTGCCCGTAGCTTCGAGAAGTTAGTGCATCCTTTCCCTCCACGGGCAAGGACGCGCGACCCAAAAGCCTTTCGCCTGTGCGGAGGTGCAGGCGGCGGCTCTCAAAAAAGGAGCCGTTGCAGCACCTCCGCACAGGCGAAAGGCTTGTTTTTTTATCCTGTTTTATACAGATCTTTTGTAAAGGCAGGAATCTTTTTAGCCTTTTTCTGTCGTAATGATACAACTGTTTTACAGAAAAACTTTCTTCTGTGTACAGTTTTTAGTAGGGGACAGAATGTCACCGAAAGAGGCTGTACACATTGTTTTTTGCATCAAAACACAGCACTTGTCAATTCAAAACGCGCCACATTTATGCCAAATTCTTTTGTGGATTAGAAAGAAAGGTGTAAATTTGCAGCCGAATATTTAATAAATTTATAAATAAAACCTTTTAAAAATTCAACAAGACTATGAAACTATTAAAACGTATCTCGCTGCTTCTTGCAGCTGTTGTGCTGACCACTGCGGTCCAGGCACAAGTCATTAACGGAGACCTGAATCACAATCAAGGTCTCGATGTGGAAGATGTCACCTTGCTGATTGATGGCTACCTGACTGGTGAGTCTGAACAGATTCAGACAGGCGGCGCACCCTTTGCGGTGGACAACAGTTTTGTAACGGGCACGTGGTACAAGTCAACGACCGAAAGCATTACGTTCAATGCTGACGGCACGACCGACTATGCTGCTGGCTACACCTATGAGTTCCTTGCCACGCAGGGCTACATTTTGTTCTACAATGCTTCGGGTGTGCCCGTTTATGCCCTTCGGGTACTGAAGGCAACATCCGACTATCTGGTTCTTCTGCCCACAGGCAGCAGCACACCTGATCGCTATTCTGCCACACAGCCTGCAAGCATCACCCTTTCGCAGACTTCGCTCCAATTAAAATCTGGTGATTTGGTCCATCTGAGTGCTACGGTTGTTCCCGCGGATGCAGGCACAGTGACGTGGAGCAGCAGCGACGAGAGAGTGGTTACCGTGGAAAGCGGCTATATCACTGCTATAGCCGACGGCACAGCTGTCATCACGGCAGAAGTGGCAGGAAGCACAGCTACCTGTACCGTGAAGGTTATCAGTTCGACACTTGTTGAAGAGATAACGCTTTCATCAACATCTCTTAAGCTCGCTGTAGGCAGCACGCATAAATTGACTGCCACGGTGAGTCCTTCCGATGCGACCAACAAGGAGGTGACATGGTATTCCAGCGATAAGACAGTGGCCACCATCAGGGAAACCGGTACGATTACAGCCAGAAACGTGGGCACAACCACCATCATCTGCAGTGCCGCTGACGGCAGTGGCGTAAGAGCCTTCTGTGACGTGACTGTCAGACCAGTTTCCGGCACGGAATATGGTCACGCTTGGATTGACCTTGGTCTCTCTGTGCGATGGGCTACGCTGAACACGGTTGCAAGTTCCGGTTCCGGCATTTCCTATGCCTGGGGAGAGACTTCCACCAAGAGCATCTACACCTGGGCAACGTATATGTGGTGCAGGAATGGCAGTTCCTCCAGCCTGACCAAGTACTGCACCAACAGCTCTTACGGCACGGTAGATAACAAGACAGTCCTTGACCTGGAAAATGACGCGGCCCATATTAATTGGGGCGGCACATGGCGTATGCCCACCTATGACGAACTGAATGAACTGAGGAAAATGTGCACTTGGGAATGGACAGCCCAGGGCGGCATGAACGGCTATAAAGTGACAGGCCCGAATGGCAACTCTATCTTCCTGCCTGCGAGCGGATACAGCCAAGAAGGTTCGCCCCAAAATGAGGGGAAATGCGGTTACTATTGGTCGAGTTCGCTCAACACTTCAAGCCCGAACTACGCTTACTACTTGTTCATCACGTCGGGCAATATCGGCATGACTTACAGTGCCCGTGAAATCGGGTATAGTGTCCGCGCCGTGTGCCCGTAGTATTTCATCAACTCAGCCAAATTTTTAATAAAATCGCAAACTAAACCTTTTAAAAATTCAACAAGACTATGAAACAATTAAAACGTCTCTTGCTGCTTCTTGCAGCCACCGTGCTGACTACAGCGGTCCAGGCACAAGTCATTAACGGAGACCTGAATCACAATGACGGTCTCGATGTGGAAGATGTCACCCTGCTCATTGACGGCTACCTTACGGGTGCAGTCGAACTGATTGACCCATACGTCGTGCAGAACGGCAGTCTGGTGGGTACATGGTACAAGTCAATGACCGAAAGCATCACATTCAATGCCGACGGCACGACCGACTATATTGACGGTGGTACCTACAAGTTCCGCCCCTTCCAGGGCACTGTGCTTTTCTATGATGCCAGTGGTGTACCCGTTTCTCGCCTCAAGATTGAGGAAATCTCCTCTGACTATTTGGTGGTGGCTGCTGGTACAGGCAATGAGGTTGCAGTCTATACTTCAGCCAAACCGGTACAGCCCACCTACACGGTGAACGGTGTGTCGTTCAAGATGGTGTCCGTCACAGGCGGCACGTTCCTGATGGGCGCACAGTGGACAAGCAGCTCTGACTCCAACTACGATGCCGATGCTTACGACGATGAAGCTCCCGTTCACAACGTGACCCTGAGCGACTACCAGATAGGCGAGACCGAAGTGACACAAGCTCTTTGGCAAGCTGTCATGGGCAGCAATCCGTCCTACTGGCAGGGCGACAACCTGCCGGTGGAGGATGTAAGCTGGGACGACTGCCAGGAATTCATCACGATGCTGAACCAGGCCACAGGCAAGACCTTCCGCCTGCCCACAGAGGCCGAATGGGAGTTTGCAGCCCGTGGCGGCACAAAGAGCCAGGGCTACAAGTACAGCGGCAGCAACACGATAGACGATGTGGCATGGTACACAGAGAACGGTGGCAACACCCATGAGGTGGGTACCAAGCAGCCTAACGAACTGGGGCTCTATGACATGACTGGCAATGTGAGGGAATGGTGCAGCGACTGGTATGGAAACTATTCTTCTTCTGCCCAGTCCGATCCTACAGGTCCTTCAACGGGCTCTCGCCGCGTGCTACGTGGCGGCGGCTGGGTCAACAATGCCAGGAACTGTCGTGTAACCTATCGCAATTACAGTACGCCGACGAATCGTTACTACTACATTGGTCTGCGCCTTGCCCTTAGTTCTTCTACAAAATAAGGAAAGAAAAAGCAGAAAAAACAGGAAAAGCCTAAGCGAAAATCCTGCTTGCTCTGCTAAAGGGACGGCCAAAAAGAAAAGGCCGTCCAAAGAGCAGGGACAGTATGAAATCTTTTTTCTGTGTACAGTTTTTAGTAGGGTTTTTATTCTAAAGGTTCCTGAATTGGCTACCGCCGAGCTAAAGGTTCCTTAGAAAAAATGAAAGATTGCACAAAATCTTCTTTGGGAGTGACGATTTGGTGTAACTTTGGTGCAACTTTAGTGCAACTTTCATGTAACTTTTTTAGACTTATTTTACTGATTTTCCGTAGAAAACGCTATTTGGTGTAACTTTGTTTGAAAAAATCAAGTAGGAATTTTGAAAGTTCTCCCGCTGCGGTGGCAATGCAGTGCCGTCAGGGTAGCAATGCAGTGCCACCGCCGTAGCAAAGTTCTCCCACTGCAACGGCAGAACTATGCGCCGGCAGTGGGAGAACTTTGCTACTGAAGTGGGAGAACTTTGCTACCGTACTGGAGAAATCCGCTTCTGCGTCTTGATAGTTCCGTCGGGGGCTGTGATGCGCTCGATGTACATTCCGCAGGTGGGCTTGCGCCCCAGTTCGATGCCTTGCAGATTGAAATACCGAACAGAGGCGGGAGCGTTTTGAGCGGATACGGACGGGACGGACACAGGGGTGGAGCGGATGTCGGTTTCTTCGATGACCCAGCGCAGACGGGTGCGGTCTGCATATCCGCTGAAGAATGCCAGTGGTCCGCCTTTGCCGTCGGCATCGGGTGTGCCTACATTGAAGCAGCGTTTTCTCTTTTCGTCACTGTGCAGATAGTATGCCATCTTGTTGTTGTCGTCCTTGGCATAATAGGGATAGATGGTGATGGGCTGTGCAGAGAGCATGTTTTCAATTTGCAGATAGGCGCCACAGGCCAGGTTGCGCACATAGACATTGCCGTCCTGTCCTGCTTCGAAGGTCCACAGGGCGGCTGGTTGGCTGGCGATGGGGTCTTGCTGGCCGGCATTGATTTGGTCTTCGGACAGTCCCACCCGATAGACAAGCGAGTCGCTCACGCCGTCGGCAGCCTTGATGCTGTAGAGGTAGCGTCGCTGGGTGTCCATCGTGGCTGTGGTGGTTCGTGCATTGGACGTGGTGCCGTAGCTGAAGATGTTGTAGGCCACGTCGGTGGAGAATCCTGTGAAGGTCATTATCTGGGTGGCTGCGAAGTCCGCTTGGGCTTGGTTCAGACGGTTGACCACGGAATCTACTTCTGCCTGGTCGTGTTCGCCTGCCTCGATTTCCTCGGCAAAAGCCTTTGCTGCTGCGATGACGTTGTTCAGCGTCTCCAGGGCACTGGATGGGTAGCCCAGCGTGACATCAACCTGAGCAGAGTTGGCCAGTTTGACGGTATTTTCAAGCGTTGCTTGGAACGTCTTGAGATAGAGGCGCACCAGCGAGAGGTCTATTTCGGTGAAGGTGAATATCATGTCGGCACGGTCGAATGTGCCGGAGCCCCAAATCCAGTCGTCGGCAAATCCGCGTGCACGAATTTGCTGGTCCTTGTTCGAGGGGCAGTTGATGCGGTACATCGACACAGGCGTATTCACACCCGACTGGGCTGGCTGCTGATTGCCCGTGTAGTTGATGGTGAGCAGGGTAGGTTCCGTTGCCGAACCGATGCGCTCACTGCCGGCGATGCTGAGGTTGGTGGGGCTGATGTATGCCTTTGTGCTGAAGTTCTGGATATAGACTCCGCCCTCTGTCGGTGTGATTTCCCACAAGAGCGCTGGATTGTCCCACTGATACTCTTCCGTAGTGCCCAGACTGCCGTTGCTGTTGAACGTAAGGTATTTGGGCGTGCCGTTGATGGTTGTCCCCGAATTGAAAGGAATGGTAGCATACGAAATGATGCGGTAGAGTTTCTTTTCGGCGGGAGTGAAGGGGTTGGTGTTGGCGGGAGTTCCACCGCCAGGGCGCATATATTCGTCGTTGATGGAGACGGTGGTGGAGTAGAGCGACTCCGTGTCGTCGGAGATGTTCTTCATGCGGAAGTAGTAGATTTTTCCGGCTTCAAGTCCAGAAATGGTCGTCTTCGATGCTGTGGCCGGTTCGCGCTTCACTTCCGTAAATGTCTTTCCGTCTTCCGACATTTCGATGCAAGTGACGTCGGTTGGTTCCAGGTCTGTGTTTGTCCATGTCAGCTCCACGGTCGTGTCGTCGATGAGACGGGCAGCAGGGTTCACGGGATACATCAGGTAGCTGCCCTTCTGTGCCAAGCTGTTGATGTAATGCTCAATGTTGGTGTAGCCGCCACCGAGGTCCGTCCCCTGCGAGTCATCTTTCTTGGGGTTCAGATTGTTGGCCGTTTCCCATTCGTCGGGCATGCCGTCCTTGTCGCTGTCAGTTGGAGGTGTGCCTCCACCCACCTTACCGATGCCGCCCAGTTCGTCTTCGTTGGCAATGAAACTGCCCTTCTTGCCCAGTGAGGTCAGTTGCTCGATGATGCGTTTGTCGTGGATGTCGCGCACACGCGATGCTCCCACATGGTCCACAACGGTCTGGTATGCCTCGGCAGCCGTTTCCAACTGCATGGGTGCAGAGCATTTCAGGGAAGGACTGCTCATGACGGTGGCACCGTTGTGGTCTGTGATGAGTGTGCCGTTGAGCTTTCCGTCGCAATTCCCGTCGAAGTAGTTGCCCTTGCTGTACATGTGGTCGGTCTCGGTCCACTGGTCGAAATACTTGGCAGAACCGTCAGGGCCGGCAATGAAGTAGTTGTTCATCAGGTCCTGATAGTTGTCGGCTGCGGAGTGTCCGCCGACGACACCCATGGCGTAGTTATAGACCACATTATTATAATACTGGATGTAGCACTTCATCTTGGGGTTACGGCTCTTGTTGTCGGCCCACAAGCAATGGTGCACCGTCCAGTTGCGTGTGCCGTCGGTAATGGACCCGAACCGCTGCGGCTCGATGCCCTCCGAGATGATGCAGTTCTGCCATGTGATGTTGTTGGCATCCTTGATGTGCACGTTGTCCCACGGTCCCCACGACACACTGCAGTGGTCCATGATGAGGTTCTCGCAGTTGTCCAGCGTCAGCGTGCACTTGCTGCTGTTCACACTTTTTCCGCCACGCATACGCAGGTAGCGGATGATGATGTTCTTGCTTTTCGAGGCGATGATACGTCCACCATAGACGGTGATGCCTTCGCCTGGAGCCGTCTGTCCGGCAATGGTGATGTTGCTGGCAATGGTGAGGTTTGTGCCCGTAATGTCAATGACACCGCCTACATCGAAGACCACGATGCGTCCCGACTGGCTGACGGCGTCTGCCAAAGAGCCTGCACCCGAAGCCTTCAGGTTTGTCACGTGTACCACTTTTCCACCACGTCCACCCGAAGCATAAGCGCCAAAACCTTCAGCTCCAGGGAACGCCAACTGTTGAGCCTGCATCCCTGTGGCGCAGACCAACGAAAGAATCAGTAAAGAATGTTTCATCATTGTATAAATTAAATTGCTTGTTTTCTATGTAGATGCAAATGTACGAATATTTTGTCGAACGCACCTATCATTGTGTCGGCTTTTTTAAAAATCCGCTTAAAAGGTTGTCTGTTATCAGAAGTTTTTCGTAATTTTGCAGCCTGAATTGTATAATGAAGCATAAACTATGGCAATAGTAAAACCATTCAGGGGCATTCGTCCCCCAAAGGCGTTGGTGGAGCAGGTGGAAAGCCGCCCCTACGACGTGCTGGACTCGGAAGAGGCCAGGGTAGAGGCTGGCGACAACGAAAAATCGCTCTACCACATCATCAAGCCTGAAATCAATTTCGAACCAGGTACCAGTGAGTATGACCCACGGGTGTATGAAGAGGCTGCACGGCAGTTTCAGAAATTCCAGGACAAGGGATGGCTGGTGCAGGATGAGAAGGAACAGTACTACATCTATGCGCAGACCTCTTGTCTGCCTGCCAACGGCAATAAGGAGAAAACACAATATGGCATCGTGGTCGGAGCCTACAGCGGTGACTATCAGACGGGCGTCATCAAAAAGCATGAGCTGACCCGTGCCGACAAGGAAGAAGACCGCATGAAGCATGTGCGTGTGAACGACGCCAACATCGAGCCTGTATTCTTTGCCTATCCCGACAACGCCGTGCTGCTCCAGCTGATAGAAAAGTATGCCAAGACGCAGCCCGAATACGACTTCACGGCACCCATCGACGGCTTTGGCCACAAGCTCTGGTGCGTCACCGACGATGCCGACATTCAGACCATTACGGCGGAGTTTGCCAAGATGCCCAGCCTCTACATTGCCGACGGCCATCACCGATCGGCGGCAGCAGCCCTTGTGGGTGCTGAGAAGGCAAAGCAGAATCCCAACCACCGTGGCGACGAAGAGTACAACTACTTCATGGCTGTATGTTTCCCTGCCAGTCAGCTGACGATTCTCGACTACAACCGCGTAGTGAAAGACCTGAACGGACTGACGTCGGCGGAATTTCTTGAGGCTTTGCAGAAGCATTTCACCGTCACGCTGAAGGGCGAAAAGGAATATCGTCCACAGCAGTTGCATGAGTTCTCGCTCTATCTCGACGGGGGGTGGTATTCGCTCATCGCCAAGCCTGGCACGTACAATGCCGACGACCCTATCGACGTGCTGGATGTCAGCATCAGCAGCCGTTTGATTCTGGACGAAATCCTCGGCATCAAAGACTTGCGCCGCGACAAGCGCATCGACTTCGTGGGCGGTCTGCGTGGTTTGGGCGAACTGAAACGCCGTGTGGATAGTGGTGAAATGCGCCTGGCTTTGGCGCTCTATCCTGTCACGATGCAGCAGATTATGGACATTGCCGACAGCGGAAAGATTATGCCCCCCAAAGCCACTTGGTTCGAGCCGAAACTGCGCTCTGGACTGGTCATTCATAAACTGAAATAATTCAACTTTCAGAAGTAATAGAAAGCGTTTTTCTCCCAGGGAATATGTGTTTTTTTCTAAGGAATTTAGGAACCAAGGAAGGTCGATGCAGAGCATCGATAAAAATTGGCTACCGCCGAGCTAAAGGTTCCTTAATTCCTAAATTCCTTAGAGAAAAAAAAAAACAAACACCTGTTCCTTAGAAAAGAAAAAAGAACAAGCGAACCTTTAGCTCGACGAAGTCAAAAGATTATAAATAGTTAATGGACTCATACCGCACGATAAAAGCTTTGGCTGAAGGCACTTATAGCGAGAAACGCAGCAAGTTTCTCGCTTTTGCTATGCCCGTCAGTTCCGTGGACGAAGTCAAGCTGATGGTGGCGGATTATCAGAAGAAATATTACGATGCCCGCCACGTCTGCTACGCCTATATGCTGGGAGCTGAACGCCTGGAGTTTCGTGCCAACGACAACGGTGAGCCGAGCGGTACGGCGGGTAAGCCCATCTTGGGGCAAATCAATTCCAACGAACTGACGAACATCCTCATCATCGTGGTGCGCTACTTCGGTGGCATCAAACTGGGCACCAGCGGACTTATCGTCGCCTACCGCGCTGCCGCCGCCGAAGCCATTGCCGCTGCTGAAATCATTGAAAAGACCGTCGATGAGGACGTTACCTTCTTCTTTGAATACCCATTCATGAACGACGTGATGCGTGTCGTCAAGGACATGGAACCGCAAATCATCCACCAGGGCTACGACACCGACTGTTCCATGACCCTCCGCATCCGAAAAGACTCCATGCCGCAGTTGAAAGCACGGTTGGAGAAAGTAGAAACGTTAAGAATAGAACGATGAAACGCTGTCTTCGCTGTCTTCTTTGTGTAATCTGTGTAATCTGTGGTTCCTGCAAACAACCCAAGCCCGCCTCTCCCTTCAACGCTCCCCGTCAGCAGCAGCAGACTTTTGACCTGAAGGAAATTCAGAACAACGGCGAACTTATCATCCTTACGCAGTACGGCCCTGACACCTACTTTGAGTTTCGTGGCGAACACTTCGGTCGCCAGTATCTTCTTGCTGATGCCTTTGCCCGCAGCATCGGCGTAACCCTCCGTGTGGAAGTCTGCCGCAGTACCGACGAACTGCAGTCGCGCCTGCAGGCTGGCGATGGCGACATCATTGCCTGCAACGTGCCCGACTCCTTGCAGACGGACGAAAACCAATACTTCCGTGGCGACACCATCATCCGCTCATGGGCTGTGAGCAAGCAAAATCCCGAACTGCTTACCGCTTTGGGCGATTGGATTAAGACGAACAACAAGAACCTGCTGGCACTTTCCACCATTCAGATTCGCACCAAGAGCGGCAAGACCTACACACCGCGCCGTCGTGTCTCAGCTCCCATCCGCAACCTGGCAAAGGGCGAAATATCTCTCTACGACCACCTCTTCCGCCAGTATGCCCGTCAATGCAATTGGGACTGGCGACTGCTGGCCGCCCAAGCTTATCAGGAGTCTGCCTTCGACCCCGAAGCCATCTCCTTCATGGGAGCCATGGGACTGATGCAGCTGATGCCTAACACAGCTCGCAGCGTAGGCGTCAGCCAGCAAGATGTGTTCCATCCCGAAAGCAATATCCGTGGAGCCGTCCGTCTCATCAACCAGCTGAATCAGCATTATTCCTTTATTCGCAGCGAATCGGAGCGCATCAACTTCATCCTTGCCGCCTACAACGCAGGTCCTGGCCATGTGGACGATGCCCGCGCCTTAGCCCGCAAATACGGCAAAGACCCCGACCGCTGGTTAGGCAACGTCGATGGCTACGTCCTCCGCATGGCAGATCCGCGTTACTACAACCTTCCCGAAGTGCAACACGGCTACTTCCGTGGCACCGAAACCTACGACTATGTCAACAGCATCCGTGTCCGTTGGGAGGAATACAAAAAGGTGAAGAAGTGAAAAAGCTCTGTTCGGGTCTCTAACAGCTTCAGAACGGCATCCCCACAGCGAAGTGGAAGGCAAAGTCGCGGCTGAAGCGTGGATGGTAGATGGGGTAGTGGTCACGACCCGTGCGGGCTGGGTTGATGGCCTTCATGCCTGCATCGAAACGCAGGATGAAGAAACTCAGGTTCATGCGCAGTCCCAGTCCGTAGCTCATGGCAATCTGTTCTGGGAAACGAACCAGGCTGAACTGTCCGCCAGGCTGTTCCTCATAGTTGCGTAGTGTCCAGATGTTGCCTGCATCCACGAAGAATGCACCCGAAAGTTTCCAGAACAGGAAGGCACGAAACTCCAAGCCGAGGTTCAGCAGCAAGTCGCCCGACTGGTTGATGAAGTTGATGCCACGGTCCGCACCATCGTAGCTGCCTGGACCCAGCGAGCGCACCGACCAGCCACGCACGCCGTTGGCTCCACCTGCATAGTAGCGTTTCTCGAAAGGCAGGATGCGCGAATTGCCGTAGGGGTAGGCTATGCCAAAGCTGATGCGCCAAGCCAACGAGTTGTTCTGGTCCAGACGCAGACTTTTCGTGTAGTCGAAATCAAACTTTGCATATTGTGCGTAGGCAATGCCGCAGAAGGTGTATTGCCCCTCGCTGTTCCGCTTGCCGTGAAACAGGGCTGTGCTGGCTCTCAGCAGGTTGCCCGATGTCTCGATGTTGATTCTGAAGGTGTGGGCAGTCTTGCCGTAGGTCTGCTGTGCGGCACCCAGCGAATTATAGGTATAGGTGTAGCCCAGTTTGGTGATGAGCAGATTCTCGTAATTGTACTTCAGGATAGCGTTGCTTCGTCCGATGGAGTCGATATATTGTCGCTTGAACGTCTGCGACATCCACGGCATATACACATAGTTCACTTCTATCAGGTCGAAGCGGTGGCTGGCGCGCCTGTCCTTGCCGCGCCAACGGTAACGCCATGCTCCTGTGAGCACACGGCGATGAAATTCCGGACGGTTCTGCAGATTGTATTGCAGGGAGATGTCTGTGTTGCTGCCGTGCCGCACAGCCCACCGCTTGTCGATGAACGGCAGCAGGAAGGTAGGGATGGAGAGTTTCAGCTCCGCACCCACCTCCATGTAGTGGTGTCCCTCGTATCCCTCCAGCCCTGTGATGGACTCGTAGGCACCGCGCAGCTTCAGTGAGAGCGTTTCGCTGCCACGGAATATGTTTCGCTGACTGATGGTGCCCGACAGCGCTGCACCCAGGTCGCCCTCCGAGTTGGTGGCTTCCACGTCGTAGCCTATGGAGTAAGGCTTGCTGTGGTTTACCGTCATATATACATCCAGGGTGTCTGAATCTCCGCGTTCTCTCAGCTGGATGTTGGTGAACGACACTCCGCCCAGCCGTTGGAAGTTGGAGTAGGTCTGCTTCAGGTGCGTGTCGTTGTACAGTTCGCCTGGCACCATCAGCGTGTTGGCGGTGTAGAACGAGCGGCGGAAGTGGTATTTGCCATCCTGTTCGGGTAGGTAATGGATGTTGCCGATGCGGTATTGCCGATGCGGTTCCGGTTCTGAGCGTCCGTTCTCCAGATGCAGCTTCACGAACATGGTCAGGTCTGCCTCCGTCTTGCCCAGCAGCGTGTCCAGTCGGAAGCGGATGTCCTCCTTCGTGAACTTGTAGTAGCCCCTGTCGCGCAGCTTCGAGGCGATGCGGCCGCGTTCTCCGTTCAGCAGGTTGATGTCGAGCGGCATCCCAGGGGAGAGTAGCGACTCGTTCATGTCTGTCCCTCTGATCAGGGTGTCCAGTCCAGGGTCAGCCACGTCGCGCACGATGTTGCCGATGTGGTAGCGTTCCCCTGCCGTCACGGCATACTCCAGCGAGAGTTTCTTGCCGTCAATGTGTCGGATGGTGTTGACCTTGCCTCGGATGTAGCCCGCATTCGCCATTACCTGGTACATTTGTTCGGCAGAGGCTTTTGCTCTCAGACTGTCGAAGATGACGGGGTCTTCACCCAGTTTGCGCAGCGTCCTGCATATCCAGCGCGTGGTGTCGGTGCCCGAGAGCGAGTAGATTTTCAGCGGAATCTTTGCGCCGAACCATTTTGAGTTTGGCAGTTGCTGATTATACGACAACAGGTCGTAGTCCTTCAGCATCCGGCTGCTGTCGTCGTAGGTCACGGTAACGTCTTTGAGCAGATAATCCCCCTCGGGAATGTACTTGCCCACCGAACAGGAAGCCAGCAGCAGCAGGGAGAGTATGTAGGCTGAAAAATGTTTCATCTATTCTATTATCGGTGCAAAGGTAAGAATTATTTGCCATTTACCATTTACCATTTACCATTTTTGTAAAAATAATCTTCATTCTTCATTTATTTTTCTTATCTTTGCGGCCAAATATAATGTTTATTCAATCCTTGATTTAACAGCAGTTAAGTATCGAAAAGACAACAGCCGTGTCTTGAATCTTCAACTGCATAGTTTCAATTTTACGAAAGATAAATCATGTAAAAAAAACAGTGTGATGCCGTTTCTGCGGCATTGTACAAAATAGCATGGCGCAATGATTTCAAAGAACCGAATGAAGTATATCCGCTCGCTGGAACTGAAGAAGTATCGCAGGGCGGAGGGCGTGTTTTTGGCTGAGGGCAGGAAGCTGGTGGGCGACCTGCTGCCGCATTTTCAGTGTGTGTATTTAGCTGCTACGCAGGAGTGGTATGAGGAAAATGTAGGGCAAGCTGAGTTTTTCCCGAAGGAACGGGATGTGGTGACGGAAGAAGAACTGCGCAGGGCAAGCCTGCAGGAAACGCCGCAGCAGGTGATGGCTGTGTTTCGTCAGCGACAGGAGGATGTGGATTTGTGTGTGGTGGCAAGGAAAGGGCTTTGCTTGATGCTGGACGATGTGCAAAACCCTGGTAATTTGGGTACGATAGTGCGCTTGGCTGACTGGTTTGGCATTGAACATGTGTTTTGTTCGTCTGGCTGTGCGGACGTCTATAACCCGAAGACGGTACAGGCGACGATGGGTGCCCTGGCGCGGGTGGCTGTGCATGAGCTGGACTTGGAGGCTGCGCTGGTTGGGCTGGGGACTGACGTGCCTGTCTATGGTACGTTCCTCGACGGCGGTTCGCTGTATGAAATGCCGCTTGCCCAGCATGGTGTCATTGTGATGGGCAATGAGGGCAGGGGTGTCAGCGAGGGTGTGGCGCGGTTTGTTACGGAGCGTCTGTGGATTCCCAACTACCCTGCAGGCAGGGCGACGTCGGAGTCGCTGAATGTTGCCATTGCCACAGCTGTGGTCTGCGCGGAGTTCAGAAGGCGTCAGACTTCTTCCAGCAATTTGTCGTTGCCGTAGCCGTATCCATAGCGGTAGCCGTAGCCGTATCCATAGCCATAGGTGCGGCCGATGCCGTATGTCTTGCTGCCGTAGGCTTTGGCGGGGATGCCTGTGCCTGCGAGGTTGACGGAGTTGAAGATGATGTTGATGTTCTGGAATATGCCCTGCTGACGGTATTCGTTGATGAGTTGCATGTCGGCTTTCAGGGTGTAGCCCGAGCGGACGATGTAGAATGTGACGTCGGCGAGCGGAGCTAACGAGATGGTGTCGGAGACGAGTCCGATGGGGGCTGTGTCCATGATAATGTAGTCGTACTGCTGTTTGAGGTATTCCAACCCGATGCGGAGGTTGGGACGTGTGAGCAGTTCTCCAGGGTTGGGGGGAATGGTGCCTGCGGCGATGATGTCGAGGTTGGGGCTGATGTCCGTGTGCTGGATGAGGCTTTCGAGGTAAGCGGTGTCGGCGGCATTGCGGGCAAGGTAGTTGGAAATGCCGTTTTCTTCGTCTTCCAGATTGAAGAGTCCTGCCAGTCGGGGTTTGCGGATGTCAAGTCCCATGAGCAGCACCCGCCTGCCTGTGAAAGCGATGCTTGTGCCAAGGTTGCAGGCGATGGATGTCTTGCCTTCGCCCGCCACGCAGGAAGTGAACAGCAGGACTTTGTCGCCAGGCTTCATGACGAAGGGCAAGGTGGAGCGCAGTTGCCGATAGACTTCCATCATGAGGCTGTTGCGGTTTTCCTCGATGACGATGGTGCGCTTGCCCGTGGTGAGCGCCTTGACGAAGGGAACGTAGCCGAAGATGGGGATGTCGGTGAGTGCCTTGAGTTCTTCTTCGGTGGTGACGCGTATCTTGAAATAGCGGATGGCAAAGAAGAGGAGGTAGGGCAAGGCAAGTGCAAGTGCGAGTGCGATGAGATAGACCCAGCGTGGGCGTGGTGAGATGTAGCCTCGGCAGGCTGGTTTTTCGATTTCCTTGGCTTTATAGACGGAGGAAGCAAGCTGGATAAGGGTTTCCTCGCGTTTTTGCAGGAGCATGATGAAAAGTCCGGACTTGACTTCCTGCTGGCGTTTTATCTGTGCGAGGGTGTGTTCCTTGGTGGGGGATGTGTTGAGGTTGTGGCTGTATTTCCCTGCCTGCCTTTGCAGGTCGCTGATGCGGATGGCGTATTGTTTTTGCAAGGTGTTGAGCGACATGCGGATGCCCTTCAGGAAGTCGGCGGCGCTTTGCTCAGCCTGAAGCAGGGTGGGGTTGCCTGGTGATGCGGTGCGTTGCAGTTGCTGATATTGGAAGATGATTTTGTTGTATTCCTCAAGACTTTTTGCCAGGGTGGGGTCAGCCAGTCCGATGTTTGAGGGGACAGGCTGCAGTTTGTTGCCAGGGTTATTGACGTAGTCGAGCAGGTCGCTGACAAGGCGGTATTGGGTTTCTGTCTCGGCGATGCGGTTGTCGTACTGGTATTTCTGTGTAGCCGACATCTTCACGTCGTTGTCGTAGTCGGAGATGCCGCCTTTGCGCTTGAAATGTTCCAGGCTGTTTTCGGTGTCGTCGAGTTCGGTGGAGATGAGTTTCAGTCGTTGACGGATGAAGTCTGCCGTCTGCTGTGCTTCCTGGTTGTAGTCGCTGGTGGCGTCGATGTTGTATGCCTGTGTGAGTTCTTTCAGGTAGTCAACGCCTCGTTCCGGCAGGTTGTCAACGTACTGGAGCAGTGCTACAGTAGTAGTCTTTGAGGTGGGTGCCACTTCCAGTCTGCTGCCGAAACGTATGGTAGCGAGGGAAAGGGGCATGACGGTGACTTTTATCTTTTGATGGAAGTCGAAGGTGTCTGCCTCGAAGAGGGAGTCCTGGAAGTGGATGTGGAGGTTCCCTGTGGGGGAGAAGGGGATGGTGGCGGGGAGCGACTTGATGAAGGTGGTTTTCTGTTCGCCGTCGTAAGTGAGTTCTGCGGAGATGATGCCGTCTTCCTGCTGTTGCAGGATGAGGGTGAGGGGGCGTTGCAAGGTGTCAATGGTGGCACTGTCGATGTCAACAATCCAAGGGGAGAATTTTCCGTAAAATTCCTTGAAGCGGAATCGCCCTTTATAGTAATATTGTGTATAGAGTTTCAGGTGGCGTACAACGATTTCGGAAAGGTTGTCGGAGGAGAGCACTTCCAGTTCGTTGTCGAATCCGTTGCTGTTGTTGGCAAATCCCATGTTCTCCATGAAGTTGAGTTTGTGTGAAATGGAGGATGAACCTTCGTCTTGGTCCTTGATGAGCACTTTGGAGGTCATGAGATAGGTGGTGGTCTGTAGTTTGAGATAGACTACGGCACCGGCCAGGAAGAGCAGAAACGATACGATGAACCAGTATCGTTTGACGAGAAGGATGGACCAGAGTAACTGGAGGTTTATCTTGGATTCCTGTTCCTGTTCCTGTTGATGGTTTGTATGGTCGGTTGTCATTATTTTATTTTAACCTTGTTATGGGTGTGTCCCTGTTGAATGGGTTTTCCTGTGAGGGTATGCACTCAATGAGGTATGCGATGGTTTCGGCGGAAGTCTGCGTGTAGAAGTCGTCTATGTTTCGGATTTCCCTGTGGGTGTCTGGTTGGGATGTGAGGACGATGGTGCCGCAGAGCCATTCAGTCATGGCAGGTTCCCCTTGCAGGGGGTGGATGTCGGTGACGATGCCGTCGGTCAGTTCCACCACGGTGTTGGTGAGGTATGTTTCGGGACTGGTATAGACTCTACTGGCTGCTATTCGTCTTTTTCTTTGCATTCTTCCTTCGTGTTGGTCCGTATGAGTTTTTGGTTCTGACATCGGGTGCAGCCTTGATTTGGATGCGGTCCTTGGTCTTGTTCTGCTGTCGCACTTCTTCGGGTGTGAGGTGGCGACGTGGCTGTTTCTGGGTGCTGTCTCTCTCTGTGGAGTCTGTCTGGAGGGAATCAGCACGGAGGGAGTCGGCAGGGGATGGTGGCGGCAGGGTCTTGTCGTGCATTCGGAGCAGGGCAATCTGGTTGATGATGGCGAGACTCCGCATGGATGCTTTTCCTCGGTAGAAGAAGTAGCCGTGGAGGGCTTCGATGTCTTCGTCGTCGGATGCTTCAAGGTTCAGTTCTAAAGGACTGTCGTAGTCAAGGTTCCGCGTGGTTCCGATGGTTTTTCCGTTTTTGTATTCTACGGTGATGCCGACGTAGAGGTTGCAGTCGCGCTCGTCTTTGATTTCCTTGACGAAATAGGCTTTGGCATAGAGTCTGAACTTGTCTTTCCTGTAAAAGTTGGAGTCAGCTTTCAGCGTGAATACTTCCTGGTTGAGCAGGTTTTGCGGGCGCAGGATGATGAGCGGGTCGCCTGTCCAGATGTTGGCTGTGTCGCCCGTCTGGCTGAAGGTGGTGAGCAGGTTGCTGTTGCCGCTTTTCAGTTTGAGTTCTTCGTCAAGCCGCTTGTAGCGTTTGTCCAGTTCGGTATAGATTTCCTTGAGCATTACGCCGTCTCGGTTGTACCAGACCATCGAGGAGTCGAACTGTGCCTCGGTAATGCCATGCTTCTTGAAGACTGCGTCCAGATAGCGCTGGTTTGCCAGCCGTTGCTCTGAATCCATCTGGTCAATCATTCCTTGCACCAGATGGTAGTCGAACAGCACATCTTCCATATCGCCTTTCGACAATATGCCTTCTGGGGTTTTCTTGCAGGATGCAAATGCCACCAGTATGAGCAGGAGGAAGATGGAGGGCTGTTTCAAGATGCTGTGGTGTTTTCTGTTTCCTCTGTAGTTGTTGTTTCTGTTTTGGCGGAGTATTCGTTCAGTATCTTGTGGTAGAACAGGATAAGCGCTACGATGCCGCAAGAGATGGCTGCGTCGGCAAAGTTGAATACAGGGCTGAAGAATACGCAATGTTCACCGCCATAGACCGGTACCCATTCGGGCATATCCCACTCTACCAACGGGAAGTAGAACATATCGACCACACGTCCATAGAGCAGTTCGCCGTAGCCCATGTCCCAAGGCACAAATTCTGCCACCAGTGGGTAGGGCGGATTGTTGAAGATGAGTCCGTAGAACAGGCAGTCGATGATGTTGCCGGCTGCACCTGCCATGACGAGGGTGAGACAGACAATGTAGCCCATCGGCCTGCCTCGGCGGATTTCTTTATGAATGAACCAGCCAATAAAGCATACGGCCAAGATTCGGAAGAGCGTGAGGAAGAGTTTCCCTCCGTAAAGTTCCCAACCGAAGGCCATGCCATTGTTCTCAACGAAAACGAGCTGAAACCACGAGGTGATTTCAATTCGTTCTCCCAGATACATTCCCGTCTTGACGCAGACCTTGATGATTTGGTCTGCGACAAGTACGGCGATAAAAAGTATGGTGGATAATGCGTATTTAGTCTTTAATGACATGGATGACAGCTTTGAAATCGTCGAAGTCGATGGATTCTCCTTCCGGATGGCCCAGTGTGATGCTGTTGGCAAGTACCTGTGCGGCAATGTTGTCCTTGAAGACAGCCAGCACCGCCTGTGTTTCGGGTGTGTCGGTGATGACAACCTGAATGCGGTCGGTAATGTCGAAGCCTTGCGACTTGCGGAGTCCCTGAATCTGCTTGATGAGTTTGCGGGAATTACCTTCGTTTTTCAGTTCCGGAGTGATGGTGATGTCGAGTGCCACGGTGGTTGTGCCTTCGTTGGCCACACTCCATCCAGGGATGTCTTGCGACATGATATCTACATCGGCGAGTTCCACAACGGCATCCTGTCCTTCGGCTTGCAAGGTTACCTGTCCGTTGGCTTCCAGTTCTGCAATCTGTGCCTGTGACATTGCTGCTACGGCATTGCTTACAGCCTTCATCAATTTGCCGAACTTCTTGCCCATCACACGGAAGTTACACTTCACGTTCTTCACGAGCATCTTGCCGTCCATCAGTTGCAGTTCTTTGGCATTGACTTCCTTCAGAATGATAGCTTTCATGCGCTCAATGTCAGCACTGAATGCTGGGTCTGTGTCGGGGATAGCCAGGGTTTGCAGAGCCTGGATAACAGGAATCTTCACCTTCTTGCGGATGGAAAGTCCCATCGAAGTCACCTTCATGGCCGACTCCATGGCAGTCTCCAGTTCGGTGTCGATATATGCTTCGTTGTATGTGGGGAACTTGGCAAGGTGTACGCTCTTGGCTGTGTCCTTACCTGTTGCGCGGTTGAGGTCGCAGAAGAGCTGGTCGGCATAGAAAGGCGAAATGGGCGCGATGAGTCGGCTCAGCGTATCAAGACAGGTGTAGAGTGTCTGATAAGCTGAAAGTTTATCTTGCGTCATTTCTCCACTCCAGAAGCGAGCTTTGTTCAGACGGATATACCAGTTCGACAGCTTGTCTATAACGAATGCTTGGATGAGTCGTCCTGCTGGGGTGGGGTCGTAGTCGTCCAGGTATGTTTCTACATTCTTTATTAATGTGTTCAGTTCTGAGAGCAACCAGCGGTCGAAGTCGGGACGCTCGCTGTAGGCTAGGTCTGCTTCCTTGTATTCGAAGCCGTCCACGTTGGCATACATCGTAAAGAAAGAATATGCCTGCTGCAGTTTGATGAAGAACTGGCTGGTCACTTCCTTCACTCCTTCGGGGTCAAACGAGAGGTTGTCCCAGGGTGAAGAGTTGGTGATCATGTACCAACGCACAGCGTCAGCCCCATAGGTGTCGATGCATTCAAACGGATTGATGACGTTGCCCAGACGCTTCGACATCTTGATGCCGTTTTTGTCGAGAACCAGTCCGTTGCTGATGACAGCCTTGAATGCCACGCTGTCGAAGACCATTGTAGCGATGGCGTGAAGTGTGAAGAACCAGCCGCGTGTCTGGTCAACGCCTTCTGCAATAAAGTTGGCAGGGAAGGCAATACCTTTGTCAATCAGTTCCTTGTTCTCAAACGGATAGTGAACCTGTGCGTAGGGCATGGCGCCTGAATCGAACCACACATCGATGAGGTCCAGTTCGCGGATAAGTACATTTCCCTTGTCTGACACCAGCTTGATTTCATCCACGTAGGGACGGTGCAGGTCAATCTTGTCATAGTTTTCCTGAGACATGTCGCCTGGTACAAAGCCTTTCTCCTTCAGCGGATTGGAGACCATGATGCCGGCAGCTACAGCCTTTTCTATTTCATTGTAGAGTTCTTCCACGCTGCCGAGGCACACTTCTTCGCGAGTGTCGCGGTTGCGCCAGATGGGCAGCGGAGTGCCCCAGTAGCGAGAGCGTGAAAGGTTCCAGTCATTCAAATTTTCCAACCACTTGCCGAAGCGGCCTGTACCGGTTGATTCTGGCTTCCACAGGATGCTTTTGTTCAGTTCAAACATACGGTCTTTCTTGGCCGTAGAACGGATGAACCAGGAGTCGAGCGGATAGTAGAGCACAGGCTTGTCGGTCCGCCAGCAATGTGGATAGTTGTGCACGTGCTTCTCAATCTTGAAGGCTGTACCTTCTTCTTTCATTTCGAGACAGAGCACCACGTTCAGGTCCATATCCTTTGTGGCAGCCTTCTCGTCATACTTGCCGCCTTGGTTGTATTTGGGGTCGTAAGCGTTCTTTACAAAATCACCGCTATGCTTCCAGTAACTCTCGTTGACACAAAGCGATAGGAACTCTTCGTTCATGTCTTTCTTCAAGAAATACTTGCCAGTGAAGTCCACCATCGGACGGGTGTCTCCAGCTTTGTCGATGATGAAAAGCGAGGGGATGCCGGCATCCTTAGCCACCTTGGCGTCGTCAGCACCGAAGGTGGGTGCGATGTGTACAATTCCAGTACCGTCTTCCGTCGTTACATAGTCGCCTGGAATGACGCGGAAGGCATCCTGATCCTTCACCACCACCTTGTTGTCTTCCAGAGCGCATGGCTTTACCCAAGGGAAAAGCTGTTCGTAGTAGATGCCTACGAGGTCGGAACCCTTGCCGCGCCACAGAATCTCCAATGGCTTTTCGTTGCCGTCCTCATCCTTCTCTGGTTGGAAATAGGCTGACAAGCGGCTTTCTGCCAAGATGTAAATGGCTTCCTCGCCGCTGTAGGGGTTCTTGCCCTTGATGGCTACATAGTCAATCTTGGGACCCACACAGAGTGCTGTGTTTGACGGCAGCGTCCATGGGGTAGTGGTCCAGGCGAGGATATAGGTGGGCAAATTGTCCGGAATTTCCGGAAAGTCAAGGTCGTTCCGCTTTACTTTAAACTGTGCCGTTACCGTCGTGTCCTTTACGTCGCGGTAGCAACCAGGCTGATTCAGCTCGTGGCTTGAAAGTCCCGTTCCGGCAGCTGGTGAGTAGGGCTGGATGGTATAGCCCTTATAGAGCAAACCCTTCTGGTAGAGCTGTTTCAGCAGGTACCACAAGGTTTCGATGTATTTATTGTCGTATGTAATGTAGGGATGTTCCAGGTCCACCCAGTAGCCCATCTTTTCTGAGAGCTCAGTCCATTCGTTGGTGTACATCATCACGTTGCGGCGACAAGCATTGTTGTAGTCATCCACCGAGATTTTCCGTCCGATGTCCTCCTTGGTGATGCCCAGTTCTTTCTCCACGCTGAGTTCCACGGGCAGGCCATGAGTGTCCCATCCCGCCTTGCGCTTCACCTGATATCCCTTCATGGTCTTGTAGCGCAGGAAGGTGTCCTTAATTGTTCTGCCCATTACGTGGTGGATACCTGGATGTCCGTTTGCAGATGGTGGGCCTTCAAAAAAGATAAAAGAGGGGCATCCTTCGCGTTCTGTAATACTTTTGTGGAACACGTCCTCTGTGTTCCAGTCTTTGAGCACCTCGGCGTTGACCTCGCTCAGGTTCAGCTTGGTGCGTTCTGTAAATTTCATGTCTTTTATTTCAGTTTTATGTTATCCAATGCTTGTTCTTTTCCGCAATAGCGACACTTCAGGGTCAGCACGTCGGTGATGGTGAAGAAGGTCTTCATCGGTTCGTTGTTGGTGATGCACACGGGGTTGGCGCATTTCACGATGTCGATGAGTCGCTCAGGCAGGTTGATTTCCCGCTTTTCTGCCACCTTGTAGTTTTTGATGACGGTCAGGCGGATGTGCGGGCATACTACAGCCAGCTGGCTGATTTCTGCTTCGTTGAAGAACTTGTTGCTAATCTTGATGAGTCCTTTCTTGCCCATCACTTTGCTGTTGAGGTTGTTGGCAATGATGACCTCGTTCTTGAAGGTGTCAAGTCCCAGCAGCTGCACGATAGTGAACAGCTTGTCGGTGGGTATGTGGTCGATGACGGAGCCGTTCTCCAGGGCTGCCACCATCAGTTGTTCTTTGTTCTGGTCCATTATGCAGTTATTAAAATAGTTCTGAATGCGAGCCGAGACGCACCAGTTTGATGGTATTTGTCTTTTCGTCTATCCAAATGAGCGGGAAATCATTCAAAACATGACATTCTATGTGTCCTTTATAGTTTCCCGATAACATGTGGGGCTTGTTCTTTTCTGGAACGGTTCCTGTTTCTGTTAGTGAAATCAGGATTTCCTCCAGGGCTTTCATCTTTTCCTTGTCATGCTTGTGACGTTTTAGGTCCTTCTTGTATTGAGTTGTTTGGAGAAGTGTTACCATTGTCAAAGTGTTTCTAAATATTCCCTGAAATGATAAGCGTCCAGCGGTTCAAGGTTTATTCCTTCCTCAGCCTCCTTCATAGCCGCAAGGGTCACTTCGTTTGGCTCATGGTAGAGACTGTCCAGCAGATAGCTTTCCAGGAAACTTTTCCTGCTGACATGGTTTTCCTTGGCCATCTGGTCAAGGCGACCGATGGCATAGATGGGCAGGTCTATCGAGATGCGCCGTCTCTGTGTGTTTGTTGTAGCCATAATCTCTCTGTTTTTATGCTTTCTTGATTTCTTCAATGCCGATGCCCAGCACGTCGCAGATGAGGGCTTCGCGGGCATAGAGGCCGTTCTGGGCTTGCTGGAAATAGTATGCGTGCGGACTGTCGTCCACGTCGTACTGGATTTCGTTCACGCGAGGCAGTGGATGCAGAATCTTCATGTTCGGACGGCACTTCGAGAGCATGTCGGCCCGCAGAATGTAGGCGTCCTTCACGCGTTCATATTCCATCAGGTCGGAGAAGCGTTCTCGCTGTACGCGGGTCATGTAGAGTATGTCGCAGTCGCGGAGGGTTTCCTCGTCGAAGTCCTGCCGTTCATGGTAGCGAATGCCCTGCTCCTTGCAGTAGAGCTTGTATTCCTCCGGCATTTCCAGCTCCTTGGGAGCGATGAAAGTGAACGTGGGGTTGTACTTGCGCATTGACATCAGCAGCGAGTGGATGGTGCGTCCGTACTTCAGGTCGCCCACCATGTAGATGTTCAGGTCGTCCAGCTTGCCCTGTGTCTTGCGGATAGAGTAGAGGTCGAGCATGGTTTGCGACGGGTGCAGATTTGATCCGTCGCCAGCATTGATGATGGGAACGTCGGTCACTTCGCTGGCATACTGCGCGGCTCCTTCCAGATAGTGGCGCATGACGATAACATCGGCATAGTTGCTCACCATCTTGATGGTGTCTTTCAGCGTCTCGCCCTTCGACGAACTGGTGGCCTTCGGGTCGCTGAAACCAATGACTCGTGCGCCCAGCCGGTTGGCTGCCGTCTCGAAACTGAGTCTTGTGCGTGTGCTTGGCTCAAAGAACAGTGTGGCTACCACCTTGCCTTCCAGCAGTTTGCGGTTGGGCTTCTGTTCAAACTCTGCCGCCATGTCGAGCAGGCTCTGAATCTTCTCCCTGCTGTAGTCGGCTATCGAAACAATGCTTCTGTTTTCCATTGTGTGTCTCTGAATTTTGTGCAAAGTTACGCATTTTTTGTGGAATGGTAAAATTTCAACCGAAAATAATGTTTAAAGGACGGGATTTTGGGGGATTTATTGTTGCCAGCCGGCCAATTCGCTCCCTATATACACGAATTGGCCAACTGGCAAGCAAAAATTGTATCCCGAACCTTCTGGGGACTGGCAGGCGCAATGGAGCAGTAGCATCTCTTCCCTTGAGCAGAGGTTTTCTGTCTGTGTGTCGCAGTTCTCTTCCTGCCGTGGCATAACTATGCTGCTCGTCTGGCACTGCATTGCTACTGCCGTGGCATAACTGTGCTACTGCCGTGGCATAACTGTGCTACTCGTCTGGCACTGCATTGCTGTCGCGACGGCATAGTTTTCTCGCTCGTTTTGTATTGCTTTCCTGCTCTTTTTACGCGCTTTATACATTTTTGTATGGGAAAATAGTGACGGATTCAGAAAAAAGTCGTAAATTTGTAACGGAATCCAATTATTACAAAACATATAACACATGGAAGGTAAAATACAAGAGTTGACCGAGAAGCTCCTGCGCGAAGGCGTGGAGCGTGGCAATGCCGAAGCTGAAAAAATCATTGCCCAGGCCAAGGAACAGGCTGCCCAGATTGTGGCAGAGGCACAGGCTGCTGCCGGAGAAGTGGAGCAGGCTGCTCAGAAGAATGTGAAGGCTCAGCAGCAGAACATGCAGGCTGAAGTCAAGATGTACGCCGCACAGGCGCTGGAAGCTCTGAAGAGCGAAGTGGCCAACGTGGTGGGTGACAAGATTGTGAAGGAAGCTGCGGGCGCCGTTACTGCCGACAAGGACTTCATGAACCAGTTTATCCTGAAGCTGGCAGAGAAATGGGGTGCTGGTGAGGACATCGTCATCAGCACAGCAGACGCTGCGGGGCTGAAGGCGTTCTTTGCCCAGAAGGCCAAGGCGCTGCTCGACAAGGGTGTGAAGATTGAAGAGGTGAACGGCCAGAAGGCTCAGTTCACCATCCAGCCCGCCGACGGTAGCTACAAGGTGAACTTCGGTGCTGCTGAGTTTGAGCAGTATTTCAAGAATTTCCTGCGTCCACAACTGGTTGAAATGATTTTTTAAAGCATGGCAAATTACTATTGCATGATGGCAGGGTTGCCTGACATCTCGCTCGACAGCCCTGCGCCGGTCAGTATGTCAGACCTTCGCGAGGAAATGGAAATGCAGCTCACGGAACGTGACAAGGGGCTGATGTTCTATTTCTTCCTTGAAAACGACTGCAAGAATCTGGTGCGGTTGCTGAAGAATCCCGATGCGGAGATAAGCCTGAACGGCAACTACACGATGGAGCAGTATCGCGACCTGATCACTTCGGCCCGCGAGATGAACTTCAACGTACATCGTTATCCTGCATTCCTCTCCGAGTTTGCGCGTGACTATAATTATAATAAGGATGCGCAGGGGTGGTATGCAGAAGATGCTATGCTGCTGGCATTCTACGAGTATGCCGCGACGTGTCCCGACCGGATGATTCGCGAGTGGTATTCACTCAATCTTGACATCACCAACATCCTCACGGCCATGATTGCCCGTCAGAACGGTTGGGCGGTGGCTGACTACATCCAGGGCGAGAACGAAGTGACGGAAATGATACTGAACAACAATACCAAGGACTTCGACCTCTCGCACGAGTTCGACTATGTGAAGGACCTGATGCAGATTGTGGACTGTCAAGACCCCGTGCTGAAGGAGAAAAAGATTGATGCCTTCAAGTGGATCTGGCTGGACGATCAGACTTTCTTCGAGCCGTTCAGCATCGAGGCTGTCTTTGCATACCTCTGCAAGTTGCGTATGCTGGAGCGCTGGGAACTGCTCGATCCGGAGAAAGGCAAGGAGACCTTCAGCCAAATCATTGAAGACCTGCGCGGCGAAGCCCGTGTGCCTGAAGAATTCCAGGTGAAAACCGCCGGCTACAATAGGCAGGAGAGGTGAAAACAACGAGATGACTTAAACAACGAAATAAAGAAAAATCAGATATATGACAAAAGGAACAGTAAGTGGCGTAATTGCCAACATGGTGACCCTTCGTGTGGACGGTCCTGTCCGCCAGGGCGAAATCTGTTACATCGAGACTGGTGGTGACCGCTTGATGTCAGAGGTCATCAAGGTGTTGGGCACAGACGTGTATGTCCAGGTGTTTGAATCTACACGCGGACTGAAGGTGGGTGCTCCAGCCGAATTTACAGGTCACATGCTCGAAGTGCAGCTCGGACCAGGCATGTTGTCGAAAAACTACGACGGTCTGCAGAACGACCTCGACAAGATGGAGGGCGTATTCCTGCGTCGTGGCCAATACACCGAACCGCTCGACGCTGAACGCCCCTGGGGCTTCACCCCGCTGGTCAAGGTGGGCGACGAAGTGCAGAGCAGCGACTGGCTGGGCGAAGTAATTGAAAACTCGCAGAAGCTCAAAATCATGGCTCCCTTCCAGATGGAGGGCAAGGCTAAGGTGAAGAGCATCGTGAAGGCTGGTGAATACAAGATTCACGACGTGGTGGCTGTACTCCAGAAGGAGGACGGCACCGAAGTGCAGGTGGATATGGTTCAGCACTGGCCCGTGAAGTTCGCCATGACCAACTACAAGGAGAAGCCACGCCCCTTTAAGCTCCTGGAAACAGGTGTACGCACAATCGACACTTTCAACCCCATCGTGGAGGGTGGCACAGGCTTCATCCCTGGTCCTTTCGGTACAGGCAAGACGGTGCTTCAGCACGCCATTTCAAAGCAGGCAGAGGCCGACATCGTAATCATCGCAGCCTGTGGTGAACGTGCCAACGAGGTAGTGGAAATCTTTACCGAATTCCCCGAACTGGACGACCCCCATACAGGCCGCAAGCTGATGGAACGCACCATCATCATTGCCAACACATCGAACATGCCTGTGGCTGCCCGTGAAGCTTCAGTCTATACAGCCATGACAATGGCAGAATATTATCGTTCCATGGGTTTGCGCGTGCTGCTGATGGCCGACTCCACATCGCGCTGGGCACAGGCTCTGCGCGAGATGTCGAACCGTATGGAGGAACTGCCTGGCCCTGATGCTTTCCCGATGGACCTGGGTGCCCTCATCTCCAACTTCTACGGCCGTGCCGGCTATGTCTATCTGAACAACGGAGAGGTGGGCAGTATTACCTTCATCGGAACAGTTTCTCCTGCTGGCGGTAACTTGAAGGAACCTGTGACGGAGAACACCAAGAAGGTGGCTCGTTGCTTCTACGGACTGGAGCAGGACCGTGCCGACAAGAAGCGCTATCCGGCTGTGAACCCGATTGAATCCTATTCAAAATACCTGGAATACCCCGAGTTTTCGGAATACATATCAAAGAAGATTAACGACAAGTGGATTCCAAAGGTGCTTGCCCTGAAGACCCGTATGCAGCGCGGCAAGGAGATTGCCGAGCAAATCAACATCCTGGGTGACGACGGTGTGCCTGTGGACTATCACGTGGTGTTCTGGAAATCGGAAATCATCGACTTCGTGGTGCTTCAGCAGGATGCCTTCGACGAGGTAGATGCCGTGACCAGCCTGGAACGCCAGGAAGCTATTCTCGACCTCGTCACAGAGATTTGTGAGAAAGACTTCCACTTCGACACTTTCCTCGACTGTGTAGATTACTTCCGTAAGCTCATCAACCTCTGCAAGCAGATGAACTACTCGGAGTACAAGAGTGAAATGTATAACATGTTTGTATCACAAATCAGGGATATGCTTGCCGCATAATAATAGACACTATGGCTACAGCTTTTCAGAAAGTATATACAAAGATTGGCCAAATCACAAAGGCCACAGTTGCCCTCAAAGCAAAGGGCGTAGGATATGATGAGCTTGCTACCATCAACGGCAAGCTGGCTCAGGTAGTGAAAATCAGTGGCGACGACGTGACGTTGCAGGTGTTTGAGGGCACAGGAGGCATTCCTACCAATGCCGAAGTTGTGTTCCTTGGCAAGGCTCCCTCATTGAAAGTGAGCGACCAGTTGGCAGGACGTTTCTTCAATGCCTATGGCGACCCCATCGACGGTGGCCCTGCCATCGAGGGTAAAGATGTGGAGATTGGCGGCCCCTCTGTGAACCCTGTACGCCGTAAGCAGCCCAGCGAACTGATTGCCACGGGTATTGCCGGCATCGACCTGAACAACACGCTGGTGTCTGGCCAGAAGATTCCCTTCTTTGCCGACCCCGACCAGCCTTTCAACGAAGTGATGGCTTTGGTTGCCCTGCGTGCCAAGGTGGATAAGATTATTCTCGGCGGCATGGGTATGACCAACGACGACTACTATTATTTCAAAAACACCTTCTCGGAGGCTGGTGCGCTCGACCGCATCATTGCCTTCATGAATACCACCGAAGACCCCGCTGTGGAGCGTCTGCTTGTGCCAGACATGGCATTGACGGCAGCCGAATACTTTGCGGTGGAGAAACACGAGACGGTGCTTGTGCTCTTGACGGATATGACTTCATACGCCGACTCGCTCTCTATCGTGTCGAACCGTATGGACCAGATTCCTTCGAAAGACTCCATGCCTGGTTCGCTCTATTCCGACTTGGCAAAGATTTACGAGAAGGCTGTTCAGTTCCCAGAGAGTGCCGGTGGCGGCTCCATCACCATCATTGCCGTGACCACACTTTCAGGCGGCGACATCACACACGCTGTGCCAGACAATACGGGCTACATCACCGAAGGTCAGCTCTATCTGCGTCGCGACTCCGATATCGGTAAGGTCATCGTTGACCCGTTCCGTTCACTTTCACGTCTGAAGCAGCTGGTGGCAGGCAAGAAGACCCGTAAGGACCACTCGCAGGTGATGAACGCAGCCATCCGCCTTTACTCCGATGCAGCCAATGCCAAGACCAAGCTGGAGAACGGTTTCGACCTGACCGACTACGACAACCGCTGCCTGGACTTCGCCAAGGAATATGCCGACAAGCTCCTGGCCATCGACGTGAACCTCGACACTGAGGAAATGCTCGACGTAACATGGACACTCTTCAAGAAATACTTCAAGCTGGAAGAGGTCAACATCAAGAAAGAGTTTACCGATACTTATTGGAAATAATGGCAATAAAGTTTCAATACAATAAAACCTCTTTGCAGCAGATTGAGAAGAACCTCAAGATGCGGCAGCGCACCCTCCCCATCATCAAGAACAAGGAGACAGCGTTGCGGCTGGAGGTGAAACGCTGCAAGGAAGAAGCCGAAGAACTGGAAGCCCGACTGCAAAGTCAGATTGGCGGCTACGAGTCGATGTATGCCCTGTGGGGTGAGTTCGACACTTCGCTGGTCACTCTGAAAGACGTGGAACTGGATGTGAAGAAGATTGCGGGCGTGCGCGTACCTATATTAAAAAATATAGAACTGGACGTAAAGCCCTTCGGCCTGTTCAGCGCACCCAAATGGTACTTCGACGGCATCCGTCTGTTGCAGGGACTTGCCAAGACAGCCGTGGAGCGCGAATTTGTCATGGCAAAGCTCTACCTGCTCGACCATGCACGCAAGAAGACTACGCAGAAAGTAAACCTCTTCGAAAAAGTGCAGATTCCAGGCTTCCAAGAGGCTGTCCGCAAGATTAAGCGATTTATGGAAGACGAGGAAAACCTCAGCAAATCGTCACAGAAGATTCTCAAGTCCCTGCAAGAGGCACGGGCAAGAAAGGAGGAAGAGCAAGCCGTATGATTCAGAAAATGAAGAAACTCACGTTCCTCATTACCAACGGGGAATACGACCAGTTCATCCATGATATCCGTCAGCTGGGAGTCATCCATGTGCAGGAACTGCAGCAAGGCGCCACCAGCGACGAACTCACACAGGGCATCGCTTTGGCCGACCGCTTCAAGAAAGTGATTCAGACGCTTGACTACGCCAAAGAATCCTACACGCCCCAAGGTGTCTATTCTGCCAAACCAGCCGATACAGCTGCGGGGCTGCAGAAACTGGACGAAGTGGAACAGCTCGTCGATCAGGAAAACCGTCTGAAGCATGAACTCGACAGCGCAAATGCCGCTATCAGCAAATTGGAGCCCTGGGGCGATTTCTCTTGGCAGGCGGTGCACCAGCTGTCTGAGGCGGGCACCAACATGTACTTCTTCTCTGTGCCTGCAAAACTTTACAAGGCAGAGTGGGGCGAACAGTATTTTGCTACGCCCATTGCCGAGCAGAACAAGAAGATTTACTTTGTAGCCTTTGCCGACGCAGAGCCCCCCATCACGGCTGAACGGCTGGAACTGCCAGGGCAGTCATTGTCGTACTACAAGAACGAAACCCAGGTCATAGAGCAGCAGATAGCAGAAGTGCACGAATCCCTGTTGGCCATCCATGCGGAATACCTTCCCAGCATCCTCGCAGCACAGTTGGCCAACGAGAACAACATCCAGCTCTCCAAGGTGCACCTCAGCAAGCAGTCCATTGCCGACGACGCCGTGAAGCTGATGATAGGCTGGACATTGGCAGAAAAGTCAGCCGATGTCACCTCCTATCTGGACAGGGCAGGCATCTATTACGAACTGGCCGACCCAGCTTTCGACGACGATGTGCCCATCAAGATTGTGAACAGCAAGTTTGCCACACTCTTCGAGCCAATCCTGCGTATGTACTCGCTGCCCAACTATCACGACATCGACCCGCTTCCGCTCTTTGCGCCCTTCTTCATGCTCTTCTTCGGACTCTGCATGGGCGACATGGGCTACGGACTCATTATCACAGCCGTTTCGCTGCTCATCATCTTCAAGAAACCCGCTCTGAAGGCTTACGGTCAGCTGGGAGCCCTGCTCGGCGGCATGACCTGCATTTGCGGATTCATCACGGGCACATTCTTCGGCATCGACCTCTCCACGGTCGATTGGGAATTCATGAAGCCCATCCAGCCCTACTTCCTCAACGACTCGAAGAAGGACAGCTTCTTTGGCTATTCGCCCATGATGGTCATTTCCGTCATCATCGGACTCGTGCAGGTACTCATCGGTATGTTCATGGCAGGGTGCAAGGCGGTGAAAAACTACGGCTTCATCTACGGCGTGGGCAAATTCTCCTGGGTGCTCGCACTCCTTAGCGCAGTCTGCCTCTTTGGTTTACCCATGTTCGGCGTCGTCATTCCTGTCGCCTTGCAATACGTGCTCTACACCCTCATAGCCATCGCAGCCTTCGGCATCTACTTCCTCAACAATCCCGCAGCCTACGCCAAGGCTGGCAGTCTGAAGAAACTGCTGGGCATAGGCACGAACCTCGGCGGTGGCCTCTGGGCTACATACGGCATGTCAACAGGCTTGTTGGGCGACCTGCTCAGCTACATACGCCTCTTTGCCCTCGGACTGACGGGCGGCGTACTGGGCAGCGTGTTCAACTCCTTGGCCATGGAGATGAGCCCATCTACACCCGTCCTTCACGAGCTGGTGATGCTCCTCATCCTGCTCTTTGGTCATGGCATCAACTTCGGTCTCTGCATGATATCATCCTTCGTTCACCCCATGCGACTCACCTTCGTGGAATACTTCAAGAATGCCGACTTCTCGGGTAACGGAAAAGAATACAAACCCTTCAAAATCATTGGCAACTCATGACGGGAAGTCCCCCCTTCAGCCCAGTAAAGCCCTTCTCATGGGTGGCAGTAGTGTGGGGTAAACCTTCAGTCAATCATTATTAACTAATTATTTATTTCAAACATCAAACCATTTTTTATCATGTCACCAATTGTTTTAGCTTACCTCGGCATTGCCCTTGCAGTAGGACTGTCAGGTATCGGTTCCGCCTACGGCGTAACCATTTGTGGTAACGCAGCCATCGGCGCATTCAAGAAGAACCCTGGAGCCAGCGGTTCGTACATCGGACTGGCAGCCCTCCCCTCGTCGCAGGGACTCTACGGCTTCGTGGGCTTCTTCATCCTCAACCCCAAAGTGACAGCCGACATCACCATGTTTGCCGCTTCAGCCATCTTCGGCGCAGGACTCGCCCTCGGCGCAGTAGCCCTGTTCTCTGCCATCCGTCAGGCAAAAGTATGTGCCAACGGCATCTCTGCCATCGGCGGCGGTCACAACGCCTTCGGTACGACCATGGTGCTCGCCGTGTTCCCCGAACTTTACGCCATCCTCGGTCTCCTTGTGCTCATCCTCATTGCAGGAGCCTTGTAGGGGAGAACGGAGAAAACAGAAACACACACAGGGACACAGAGACACCCCCTTATGGAGGGACTCTCTGTGTCCCCTATATTTAAGGTAGCCCTATCCTTCATTCTTCATTCTTCATTCTTCATTCTTCATTTAAGGTAGCCCTATATGCCAGACCATTCCCTGAAACGACAACTGCGTGTGCTCACCATCCCCGTCTTCATTGAGATGGCACTCGTCATGTTGCTTGGTGCCATCGACACGGTGATGCTGAGCCGCTACAGCGATAATAGCGTAGCCGCTGTGGGCCTGGACAACCAGTTGATGTCGCTCGTCTTTCTCGTTTACCAGTTCTTTTCGATGGGTGCAGCCATTCTCTGTGCGCAATACATCGGGGCGGGGCTGAGGAAACGGCTTGTGCAGGTTGTGGGCATGGCTCTTGTGGTAAACTTGGTGCTTGGATTGACGGTCAGTGCCTTGCTCTACCTCTACGCCGAGCAACTGCTGCAACTCATGGGACTGCGGCCCGAACTGATGGAAGATGGTCTTGTTTATCTACGTCTGACAGGTGCTTTGTCGTTCTTCCAGGCGCTGTCGCTCACCTTCTCTGCGTCTTTGCGTAGTGCCGACAAGGTCATCTATCCTATGGTTGTTACGGGCATAGTCAATGTGCTGAATGTTTTGGGAAACTATGCTCTTATTTTCGGTCATTGGGGCTGTCCGCAACTTGGTGTCGAAGGTGCTGCCATTGCTACCGCTGTCAGTCGGGCTGTAGCTATGGTGCTGCTCGCTGTTATCCATTTCAAGAAGCACATCCCCAGCTTCCCTTTAAGCAATTTCCGCCCTATGCCGTGGCAGGAACTGCGCAATCTGCTGAAAATAGGTGTCCCTGCTATGAGCGAGAATATATCCTATTGCCTGTCGCAGGTTGTCATCACCTTCTTCATCAACCAAATCAGCAACGAGGCTCTGGCTGCCCGTGCCTATTGCGCCAACATGATTATGTTCGTCTATCTTTTCTGCATCAGTATCACGCAGGGCGGTGACATTCTTGTCGGGCACCTCGTCGGTCAGCGCCGACATCAGGATGCTTACATCCTGGGCAACTTTTTCTTCCGCTGGTCTATGATTATTACTCTCACAGGTTCCGCCCTTCTCGCACTCTCCGGTCGCAGCATCCTCAGTACCTTTACCGACAACCCTGATATTATCGCTATGGGCATGTGGGTACTTGTTGTGGACTGGTTCCTTGAGATAGGTCGCACCGCCAACATTTTTGCGACGGGCACTTTGCGAGCCACGGGAGACACAGTTTATCCCTTCGTTGTGGGTGTCATCTTCCAATGGAGCGTTGCTGTCGGCCTGAGCTACGTCATCGGCATCCCCCTTGGGTATGGTCTCGTTGGTATGTGGATAGGCTTTGCCCTCGATGAGAACATCCGAGGCATCATCCTCCTTCGCCGCTGGCGTTCTGGCAAGTGGCGCACGAAGGGCTTTGTCAGGAAGGAGGATATACAATATATATAAAGGTGAAGTGTTTGTGGAATAGCCTTCTTCCAACTTTTTACGACGATAAAAGCAAATAATCCCCATAATGTTTGGCGTTATGGGGATTATTTGTTACTTTTGCGCCGTGTTCTTCGGAACACGACATTTTATTTGCTCAAATCTCTCATCCGAACTAGCACCTCGAAAAGAGAAGTAAAAGGGCAAACCAAATACCTGTTGGAGCTGCACTATTTAAGTGTAGGCTTCTCCATAAGGTATTTGAGGTTGTGCTAGACCTGGATGAGAGTATGGCGGGTCTGCACTTTTCTTATGTTCATACGTCTGGTGTTGGCTACCCCCCAAAGCGGTATTATAAACATTGTGAACAAATAAAAACAAATCAAACTTATGAAACAGCATTTTTTCATGCTGCTGGCAGCCGTGTTGCTGAGTAGTACAAGTGCATTCGCACAGAGTGAAAACAACGAATCCGTAAAGGGCGACGTAAATGGTGATGGCAGAGTAGATATCGTGGACGTAACAACCGTCATTGATATTTATCTGAACACAGACCCTGATGCACCACAAACAACAACTTATTATTGGTATGTGGGACAAACTAATCCTTCAACAATGACAAGTATTTCACCAATTGTAAATGATAATACTTCACCAGGATGGAGATTAACAGGTAATTCTTTAACTACAACATATAATTATGATACTTCAGCAAATCCTATAACTGGAACATCAAAAACAGAATGGTATTTTGCATTACCAGAAAATAGTGGATTAGGAGTATTTGATGCGCAAAACACAAATTATGCAACAGGTTCACCAATTTCTACTGTTACTATTGGCGGTATAAAATATAATATATGGAATACTGGTGCAACTCGTTCATTTAACGCATATTATATTAAAAATAAATAAATTAGTGTATTAAATATGAAAATAAAAAATGATCCATCAGAAATAGATTTTAATTTATCTCATTCTAATAATTCTTGGAATATTCCAGTTACAGCAGATGGTAGAAATAAAATAGGACAAAACGATTTAGAATATGCTAATGAAGATGGTGTAACCCCGATTTTTAATGTCGTTGAAATAAATTGGAATGGTGCTCAATTGTCATTACCTGAAGAATTAAATTTGGGAACAACTATAACAATTAATACAACAGGGCAATTATTGGCGGCAATTAAAGTTGCATAGAATCGTAATCATTTACTTTTGAAATGATATGACTATGGAACCATTTTATATAACTATATTTAATTTATAAACACATTAAAAACTTTTTATTATGAAAACAGAATTAATTGTATCAATCATCGCATCATGTGCTGGCGTATTATCAACTCTTATTAATGTAGTGTCTTACTATAAGACCCACAGAGCAGACGTCGAAGCAAAGAACAAATTGAAACGAGACAGCATTCGCAAACGTTTGGCATTGCATGTTGTCGGCTATTATTATGAAGAAACGCTCATGGCTGAAGAAATTGCTCGAACTACAGGTGAAACACCCAAACAAGTAAAGGAGCGTATGCGTAAACTCGCAGAGAAGCATCCTGACAATAAAGAACAGTCATACCCCAGAATGACAGCTACCGAGGCAAGAGACTTTATTGTTGAATAAAACGCCCTCTTCTGTTTTTTCACATCTTTTATCCATATTAGAGTTAAAACTTAGCTGTTGAAGATTCAAAACACGGCTCCTGAATTTTCAAAACTTAACTGCTGTTAAATTCGTGTTGTGACGCCGCTGAATGTGGAGAGTAGTAAAAACGGGCAACTCTGCAAAAAATACTTTACCATTTTATAGGATAAGAGCGACGCATCCGATGTGGGTGCGTCGCTCTTGTTTGCTTGGTATTCTTCATGATGGAATTAAATTCAGCCTGCAAAAGGTTGCGGTTCGTAGGGCAAGCCGAAGATGTCGGCAATGGCTTTGAAGACTACTTTGCCTTCTACGATGTTGAGTCCCTTTGCCAAGGCTGGGTCGTCCTTGCAGGCTTGTTGCCAACCTTTGTCTGCCAGGCTGACGGCATAACGCAGGGTGGCGTTGGTCAGAGCCAGCGTAGAAGTGTTGGGCACAGCGCCAGGGATATTTGCCACGCAGTAGTGCACGATGCCGTCAACGGTATAGACGGGTTCGCTGTGAGTGGTGGGGTGAGAGGTCTCGAAACAGCCGCCCTGGTCAATGGCCACATCTACCAGCACAGTACCTGGCTCCATCAGGTGAAGCATTTCGCGCGTGATGAGGTGAGGTGTCTTGTCGCCTGGCACCAGCACGCTGCCCACCACGATGTCAACTGTAGGTAGTTGCTGACGGATGTTGTGGCTGGAGCTGTAGAGGGTGTGGACGTTGGCTGGTGTTTCGATGTCCAACTGGCGCAGGCGTGGCAGCGAAATGTCTGCGATGGTGACGTTGGCTCCCAGGCCAGCTGCCATCATGGCTGCAGCTTCGCCCACAATGCCACCACCCAAGACAAGCACGTTGGCTGGACTGACACCTGGCACACCGCTGATGAGCTTGCCCTTGCCACCTTTTGTTTTCTGCAAGTAATAGGCTCCGTTGAGAACGGCCATGCGTCCTGCCACTTCGCTCATGGGTTGCAACAATGGCAGCGATCCATTGGGCAGTTGCACGGTTTCATAGGCCAGACAGACGGCTCCGCTCTTCAGCATGGCCTCCGTCAGTTCTTTCTCGCAAGCAAAATGAAAATAGGTGAACACGAGCTGCCCACGGCGCACCAGCTTGTATTCTGGCTCGATGGGTTCTTTCACTTTGACAATCATCTCGGCCTCTTCATAGACAGCCTCGATGGTGGGCAGGATGCGGGCACCTGCCTGCACATACTCTTCATCTGAGAATCCGCTGCCTTCGCCAGCTGTGTGCTGCACGCTGACCTCATGGCCATGGCGGCAAAGTTCTGCCACTCCCGCAGGGGTCATGCCCACGCGATTCTCGTTGTTTTTCATCTCTTTGGGAATTCCGACTCTCATAATCTTTTAGGTTTTAGAAGGTAAAACATCACATCTGCACATTTCGACTGTGCAAAAATACGAAGAATTGTGTTATGTTGTACACCGCAAAGGCAAAAAAAACGCAGAAATCCATCATTTTCTTAACAATCCGTGTTCGGAATCGGAGTTTTTTATGTAATTTTGCCGTCGCAATCAATAGGGTATTGTTTCATTGGGCATGAAGGAGGTTAAGCATCTGGATTCTGACAAATGCAGGGAACAGCAAATCTGCAGGGTGACGCTGGTTGGCGGAGCCATTAACGTGGTGCTGCTGACGGTGAAGTTTGTGGCGGGCATCGTGGGACATAGTGCGGCGATGACGGCTGATGCTGTCCATTCGCTCAGCGACTTTGGAACGGACATCGTGGTGCTGGTGTTTGTCCGCATCAGCGGAAAGCCTAAGGACAAGTCGCACGACTATGGGCATGGCAAGTACGAGACGTTGGCGATGACCCTCATCGGCGTGGCTTTGCTTGCCGCTGCTGTCGGCATTCTCTGCAGCGGCGGGATGAAGGTGGCGGCATGGATGAGGGGGCAGCAGCTGGAGGCTCCTGGCACGTTGGCTCTCTGGGCTGCGCTGCTTTCGGTGGTGCTGAAGGAGGCTGTCTATCGCTACTCCATGGCGGCGGCACGCCGGTGGCAGTCGCAGGCGCTGGAAGCCAATGCTTGGCATCACCGCAGCGATGCCCTTTCGTCGGTCGGCACAACCATCGGCATCGGTGGGGCTGTCTGCCTGGGGCAACGATGGACTGTGCTCGACCCCTTAGCAGCGGTTGTCGTCGGTCTGTTCATCGTCAAGGTGAGCATCGGTTTGCTGCGGCGTGGCATCGGTGACCTGATGGAACAGTCGTTGCCCGAAGAGGTGGAAACGGAAATCCTGCGCCTGGCAGGTTCTGTTGACGGCGTGAGTCTGCCCCACGACCTGCGTACCCGTCGCATCGGCAATCACTATGCCATTGAACTGCACGTGCTCATGGATAGCGACATCACCCTGCGCGAAGCCCACGACAAGGCTTCGGAGGTGGAGAATCTGCTGCGAAGCCGCTATGGAGCGGGAACCCACGTGGCAGTGCATGTGGAACCTCAATAGGGGCTTACATTTTACCCCCCCCGTTTGCATAGACAACATTCTGGTCATTATCAAAACACATTTAACTCATTATGGCAAAAATAGTAAAACTAACAAAGGAAGAAGACAGGGCGCAGAATATGAATGAAGACCTGTCGAACAAGATATTTGAAGACTTGTTCAATGGTTTATCGTCTGATGAACGAAAGGTGATGGAGGATATGGGTGTGCGTTCTATAGAGGATTTGGTGAATCTTATAGCACCTTCTGACTTGACCTGCGAACCCGACGAAGAAGACGATGAATATCACCGACTGCCCGACAACTTCTTCCTGAACGTCGGCGATGTGCGGGAGTATCATTTGCGCATCAAACTGACGGGTTCGCCTGTGAGTGTTTGGCGTGAACTGAAAGTCCCTTCTAACATCTCGCTCGAACTGCTTTCAAGGTTCCTGCTGCATGCCATGGGGTGGGAAGATGTCCATTTGCATCAGTTCCGCCAGGGCAACACATTTTATAAAAGTAGGGCTGATATAGAAGATGCGAATGATTTGTTTGGTGGTTTCTTCCATCATGCCAACCGCCGAATTTATGATGCTAATGATTGTGCGCTGTTTGAAGTGCTGAAGAAAAAGGGTGACCGCATGATGTTTGAGTACGACTTTGGAGACAGTTGGCAGCACGATGTGTGGGTAAAGGGTATTCGTGAATATGAACCCGACGAAGAGCCTGTCGTCAGTCTTGTCAAAGGCGCGGGGGCTTGTCCGCCCGAAGATTGTGGTGGCGTATGGGGCTATGCGGATTTGCTGGAAATTCGAGCAAAGGCGCGTAAGACCAAGGAGGAAAAAGAACGTCTGAAATGGTTTGGCATCGATGACAAACACTTCGACCCCGAAGAATACGACCTGGAATATGAACAAGATATTCTTGATGATTATTGGGAATTTATACAAAGCATTACGGATAAGGGATAAGTAATTAAAGTTTGACTTCGGCGTAGCCAAATCTGTGGTTTTTATTACTTCCGAAAGTTAAATAAGTAACTTCCGTGCGGGGCATCAGATTATCAATTCCCCTTTTGCGCTGTAAGCTTTAGTCTTATTCTCAGGGTGGGGGATTGGGTGATATCTATGCCTTGGAGTTTTTGATAGCCAGGACATTCAGCATAAAGGGCAAAGGAAAATTTCTTTTCACGAGGTAGCCAAAAGAAAAACTGTCCGGTGGAATCGGTCGCAGCACCAGCTCCCCCGCCATAGAGACCAACCCAAGCATCGGCCAGCGGCTTATCGTTTTCATCCAAAACAATGCCCGACATACAGCACAGATTTTGCAACATCTCAGGGTGCTGGCTGACGTAATCATTGCAGAGCGTGTCGGGCACGGTCTTTAATTGCAATACCGGACAATCTATTCCAAAATGTTCTTTCGCACCAACAATCGTCCACATGCTCATGCTGTCTATCAACTCTCCCTGCTGATAGTAAAACTGCTTCGGCCTGTGACGTATCAGTCGGCACAGAGAGTCGGGGAGCAACTGTCGATTGGTCATGACGACGATGGAATCATTGTTTTGCCGAAAGGGCTTTTCAACCTTATTCATCGCTTCCAGACAATGATGCAATGTTTCGTCGGACAGCAACGAATCCCTCAGGCTTCCCTCGCCAGTGCAGACAGCAAGAACCAGCTCTTTGGTAAACTTTACAAGCGGATTTTCGTCGCGATGGCTTTTCGCCTTTTGACCACCCGTAAAGAACGTCCATTTCGTACCATCCAAGATGAATACTTCTCTGTCTTCAGCCTGGTTGATAGCATCCTTCCACAAAGCTTTCAGCCTCTGCGCCTGCTGGTCTGTGATGCTCAGTGTGAAAGTTATTGCAGTCGGAGCCTCATAGTTCTTCGGATGCTTTCGAAGCACCCATTTAGAATAGTTCTTTTTTACCTTTTTCTTTTTATGCCATGCCCTGTAGGTGGTTTGCCAGATGCTTTTGTCTGCTTTCTTGTAAACGAGCGCATGAGCTACGGAGTCGTATGTCAACGCCCATTCCTTTGAGAATGATGGCACACATTCCACACCGAAAGCTGCACCCTGCGGCATCAGCAAACGTGCTTTCTCTTGGTCGTTCAACACAACCTGAGGGTTACTCTTTCTCCATGCATTTGATTCACTATTCACACGGATGAGCCTATCCTGGGCAATACATAAGATTGGCAATGACAAGAATGCTGTCACCATCAGCATTTTCAAAGTTTTGTTCATCTTATATTTGGTTTTTTGTGCACAAAGATAAGAAAAATAAATGAAGAATGAAGAATTTTTTTATCTTTTCGCACAAAATCGGGTGTGTGTGTGATTTTATGCTTTGGTTTTGTTTGTGTGTAAGGATGATTTTTGTAACTTTGTGCCTCAATTATACCCGCGTATGCTCTCCAGGTCAGTGGCTGAAGTCCTGCGGATTTAGCAGGACGCGGGTGATTTCCAGACGACGTGTGTAAGACACAGACAGACATGACTCCTGCATGCAGAAGAATAAAAAATCCCTCATTCACATAAATCTTAATACAACGATGAACAATTTGACTAAAACCCTTTTTGCTGCGGCTCTCGGCGCTGTGTTGCTGACGGGCTGCACGACTCCCAACACGGAAATGAAGGCAGACGAACTCATCACTGTGGGCAATCCTTTCATGCCCCTTTGGGAACACATCCCCGACGGTGAACCCTACGTGTTTGAAGACCCCGACCGACCAGGGATGTATCGTGTGTATGTCTATGGTTCGCACGACAATCTGATTACCGACTATTGTGGACGCGACCAGGTGGTGTGGTCTGCTTCGGTGGACAGTCTGAACCGCTGGCGCTACGACGGTGTGATTCTCGTGGTTGATAAAAATGCTAACGGAGAGACATTGGATGTTGCCGGCGGTGGTGACGTGCTCTTTGCTCCCGACGTGACCATGGTGACCGATGCGAATGGCAGGAAAACTTACTACCTTTTCCCCAATGACCAGGCAGGCGGACGCAATGGCCTTGTTGCCAAGAGCGAACGTCCTGACGGACCCTTTGAGGTGTGCAACTGGAGCAAGGACAATCCCAACGTGACGGATGGCGTCTTGCAGTTCGACCCCGCCGTCTTTGTCGATGACGACGGTCGTGTCTATGGCTACTGGGGCTTTGAACGTTCATACGCCGCAGAACTGAATCCCGAGACAATGGCTACGGTGAAGCCTGGCACAAAGATAGTGGAGGACATGATTTCGGGCCGTTATCAGCCTGGAAGGTTTCGTTTCTTCGAGGCTTCGTCCATTCGCAAAATCAAGGATAAGTATGTATTCATCTACAGCCGCTTCACCGAGGACGGAGAGTTTGGTCTTCCTACGTCGAACTACACCCTTGCCTATGCCTATGGCGACCATCCGCTGGGGCCCTGGACATACGGCGGAACCATCATCGACGGCCGTGCACGCGAGAAGGATGAACAGGGTAACATCATCGCTTCAGCCACTCCCGACGGCAATACTCATGGCAGCATCTGCGAGATAAACGGCCAGTGGTACGTGTTCTACCACCGCCAGACGGGAACCAATGAGTTTGCCCGCCAGGCAATGGTGGCTCCCATCACGGTGACTGTGGAAGAAGGTGAAGGCGGGAAGGTGGAAATCTCGGAAGGAGAGTACAACTCCAACGGCTTTGCGCTGGATGGTCTTGACCCCTTTGAGCGGCATTCGGCTGGTATTGCCTGTTGGTACACCGGTCCGAAACCTGCTACGCATGAGTGGCCAAACAACACTTTCTTCGGGTCTTACGTGGCATCTGGTTATGGTACAGAAGATAAATTCGATGCGCCCTATGCACTCCGCAACAATACAAACGATGTGGTGAACAACACAGACGGGTCAATCGTGGGCTACAAATATTTTAAACTGGACGATAGGACCACGCTGAACCGCAAAGACATCAAGTTGCTGCTGAACTTGACTCCACAGGGCATTGACGGAAGCATTGAAGTGTGGATTCTGCGTCCGTGGGCAGTAGCTGTCGATTCATTGCCAATGGGAGGTAGTATGGCTGCCGGCGAGCAAATGGGTACCATCGAACTGAAGGCAAGCATGAAGCAGGAGCCGACGCAGCTAAGTGTCACCCTGCCCGAACTGGGTTCCTTCTCCGGACAAATTCCCCTTTTCTTCAAGTTTAGGTCGGACACGAAAGGCCAATCTCTCTGCACCCTTCACGACTTGGTATTTGAGTGAATTTTTTTCCTCTCCACATCATCTACGGGTGAGCCATGCAGTGCCAGACGAGCAGCATAGTTATGCCACCGCAGTAGCAATGCAGTGCCAGACGAGCAGCACAGTTATGCCACAGCAGTAGCAATGCAGTGCCAGACGAGTAGCACAGTTATGCCACCATAGTAGCAATGCAGTGCCAGACGAGCAGCATAGTTATGCCACAGCAGGGAGAGAACTGCGCCACACAGACAGAAAACCTCTGCTCAAGGGATGAGATGCTACTGCTCTTTTGCTTCTGCCAGTCCACAGAAGGTTCGGGATACAATTTGGGCTCACACCCAAGGAGGGCATTTCCGCACGGAAGTGTCCTCTGCTTTTTCCTGTGACTAAGGTTTGTATGTGTCGGGAAAATCTTTTCTTGCCTCAACAGAGGCTGTTGGGGTAATGGTTTTCTGTGGAGGTGGTTTAAGTTAGGGTGTTTTCAAAGCAGAATTCGTCAAAGTAGAGTGGGGCATCAGCAGTTGTGCGTTTGAAGGCTGTAAGCAGCGAAGGTTCATACACAAGAGTGGGCGGGTTGTTCTTTTGGGGTATTTGGACGGAAGCGGCTTTTTCTAAAGGTACGATATAAACGTCGTCTGGTTCACAGGGACTTCCGCCAATGCCAAGAATGATAAACACGGGCAAAGTCCGTTCTTTTGAAAATCCTTGGTATGTGATAAGTTGTTCGGGGGAAAACAAGTCAGCCATGCCGATATGGTTAAACTTCTGTCGCCACTTACATTCTACGGCAACATGGCGTTTTGTCTCTATTTCTTCGATTAAAAAATCGGGATAGCTGTTGTTTTCGGGGAACACCTCTCCCAACGTCTTGTCGCCACGCCATTCTTTCAGCCGATATTTGCCATTCTTTATGTCAAACAGTTCAAGCACAAACTCTTCAAACTCACGTCCTTTCAGCACGTCTTCTGGCATAGTGATAGCGCGGATACGTTCTTTCACGGCAGCATAGGTGCGGTTTAGTTGCTTCTTAATTTCGTGGATGCTGAAGTCTTCGTAGTACATCCGTAGCAACGTTTTGTCTTCTCCTACAGTCCATCGCTGATAGCTGTTGTCTGATTCTGCTGCACGATCTAACGTTATTGGGGTTGTCAATATGTTGAAATTCTTCTTGCCGGCAAGTAACGGAAATAGACTGCCGTTTTTGTCAATATATCCACCTACAATGCGGTCTGCTATCTCGTTAATAAGGAATTCGTTTCTGTCTCGTGGTGACCATCGTTTCTTGTCTGTTTGTTTCATTACCACAATCAACATTCTATCCTCTGCCAATGCTCTTTGAATCTGTATGTTGTTTTCTTCTCTGAACCGATTCATCACAACCAATATGGTTGGCACTCGGTGTGCCACCAATGACTTCATCACCTCCTGTTCCAGTTCGGTGGTATTACAGCAAATCACAACGCCTTTCTCTTCCTCTTTTATCGATTCCACCCAACCAAAAATCTTCTCATAAGCTCCTAATGGTGCCCGTTTCGAGCACACAAAGAGTGTCTTTTCTCTTTGCAGTAGTGCTTGATTGCCGATATACTGGATAGTGCGAAACATGATAAAAAATCACAGAGATGCGAGATTCTGTCCTTGAAAACAAAGTTCCCTGTCTGTTTTAGTATTGTTCGTTCTCGTTGGGGAAGTCGCAGTTTTTGACATCCTCGATGTAGTGGCCGATGGCGTCGGTCATGATGGTGTGGAGGTCGGCATAGCGACGGAGGAACTTGGGGCTGAAGCCTTGGGTCTTGCCCAGCATGTCGTCAATGACGAGCACTTGACCGTCAACACCACCGCCGGCACCAATGCCAATAACGGGGATGGTGAGTTCCTGAGCTACCTGTGCGGCAAGTTTGGCGGGAATCTTCTCCAGTACGACGGCAAAGCAGCCAGCTTCTTCCAATGCGTGGGCATCGCTGGCGAGTTTCCTGGCTTCGGCTTCTTCGCGCGCGCGCACCGTGTACGTACCGAATTTATTTATAGACTGAGGGGTGAGTCCCAGGTGTCCGCAGATGGGGATGCCTGCGTCTAATATCTTTTTTACAGCAGGCAGAATTTCGACACCGCCCTCCAGCTTCAGAGCGTCGCAGTGAGTTTCCTTCATGATACGAATGGCGTTGCTGACGGCTTCTGTCTCGTTCACCTGATAAGTGCCGAAGGGCATGTCGCATACGACCAGTGCACGTTTGGTGGCACGAACCACAGCTTTGGCGTGGTAAATCATCTGGTCGAGTGTGATGGGCAGTGTGGTCCAGTTGCCGGCCATGACGTTGCTGGCAGAGTCGCCCACCAGGATGATGTCTATGCCTGCTTCGTCTGTGATTTGGGCTGTGGTGTAGTCGTAGGATGTGAGCATGGCAATCTTCTTGCCTTCCTGTTTCATTTGAATCAATCTGTGGGTGGTGACCTTGCGTTGGTCATCTACTAAATAGCCTGCCATGATGTGTTCGATTTAGAATGTTTAAGTTTTTGTTTGTTTTGCAAAATTTGCCGCAAAATTACAAAATATATCGGTTATACGTACTAAAAAATGGTATAAAAACGCACACAATTATTTTTTTTCGCTGAAAATTTGGTTTGTATCGTTGGAAAAACTTACATTTGTAAACGAAAATAAAATGTTATTTTACGTAATACATTTTTTAAACCTTAAATAAACGTTTTTTATGGCTCAAAAAAGAGTTTACACCTTCGGAAACGGAAAGGCCGAAGGTAACGCATCAATGCGAGAGGAACTGGGCGGTAAGGGTGCAAACCTTGCCGAAATGAATCTTATCGGTGTACCAGTGCCTCCTGGTTTTACAATCACTACTGACTGCTGCAACGAGTACTACGAAGTGGGCGAGGAGAAGATTAAGGAACTCCTCCAGAACGAAGTGAACGCTGCCGTGGCTCACACAGAAGCCCTGATGAACTGCAAGTTCGGCGACGTGAACAATCCGCTGCTCGTCAGCGTGCGTTCAGGTGCTCGCGCTTCTATGCCAGGTATGATGGACACCATCCTGAACCTGGGTCTGAACGACGAAGTGGCAGAAGGTATGGTGAAGAAGACTAACAATCCACACTTTGTGTATGACTCTTACCGTCGTTTCGTACAGATGTACGGTGATGTGGTAATGGGTCTGAAACCTGTCAACAAGGAAGACATCGACCCGTTTGAGGCCATCATCGAGAAGGTGAAGGAAGAGCAGGGCGTTACACTGGACAAGGATCTCTCTGTGGAGTCTCTGAAGAAGCTGGTTCAGCTCTTCAAGGCTGCCATTAAGGAGCAGACTGGCCAGGAGTTCCCAACCGATCCTATCGTACAGCTCTGGGGGGCCATCTGTGCCGTGTTCCGCAGCTGGATGAACGAGCGTGCCATCCTCTACCGCAAGATGGAAGGTATTCCAGACGAGTGGGGTACTGCCGTGAGCGTCATGGCCATGGTATTCGGTAACATGGGCGACACCAGTGCTACGGGCGTTTGCTTCTCACGCGACGCTGGTAACGGCGAAAACTTGTTCAACGGTGAATACCTCATCAACGCTCAGGGCGAAGACGTGGTTGCCGGTATCCGAACTCCACAGCAGATTACAAAGATTGGCAGTCAGCGTTGGGCTGAACGTGCCGGCATCTCTGAAGCTGAACGTGCCAGCAAGTATCCTTCTATGGAAGAAGCTATGCCTGCTCTCTATGCTCAGCTGAACGACATCCAGGACAAGCTGGAGAAGCACTACAAGGACATGCAGGACATGGAGTTCACCGTTCAGGAAGGCAAGCTCTGGTTCCTCCAGACTCGTAACGGCAAGCGCACCGGTACTGCCATGGTGAAGATTGCTATGGACTTGGTTCGCGAAGGACTTATCGACGAGAAGACCGCCATTAAGCGCTGTGAACCGCAGAAGCTTGACGAACTGCTCCACCCAGTATTCGACAAGGACGCTCTGAAGAAGGCTAAGGTCATCACTCAGGGTCTGCCCGCATCTCCAGGTGCAGCTTGCGGTCAGATTGTGTTCCATGCTGACGACGCTCAGGAATGGCACGCAAACGGTCATAAGGTTATCATGGTTCGTATCGAGACCAGTCCTGAAGACCTCGCAGGTATGGCTTCTGCCGAAGGTATCCTCACAGCTCGTGGCGGTATGACCAGTCACGCAGCCGTTGTGGCTCGTGGTATGGGTAAATGCTGCGTCAGCGGTGCAGGTGCCATCGCTGTTGACTACAAGACTAAGACTGTAGAAATCGAAGGCGTTACCTACAAGGAAGGTGACTACATCTCTCTGAACGGTACAACAGGTCAGGTTTATGCAGGTGAAGTTCCAACAAAGGCTGCTGAACTCAGTGGCGACTTCAAGGCGCTGATGGATCTCTGCGACAAGTACACCAAGCTGCAGGTTCGCACCAATGCTGATACGCCACACGATGCCGAGGTTGCCCGTGCATTCGGTGCAAAGGGTATCGGTCTGACTCGTACAGAGCACATGTTCTTCGAAGACCAGAAGATTATCGCTATGCGCGAGATGATTCTCTCCGAGACTGTTGAAGGTCGCGAAAAGGCTCTTGCCAAGCTGCTGCCATACCAGAAGGCTGACTTCTACGGCATCCTGAAGGCTATGGATGGTTTGCACGTGAACATCCGCTTGCTCGATCCGCCACTCCACGAGTTCGTACCACACGACCTGAAGGGACAGCAAGTAATGGCTGAGCAGATGGGCGTTGACATCAAGGTTATCCAGCAGCGTGTTGCTTCTCTGGCTGAGAACAACCCAATGCTCGGTCACCGTGGTTGCCGTCTGGGTATCACATTCCCCGAAATCACAGCCATGCAGACTCGCGCCATCCTCGGCGCTGCTTGCCAGCTGAAGAAAGAAGGCTTCGACCCACATCCAGAAATCATGGTTCCGCTCATCGGTATCCTCTACGAGCTGAAACAGCAGAAGGAAATTATCCAGTCAACAGCTAAGGAAGTATTTGCCGAGGAAGGCATCGAGATTCCATTCGAAATCGGTACGATGATTGAGATTCCACGTGCAGCCCTCACCGCCGACAAGATTGCTTCGGAGGCTGAGTACTTCTCCTTCGGTACAAACGACTTGACTCAGATGACCTTCGGTTACTCTCGTGACGACATCGCTAGCTTCCTCCCAGTTTATCTGGAGAAGAAGATTCTGAAGGTTGACCCATTCCAGGTTCTTGATCAGAACGGTGTCGGTCAGCTCATCAAGATGGCAGTAGAGAAGGGCCGTGCTGTTCGTCCAGGACTCCGCACCGGCATCTGCGGCGAGCACGGTGGTGAACCATCATCAGTGAAGTTCTGTGCCAAGATTGGCATGGACTACGCTTCTTGCTCACCCTTCCGTGTGCCAATCGCACGTCTAGCCGCCGCGCAGGCAGCGGTCGAGGAATAATCGAAAGATGCTGAAAATCAGTTACATAAAGGGCAAGTATCTGGGAAACAGGTACTTGCCCTTAATT
>CADCLN010000017.1:99505-106565 GCA_902802265.1 uncultured Bacteroidales bacterium | reverse complement strand
GACCATGACAGTTTTTTTCGGGAATCCGTCATTGATAATTCCATTGGTTATCAGCACAATGAACGGCTGATGACAGAATGACGGATTTTTGCCGGAAATTTTTGTTTTTGCCGGTTTTCATGCAGAAAATACCCCTGCCTGTACAAAAAGGTTGTGCAGGTAGGGGAAAATCTTTGGGGGATTTGCGCGCCATTGCCCGTAAGGGAAGGGATGCACTAACTTCTTGGGGTTACGGGCAGACAGCGCGCACAGAGTAACCGCGCTGTCTGCCTTCGATGCTCCAGCCCATATCGCCCGAGCGGAAGTACAGGCTGTAGGCTCTGTTGTCTTTGCCCGGGCAGATCGAACTCGACCAATAGTTGCCGTAGTCGTCCGACAACAGAAAAGTACATAATGCTTTCATACGTAACTATGTTTTAAATGGATTATAAAATAGATTTACGCACAAAGATACTGGATTTGAACCATTACGCCAAATTTATCGGGGAAAAACGTTTGTGGTATCAGGATAAATCTGTAACTTTGCAGCAAACAAGGAAAATATACAAGTGAAAAATAAACAATAAAGTATGTACGATAAGGAACGAGGGCTATACATTGCCCACTGCCCAGGAGGGGCACTTTCGATTACAGGTAAAATGGCGAATCGGCACGGACTGATAGCCGGCGCAACGGGTACGGGTAAGACTGTCACGCTGCAAGTGATGGCCGAAACGTTTTGTCAGGCGGGTGTGCCCTGTTTCATGGCAGACATGAAGGGCGACCTTTCGGGCATTTCGCAGGCGGGCAAGATGAGCGGATTCATCGAAAAGCGATTGCCAGAGTTCGGTCTTTCAGAGCCTGAATTTCAGCCTTGCCCTGTGCGTTTTTATGATGTGTTCGGCGAACAGGGACACCCCATGCGGGCAACGATTTCGCAGATGGGTCCGCAGTTGTTGTCACGCCTGTTGGGGCTGAACGAGACGCAGGACGGTGTGCTGAACATCGTGTTTCGCATTGCCGACGAGCGTGGGCTGCTGATTCTTGACTTGAAGGACCTGCGGGCCATGCTCGACTACGTTTCCAAACATGCCAAGGAATACACTACGCAATACGGCAACATCAACGCCGCTTCGGTAGGTGCCATTCAGCGGGCTTTGCTGCAGCTGGAAAATCAGGGCGCCAACATGTTCTTCGGTGAACCATCTTTCGACATTTTCGACCTGATGCAGACGGAAGGCGGCAAAGGTGTGATGAGCGTGCTGGCTGCTGACAAACTGATGATGCAGCCGAAGCTGTACTCCACGTTCCTGCTGTGGCTGTTGAGCGAGCTCTACTCCACCCTACCCGAAGTGGGCGACCTGCCATTGCCCAAGTTGGTGTTCTTCTTCGACGAAGCCCACATGCTGTTCGACGGTACTTCGAAGGCGTTGCTCGACAAGATTGAACAGGTGATTCGACTGATTCGCTCGAAGGGTGTAGGCATCTATTTCATTACGCAAAGTCCGACGGACATTCCAGAGAACATCCTCGGTCAGTTGGGCAACCGTGTGCAACATGCCCTGCGCGCCTATACGCCCAAAGACCAAAAGGCTGTGAAGACGGCAGCCGACACGTTCCGTGCCAACCCTGCCTTCAAAACGGACGAAGCAATCATGAACCTGGAGACAGGTGAAGCCTTGGTCAGTCTGCTGGACGAGAAAGGTGCGCCTAGCGTGGTGGAACGTGCGAAGATACTCTTCCCGCTGTCGCAAATCGGTGCCATCACCGAGGAGCAAAGAGCTGTCCTCATCAAACAAAGTCGCATTTACGGAAAGTATGACACAGCCGTTGACCGCGAAAGTGCGTTTGAAAAGCTGTTGCAAGAGGCTGAAGAACAAGCCCAGGAGGCACCCGTAGAGGAGAAACAGGAGAAGAAGAGCAAGCAGAAGGAGAAGTCAGGATTCTTCAGCAAGGTGCTGAAGGCTGTTATGACGGCTGTCACCTCTACCCTCGCCACGCTGCTGGGTACTTATATCAGCAACAAGGTGACAGGGAAGCAGACAAAGTCGCGCACTTCTGCCACCGGCAAGGTGGTGAAAAACGCCACGAGTGCAGCTACACGTACGATTACGAAAGAATTAACTCGCGATATTCTGGGAAATCTGAGCAAGAAGTAGAACAACGGATTTCCTTTATAAAAATAAACAAGGATTAAACGGATTTTTGAGTGGCAATAAAAAACACCAGCCAAATAATTCGTTTAATCCGTTTAATCCTTGTTTCTAAAGTTATTTTAAGAATCCAATTCGCAGTTTACAGCAGTTTTTGGATATTGCTTTCCAGCGTGCCTTTCATGAAGTCGCTGCGGAGCACAATTTCGTTGTTGCGGTCGATGAGGAAGAATGTAGGCAGACTTTCCACACCATAGGAACTGACGGCATGACCATCCGTTTCGTGCACACTAATCCAGGGGAGATGCTCCACGGATGTCTTCCAGAAATGAATGTCCTCGTCCACACTCACCTGATAGATTTCCAGCCCCTGCTTACTGTATTTTTCATATAATGTACGCAAAAGTCGGGTACGCTGGGGAGACTCTTTGGCCGCAAAGACGGTGAAGTCAAGCAGAACGACCTTCCCCTTCAAATCCGTCAATTTTCGCAAATTGCTGTTGATATCGGGCAACTCCACATCAATGATGCCAATCTCCGTCACTTTGGGACCATCGGCACCTGCGACTGCAGGTCGGGGTTGTTCGGTATTGTCCAGTCCTCTGATGGCAGCATTGCAAAGCTGCACCGTGCGGGGCGCATCGGGGTAATAGCAATCCCAGGCAGTTGCCACAGCGGCGTATGCTTTCACATCGTCGCGGTCGTTCAGCGGATTGAACAACATGAACGAACCACGCAAATCGGTAACAGACTGACACACGGCATAATAAGCAGCAGCCGAAGCGGGGTCGGCAAAGATATATTCCTGTTTCATTTTCTCTTTATAAACCGACAAAGCGGATTCTATGCTGTCGGCGATGTCGCCAGGATACATATCTTCATTCTCTTCCCACGCCACAATCTTCTTTTGCAAATCTTGCTGCATCAGGGCGATTTCCTTCATCTTTTGCGAACTCACGTTGCCTTCCACGGTATAGTTCCGCCCCATGTCGGGCACAGCAGCCTTGACGGTGATGGTTTCGGTGGAATCCACCGCAAAGCAGATGCGTTCACCGCCGACACGAAGCATATAGAAAGAAGGGCAATCGGCAGGTGCCGTTACATGGAAACGGAAATCTCCATCAGCTTTCAATCGCAGCGAATCGAGCACCAGAATGCCGTCCAGCGTGTTCTCTTCAAGATAGAGCACCGCGTCGGCAGCATTCTCAATCTGCCCCTCTACCATAAACTTAGGTTTGTTGTTACATGCGGCAAAAACTGTCGCTGCCATTATAAAAAATGTTATTTTCCTCATTGTTCCACGTATTTTTCGGCAAAAGTACAAAGAAATCCCAGAAAAAGAGGTAACTTTGCACGATTTTTTGTGCCTATTGGCACATTTTTGATGTATTTTTATTTAAAGATTAAAGATGAACGTAATTACAAAGACAGTCTCATTGCCTGACGGACGCGAAATCAGCATTGAGACAGGAAGACTGGCCAAACAAGCCGATGGTTCCGTGATGCTCCGCATGGGCAACACGATGCTCCTGGCCACTGTTTGCGCAGCAAAAGATGCAGTACCAGGAACAGATTTCATGCCACTCCAGGTAGAGTATCGAGAAAAGTATGCGGCTAACGGCCGTTTCCCTGGAGGTTTCACACGCCGCGAAGGCAAAGCAAGCGATGAAGAAATTCTCACCTGCCGCTTGGTTGACCGCGCACTCCGCCCTCTGTTCCCGTCCAATTATCATGCAGAGGTTTATGTAAATGTTATTTTATTCTCAGCCGACGGCGTAGATATGCCAGACGCACTTGCAGGATTTGCTGCCAGTGCAGCCTTGGCCTGCTCAGACATTCCGTTTGAAGGCCCCATCTCCGAAGTACGTGTTGCACGCATCAATGGCGAATTCGTCATCAACCCCACCTTCGAACAACTGAAGCAAGCTGATATGGACCTCATGGTGGGAGCCACAGAGGAAAACATCATGATGGTGGAAGGCGAAATGAAGGAAGTAAGCGAACAGGACCTGCTCGAAGCACTCAAAGCTGCTCACGCTGCCATCAAGCCACAGTGCCAGCTCCAAAAGGAACTGATGAAGGAACTGGGCACCGACGTGAAGCGCGAATACTGCCACGAGGTGAACGACGACGAACTGAAGGCAGACATCACAGCCAAGTGCTATCAGCCAGCTTACGACGTAACCAAGCAGGGGCTGGAAAAGCACGAGCGTTCTGACGCCTTCGAAAAGATTCGCGAAGACTACAAGGAAGCATACGCCGCTGCTCACACCGATTTGACAGAAGACGAACTGGAAGAGAAGTATGCGCTGATTGACCGCTACTACCACGATGTAGAACGCGATGCCATGCGCCGCTGCATCCTGGACGAAGGCATTCGCCTCGACGGTCGCCACACGACAGACATTCGCCCCATCTGGTGCGAAGCCGCTCCACTGCCAGGTCCTCACGGCAGCGCACTCTTCACCCGTGGTGAAACACAGGCTCTGGCTACTGCCACACTGGGTACGAAGCTGGACGAAAAACTCGTTGACGGTGCATTGGAACGCTACTACATGAAGTTCCTGCTGCACTACAACTTCCCTCCATTCTCTACAGGCGAAGCCAAGGCTCAGCGCGGTGTAGGCCGTCGCGAAATCGGTCACGGCCACTTGGCTTGGCGAGGCATCAAGGGTCAGATTCCTGAAGACTTCCCCTACACTATCCGTGTAGTCAGCGATATCCTTGAGTCCAACGGATCTTCTTCCATGGCCACCACCTGTGCCGGCACATTGGCACTGATGGACGCTGGTGTACCTATCAAGAATCCTGTTGCTGGTATCGCTATGGGTCTTATCAAGAATCCAGGCGAAGACAAGTACGCCATCCTCTCCGACATCCTCGGCGACGAAGACCACCTGGGCGACATGGACTTCAAGACAACTGGTACAAAGAATGGTCTGACTGCTACACAGATGGATATCAAGTGCGACGGTCTGAGCTATGAAATCCTTGAAAAGGCACTCATGCAGGCAAAGGCTGGCCGCGAACACATCATGGGCGAAATGATGAAGACCATCAGCGAACCACGTCCAGACTTTAAGCCACACGTGCCACGCATCGAGCAGATTATTATTCCAAAGGAATTCATCGGTGCAGTCATTGGCCCAGGCGGCAAGATTATCCAGCAGATTCAGGAAGACACCAAGACCGTCATCGTCATCGATGAAGAAGACGGCGTAGGCAAGGTTCAGGTTTCTGCTCCAGACAAGGAAAGCATCGATGCAGCCATGGCAAAGATTAAGACCATCGTCTCTGTACCTGAAGTCGGCGAGACCTACACCGGTATTGTACGTTCAGTGATGCCATACGGATGTTTCGTGGAATTCCTGCCAGGCAAGGACGGTCTGCTCCACATCAGCGAAATAGACTGGAAGCGCCTCGAAACTGTAGAAGAAGCAGGCATTCAGGAAGGCGACGAAATCGAAGTGAAGCTCATCGACATTGACCAGAAGACGGGCAAATACAAGCTGAGCCACCGTGTACTTCTTGAAAAGCCCGAAGGCTACACTGAACGCCCACAGCGTGAACGTCGTGAACGTCCCGAGCGCAGAGAGCGTGGACCACGCCGCGACCGTCGCCGTGAGGAAAAACCAGCCAACACTGAAGGACAGTCCAACGAACAGACTGGCGAAGTTCACAGTGCATTCGACGATCTTTTGAAGTAAAATCACTCGTTCTATAGTTTTTGCGTTCTTACGTTTCTTTTGTCAGGAATTCCCCCTGCAAGAACTGTAAGAACGCAAAAACGTAAAAAAACGTCGTCATAACAAAACGTCGTCATAACGAAAAAATCATAACAACGCAAAAAACACGAAAACAATGAAAAAGTCAAACATCTTCTCCACACTGCTCGTCGCTGGCAGCATCATGCTTTGCGGCTGTGGTACAAGCACGACATCGACAGCGAGCGGCTCCTCTAACAACAACTCTGCAAACGGCTCTGCACTTGGAGACATTCTCGGTGCTGTGGCAAACAGTGCGATGCAGGGAGCAGCTTCTTCCTCTGCAAAGACGAATACCTCTGCCAACGCAGGTGCCATCAATGCCGGTTCGGTGATTTCAGGCATCATCGGCATTCTCACCAATGGAGTAGCATCGGCAAACACCATTGTCGGATCATGGAAATACGCCGAACCGACCGTGCAATTTGAAAGCCAGAACTTGCTGGCCCAAGCAGGCGGCATCGTTGCAGGCAATGCCATCGTCAACAAGATTAGCCCCTACTACGAAAAATTAGGCCTCAAGAACGGCATCGTGGCTATCACGTTCAACGAAGACAAAACTTGCTCTGTGAACATGAACGGGCGAAACATCCAGGGCACTTACACTTACGACAGCGCAGCCAACAAAGTGCAGATTAACAGCCAATACGGATTCTCGTTGGTTACAGCTTACATCACACTGTCAGCCAATCAAATGGCGCTGACATTCGATTCTTCCCAGATTCTCACTATAGCCACAGCGCTGGGAGCAAATTCAGGCAACTCAACATTATCAGCCATCTCCAACATTGCAGGTTCTTACAACGGCATGAAGACAGGCTTCCTCTTTAACAGACAATAAATGAAAGATTCAGCAATCATACTTTCTGGCGGAATGGATTCCGTCACGATGCTTCACGAATTTGCCAGCGACATCGCGCTGGCAATTTCGTTTGACTATGGTTCCAACCATAACGCACGCGAAATTCCCTTTGCCCAGTGGCATTGCCAGCAGCTTGGCATTCGCCACATCGTTATTCCCCTCAGCTTCATGCCCCAATACTTCCGTTCCTCGCTATTGGAAGGAGCCGACGCCATACCCACAGGGCACTACAGCGCAGAGAACATGCAGAGCACCGTCGTCTCATTCCGCAACGGCATCATGCTCTCCATTGCCTGCGGCAT
>CADCLN010000017.1:0-99465 GCA_902802265.1 uncultured Bacteroidales bacterium | reverse complement strand
CTGTCGCCCCGAGTTCATAGCCGCCATGAGTCAGGCCATGACTACAGGCACCGACACCCACGTCTGCATCCACGCTCCCTACACACACATCAGCAAGAGCGAAATAGCCCTCCACGGCAAAGCCCTCGGCATAGACTACAGCAAGACGTGGTCATGCTATAAAGGTGGCACACACCATTGCGGTCAGTGCGCCACCTGTCTGGAACGCCGCGAAGCCCTACATGCTGCCGGCATTGTGGATACAACAATCTACGACGAAGACTAATCGCCCATGTAGCGGCCCATAAAGAAGATGGCACCCGTACTGCGCTCTGTGATGAAATAGAGGAAGGGACGCTTGGCATAGAAAACCTTGTAGGGAGGGTTTCCTGGTATAGAATATTCTCTCATCTCTATCACTGTGACGGCAGCGGCTTCGCTGCCTTCTTCGTTAACCTTAATTCTCGCTTTCTGGAAAATGTTCGAAATGTAGATTTCATCCTGTTCGGGGCAAAGGTAAGGGAAGGCCGCCCCGCTAAAGGCTGAAGGCATACCCAGCGACGCCATGATTTTGACCAACGGCATATCGGCTTCCGATTCGAACTTGGGCAAGTGGATTTCCACCTCCTCTTCGGTCATGGCGTTCTGCAACTGCTGGAACGAATCAGCCGCAAGCACATCCTCCACGTCTGCCAATGTCTTGCCGTTGTTGGGCAACACAATCGTCATGCTGTAGGCACCGTTTCCATAAGGCAGACGAATGGCACTGTAACTGTCGGTCGCCGTGTAAGGGATGCTGTCGATATGGGCATTCATCATCTGCACCGTAGTCGTGCTCTTGTCCGCCTTCGTAAAAGCATCTTTCCAAGTGCATTCGGGACTGAACGGATAAGTCCATGCGCCCTTGAAATAAAGGGCATTCAGGATGTACGCCACAGCCGTAGCATAGAGTTTGTCCAGCACAGACGGAATCATGCCGTGTGTCTGCTCGCTCGCCCAGGCATTGATGTGGCTGAGGGATGCTTCCTGGCTGAAATCCAGTTCCTCCACCAGAGCCTTGTAATAGTTCTTCATGTCCGTCCGGAAAGCATCGTAGAGCGTGTATCCCTTCATCGAGTTGAGGAAGAAAGCGTTGGCGATGCCCAGCGTCACCTCTTCGTCCAGCAGCGGCGCATTGGCAATGAGGTTGGCACAAAAGGCATTCAGCTCCCGCGTGCCCTCTGCGCCAAAGCCCAGCACACGGGTAATCTCCTTACTCACAGCAGGCGAAGCGCCATTATTGACCAGTCCCAGCGCGTAAATCACACTCAGCGGCGACATGATCATGCTTTTCTCCGCCTCCGTCTGCTTGGCCACAGCACGGAACAGGTTGAACGAAAACGCATTGGCACCGCTCACATACTGCTGCTGCGCGGCTGTCAGACGAATCTTTCCGTCCTGCACGGCGGGAATTTCAATTTCTCCCTGCGGCTGATAGCCACTGCCCTCGTCCAGATAGGCATTGATTAAAACAGCGATGTCATTGACGGTCACACGGCCGTCGGCATCAAAGTCACCTCTCACAGTCTGGGCACTCACCCACATGGGCATGAATGCCATCGCGAACACGGCAATCTTTTTCATAACAACAATCACAGTAAAAAATCAGACATAATTCTCGCCCAGGTCGAGCAGGGCACTCGTCACGTAGCGGCGCAATGCACTCTGGTCGTCCTTCTTGCAAACCAGGATGACGTTGCCTTCCTCCACGACGACGTAGCCATCGAGACCTTGCAGCACAGCCACATGGCCTTCGGGCAGCCGCACCAGGCAGTCGTGGCAGTCGTCGAGCATCGTGCGGGCATGGTTGATGAGCGCATTGCCCGCCTCGTCCTTTTCGGCAAAGTTATAGGTACCGCCCCAGGTGCCGAGGTCAGCCCAACCAAAATGGCAGAGCATCACATCCACGTTGTCGGCCTTCTCCAGCACTTTCTCTTCCAGCGTCATGTTGGGCAACTTGGAGTAAAGGTCGGCAATGCCTTCGTGCACGTCCTGACCCGTGGCATAACTTACCTTCAGTTCCTCCAGCACTTCGGCATAGTCGCCCGAAACGCCGTGCAGCGCCTTCAGGAAAGCCCTGCTGCTCCAGATGAAGAGACCTGTGTTCCAGAGAAATTCGCCGCTTTCGCAGAAGAATCGTGCAAATTCCTCCTGCGGTTTCTCGGTGAAAGTCTTCACCTTATAGATATTGTCCGACTGCTTCTCTGCCATCTGGATGTAGCCGTAAGTCACTTCGGGCCACGTAGGAGGCACACCCACGGTGAGCAGTTGCTGGTGCTCGTAGGCATAGCGCAGACCTTGCAGCATTTCGTCGGCGAACTTGCCGTCGGGTCGGTCTGTGATGTTCTGGTCGCTGGGGCTCACCACCATGACGGCGTTAGGGTTGCGGCGGGTAATCTCCACACTGGCCCAGGTCACTGGCGGCACCGTGTTGCGGCGCATGGGCTCCAGCATCAGGTTGTGGGCAGCCAACTGGGGCAGCTGTTCGCGTACAAGCCCAGCAAAGTTTTTGTTTGTCACGACGATAATATTGTCGGGGTCCAGGAACTCTCGGAAACGGCGGTAGGTGGACTGCAACAGGGTTTCGCCTGTGCCCAAGAGGTCTATAAACTGTTTCGGCACACTTTGTCTGCTCACGGGCCACAGGCGCGTGCCGATGCCGCCGGCCAGTATTACGCAATAAAAATTCTTGTCCATTTCTTGTTAAGGTTCGTTTGGTGTTTTTCGATGTTTCTAAAACCGCGCTAATTTACTGAATAAAACGATACGGCTGTATGTTTTATTATTGAAAAAAACTTAAATCACCTTTTTTCTGGCAAAAACTCCCTTTTCCACCCACACCCAACGGCCTTTTCTGGAATCATGGTGTTTCAACGACGCCCCTCTGCATGGCAGATTCCAAAATGGTTCAACAACGGCGTCGCGGCAAACCTTTCCATTTTTCCCACCACCCCCAACATGATTTGCCAGAACTGAGAAACAAACTTGCCGAAAGCCGCCACTTTTCTTGAAATCAAAGTGTGATTTGTAAGAATCACGTCATGATTTGTAAGAATCACACTTTGATTTATAAGAATCACACTTTGATTTCAAGTTTTCTCTCGGCAGCCGAAAAGAATCATTCGCAGTGGCGGAAAGAAAAAAACGGGGTCGGGCAAGGTTTTCAGCGAACTGCCAGCCCATTCATGGTGCTGTGTCGGAAAAAAATGCGTACCTTTGCAAAAAATTTGCGAAACGATTCACCCAAGAACGTAAAGAACGATGGTTTCAATAGAAAATCTGCGCGTGGAGTTTGGTGCCGAACCGCTGCTGACAGACGTAAACTTTGTGATTAACCCGAAGGACCGCATTGCGCTGGTCGGGAAAAATGGCGCAGGCAAATCGACCCTGCTCAAAATCATAGCCGGAATGCAACAGCCCACGGGGGGCAATGTGGCGCGGCAGAAGGACCTCTGCATAGGCTACCTGCCGCAAGTGATGGTGCTCAGCGACGAGCGCACGGTGATGGAGGAGGCGGAGACGGCTTTTGCCCACATCGCCGAGATGCAGGACCGCCTCGCCAAACTGAACCAGGAGCTGGCTGAACGCACGGACTACGAGAGCGAAGCCTACATGCAGCTGGTGGAGAAGTTCACGCACGAGAACGAGCGATTTACGATGATGGGCGGAGCGAACTACCACGCCGAACTGGAGCGCACACTCATTGGCCTGGGCTTTCAGCGCGAGGACTTCAACCGCCCTACAAGCGAGTTCTCGGGAGGCTGGCGCATGCGTGTGGAACTGGCTAAACTGCTGCTGCAGAAGCCTGACCTGCTGCTGCTCGACGAGCCCACGAACCACCTGGACATCGGTTCCATCCAGTGGCTGGAACAGTTCCTGGCCCAGCGTGCCAACGCTGTGGTGCTGGTGAGCCACGACCGCGCGTTTATCAATAATGTGACCAGCCGCACGATTGAAATCAGTTGCCACCGCATCAACGACTATCGCGTGAAGTACGACGACTATGTGCGGCTGCGGGCAGAAAGACGTGAGTCGCAGATTCGCGCCTACGAAAACCAGCAGAAAGAGATTGCCGAAATCAAGGCGTTCATTGAGGCGTTCCGCTACAAGCCTACGAAGTCGAACCAGGTGCAGTCGCGCATCAAGCAACTGGAAAAGATTGTGCCGATAGAGATTGACGAAATCGACACGTCGCAGTTGCACCTGAAGTTTCCGCCCTGTTTGCGCTCGGGCGACTACCCCATCCTGTGCGAAGACGTGCAGAAGCGCTACGGCAGCCACACCGTGTTTCACGACGTGACACTCAGCATCCGCCGCGGCGAGAAAGTGGCCTTCGTGGGCAACAACGGCGAGGGGAAATCCACCCTGGTGAAGTGCATCATGGGCGAAATACCGTTTGAGGGTAAGCTGACCGTAGGACACAACGTGCAGATTGGCTACTTTGCACAGAATCAGGCACAACTGCTGGACGGCAACCTGACCGTGTTCGACACCATCGACCGTGTGGCCAAGGGCGACATCCGACTGAAGATTCGCGACATTCTGGGCGCATTCATGTTCGGCGGCGAAGCCAGCGACAAGTTCGTGAAGGTGCTGAGCGGCGGCGAGCGCAGCCGTCTGGCCATGATTCGGCTGCTGTTGGAACCCGTCAACCTGCTGATTCTCGACGAGCCGACGAACCATCTGGACATGCAGTCGAAAGACATCCTGAAACAAGCTATTCACGACTTCGACGGCACCGCCATTATTGTCAGCCACGACCGCGACTTCCTTGATGGACTGGTCAGCAAGGTTTATGAGTTTGGTGGTGGACGGGTGCGCGAACATCTTGGAGGCATTTACGATTTCCTTCAGAAGAAACAAATCGACAGCCTCAACGAACTGGGACGCACCCTGAACAGCACGGGCAGCCCCTCCACGTCCGACACTCGGTCCGCCCAGAATACCGACATCGCCCAGAGTGTCCAAACTCCCCCAGCCTCTTCGTACCAAGAGCAGAAAGAGCACAACAAACTCGTCAAGCGCAAGGAGAAGGCTGTGGCCGAAGCGGAAGCCAACATCACCCGCATAGAAGAGGCCATCAGGCAGATAGAAACACAGTTGGCCACACCCGAGGGTGCAGCCAACACGGAACTTTTCACGAAATACGGCGACCTGAAAAAGGAACTCAGCGCCGCCGAAGACGAGTGGACGGAGCTGAGCATGGAACTGGAAGAACTGCGCTAAATGCCCCACGCGGCGGGATTGCAGGCACGCTCCACACGGTTCTCCGTGTCGTCGGGCAGTTCGGGATAGAAGTCGATGCCCGTAGCCTTCTCCACGTCATCCACGCTGACACAGTAACTGCGCATTTCGCGCGAAGTGGCTTGGTTGGGATAGACGAATCCGATGGCCTTGGGATGCTCTCCCATCGAGAGAACGACCTTGAAGAAACGGTCGGGAACGGACACTTTCATCTTTTTCCGCCTACCTATTTTGGCCGGATTTTTACTGTCGAAGATGGGGCCACACACGATGTAGAGGTCGCCATAGTCTGCCGCCCACTGCCGACACTGCTGCTCCAGTTCGTTCCAATCACCCTTGTTCAGGTTGTGGTTCTGCGGACACACGTTGGTCATGAGAAACGACTCGTTCATCGCCTTGGCGTCGTGCTTGTTGTCCCCAGCCGGACACATGTGGCCACGGTCGTAGCCCGAACCGGCATAGTCTGCCGACGTCAGACGAGTGCTCTCCCCCATCGACATATCTTCGGCAAATTCATCCTTGCGCTTCACGCTGCCCTCCACACGTTGGGGCGTCAGTCGCCATGCCACATAGTTGGGACACATCGTGTTGACGTTATACGAAATGACGAAAGCCGTCTTCATCAGCAGCATCTCCGGCTTTCCGACCATCTGCGCAGGCTGCTCCAGATTCTCATAGACCACTTGCGACAGTCCATGACCAGGGGCGTCGGTGTTCTGGTATTCCATCTCCGCCTGCTCAGGACTAATCGACTTTGTGCCTTCAGCCGAACTGCCCGTGACGTAACTGTCATCGGCATTCACCTTGTTCCATTTGCTCTCCGCCGAGTCTTTACCGCCGGCACAGTTGTTGACCACGCTGGTCGTGACATAAACGGCTGCGAACAGCAGCAGACTTGCTATCAGATAGTAAGCAGACCGCTGACCGCCAGCCTTGTTCCCTTTCCTCTTGCTCATAAGTTCAATTCTATTTTTAGGGTTGTTTTATTGTCGAATCGTTCACGATGTACAGTTCCACCGGCACCACTCCTGCCCGCAGCATATCCAACTCGGTGGCGGCGGAATTGGAGAGGTCTATCACCCGCCCCCTTGCAAAGGGACCGCGGTCTGCCACCTCAACCACGGTGGATTTGCCGTTCTTCGTGTTCACCACTTTCACCATTGTGCCAAAGGGCAGCGTCCGATGCGCACAGGTAAAACCCGCCTTGCTGTAGGTTTTCCCACTACTCATCTTGCGTCCATGCGACTTTGCCGAGTAATACGTGGCTAAGCCCGTCTGAAAGGGTTTCACATTCAAACTGTCCTGCGCCTTCACCACCAGACTGCCCGCAGCCAGCAATGCCAGCAGAAGGCTTAGCCGCAAGCAGGTAACACTTTGCCTGATGCAAAGATTTCTTTGTAGAATTTCAATAAAGTCTTGTTTCATAGTGGCTGCAAAGTTATAAAAATAAAACGACAAAAGCCTCATACTGCGCCCCTTTTTGCATCCTATAACAATTTTATCGTTTTTTTTTGCCCGAACACTTGCACAATCCGAAAAAACTCCGTACCTTTGCACCCGCAAAACAAAAATCACATCGCGGAGTGGAGCAGTTGGTAGCTCGCCAGGCTCATAACCTGGAGGTCGCATGTTCGAGTCCTGCCTCCGCAACAACACATTTAACGAATGACACGAATTGTAACCATTCAGGTTGCAATTCGTTTCTTTTTATTCTATGGCTGTGCTGTCAATGAGATTTTTGAAGACTGGAACCTGGCTGAGCAAGGAACGGCTGCCCAGCAGGATCAGTTGCTCACGGGCTCGGGTAAGGGCCACGTTCAGTTTGCGGTCGATGAGGTAGCCGTTTTCCGTAAAAGTGTTGTTGGTAAGGAAGTCCAGTTGGTACGGGTACTGAACCGTAAAACCATAGATGATGACATCGCGCTCACTGCCCTGATAGCGCTCTACGGTGTCGATGGTGATGGACGGGGCAGCCATGCCGTTTCGAACAGAAGAGAAGCGGCGTTCTATCTCGCGGCGTACAGCAGCTATCTGGTTGCGGTAAGGAACGATGACACCCACCGTTTCTTTGGGCGAAAACGTGCGGCCGTTCTTTGTGTAAAGATTGTAAACGGCTGCCACAGCATCGGCAATGAGTGCTGCCTCGTTGGGGTTCACTTTGGCTGAAGGACTGTGCTGAGGTGTGGGCACATCGAGAAAGGCTATACGGCGCGTAGCCAACAACTGCTCCATGCCTTTGTCTGAATGCACAGGGAAATTGAGCGGACATTCCTGATGGGGCAAAGGCACAACGCCCAACAAGCCTTCATAAAAATGGTCGCAAGAAAACTGTGCCACATCGTGATGCATACGTCCCTGACGGGTAAAGCGCTCTATCAGTTCTGGGGGACTGATGTGCAAGAGCCGTTCAAAGAGGGAGTTGCGGCAGTTTGTCAGTCCAATGGCTTGCAAAGAAGATTGGCTGACAGCCGATTCTTCCTCAGTCTGAGCAACGACAGCAGGCAGTTGTTTGTGGTCGCCAATGAGGAAAAACCGCTGCACACTGTTCTCCTCGCCACATTTGGCTGAAAGAATACCCAGCAGGTGTGGTTCCAAAATCTGCGAAGCCTCATCCACGATGGCCAGCGAAAAACTGCGTAGCGTCAGGATGCCTTGATGCGAAGTGATGGAAGCCGTCGTTCCCACCACGATACGAGCCTGAAGCAAGAGCTGGCGAATCTGTTCCACATTCTTGCACGCCTTCACTTTCTCCTCCAACAGATAAGGTTGATATACGTCGGGACAGGACAAACGGTTGCCGATGCGCAAGAAATCCAGCCCGTCCTTCACTAACTTGGAGCAGATTTCGTCCACGGCTCGGTTGGTGTAAGAGAGCAGCAACACGCTGTTGGCAGGACTCTCCAGTTCGCTGCGCAGTCGTTTCATCAGTCCGAAACTGGTCTTTCCCGTGCCTGGAGGCCCAATGAGGATGGTGTAGTCATTGGCTGTGGGGCGTCGCTGAGCCAGCAACAGGTCGCGGCGATCCTTGTTTGCCGTGAGGAAAGCAAAGAGCGAGCGGTAAAGCGATGTGAACGACGACTCCATGAAGTCTGGCTCCACGGCCCAACATTCCTTTTCGCTGTCAACCTGAAACAAGTCACGATTTCGCTGCGGTGCACGCAACAGCAACCGCAAACTGTCGGTCTTGATTTCTTCAATGGATGCACGGAACACCATGCCTCGGCGAGCGTCGGGCATTTCTCCACGCGCGTACTTATATAATATAACAATGTCGCTCACGCGGAAGTTGGGCAGATAGTCGCCATCGCTTTCGGGCACCTGCAGCTCTACACGCTCCACACCCGCCGTGCCTTCTATGGACAGAATGGTCAGGTTATAAAAAATGTTTCCAGCCAGCAATTTCTCGTTCAGCGTACAGTTCCACAGCGCACTGAATCCACTTGCCTCCTTCCGCGAATTGCCTATCTTTGCCAGCACATGCTCGCGCTGCACAAAGGTGAAAAAGCGGAAGAAGTAGTCGCGCTCCAACGGCGTAGCACGCTGAACCACACGCAACTTCTGTTCGATAGGCGGCAGGAGATACAGCTGTGCAAAGCTGTCGTTCATGTGCCGTACATTCAGTTTGTCCACGGTGAGCGTTTCCAGTAGCCGCGCCCCACCCCGACTGAGGTAAAACTCCATCCAGACGATCTGATTCCTTACACGCAGAATCTCGAACAACAGCTTCGGGGCAGCTGCCTCTTTGATGAGTCCGTCGGAATATTTCGAATAAAGCAGAAAGCAAGAGATTTCGTCGTTGCGCAAGCCAAAGCTGTAGTGCAGCAACGCCAGGTAGAGCAACATCTGGCAGTAGTGTTTCCGCACATGTCCACCCGTCGAAAAGTCCTTCTTGCCCGACTTCTGCTCCATCAGCACACGGTAGTCCGTCTGCAGCAAGTCCATGCGCCCCTGCACACCCAGCATCTCGCAGAAGAACGAGGGTTCAAGCAAAATCTTCTCGGCATCCATCAGGCGGTCCTCCGCAAAGGCCGTATGCAAAATTTCGCGTATGTTATCCCGCTGCGAGCGTGCATTTTCATGAAACTTCTGCATATCATCCTTGCAGGCAGCCAGGCTCATGGCATTCTGACGAAAGAATGTCTTTGCACTTTCTTCATACGGCACGGGCTTCTCACAGTTCAGCTGCTCGTCCAGCAACTGACTGGCAAAGTTACCCAGCAGCATCGGACTTGTGGGTTGATTGGGCTCCAGCTTCCTCAGCAAATAATTGTAGGGCGTGTCGCCGTAAGGTTCAAAACTCGCCGCAATGCTCGAAACGTCCATCAGATAGTCGGGCTGGAAGATGATGAGTTCAGGATAACAGATGCCGCCCTTCATATAGGGACGCACCAGATTGAGCTGGTCGCCCCTTTGCAACAGTTTGCCGACATACTCCCAATTCCCCAAGAAGTTGGCGTCGGTGTTGTAGCACACCTTCAGCCGTGTACCGTTTTCGTCGTCTGCCAAGGCATCAATGTAGTAAGCATCCCACGACACCACCGACACACGCAGGTAGGGAGCGGGCTGACGTTCACGCACCTTCGGCAGACGATACACTTTCGGCAAGACAGCCAACAAGTCGTCGGGCGCAGCCTCTCCAAACACCTGGCAGAAGAAATCCGCCACGGCTTTCATGTCATAGGCAAACCATTCCTCCAGGAAACGCTGTTCCCTCACCCTGCCACGGAAGGCATTCACGGCAGCAATCAGACCTTCGTCCAGCTCTACACTTTGCGCCAAATAGGTGAATCGGGCAAAAGCACCCGAGAAGTCCAGCTTATTGTCAGCCGTCAAACTCATCAACGCCTCGTTGAACACACGATAGAGTTCCGTATAGCACTCAGCCACGCTGAACCCCAAGGCTTCCGTCTGTCGCATCTCCCAGGCGTGCAACAGTCCGGCATAGAAATATGTAGGCGATTTCTTCATTTCCCCGCAACTATTTTCTCACCAACCAAATGCTCACTTCATAGAGCAAATACATCGGCACAGAGACAATCAGCAGCGTGAAAGCATCGCTGGTGGGCGTAATGATGGCTGCCACCACCACGATAGCCACAATGGCGTGGCGGCGATAACGGCGCAGGATGGTCCCGTTCACAACGCCCATCTTTCCCAACAGCCATGTCAGGACGGGGATTTCGAACACGGCGCCCATCATCAAGCACAGCACCAGCAGCGTGTCTATGTAACTCTGCAAGGAAATCAAATTGGTCACGTCGCCCGATACTTGATAATTTCCCAGGAAACGAAAAGTAATCGGGAAAACGACAAAGTAACAGAACGCCGTGCCCAGCATAAACATGAGGTAGCCACTCAATACCACATGAGTGGCATAACGCTTTTCGTTCTGATAAAGGGCTGGCGCCACAAACCGATAGACCTCAAACAGCACGTAGGGTGCAGTCACCAGCAGCCCCACATAGAAGCTGACCATCATGTGAATGACAAACTGCGAGGTCAGTTCCGTGTTAATCAGCTGCACATTAGGGTCTTTCGGAGCCAACACCACAGCGAAAACCTCGTCCTTAAAGACAAAGGCGAGGCAAGCAGCCACGGCTGTTACGGCAAGACACCGCAACAACACCATGCGCAATTCGTCAAGATGGTCCCAGAAAGTCACGACGGCTGTTTCTCTTCGTCCTTTGGTTCATCCTTCATCACACTGTCCATCTCCTTCATGCCTTCCTTGAAGGCCTTAACGCCCTGTCCGGCACCACGCATGAGTTCTGGAATCTTCTTCGCGCCGAAGAGCAGAAGCACGATAATCAGGATAATGATGAGCTCCTGCCCACCAAGACCTAAAATCAAAGGTATCATCATATTGTTTACAATTAATTTGTTACTGTTTCTTGTTTTTGTTTCCCCACTTCTCCAGCCGCTTATACTCCGCCTTCGTCAGTCGCATGAACGAACCATGCTGGGGTGCCTTCACACCCTGAATGGTCACGGGGTCGTGGAAGTTGCGCAGATACTTGTCCGTCTGACAAATGCGATACTGCTTGGGATTCGTGCTGTACTGGATATAAGCCACTCGCCAGCCCTCCTCGCCAGGTATCTGGAAGGCGCTGCTGCCTTCACACTTTTTGTTGCCCTCGAAGTTCACGAAGTCGTGCTCGTCCGGCTCGGGATAAGGACCCGTAAGCTGTTCGCTGCTGGTTTGGAAAATGCCAGGATGCCCGCCTTCCTTCTTGATGAGCATGTGGTACTTGCCGTCGCTCTCCAAGTAGTTGATGTCCGCGTCAATCGTAGCGTAGCCCCAGTCGAAAAGCAGCCGCGGCTTCGTCAGTTTGGTAAACGAATGGTCGGCGTAACTGTAGTACATGCGGTCATACTTCTCTCCGTCGTCGGGATTCCACATGGAGTAGTAAATCATGTACCCACCCCGCGTGCCGTCGGGCCACACATACTGTGGATGCCAGAAGATTTGCGGAGCCCACACCCGTTTGATGGTGCTCCAGTCCTTATACACATCGGGCGCATCGGGGTCACAGAAAATCTCCCGTCCCCGTCGGAAGTCAAACGTGGTACTCTCCCAATGAATCAAGTCGTCACTACGAAGCAAGTCGATACCGTAATTGAACCAACTGCGGCTTTTGCGGTTCGACATGTCGGTGGTGACCATCAGGTAGCCCTTTCCGCTGTCACTCTTCCGGCAGATGTAAGCATCCCTGGCTCCACCCTCAATGGCTGAAAGCCGCTCCGTGTCATAGACCTCCTTGCCGTCCAACAGGTCGTGGTAGTGCAGGCCATCGCGACTCAGCGCATAGGCAGTCCACTCCCCCTCGCCCGACATGTGGCAATAGAGAAATCCGTAATCACCCTTCTGCAGGTTTTGCCCCTGCACGGCGGCAGCCACCATGAGGCCGCCCAAAATTGTCAGTAATCTCATTGTTGTCTTAAACCATTCTTTGGATGAAACATAAAAGAATGGTCAAAGATACGCAAATCCGATGAAACAAAGGGCAGAATCAATGTTTTTTAACACACGAAAGGCTGATTAACAGCCGAGAACCCGTGAAACGCCCGATTTTTCCCGCTGCCAACAAATGGCAGAAGTGCAGCGGCATCTGCCACACACAGCACTGCAAAATGCCCCACACCCCCAAACAAAACCATCCACACTGCACAAAAAACTTGCCCAAAGCCCAAAGAAAACTTAGAATCAAACTGTGATTCTTATAAATCAAAGTGTGATTCTTATAAATCATGACGTGATTTGTAAGAATCAAAGTGTGATTTCAAGTTTTCATTCGGCTGTCGGCAAGTTTTCATTCAGCCACCGACAAGTTTATTGGTAAGGGCTGAGAAGTTTGGAAAAAATCGGCAGACCGAGGAAAAAACTTTTCGGCACAACGAAAACCCCTCCCGAAATGCTGCTGAAGCACTTGGGGAGGGGGAAACAAACTTTCCTAACCTATGAATATTATTACTTTCACTTATGATTGTTACTACTTTCAGCGGAGTTTAATGGGTGAGGATGGCGCCGATGACTGTGCCGATAACTGCCCCTGCGATGACTCCTGCCGGAGAGACATGCACGTGGTGTGGTGGTGGCGGTGGGCATGGAGCGGGAACGGGAACTGGCGGAGGAGGAGGAACGGGTGCTCCGTAAACCACATGCTCTACGACGCGAGGCGGGTGATTGACTACCACGACACTTCTTCCACCGCGATACGGGTCGCGATAACCTCCTGCGTGGTGGGGCTGTGCAGGGCGGTGGCCGTAGTAATGGTTCTGCCTGGGGGCTACACCGTACATGTCGTCACGGGCCACATTGCCTCTATGGTTGATGCCGCGCTCGGTGTAAGCCTGACGGCCACTATTGTTCTGATACTGGCTGCGCCCTGTGCGAGGCTGAGCGATAACGGTTGTCGTGCTGAGCACGAAAGCTGTCAAGAGGGTAAAAACTGTAGTCTTCATAATCGTTCTATTTTTTATGAGCCGAGGCTCGGTGAATTTTTCTGCTGCAAAGATAGGGGTAAAAAAAGAGCCGCGCACAGGTGAAAAACCTATCGCGGCGGGTATTTTTCCTATTTCGAGGGGATTTTCCTCTGCACGGGGTCAGTTTCCGAAACGCTCACATGCCTCTTTATAGGTGTCGAGGCTCCCAATGTCGAAGCGGCCGGCGCTCATGGGCCAGGCATGAACCGTGGTGTGATCGACCATGTAGTGTGCAAGGTTGCCTGGGGCATCCTTCCCGCAGCCGTTCTCCACGCTGTGGCGCACGAGGTCGAGGTCTGCCTTCCTGTATATATAGAAAGGTGGCACGGCCCAGTGCGATTTGGGCACCTGCGGCTTCTCCTCCATATTGAGCACGCGGTTCTGCTCGTCGAGGACCACCACGCCGGTGCGCTGCAACTTCTCCACGGAAGGCTGCTCGTGACACATGATGCACGATGTGCCTTTCTGCTTGGCGAAATCGACAAACTCCTGGAACGAGAAGAAAAGGATGTTGTCTGCGGCTACGACCAGCAGGTCGTCGTCTATCTGGAGCTTCTGCATGGCAAAGAGCAAGTCGCAGACGGCACCCAGGCGAGTTTCGTTGGTTTCCGTCCCGTCGTCCACAATGGTGATGGGCTTGGTGTAGTGAGTGCCCCGCTTCCACTCCTCGAAGTGGTGGGCAAACTTGTGATTGGTGATGACGATGTGTTCGTCAATGTCCGGAATGCGGTCGATGTCGTCCAGCATCCGTCCCAAAATGCTGCTCTGTCCGATCTGCAGCAGGGGCTTGGGGAAATTCTTGGTCAGTTCGCCCAGACGAGTGGCGTAACCGGCGGCGATGACTATATTTTTCATAAATCAATAAATAAGAGAAGTCGAAGGGAAGTTAAAAGGAAGTCGAAGGGAAGTTAAAGGGAAGTCGAAGGGACGAATGTGGAAAAGTACGGTATTGTCCCTTCCATTCCTTTTAACTTCCTTTTAACTACCCTTTAACTTCCCTTCCATTCTTATTGTTCATTCTTTTCCGTAATACTCCGCATACCACTCGGCAAAGGCCCGAAGCCCTGTGCGCAGACTGGTGGAAGGCTTGAAGCCGAAGTCCTGCTCCAGCGGAGTGGTGTCGGCATAGGTCACAGGTACGTCGCCAGGCTGCATGGGCACCAGCTCCTTGTGGGCTTCGAAATCGTAGTCTTCGGGCAACACCTTGGCGCGGATGAGTTCTTCCTGCAGAATGGTCACGAAATCGAGCAGATTCTCTGGACTGTTGTTGCCGATGTTATAGACTTTATAGGGCGGAATAGGCAGTCCGTCCTCGCCGTTCTGCTTTTCGGGCGCGTGCTGCATGATGCGAATCACACCCTCCACAATGTCATCGACAAACGTGAAGTCACGCTTGCAGTTGCCGTAGTTAAAGATTTGGATGGTCTTGCCCTCGCGCAACTTGTTGGTGAAACCGAAGTAAGCCATGTCGGGACGGCCCGCCGGACCATACACCGTGAAGAAACGCAGGCCCGTGGAAGGGATGTTGTAGAGCTTGCTGTAGGCATGAGCCATCAGTTCGTTGCTCTTTTTCGTGGCGGCATAGAGGCTGACGGGGTTATCCACTTTGTCGTCGGTAGAGTACGGCACTTTCTTGTTGCTGCCATAGACGCTCGACGAGGAGGCATAGACCAGATGTTCCACTTCGTTCCAACGGCACGCCTCCAGGATGTTATAGAAGCCGATGAGGTTTGACTCCAAATAAGACCCAGGATTGGTAATGCTGTAGCGCACACCAGCCTGTGCCGCCAGGTTGACCACCACAGCGGGCTTGTACTCGGCAAAGAGTTTGTCAAGCGCAGGCTTGTCTGCGATGTTCACCTTCTCGAAGACAAAACTGGGATGCTGTTCGAGTTCCTTCAGACGGCCATACTTGATGTTCACGTCGTAATAGTCCGTGATGTTGTCAACACCCACTACGCGGATGTTTTCACCGATTTGCCGATAAAGTTGTTTTACCAAATTAGCGCCGATGAAGCCCGCTGCACCGGTGACGAGGATGGTCTTGCCCTCCAGCTTTACATTATATTCTAACATGTTCTGTACGTTATTTCGTTATTACGTTATTACGTTATTACGATATTATGTTTGGGGTTTTACACAAACCTTGCCCCATCGTCAGGCTTCACAAAGAAGCACTGGAAGGTGTTTTCATACTCAGGGAACTGCTCCAGATACTTCTTCGTCAGCTCCGCTTCGATTTGCTCCTTGTAGGCTGGGTCCACAATGGCGATGCAAGCTCCCTTGAATCCGGCTCCGCTGAAACGTCCGCCCCACACGCCTGGCAGTTTGCGCATGATTTCGTAGATAGCCACCAATTCGGGGCTGCCACACTCGTAGTTGTGGATGCTGGATTCGCAGCTGTCGAAACTTAACTTGCCAAACAGCTTCAGGTTGCCTGTCTCCCAGGCCGTCACTCCCTGTCGCACACGGCGGTATTCACTGTAGAAATGCTCTGCACGACGAGCAAAGCGCGCCGGCATTGCAATCTTCGTCTTGTCAAACGTGGCCTTCGGAATGTCGCGAAGGAAAGTCTTGTCAAACGTCTTCAAAGGCTGGTCGGTGTATGCCAGCATGTTCCATGCCGCCGTCTTGCACTCAAACACGCGCAGGTTATAATCGCTGTTCACCAGACTGCGTGTCAAACCCGAGAAGAAGATGCCCAATTCAAACTCAGGCATGGCTGGATTCTTCTTGATGATGCGGTAGTCATTCGTGTCGCAATCAAGGAAAAGCAGTCCGTCCTTCTTTCCCAGGGCAATGCAAGCCTGGTCGAGCAGACCATTGTTAAGCCCAATGTACTCGCGCTCTGCTTCGCTGGCAATCTGAACGACCTCAAAGGGTTGCAGCGTGATGCCGTTAGCCTTCGCAAAAGCCATGACGTAGGCAATCAGCACAGCAGCACTGGACGACAAACCGCCCACAGGCAGACTGCCCTGAATCACTCCCTCGATGCCTCGGGTTAAGTCGAAACGCTTGCGCAGAGCATACTTCGCGCCGCGTGCATAGTCGCCCCAGTGGTGTTCCTTCACCTGCGACGGCGTGTTGATGTGGAAACTGACGTCGCCATCAAATGTTCGGGACGAAAGCCTTACCTCGCTGTCCTCGCGCACATTGAACCAAAGGTCAACGCCCTTATCAATGGCAAAGCCCGTCACCAGTCCGTGCTGGTGGTCAACATGTGCTCCGAGCGGACAGACACGGTATGGCGAGAAAATGTGATACTGATATTCTTGCATGATAAAAACAATGTGTTAGGTATCAAAAAACAATAAAAAAACCATCAGAGCGAACTCTAATGGCGGCAAAATTACTGTTTTTATTTCAAAAGGACAAATCAATCCGCGTAAAAATGCACTAATGCACAAGGATTTGGCAAAACTGTCAGCCTCAGCCCTGCGTTTTCCGCTTTTTCCACCACCGTTTTATTCGTGTAAAGAAAAACCAGCGCACCTCCGCCGGAGCGATATGGCGAAGCCGAATGAGATGGCGGAAATACAGTTGCGCATTGGAGAAATTGCCCTGCAAGGTCTTGCTGCTTTTCTTCTCATTCGTTTTCCGCCCGAAGTTGCCACTTTCCAGCACAAACGCCATCAGCGTGTCAGCCGTCCGCTCTGCATTCTTCAGCAAAGCCCACTGCCAACAGGCAGCGTCCAGACCAAAGTGCTTCACGCCCAGCATGGCAAAGGCAGAAAACGCCTCGCGCATTTGCATTCCGTCGAGATGCCGCTTCAACTCCTCCACATTATTATATATATAGGGCTGCATCTGCGCCATCAGCACCATCCAGTCGCACACTTGTCGCAGGCCCAGCCCCTCCGTGAGCAAGTGGTGCACCATGTGTCCCAACATATAAACGCTGTTGAACGTATCCTTGAAACAGGGCACATCCATTCCTGCCACCTGCCGAGTTTCCACCAGAGAATTATAGTCCAGCCCCTTCAGATACTTCATGGCAGCAGGACTGCACACATCCAGCAGCGTGTGATGCACCTCCACCACCACGCCGTGATACATAAATTCCGCATGTTTCTCGGGTGCCACTTCGTCCGCAACACCACCATTCTGCACCAGCAATTCGCACGCCTGCCGGTACATTCCGTTCCACACAAACACGTCAACGTCCCCACTCTGCCGGTGCATGGGGTTGGGATACCTCGCCGCCATGGTCTGCCCCTTCATCACCACAAACGGAATCTCCGCCCGTTGCAGCATCACGGCAACCTCCTTCATCCGTTGGTTCACCGCCGCGTTCTGCCGCTCAATCGCCATCACCTCGCTATACCACTGCAACAGCAACGGCCTCTCAATGGCAGAACATCCACGCTCCACCATCTCTTGCATTCCATCAAACGCCACTCCCACGACCGTCTGCTTCTGAGCCTCCCGAAAGACAGCCTCCCAGTTCACCGACCTTTCCGTCCAAGGCTCATCCTTCAGCCGCAGCGAATGGCAAAGTAGTTCAAACATCATATTCACGATTTTGCTGCAAAGATAGCAGTTTGTTTTTACCCAACAAAGGAAAATGAAAACAAAACAAGGGAAAGCCGCAACTTTCCCTCTCTCATCCGGATTCCAACATTAAGATTTTGGATTTCACACACGAACCATCACAATGAACCCCGAAAGTTTTCCATCCAACTTTCGGGGTTCATTGTGATGCCACAAATTGTAGCCTTTAACTTGTTCCAAACATTAAAATCTCGGACTATTATGCAAATACTATCAAAAAAAGTTTGTACCTTTGCACCCCATGAAACGATTGGGTGCTTTTTTCTTACTGCTGCTTAATGGTATGGTGTGGCTTATCAGCTTCATCTTGTCATTGCCGTTTGTTCTGTTCCACGGATTCAAACGGATTCTTGTAAAGACAAAGCACCTGTTTCAATAACAACCAGAAAAATATAGGATCATCCACAAAATAACGCTTATACATTCGTTTAGGTTCCTGTAAGAAACGATAGAACCACTCCATGTATAACTTTCGCCATACCACCGGCGCACGCTTCACATTTCCTGCCTCAAAGTCAATCGTAGCCCCAAGAGCCATCCAGATTTTCACATTCGGCATTTGAGATTTATGTGCATCAATCCACTTTTCCTGCTTGGGACATCCTACGCCAACCAGCACAGTGGTTGCCCCAGACTCATTAATCATCCTGTAAATGGCTTCATTCTCTTCCTGCTTTTTCTCAAAACCATACGAAGGAGAATACGCTCCCACAATCATTTCGCGTCCCATCTTCTGATTGATGCGCTCCATAGCCTTCTGAGCCACACCGTCCATGGCACCTAACAGAAAAATCTTGCAGTCCTCATCGTGCCTATGATATTCATAGAAAGCTGGGAAGAAACTGCTGCCAGGTATAGCTTCAGGCAAAGGAGTTCCCAGCAACTTCGCACACAGATAAAGAATGTTCGAATCGCACACCACCCACTCCGCTCTCCTGACAATGTCATAGTATTCTCTGTCAGACTGCATCTTTACAATCTGGTCCACATTCGGAGTCACCAGTACGCCATCATCAAGTCGCTTCAGCAACTCATTCTGCGTAATGCTATCTAATTCAACATTCAGTATTTTAACTCCACTCATATTTTATATAAACACATGTTCTTGAAATGCTGAATATAAACAATTTGTCAAATACATGTGCACATGCTGTCGTTTTTTAGTTAAAAGTCTTTGTGGCGATGATGGTATTCATCATATCCCCTTACCATTTCTTGGCGGGATACATTGTGAGTGGATTTTTGCAAATCCCTTTTTATTTCAATTCAAATACTTTCTGCCATTCATAATCCTCTGTTCTGAATGTTTGTGCAAACAAACGAGCAAGGCAGCGCACAAGATAAGAACATGCTAAAATGAGCAATACAATCAGAAAAAGATTCAATGGCCAAATACTATTCATTTTATCAGTAAATAATGAATACTGTATAAGATACGATTCCAAACAAAGCCCACCAACAAACATAATGATTGCATTTCCCCACTTGGTTTTGTACAGTCTTTTCATCCAGTAATTATTACAAACTTTATACAGATAAACTGTAATGCCCATCAAAGGAAGTAAAGTCACAACTTGCCAAGGAGCTATTGGGCGATATATTTTTGCTGCAAACTGAATGCTATAAAACACAGCTACGCAAAATGCAAGTTTTATAAAATCCCACAATGAATGATATTTAAGTTCCTTTCGTTTCAATCCGATTATTGCCCCCAACAACATCGCTCCAAAGTATGGAACCCATCTATATAATGTTGTGATACCATAAATACCATTTGAACTCACCTCATATTTATACGGGAACCACAGCATATATACAATCAAAGAAATTATGACCACAGCCCCCAATATTCCCTTAAGGTGGTTTATAGCATATTTTTGAACATAATAAAGTAAAACATAATATACCATAATCGCAATAATGAATTCTCCACCTAATAATTGCAAATAATGGATCTGAGGATTTAAACTTATAATATGAACAAATATTGCCGCCGCAAATACAGAAGGATAGATTCTGTTAATACGCCTTTTGTAATATCCGCTAAACGTTTTTTGCCCACCCAAAAACAGGGTAAAACCAGAACAGAAAAGGAATAAGCAATCCCCTATAGCACCACCAGTTGCCAGCATCTTCAAATGTGGGTACATTACATCTGCATGGCTATTGATAATTAGTAATACAGCCAAAAATTTGACAACATCAATAGCGTAGTCACGTTCTTTACTTTTTTATTCATCAATGCCAATTCTTATTCTTTTAATTTAAAAATAAAACCTCAACACTTTAATTTACGAATATTGTGAAATCACTATTATTCGTATAATTTGTTGCTCCTTTTTAATTGTCAACCAAAGCCTTTCTTAAATACTCCACCGAATGCAGGCGCTCTTCGTTCAATCTTTCTATTGGTATTGAAAAGTCTATATCCTGTATTTCTGGCAAAGGACTTCCTGCAGGAACAATACGATTCTCCAAGTTTAGTTTTTTAAGAATACTAATCAACCGACTATTTGTTGAATGATGTTTTTTAATTATTGAATAGAATGGCTTTGAAAAATTTATTGAAAATACTGTTCCATGAAATGAATTGGTAACAACGAATTCAGCTCGTGAAAAAAGACCCACAAAATCAGATGGCCCTGCTGTCATTATTTCTTGAACATCGTTTCCGGAAAATTCTGGATAAGCATCACGACAAATACGGACAATTTGCAAATTTCTTTGTTTAGCTATGTGCCTAGCTAATTTTAGCACATAATTACATGGTTTGATAGTTACAATATACACTAAAATATATTTGTTAGGAGGGCACATGCCAAATTGCGCAACTTCAAGCCATTCTTTATTATTAAGAAGAAGTGTTGGGTCAAGAACAACATCTATTTCTTTATGCAATATCTTTTTTAATAATACTGACGCTTGTTGCTCGCGCACTGATAAACTTGAAAAATCCTTTAATGCATTTCTAAACACACTTTCCGCTTCTTTTGAAAGGGAAGACAAACCGATGCTTGATCCATAAGAGATTTTCTTTGTGCCCTTTCTGGCAAAACTGGCAAAAAAGGGCTCCAAAGAATAGCCCTTCATGTAATTCCAAACTTGATCACTTCCAACACAAATAATATCATAATTAAAATCAGCATAGTATAATGATTTTACAGAAGGATAAATAGTTGTTGTTAAATGATTATATGTCGCATGAAAAACATTAAATCGCTGATTCCGAATTTTCTTATTTTTCGGATGAAATAAGCATAACAAATTTTGCACTATGGGCAACAACTTTACCTTGATGATTTGTTTAAAGGAAATAGATACTGTCCTTTTTTCTCCATCAAATTTATGTTTAGGGTTAATGCCGAAGAGATAGTTAATGATCTCCGAATCATATCCCATTTTTTGCAACTTTTTATATAATGCATAACATTGCAGTTCTGCACCATAATTATTTACATTAAATATTGTAATTATGCCAATCTTCATGGTTCTTTAGAAAATTATATTTTTTGAAGCTCTTTATAAATGCGGTTATTTACAATGGCAAACGAAAAATTATCTTTCACTCTATTCCTCATTTTAATGGAGATTTCTTGCAAATTGCAACACTCTCTAATGTATGAAATTTTGTCAGCATAAGCTTGAGGCTCAAAACCATCAACAATCAATCTGTCATCACCAACGATAGCACGATTAAAATGATAATCACTTACTATTGGAACCAAACCTTGACCCATAGCTTCATTTAATGAATTGGAATGCCCTTCACAACGTGCATTTGATGGGAATACGAACATGTGTTGTGACAGCATAATCTCCTTAATCTCAGCGAATGGAGTTAAACCCTTTCGGACAATATGGTTCTTATAGGATGAATCTTCTATCATGGCATCGATTTCTTTCACATAAGATTTGCTGAATCCTGAACCTCCGATGATAGTAAGATACACATCGTCATATTTCTTGCACAAAATATTAAATGCTTTAATGATTACATCAACATTCTTATCAGGTGTTATACGGCCAAAATATAGAAGATTCAACTTGTCTTTAGTTTTAAGAGGAATTGGATCTACAATATTGTCATCTGTCAAATAGTTCGGATAATAAACAACATGCGTATTGCTGATTTTTTTCACAATCTCAAGTGAAGGAATCCCCTCAAACCATACTTGAGCCTGTAAATCCATATTCTTCTTAACAAGCCATTGATAGAACTTCGTCCCCTTATTATAGAAATCCATAAACTGACCACCCTTCATATATGTAACAGACTTATAACCAAGAAGACGTACTACAAGGGTTATTATAAGTTCGTAAGGAGCTAAACCACCTCCGTATGTAAGCATCAGAAAGGCACTTGTTTTACGGTTGCCAAACATGATGTGTTTTAAAATCTTGATCAAATCTATAATGGCAAACAAATGAGTTTCTAAAAAATGGACAAGTTTACCTTCTGTGACGCAACGACGTCTTGAAATAGTGACTACCCCATATCCCATCTTTTCTAATCCTGCAACTACTCTTCGTGCAGATGATTGTCCACCACTTTTGGGAACTTCTGTCATTTTCCCGAAATTTCCAAAAGCAAAAAAACTTTTTATCATTGTGTTATTATTTTATAAAAAATGAGAGTCTGCACACCAATCTTTTTAAGCAAATCGCTTTAAAAAATTAGTAAAGTTAAATGGCAAATACCAATCTATCAATTTTATAAGCCTTTTTAAATTTGGTATAAATCCTTGCTTACTATAATACAATTCTTCAATTCCCTTCAATGATTTGTCTTTATCTTTTAAAGCATCAAGCAGCATTTTGCGTATGGTCGAGTCAGGAGAATAAACTATACCATAACTCTGCTTTACAAGAACCTCTTTCATAGAACTTTTCTCCGTTTTAAAACTATCCATTATAGCTTTAAACACTTGTTCCCCTCTCTCAGAAACAATTGCAACAGCTGAAACTCCTTTCTTGTTGTTCAAATATCTCTTTCCCCAAAAATCACCAAGTCGAATGTCGGTATATTCCATTGTGCTTCGCAACAAGCAGTCAGAACAAGCATCATTAAGAACCATGTCAGAAAAGAAAAGTGAATAGAATTCATCTTTTCTAGGCGTACTTACAAATGCATTCTTACCATCTATCCCTATTGCCACATGAAATGTTCCCCATCCTTTCACTTTACTGCGGAACTGTACATCATCGAATTTTTTGTTGCCTACCAATCTTTTGATATCTTGTTCATATTTAGTCCACAGATGCATAGATGGACAGCCATGGCAAAAAAGGTCAACCAATATGCAGTTATCCCTTTGATTGCGCAACATCAGAAACTTGTTAATAGCATAGATATGGCAAGGCAACCCGAATACAGCAAATTTAGTTGTTCGTATATTCTTAACAAGGTATTTGAAAGCATCAACACTATATGACTGGATATATTTCGATCCTCTGAATGCATCTGTTTCCCTTATTGTTGATGCCATGATGTGTTCGGCTCGATGATTATCTTCGTTATAAGTAACACCAACACAGACAAAACCTTGGTCAATTAATTCTTTTGCTAATACATCAGCCACACCACCTGAAGTTACTTTTTCAAGCAGAGTATCAGATACGTGTTGAGCAGAATAGACATCTATTTTTTCAACATCTTCAGAAGAAGTCACTTTAATGTCATTATCATATTTATAGCAAACCAGAGTACATAGCCCACAATCTGTACAAATAATCTCATCCACATAAGGACGATAAAAACCATCCTCATTAAGTCTGATAGCTATGGCATTCCGAGAACATACTGCCGAACACATCTGGCAACTAGTACACTCATTTATTACAGGATGGCTGTTAATATTCATTTCCCAATACTATTTTCTATCATCACGAAGCCCGTCCGGCATAGTTAGATACCTAACTGTGGTCCATTATAAGTTCGTATTGTTTTACATATTCCGAAGCTGTGACTTTCACATCAAAATGTGTCCTTACGTAATTATAAGCTTCCTCTATTTGGTCAACTTTTACTCCTTGCTCTATATGGCAAATCAACACATCTGCTAAATCGTTAGCATCACCAACCTTAAAACTTCGACCATAACGCCCATTGGATATTATCTCCATTGGACCTTCAAGATTGCAGGTGATGACAGGAATTTTAGCCGCACAGGCTTCAGCTAACGTCAGACCAAAACCTTCACTTATACTAGGAAGGATAAAGAGGTCGTAATCTTTCAATTTAGGATAGAACATTTCTCTTGGCAAACTTCCCAAGAAATGGACATAAGATTTTAATCCATATCTACTTACCATGGCCTGCAATTCACCCTTAGACTCTCCTTCGCCTATTAAATCTAATGAAAAGCCTGTTTTTTGCCTTTGATTAACCAAAATATTGAACGCCTCTATCAAAATTATTTGCCCCTTCATGGGTTGCAATCTGCCAACACACACGCATTTGCATGGTTCTCCTTTGGATAACAAGAAAGGCATGGTGCGCTTTGAAATATTATCTGTATGAATACCATTATATACAACAACGCCATCAGAAAACCCCTGCTTGGCAGTATAATTTTTGACTGCTTTAGAAATACAACATAATCTTTTGAAATTTGGGTATTCCTCAGAACTACTATGTGTATTATGAATAGTGCGGATTAAAGGGCATATTTTCCCCATTAATAATTTTGTCAATTTATCCTCGTGACAATGAATAATATCTGGATGGAATGCTCGTATTTTGAAATTCAATTTGATAATGGGAAGATAGCTTCGGCTACCAGGTTGTCTACCGATACAAACCAATTTTATTCGTTTGTCCAGATTTGAAATCAGAACTTCATCAACAATATCATTCACGACAAAAATAGCAACATGATGGTTCTTAACCTGTTCGTTGGCAATATCCACCAACATTGTCTGAATGCCTCCAACGCTTAATCCCCAAACTAAATGAACTATACGCATATTTTAATTATTGAGGCCTGTAAGCATTTTTTAGGCCGAGTTTAACAAAGATGTTTCCTATACGCTTTATAAGAAATCCTACTATCGGATATCGCCAACCCTTCACATCTATCACGGCCATACCATTTGGATGTTGATTAAATGTATGAGAACCTATCTTATAGTGAAGATGCGGTGAAAGGAAACGATATTTTTCTTTGAAAGAATACAGGCAATCTTTGTCTCTTTTAACTTCTTGGAATGACAAGGCTTGACCATAACTATCGTTACAAACTTGAGCCGGTCTGATTAAATTGCCATTATACACGAACATTTTCCCTGCATTGCGAGCTATATTTTCTTTAAAACTCACCTCTTGGACTTCTTCATAATTACCATCAAAGTTGACAGAATGGTAAACTGTAAGCTTCTTGCCATTTGGAGTAGGTATATATGTTGATAATATATAATATCCAGTTTCATCCTTATACAAGATGGCATCTGTTAGTTTCTTCTTAATCAGTGGCTTTATTAAGGTAAGAAATTCTCCCTCTTTGTCGTATTCATAGAGATTTAGTGCTCCAGATGCGTAGTTTTCAGGACAAACATATATATGATTATCTTCTCGCCATATCATAGGAAATGATAAATGCGTTTCTAAATCGAGAATGATTTTACAGTCTGTTATTTCCCATGATTTTCTGTCAACAAACAAACGAGCTATTCTACCACGGTGTACTTTGTAGTCAAACTCTTCTACAAGCAGTATTATTCGCTCGTCATTATATTCCAAAATAAATGGGTCAGCAAACCATTTCTTTCCTTCATACTTACCATTGTCTATCCAATGAATACGATTAGATTTCAGGTCATCAAAACCATTCTCACAAATGCCAAGAAGCCATGCAGATTCTTGTAGTTGTTTTTTGTATTGTTTTAAGTTCATAATAATCCAGTCCTACTTTTTTGTTTGTAATTTCTTCTTTATGGGTCTCCACAATCTCATCCAAAGATAGCACCAAAACGGACATTGGTCTGCTTTGTTCCAATAATAACATTTTGCCTTTCTCACTTCTTTAATCCATTCTAAAACACCAACTTTTTTTTGCTTTAACACATTTTCCACAAAATCATCAGGCTCTACCATAGCGGTATATTCCTTCAATGGATCTATATTTGATAAATCAAGTTCCCCCTCCACTGTTGCCTTCGCCCAAAGATAAGGCATATTATAGCCTCCACATGTATAGGCATAACTCCATGTGGAATTACGGAAGTTCACTTCCAAGAAATATAGTTTGTCGTCTTTGTCTATCAGAAATTCCACTGAAAATATCCCCGTAAATCCCACTTCTTTTAAAATGGATTTCACCTGCCCCATCACCTTTTCATCCAAGAAAGGTTTTAGCACCATATAGGGGCCATAGCTTTTGTTACTGAAACGAAGATAATTACTATAATAAGGTATGTAGACTTCTTCGCCTCCATTGAAGCAGAAACCATCCAGACATAGCTCATTCTTCTTTGTGATATATTCCTGAAGTAATACTTTGGGGCTGCGAATATGTTTATAGGCTTCTGTTAATTCCTGCTCATTGTAGCATATAAATGAATCACTTTTCCAGCCCCCCAATGTTGATATGATTGCCTTTGTCATTAAAGGATAGCTAACAACTGATGGTAAAGTTCCAGGAGTAACTATTTCCGTCTTTGCTATCTCGCATCCATGTTTTACTGCCAACTTACAGATATTCTCCTTGTCCATGTAGTGTGTCACAACGCCTTGCTCCCCGCCATGAAAGAAATAGAATTTGTCAATCAACTCGTCATAATGTAAATCGAGTAATGAGGTTATATCATCGCTTGCTGTATAGAGGAATGGCTTTTCTGGTTCATCGCAGTATAAATTCATCAATATCTGCAAGCCTTCTTCTTTTGTTTTGACAAGGTGAAGTTTCTCAACATGCCTGCAATGGTTAATCATAACAGGATGCTCAGACTCCAAAATTACTGTCGTTCTAATACCTTTTTCGCCTAAGCTTCTGATAATTCCGAGTGGATTATAGTGGTCTTGACAGAAAACGATAAATTTATGGTTTAATAATTCTCTTTCCATGTAGCACAATTGTTTTATAAAGCAAAATCAACACCTACCACTATACGAGGATGGTCTTTCAAAAAATCATTTCCCCATAGATAGATGTTCCAACTCTTAATTGAATAGTAGATTCCCACAGCAATGTCCACATCCTGATCAAACATCCATGAATGAATAGCACCAACCATCGGCGTAACACTGTGACCATTTTTTAAAGGAATGGAATAGCCAAGATATTCCCAATTTGTCAAAGTATTATCAGCACCATCATTTACTCCCCACCATGTGTTGCTACACCAAAAGAAGTTTCCGTCTTTAGAAATTGCGCCATTCATATAAAGGGCAGAGGTAAGATAGCTGAACTTAAAATTATTGCTCAGATCAAAAGAAGGCGTTATCTGCCCACCAATACCAAACCTTTTGTTAAACTTATAACCAGCACGGAACAAATAGCCAGCATAATTATGGCCAACACCCGTATAAAGGTCAAGACCTAATGCTGTGTAGTTACCTAAACCATATTGAAAGGTTGTATATGTTTCCTGGGCATTGATGCTTGGACGAACCTTCAATGAAGTATAACCATACAGCTTACCATCTCCAACAGTACTTGCAAAATAAGGAACCTGCGCCTTTGTTGTAATGACTGCCGTAGTCATTATCAGCACCATCATTATCTTTTTCATTCTTTAGGAGTTTTTCTTAAATCCTTTACTAATGCTGGCATCACAGCAATCATTATTACCAAGAATGGCAATGTCGCTGCAATAGAGATTGTCTGGAGGGGTTTTAAGCTGCCTGCAGATAATAGAATGTAGGCAATCGTGGCTACCACAATACCCCATACAACCTTTTTATATACAGGCGGGTTAATGTCGCCATTGGAAGTCATTACACTCAATGAGTAAGTTGCCGAATCTGCAGAAGTAATAAAAAACACTCCCAACAATACTATAATCATAATTGAAATAACTTGACTCAAAGGATAATTGCTAAACACAATAAAGACTGCCGTTTCTGGAGAAGCTATCAATTTTTGAACACTTTCCAAACTCCAGTCTTGAACTGCGTTCAAAGCAATGGCACTGAATACCGAGAGCCAAAGAATAGTGAATAATGTTGGCACAATCACCACCCCTGTGATAAATTCTCGTATGGTACGCCCCTTGGATATTCTGGCAACAAACATGCCAACAAATGGAACCCATGCTACAAACCAAGCATAATAAAACACACGCCAATTCATCACCCAGTCGTTATTGCCAAATGCGTTAATCATAAACACATCTTGAAAAAAATACTGGATATGTTGCCCCACACTATTAGTCAGATTATTTAATATTGTAATTTGTGGACCGACAATGAAAGCCAATACCAATAGGGCTAAAGCCAGATAAGTGTTCAGGTTAGATAGAATTTTAATGCCTCTATAAATACCTGTAACGGCACTAATGATAAACACGAGGGTAATCAGGATAATAATCATGAGAATGGTGTTTTCTGTCTTGGGAATACCAAACAGATGGTGCAATCCTCCACAGATTTGAGATACGCCCAATCCCAGGGATGTAGCTACACCTGCAAAGGAAACTACAACAGAAAATCCATCAATAAATTTTCCAAACCACCCATTGACCTGTTTTTCTCCGACCAATGGTGACAGAAGATTACTTAACTGAGAATTCTTTCCTTTACGGAATTGGAAATAAGCAATGCCCAGGCCAACCACAGCGAAGCACACCCACTGAGTGATACCCCAATGCAAGTAGCAAGTACGGATAGAAAAGTCTATGGCATTTATTGTTCCTGCCTCTATACCATAAGGAGGTGCCGCATAATGAGACAAAGGCTCAGCAATACTCCAGAATACAAGTCCTATGCCAGTACTTCCACAGAATAGCATAGCATACCAGGAAAATGCGCTAAACTCAGGCTCCGAATCATCTTTACCCAATTTCACTTTTCCATATTTACTGAGCGATATCCAAAAACAGAAACCGATGAAAGAAACCACAGACAAAATGTAGAGCCATCCAAAATAGTAGCTCACCCATGACATGCAAGCTCCAGAAATTTCTCCTAAAGTACTACTATATACAGCCCCGTAAACAATCACACCCACAGCTATTATTAATGTCCAAACAAAAACGCTGTTGTGTGACAACCAATCTTTTTTAGATAACTTTGTTCTCAATTTTTTTAACTCCTCGATTTACGAATTCTTTCAATAATTGGATAAAAGGTTTCATGTCATGTTTGTCAAATTCCATAAATCGGTCTGTTCGACAAACATCTTTCAACCATATAAAGAAATTTAATTGCCCATGTGTTATCAAAGTTATGTCTGCAAATTCAGGCATCACATAAACAGGTTTCATTAGAATTCTTGCTATCTCCTCATGATAGTTACCACCAGTATTATATAAATACCAAATGTAGGGAAGGTTCACCCCTGAGGCTGTTACACAAATGGAATTTCCATCATTTCTGAAATTTATTTCCATAAAGTAATCTTTGCCGTCTTTACCTTTCAAAAACTCAAGGCTAAACAGACCAGAATAGCCTGTAGCCCTCAGAAAACGTTTTCCAGTTTCCAATACCTGTTGATAAGAATTATCAAGAGGAATATAATGTAAAAAGCCTGTATTCGTAGTAGCTGCTGGCCTAATCACATAACTCAGTCCAGGAACTATGACCTCTCCTCCTCCGTTCAGCGAGAGTCCTATCAGTTGGTATTCATAATCCTTGTCTATCAATTGCTGAACCTGAACCAAAGAATAATGTCGCTGACAATAGTTTTTCCATTCTTTTGGAGCATATATTCGCTCAATATCAGCCTTTGCTCCATCTTTACTTAATAAGGGTTTAATGATCCAGGGCTGGGGAATATCTATTTCTTTATTGTCTGAGGTCCTAATAGATACAGATTGAGGCACAAGGAAACCGACTTCTCGGGCTAAATCAGACATCACCTCTTTATCCATCAGATGAGTGATGCGACCTTGTTCTTCTGAACCAGGAAGACAAAACCATTGTTTAAGTTCATTGCGATGCATGTCAACAAGGCTTGAAAGATTGTCTGCACAAGCTATCAAAACCGCTTTTCCACCTTGTAATTTCTTTGCTTCTAATTTTAAAAGTTCCAATACTTCTGTTTCGGAAGTGACAATCCAATATTTGCGAATATATTTACTTAGACATATATAGGGCTTTTTATCTTTGCATTGTATCACCACATAAGGGTTTATGCCACGTTCGCCTAAAGACCTGATAACCCCCAAAGCATTATGGTGGTTGCCACCAATAACAAAGACTTTGTTGTTCATTATATATTGTTTAGGTTTGTGTTATTTCTAAGCCGTTCTTTTTCTTTCGGATTACCACAAAACAGACAAACAGACAGTATAGAGAATGGGAATCCACTCAATGCCCAATGAATTTACTTAATCCACGTTTCCCTTTTAGTGGATTACCTTTTATAGATATTATCTTTCGTCTTTTATATGTCAACCACGAAAACAATGTGTTTAGAAACAAGAGAAATTTCCCTTCGAAAAATTTTAAATATTGCTGTTCATACAGTTTGTATTTTTTATAGGAAAAAGATGAGGATGCAAAATCCATATATCCGCCTTTCATCAATATTTTTTGCTTTTTCAACAAATATTGAATCTTTTCTTTCGATAAAGATCCATTTATCAACTTCTTTATTGAAAATGCAGCTAAAAATTGATGATAAGAAGTCTTTACACCATCCTTATTTGCTGATACAGATGTTTCATACCGCCTGTAAATATAAACATAATCTGATATTGTGATGATAGATACAGCATGAATAGCAATGGTTGCCAGAAACACCTGATCTTCGGAGTAAGCCAGCTTTGGAACAAAACGGATGTTTTTATCATGAATAAGAGATGCTTTGAAAAGATATCCCCATAAAGCAGGATGATTCATGTTGTTTATCACATCTGTCGTTTGTTTTAAATCATATACATGATACGGATATGTCCTATCTTTTACCAAAACTTTCGTGCTACCAAGTACCACATCTGCATTTTTTTCATAAACCGCATTGTAAAGGATCGATAATGCATTAGGTAACATTATGTCATCAGCATCTGCAAAAACAATCCACTCACCTTGGGCATTATCCAAACCCACATTTCTTGCAACACTTACGCCACTGTTTATTTGATGAAACACCTTGATTCGTTCATCAATCTTAGCATATTCATCACAAATGTTTCCTGATTCATCTTGACATCCATCATCAATCAAAAGAAGTTCATAATTTTTAAAAGATTGAGAAACAATCGAATCAATGCATTCTTTTAAATATTGCGATGCATTAAAAACAGGGATGATAACTGATATTGTAGGCATAAAATCATATCAAATATTTTTTATCCACTATATTACCGTATAAATTAGGAATGAATAATACAGATAATAATATGAAATAAAACAGTCCAAAAAAATCCGTGTCAAATGTATTACATGTGGAAGCTATCAAAAGAAACGCTCCAGATACGAATATTTTATCGAAGAGGCTATATGTTTTAAACAATCTTTTAAAAAACATAAAGTATAAGGAGACATACGTTATTAAGAAAAAAAGTCCATTGTATAATATGATTCCCAACCAAGGATTCTCAAGGTGACGTAGTCCCAAGGAAGATTTGATAATATCTGCTTCAATATAACTATGTGGAAAAAGAAAGCTTTCAATATCATAATAATCAAAAAGGATCCATGCATCTACGCGAACTTGTGCACTGCTGTCGTCAAAAAGCCCCATCTCCAATAATCTCCCCCCCCATCCATAATAAAAGATGGCTATGTATCCCATAATGGCAGAAACAATTGCACCCAATATTATGGAATACTTTGTGGAACTATTCATTTTTTTATTAATTGTTATTGTGTAAATCAAATATATAGTCAAAAACAAAGCGTTACCAACAATACTTCCTCGCGTATTGAAACATAATATAGAAATATACCCCAATCCCCAAAGCAAGAATTTTATCTTTGGCTTCAGTTTTGAAATTAAAATAAAAGACATTGCAATTGTTATAATCAAAGCATTACCCAAAGGATGGCCATAAAGGCTTGTGCACCGATAGAAAATCTCACCCATTTCTTCTTCTGAAAAAACAATGTCTCCTCGCCAACCAAAAACATTATATCCGATTAATCGTTCATATATAGCAAGAGATGTTTCAAGGATATAACCCAGTAAAACAATAGTCATAACAAATCTCCAAAAACTGACATTTTTTATTCTGTTATATTTGAGGTAATCAGGAAAAGCAGAAAAAAGAATAGGTGCACCTAAAATAGCCAACATACTGGCACGAGTACCTTCCCCCCTGTCCGTATACAATCGATAAACAGCAAATATAATTACAAAAAGAAATAGGAATAAAAAGGGTTTGTTCTGTTTCCAAATTCTACTATAATATGTACATGGGATTATTGCAAGTGCTAAAAGCATTGCATGAAATAATTTTTCATCAATATTAAATACTCCTAGTACATTTGATCCTAAGAATATTAGGCAGATTAGTATAATTTTATCTATTGTTAATGCCATAGATTTTGTTTTTTAATAACAAAACAAACCACAACCTTTCAAATATTAGAACACAAGAAAAACAATGAAGGTTTACGCAATGTGGTCAGTTTTGAAGATATAAAGGTTTTATCATATTTTGGTAAACAAGTCGGGGTATAATTTAAATCACAAATACAATTATGCAGCTCGATAGATTCCAACAAATCCACATAGCGTTCATCATGCCCATCATTCAATTTAAAAGAATATAAGGGCTTATTAAAAACCAATGCAAATACTGTAGCATGAAAAGATGATGTGATAACACACCTTGCACCTTTGATGTAAGACAGCCATTCATTGACATTATATTCGCCCGATGATAGATCTACTATTTTACAATTTATGTGTTTCGATAAAATTTTTGCTTTTTGCATCAGTTCCTGTTCTTTCCCTGGCAAAAACCTTACTTGGTACACAACAATATTATTTTCATAGATAGGAGAATGTAAGCAAAGAGCATCCCATTTTTTTTCATCTAACAAAAGAGTTGGATCCAAACAAACTTCAATATGTCTTCCGCTCAATGTATTTACATAATCTGCCAATGATTGTTCTCTTAAAGAGAAAGCATCGTACCCCATAAAAAACTGTCCCCAACCAACACTATTAATATAATCTAATGATGGTTTATTAGAACTTATTGCATAACCTATTTTTTTTGAACCTAATTTTACGGGAAATTTCGCACTATAGATAGGATCTAATCCATGTGTTATATTAATAGACAATAATTGGTCTGACCCAATAATATATCTGTCAAATTCTGAAGGTATATGATTTGCATTATATTTCTGAGTCAAGTGTAAATATCTGTTTCTAAAAGAATCAAAATAAATAGTTTTTTTATGTCCCCTTTTTACATACGATATATATTTTATCATTCTTTGAGGAAATAAAATTTTCTTACAAAACCAACTCCATTTCCAATAGGTATACACTTTTTCTATAGAAGGTTGTCTATAATCAATAATCCAGACTTCATGCCCCCTTTGTTTAATAAACTCCTGTAATGCATAGCATTGAAGAACCGCCCCATAATTATTTGCTCGATGAAATGTTAATATGCCAACTTTCATTTTGTTAAGAACTTTTTTATTATTCGCGCCACTTTGTGAACACGCGCTTTTAGTTGATATTGCCATCCGGAATTACCATATTTCTGCATGGTTTTTCTGAACCCCTTTTGCTTATATGCTTTTTCAAATGTCTTGCGGTCTGGATGAATCACAGAGGGGTGTTGCAAATTGGGTTGGAGGCAGTTCCTAATATCAACATCTTTGGTGTCAAGGTTGTTACAGGCAGTTTTAAATAGATTCTTCCCTTTTTCCGTATTTACCAATACAAGATTTACTCCCCTGTTATCATCATTAAACCCTGGAACATTTTCTTCCCACCCCCAAAAATCAGCCAATGTAATATCGCTTGGACGTTGAAGATTGGTAAAATGACACACACCACAAGAATGCCGAAACATAATATGTTGATAAAATAAATGTGTCCATAAGGTTTTAGTTATAAAGGATTCATCATCCAACAAAAAGGATTCTTTATGATCCTTCCATCCATAATGACTCTTATCTCTAAAATCTACAGCAACAATTATCTTTTTACATTCAAACTCAATGTGATTAATATAATCACGCCAAATATATGGGGCTGGTACACCATGACAAACAATATCCACTAGCACAAGATTCTGACGAAGTTTTTTCCCCACATACGCATTTAATCCAGATGTTTGACAAGGGGTTCCAGAAAAAAGAACGGTTAATCCGCTTTTCAAATCCTCTTTCACTTGATGAAATACACCTGTCAAATCGCTTTGTACATACTTGCTGCCACGAAACTCATCACGTTCTGCTTTTGTTGTGGCTCGTTTATGAACAACACGAAAATGATCTTTATACCCTGCTCCATACACTACACCACCTTGTTCCAAAATATAATCGCTAATAGCAACAAAAGCTGCTCCAGACCGAGATTTCATTACCTCGTTGAGGTCTTTGTGCCGTGCAGCATAAGCCTTCGGCAGTGGCAAATTCAATGAACAATCATAGTGTTCGTTGAATTGGCAAACCTTTTCACACAACCCACATTCTACACATTTGGTTACATCTATTTTAGGATATAGAAACCCCAAAGCATCAGGTTCCATTGTGATGGCATCTTGAGCACAAATGCTGGCACAGGCTGTACAGCCACAACAATTTGCGGGATTATCAATCTGTATCATTTTACACGAAGCTTCTTACTGGCTTTTTTAATTTGAATATAAAATATTTGCCTTTCCTTCTTTGAACAGCCTATATATAATTCTACGAATATAGTACTCAAAATGGCAATCAAAGAAGTAAATAGTAAAGCTGAGAACGTTTCTGAAAAATTGTCGATAATAATTACAGGAATGATACTGGACAAAACGGATACGATAATAACATTGAGATACACATGCGTTAAATAATAGCGAACCTTTAACCCTATCATTTTTCGCAACATATATAATCTCGCAACCAAGCAACATTGGCTAATAACTATAGCAACAATAATTACCGACTCAGGGATAGCCCCCCAATATAGGCATATATAAGCTATCGGCAAGTTCATCATTTGTAGCCCGCCAACAAGCAATTGATAATCGCGAATCTTTCCTGTTGCCAACATTGCCGTAACAAGCGGTCCTGATATAGATTCACTTAAGGTGAAAAGAATAACGAGTTGTACAAAAAGCACTGTGTGTTCTGGAACAAGTTTTAACCATATTACAAGAATATAATGTGTATTCAGCATTATTGGCAAACAAAGCAACAGCAGAATGTAATAAGATAGTCTTGCACCTTGGAACATCAACTTAAACATGTATTCGTGGTCTCCGATGGCATAAGATTTTGTAATCTGTGGATTTAAAGCCATCATAAAATTCTGAACAAAGCTGTTTGTCACAGCACTCACTTTTATTGCTATGGCCCTTGCTGCATTCACTGTGGGTCCCCCAAAAAGATTTAGAATAATGTTTCCCCCATGATCTCGAAAAACAGCAGACGATGCGCCTATAAAATTCCATCCTGCAAAGCCGAACATTTGCTTTAACAGACCATGGTCATATACGAAATGGTAAGTACATTCTTCAAAATGACGTTTGCAATACCAAGTATAAACAAACCGAATAATACATGCAAGTAAACCCACTAATGCCGCAAAATAAATGAGCCGGTCTATAGGATTAATGAGAATGAGCCATGCTATTATCAATTTTCCTATAGCTTCTAATATAGAAATATATGCAAAAGCAGACATTTTTTCATGGGCAATAATTGCTGCGTTATATGGAACACTGATTAAATTGACACAAAATGTAATAATTGAGAATTGGAAACACCAATTAGCAGCAATCATTCTGCTTTCTGGAATCACCATTTTGTAATTCAAAAACCATAGACCTATAGTCTCTGCCAAAACAACAATAATGATTGCAATACCGATTTGTATAGTGATTGAAGATGAAAATATTTTCTTTAATCGTTCCAAATTCCCAGTTCCAAGTTCAAATGTTATAAAGCGACTAATAGCTGCACTTAATGACCCGCTCAATACTGAAAACATTGTAACAACTCCGCCTACGACATTATATATACCATAATCTTCTACACCTAAAGCATTTAATATTACTCTGCTCGTATAAAGTGAAATGAGCATCAAAAATAGCATACGCACGTATAACAATAACGTATTTTTAGCTATCCGTTTACTATTAGTAGAATTATCGTGCATTATACAATTATTGTGCTGACAACAAAGCCGAACAACTCGGTGGAGTTGCTCAGGAACCAAGGAGTTGTTCTGGCTCAATTGTCAGTAAGTTTGCAAATTATAGAAAGAAGAATGGGGATTATAATGTAAAAAGTAAAAAACAGAACTGCTTTTCACGTATTAGCCAACCAATTCTGACGTATAGACCCCTAAAGATTGCCCTTTCAGGTAAAACACATTTTAATTGACTAAGTTTTTATTGTTTTTTCAAGCTACCCTGCAAAGACGAATTGTCATGGGCAGTATATTTTCGTAATCAGTACGCCCCTTTGCGATTGCAGAAAAGAGGCTTAAAATATTTCAGAACAGACATCCCCATCATCTGACAGGTTGCGATGAAGGTATGGTAAAGGGGACGGTTGTAGTTTGGAGCGATATGAAACGAATTACTTTAATTACTCTTAATCCTCCAAGATTTGTAAGTGAAGGTGGAGTGAAGTTAAAGTGAAATTAAAGTGAAGTTAAATTTGGGACAATCGTGTGGTTATAAGCGTTTTGAGCAAAAAGTGAAAGTGAAGTTCAAAACTTTTTGGGGGATTTCACCCATATACTAATTTGATATTTTACAATTGCAGCGAAAGAGCTGTACCACCAACCAACACAAAAGGTTTGATACAATCCAATTTTGAAATTCCTTCAAAGATTATGTCCGTATGGGGAGCCAGTCCTGTCCCTTTCATGCTACCAGTCTTTTATTCAACAACCTTGTTTCCAGAGCTTTCACATAGCGTTTAGGATCTTTGGCATGAAAATAAAACCAAGCAAAAAACACATTCATTTCATAATATATGTCACCTTGCAAGACAACATTTTCCATCCAATATTTCTTGACTTTCTTATAAGGAAGAATTTTAAATAAGAGGTCTATATCATCAACGTCTAAATATAGCATTACCATCTCTACAAGCATATCGTCTGGTACATCTTGGATGGAAGATGCGTCATACGACCAAAAGCATTTTTCTTGTTTTAGTTTTGCTATTAAGTGGCTTTTTATTTCTATCGCATTCATGATCAAACGATATTTAAACGCTGCAAAAATACTACATTTCTGAAAAATATCCAAATAATTGGTCTAAAAATTTACACATTAAAACAAAGCCTGACAAAAAGGATAGTATTTGGATTTTGATTTCTATTCAGCATTGTTAAACTATTCGCTCAATGTCGCCCAGAGAAATATTTACCATGGCGGAACCGAGGAAGTCGATGTTGACAACGATGTAGTGGGTGGAGGCGTTGCGGATGATGTTGCCTTCAAGTCCTGTCAGACTGCCGCGTGTGATGCGGACACGGTCGCCCAGACGGAGGGGCATGTCTGCAAAGTTGACGGGGGCGTCTGCATTGTAGAGCATGAATTGAAGCTGCTGCATCTGGTCGTCGGGGATGGTGGCGATGGGATGCCGCCCGAGGTCATTGGCAGGAAGGGCTTTGTTGGTAAGGTAACGGTTGATGAAACCGAGCTTGAGGGTGTGTATGCGCTCTTGCTCTGTGGCTCGGACGAAGATGATGGTCGATATGATGACCCGCTCAACTTTCCGACGTTCGCCATTGCGCCACACACGGGTTTCCTCTTGTGTGGCAACGTATGATTCATAACCAAGTTCCTGAAGTTTTTCTCTACATGCCTTTTCGGTGTTTCGCTTGACAACGGCTGCGAACCATTTGCGGTGGGGTATGCCTCCGGCGCTGACAACATTTTCTGTTGCCTCAGTCGTAGGGGTATCTTGTACTGCATTTGACATGCATTGTTTGTGGTTTTTGTTCTTTTAAAATAGGGATAAAGAACAAATTTGGCTGCAAAGGTATGAATTTTATCTCATACGAAAAGAAGAAAAGATGAAAAAAATGATTTTCAAAGATGGTTTTGTAAGAAATGGCTAAATAATTGGGAATGGATTGGGGGTGTGAAGTGGCACAGGTATTCTTACAACGAAAAAAAGAAAGTCAAGGAAATCCTGACTTTCTTTTAGTAAAGGTACCGAAGACGGGGCTCGAACCCGTATGGGCGCAATGCCCAAGGGATTTTAAGTCCCTCGTGTCTACCATTCCACCACTTCGGCAACTCTTCTTTTTGGTAAGCGGGTGCAAAGGTAAGGAAATTTTAGCATTTACTCTTTACTGTTTGGGATATATCTTTTCTTGCTTTAACATTTTTTGTTTATAAAGGGGGGCAAAATGGGAATTGAACCTGTGCGAATACCAATGAGAGGTGAGTTTTACGGGAAAAAACGGTAGCTAATATTTTAGATTAGAATCGGAGGTTTTTCTCTTGATGAAAAAACCGGTTGTGTGGGGACACAAAAGACAAAAATCCATGTGTGCACCTATACAATTATTGATTTAAATCATAAATGCAATGGTTTTTCGCAAAAAGTGGGATAAAAAGTTTGTCAGTGCTGCAAGAGTGCGTAACTTTGCATCGGTTTTAAGAAAACCACATAGGTTAGTTAAGGTATTAGTATTAAGGTAGCGCTATTGTCCGTGATGGATTATAGCGTGTTTTTTTGTTTTTTTATGACAAAATATTTGTGGTATTTCCTTTTTATGCCGTATTTTTGCAGTTCAGTTGAAATGATGTGTGAAAAACTGGCACAAATATTATCCACGTAAATACCAGATTAACTGGTAAGCAAAGTTTTTTATGTTAAAGAAGATTCGACTAACTCTGGAGCTGGTATTCCTAATAGGAATTACGCTTTTGTTCCTTGATTTCAGTGGCACGGTGCAGCCTGTATTGGGCTGGATGGCCAAGTTACAGTTTTTGCCGAGCGTGATGAGTCTCAGTTGGGTTCCGTTGCTCGTTGTGCTTATCGCCACATGGCTGTTCGGGCGCATCTATTGTTCTGTGGTCTGCCCGTTAGGAGCGTTTCAGGATGTGTTTGCTCGCATTGGCAAGTGGAAATTGTTCAGGAAGAACAAGAAGGCTAAGTTAGCCAACAAGTACTGCTATTCGAAGCCTAAGACATGGCTTCGCCTGACGGTGTTGGTATTGTTTATTGTCATGCTGGTAGCGGGCTTCAATGCAGGTGCAGTGTTGTTGGCTCCTTACAGTGCATACGGCAGAATTGTGGCAGCATGGTTACAGCCCGCCTATATATATATAAATAATGTGTTGGCACAGTGGTCTGAGGCAAACGACAATTTCATGTTCTATCAGGTGGAACCTCACAACAACCCTGCCATTTTGCTTATCGTGAGCGGCGTGACAGCGATTGTGTTGATGGTATTGGCGTTCATGAATGGCAGAACTTATTGCAACACGATTTGTCCGGTGGGTACGGTACTGGGATATGTTTCCAAGTTCTCGCGGATGAAGATTCGGGTGGACGAAGACAAATGTATCAAGTGTGGACTTTGTGCCAAGAACTGCAAGGCTGCCTGCATACAGATTCAGAAGGATGCACCTGCTGCGATTGATGCTACGCGCTGCATTACTTGTGGTGATTGCATTGAAGCGTGCAATAAGTCGGCCATTCTTTATACGGCGAACAAAACTTCAACTCCACAACCTACAAACCCTGAAGACATGAATCGTCGTAGTTTCCTTTCCATTGTGGGTACCGCTACGGTGGCGGCTGCGGTTCAGGCACAGGAAAAGACTACAGATGGCGGTCTGGCTGTGATAGAAGACAAGCAGATACCGAATCGAAAAACTCCCTTAACCCCTGCTGGTTCGCTTTCTGCACGCAATTTGCAGCAACATTGCACGACTTGTCAGTTGTGCATTTCCAACTGTCCGAATGGTGTGCTTCGTTCCTCTACGTCGTTGGAACATTTCATGCAGCCCGTGATGGAGTATGAAAAGGGCTATTGTCGTCCTGAGTGTACACGCTGTGCTGACGTATGCCCTGCTGGAGCTATCCGTCCGATTACGAAGGAGGAGAAGACTTCCATTCAGATTGGTCATGCCGTGTGGATTCAGCAGAATTGTGTGCCAGCAGAAGAAGGTATTCCGTGTGGAAACTGTGCACGCCACTGTCCGTCGGGGGCTATACAGATGGTGCCACTCGACAAGGAGCTGAAACAGAACGAGCAAGGGCAGTGGGTTGATGAATATGGTACGGTATTAAGGCAAGACCGCATTATCATGGTGCCCGCTGTGAATACGGAGAAGTGCATTGGTTGTGGAGCTTGTGAATATGTTTGTCCAGCCCGTCCGTTCAGTGCCATTTATGTGGAAGGACACGAAGTGCACAGGGAGATTTAAAAGAGACATATAATCATGATAACGTTATAACGTATATAATGCCCTAAACACAAAATTTATGAAAGACGTTTCAAGAAGAGATTTTCTCAAGATATCGGGAACTGCAGCCGTAACTGCTGCAGTAGCATCGTGTGGCGGTTCGAACCAGGTGGGTGGAGACCTTGACCCTAACGGACATCACACTGGCGAGATTCCTAAGGACAAGATGACTTATCGGACCAATCCCACGACGGGCGACAAGGTGAGCCTGTTAGGTTATGGCATGATGCGTCTGCCCAACAAGGTGGTGAAGTCTGAGCAGGATGGACCACAGGAGGAAGAGATTGACCAGGAACAGGTTAACCGCTTGGTGAAGTTTGCACTGGATCATGGTGTGAATTACTTTGACACCAGCCCTGCCTACTGCCGTGGCTTTTCAGAGCAATCAACTGGCATTGCGTTAAAAGCAAGTGGTTACGACCGCAGCCAATATTTTATTGCCACGAAGATGTCGAACTTTTCGCCGAGCCAGTTTCCATTTGAAGAAGGTGTGAAGATGTTTGAAAATTCGCTGAAATATCTACAGACTGACTACATTGACTATCTGTTGCTTCATGCAGTAGGTGGTGGCGGCTTGGAGAATCTGCACCAGCGTTATCTGGACAACGGACTGCTTGACTGGCTGATGGAACAGCGAGAGAAGGGACGCATCCGCAATCTGGGCTTTTCTTTCCATGGCGAGATTGAGGTGTATGACTATATGCTGGAACATCAAGATCAGTATCATTGGGATTTTGTGCAGATTCAGCTGAATTATGTGGATTGGCACAATGGCAATAATCAAAATCCGCTCAACCCTGATGGTGAGTATCTGTACAATGAACTGGCGAAGCGTGGCATACCTGCTGTCATCATGGAGCCCCTGTTGGGTGGACGTTTGGCTAAAGTGCCCGACCACGTAGTAGCTCATTTGAAACAAAGAAGACCGGATAATAGCGTGGCTTCGTGGGCATTCCGTTATGCGGGCAGTATGCCCAACGTGCTTTGTGTACTGAGCGGAATGACTTACATGGAACATCTGGAGGACAATCTGCGCACCTATTGTCCGCTGGAGCCATTGGAAGAAGAAGATGTGAAGTGGCTGGAAGGCGAAACGGCTTCACTTATTATCAGCTATCCCACCATTGCCTGCAACGACTGCAAGTATTGTATGCCCTGTCCGTATGGTTTGGACATTCCTGCTATCTTCGTGCATTACAATAAATGTGTGAACAAAGGGAATGTGCCTGAAAGTCAGCAAGCAGAAAATTATCAGAAAGCTCGACGTGCATTTCTGATTGGTTATGACCGCAGTGTGCCTAAGCTGCGTCAGGCTGACCACTGCATCGGTTGCCGTCAGTGTGTGGCTCACTGTCCGCAGAACATCAATATTCCGAGAGAGATGCAGCGGATTGATCGTTTTGTGGAAGCTCTGAAACAGGGGACTCTGTAGTGTCCTCCTTCGGCAAGCGTTGTTTGCGCTTAGGGTTCTCTTTGGCACCGAACTTCAGCAACTTATTCGCTGCCGTTGTAATACTGGGTCCTGTCGGGGCTGTCACAGTCTTTACATCATCAAACGCCTTGCGTGTTTTGTCGAATTGTTCTTCCACTTTGAGGAAACGTTCATAGAAAAGTTGGACGCGGTCAATGATGGCATTGGCCGCTTCCATTATTTTTTGCTGGTTCTCCACCTGACGGACTTGTCGCCAAGTGAGTTGAAGAACACGCAGCATCATGTAGAGGTTCTGACTGCCCGAAATCACCACACCTTTGTCGTAAGCTTCTTTCCACAACATTGGAGCATTGGCAAGCGCCAGTTGCAAGGCGCTTTCCTGGAAGACGTACATCAAGACGAAGTCGAGGCGACTGTGGTCTGCCTTGATGTATTTGCTGTAATTTTTCTTTGCCAGTTCGTGCACGTGGGAACGCACAGAACTGATGTGGCGTTCCAGTGCACGGTCGCGTTCTTCGTCGGTCTTGGCATTCTGGTAATCCACATACGCGGTGAACGACATTTTGGAGTCGATGATGACATCGCGGTTGTCGGGAAAGTGGAGAATGACGTCGGGGATGAGTCGATGCCCTTCTTCCTCTTCGTAGATGGTACGGCCAAACTCGTCCTTCATCGTCGATTGTTCTTCAAACTGCACACCTTCCTCCAGTCCCATATCTTCGAGCAGTTGCTTCAATCGCAATTCACCGAAGTCGCCCTGTTGCTTGTTGTTGTCGCCAATAAGGGCATTTGCCAATCGGTCGGCACGTTCACTGAGCAGATTGGCTTTCTCCATGTTCGCCTTGATGCTGGCGTCCAATCGTTCCATAGAGGTAGCATGTTCGCGTCCGCTTTTATCTACGGTTTCCTTCATCTGTGTGATTTCTGTGCGAAGCGGATTCAGGATGGCAGAAAGCTGTTGCGCATTGTTTTGCGACAGTTCCTCGGAACGTTCTTTCAGGATTCTTTCGCTTGCAGTGGTCATCTGTTCACGCAGCAGGTGCAGTTGCTGTTCCAACTGCTGCCGTTGTTGTTCGCGCTGGTCAAGCAACTGTTTGGAGTAATCGGCACGGATTGTCTCTAACTGGCGGTTATATTCTGAACGCAGGCCGTCTTGTTGTTTTGTAGCCTCAGCCCGCAACTGTTCTTCCTGCCGATTGTGTTCTGTTTGCAGCCCTGCTATTTGGGCTGTGTATGTCTGTATCTGACGTTCCTTCTCTTCGGTGAGTTGAATGTTGTCGGCGGTTGTCATGTCCAGTTTGGCTTGCAAGGCTGTGACCTGACTGCGAACTATCAGATAGCCCACCACGAAACCGACCAGAAGTCCGACTAATGCAAAAACGTATTCCATGTTCTCTCGCTTTTTTAGCTGGCAAATTTATCATTTTTTATCCACCACACCAAGGAAAAACAACAAAAGTGCCCGTTTTTTCGCAGCACAGGCTCATTGATTCAGAAAATAAATGTAAATTTGTCGCCAATTTGAACAATTCATTTAAAAACACACAAAAGATGAAACATCTATTGTCTTTTATTTTTCTTTGTTTGATGGCTGGGAATCTTTCAGCCGCTGGTGAGTACAAAACTACATGGATGGTAAACCATGACACAGAAGCCGATGCTTACCTCACAGGAACAGGCAAGGCCGAGCACTACAATGTGGCGATATTTATTCCCGCCGATTTATTAGGTACAAACAGCTTTAAGGTGGGCGGTTTCGGTTTTTTCCTGATCACCAGCGAAGTGAAAAACGTGAAGGTTTGGATTTCAAATAATCTGCCACCTTATGGAAGAGCAGCCGACTTGGAAACTGTATCAGTACCCCAATCTGATTTGATTGGATGGGGAAATTTCAACGACATCAAGTTCAGCCAGGAATACACCGTTCCTGCTGAGGGTTTGTATGTGGGATGGTCCTTCGACATTACGGGGCTGAACGAGTATTACTCTCAATATCCCATGCTCTATACGATAGAAAACAGTCGTGAATACGCCTTCATGTCATGCTCTGCCAGCAGTCCTATGTGGACAAAGAATCAAGGCAACGCATACGCCCACATCTTGGTAGGTAGTGACGAGTTTAAGAACAATGCTGCTGCTGCTGCCATCAACATCGTTGACACTTATGCCATCGTGGGTGAAGAGGCCACCATTCCCCTGGTCATTCAAAATCAAGGTGTAGAACCTATTACCTCCATTACCTGCACCGTCAGTTCAGAGGGACTTCCCACCACAGAAGAAACATTCTACCCCCAACTCTCTACCCTTTTTGCTACGGAAACGCTGGAAATCCCTGTCAACAATGGCGGAAAAACGGAAGCAAAGCTGAAGACCATTACCATCACCCAGGTAAACGGGCAGCCCAACGAATCTGCCTCCAACACCGCCTCTGGAAAACTCATCACCACGCTGGAAAAGCCCACACCCGTTCCTGTCGTTGAGGAGTTCACAGGTACATGGTGCGGATACTGTCCCTACGGCATTGTGGGCATGGACAAGGCACACAAAACCTTCGGCGACAACGCCGTTCTCATTGCCGTTCATAGTGGCGACCCTATGCAAATCAACGAATATGAAAATATTCTAAACAGCGTAAGCGGTTTCCCCGACGCATGGATGAATCGCAGCTATTCTTTCTTTCCCGAATCCAGCACCATCCTCAATGTCATCAAAGAGGGTATGGAAGTCTTTGCACCTGCCACTATGCAGCTGACTGCCACATGGACGGGCAATGAACAGACCGCCATTCAGTTCGATACAGAGACCACCTTCCCCTACAACGACCCCGACGGACATTTTGCATTGGCATACGTCCTCACCGCAGACGGTCTGAGCGGCAGCGGTTCCTCTTGGGCACAGAGCAACTATCTGCGCGGTAGCAGCGGCGACAGCGAGATGTCATACTGGTACACAGCCGCATCCAGAGTCTATAATTTCTCCTACGACCATGTAGCCGTAGCCGCATGGGGTATAGACAACGGACTGGAAGGGACTATCAACCCAACCATTATCGCGGGTCTGCCACAACGGGGCAGATTCCAAGCCAACCTGTCTGCCAACCAACTGATTCAAGACAAGTCCAAACTGAAAGCCATCGCCCTTCTCTTCGACACCACGACTGGCAAAATCGTGCAGGCAGCCCAAACAAACATCAGCAGCAATACGGTCATCAAGTTGGAAGACATCACCGAGCTCATCGACCAATACCTCACCGAAGGCAGCACGGTCACACTGGAAGACATCACCCAACTCATTGACTTGTATTTGGCACAATAAACCACTACCATGTACCATTTACCATTTACCATTTACTATTTACTATATTCTTCATTCTTCATTGACTTCGTCGAGCCGAGCCTCTTACATACTCCCAAAAATCTAAGCCTCCCCGCAGGGGCAACGTCGGCTTGATTTTTATGTCGTCTGTTTCGAGGGTTCTTCATTCTTCATTTAGAGGGGGAGTTAGAGGGGGTCTTAGAGGGGGTCTAAGAGGTCTTACCCTTTTGCTATGCCTGCTGGTATGGAACATTGAGACTTCAGCACAAGAGTGGCCTGGAGACTCCTGCATGGTGCTCCATCTGAACTACGACGAGAATTGGGCTTTTCCGTTAGACGAACTTGACAGCATCACCTTCTGTCCTTTCAACGATGTGGACGAAGAGTGGTTCTACTTCAACCGAACAGAACCAGAAGTGATTTCCGTAAAGACTGTCTATACGAGTGTGGCTTCGAACAAGTGGTACTACAGTCTGGAAAACTCCATGACAATGAACTATATGAACAGCGTGCTGTATGACAATGCCGATTATTCCACCACAAAGATTACGTCCTATACCAATTATACGAGCTACCGCAAAGATCAGCCACTCGGCGTGAGCATCACGTGTAACGACAAGGTGGACAGCGTGCAATTGTCGCTGCGTCCCGATATGAAGGAGGACGAACTCATCCGCATCGGAGTAATGGTATCGGAAAAAACGTTTGTAGCCGTCAACCTGTTGCCAGGACAGAAATACTACTACCGTGCCTACCAGAAAGGCGGTTCCGTGACCAGTGGGCATTTCTACACATTGGGACGAGTACGCATGATCAAAGCAGACGATGTAGAAAACATTCGCGACCTGGGTGGTTGGCAAACCACCGACGGTCGGCATGTGCGCTACGGAAAAATCTTCCGTGGTGCAGAAATGGACGGAACACATGGCACCCACATCACGGAGGACGACAAAATACTTTTTCGCGACCTGCTCGACATCCGACTTGACATTGATATGCGCTCGGAAGAAGAACGTGGCAACGTGAACCAATCGCCGCTGGGTACCGATGTGAAATATGTTCATTACGATGTGTCGCCCTACCAAATCAGGAACGAGGGGTACTACACAGCCTTTCGCGAAATACTGAACACACTGCGCCAGGGTCATGCAGTTTACCTGCATTGCTGGAAAGGCGCAGACCGCACAGGCACCTTGGCTTACCTGCTTGAGGCTCTGCTTGGAATACCCGAAGAAGATGCGTGCAAAGACTACGAACTGACCAGTTTAGGCGGTCAGTTGCGCAGCCGAAACAGCACCAGTTTTTTGTTATTATACGACAAAATACAGGTTTATTCTGGAAGCAATTTGCAAGAGAAAGTAAAAAACATCTTCCTGAAAAACGGCATCACCAAAGAAGAAATTGCCGAATTTAAATCGTTGATGTTGGAATAAAAAAGGGGAAAAAAGACCCCCTCTAAATGAAGAATATGGTAAATGGTAAATAAAATTGGAAAATGGTAAATAAAGTTGGTTTAGTACTCGAAGGCGGCGGAATGCGTGGTATGTTCACGATGGGCATAGTTGATTTGATGTGCGAACAAGGCATCAAGGTAGATGGCATAGTGGGTGTATCGGCAGGAGCCTGTTTCGGATGCAACTACAAATCCCATCAGCCAGGGCGGGCCTTGCGATACAATGCCGCACTGATGAGCGACCCTCGCTACATGAGTCTGCGAAACTGGTGGCGCACAGGAAACCTGTTCGATGCCACCTTCTGCTATCACACCGTACCGACCGAGATTGACGTGTTCGACATCGAGACCTTTGAAAAAGACCCTACGGCGTTTCATCTTGTATGCACCGACATTCAGACGGGAAAACCTGTCTATCGGCAACTCACCCACATCGACTACGAAGCCCTGGAATGGATTCGAGCCACATCGTCCATGCCCCTTGTCTCAAAACCCATTCTGCTGGATGGCAAACTGCTGCTCGACGGCGGCATGGTTGACAGCATTCCCCTGCAACATACACAGCAACTGGGTTATGACCGCAACATCGTCATCCTGACCCAGCCACGCGGTTTCAGGAAAAAACCTTCTCGCCTCGTTCCGCTGTTTCGGTTGTTTATGCGGAAATACCCCAAAGTAGCAGAAATCATGGCTCGGCGACACAACATGTACAATGCACAATTGGACTACCTCTACAAGGAAGAACAGGCTGGCAATGTGCTGCTCATCTTCCCCGACGAACCGCTGCATATCCGCCGTACCGAAAAGAAGCCGGCAGAACTTCGCCGTGTCTATCTGACGGGACGAACACAAGGCGAAGCATATTTGGAAAAAATCAAAACGTTTTTAGGAACAAAGTAAATAGTAAATAAGCCCCAGACCCCCTCTGAGCCCCCCCTCTTAAAATGGTAAATAAAATTTGTATATGGTACATGGTATTATTCACCATGCCACTCTGCTTAGGCAGCTGTGGCGGCTGCGGGACGAAGCGGAATGCTTCTGAACAAGACAGCGACAGCATCACCCGTTACGAACTGGACACCCTATTGGCAGAACGGTTGGACCATGCCGTTCATCACAAACAGCGAATGACTGATGAACAACTGAGCATCAGCGTATTTGACTTGACCCTCGGCGAACCCCTCTATGCCTTCCGAGATCAGGAACACATTCCTCCAGCTTCGTGTCTGAAACTGCTTACTGCGGTGGCAGCACTGAAGTATATGGGCATGGACTATGAGTTCCACAACCGACTGAGCATCAAGGGCGACATACAACAAGGCATCCTCTACGGCAGTGTGATTGTGCAGACCGACGACGACCCGCTGTTTGAAACGTTTGAAGGTTTTGCCCAGGCACTCAAAGACCGAGGCATTCGACGCATTGAAGGCGACATCATCTTCGATTTGGCAAAAACCGACACCCTGAAAGCACACCCCTCTGCCAAGTCGTGGGACATTCCCTACAACCGGTTGCCCATCCTGCTGAAAGGTGAAAAGCATGTCCAGCGTGAGTTCCTTGCGCAACTGGCAGCACAAGGCATACAGTTCAAGGAAAATCCACTCTTTGCAGGACACGACATCGCTGCACACGACTCCGAAAACAGTCCGCTGTGCCACCGACTTGCCATCGACATGGCCGAATGTGGTGCCACCCTGCTGACCGACGTCCCACACCGACTCACCGAGGTCATCACCCCCATGCTGCTACACTCCAGCAACATCAAGGCAGATGCGCTCTATTGGCATCTGAACCATGTCTATGGAAGGCTTTACGAGGGAAATGTGCTTCACACCTTTATGAAGCACGAACTGGACATCGACTACCCCACTTCGGGACTTGTCATCAACGACGGCAGCGGACTTTCGCCAGACAACCGCCTGACCGCGGCCTTCCTGATACACCTGCTGCGCTATGCCTACAAGGAAAAGCCCATCTTCCGTTACTTCATTCATGAAGCCCTCCCAAGCCCCGCCTGCGGAGAACGCACAGGCACCTTGATTTTCCGCATGGAAAACACGCCCTGTGTCGGCAAAATCTTCTGCAAGACGGGCACCCTTGTCACCATCGGCGGCAGCGGTTTGGCAGGCTATGCCAAAGGCAGCAACGGCCACTGGTACGCCTTTGTCATTCTCAACATAGACATGCCCGTGGCCGATGCCCGCGAGTTTCAAGATAAGTTCTGCAAGGAATTGGTGATGTGAGAGACTATTTGCGACCGCCAAAATCGCCAGGCATACCTCCTCCGCCCATAGGGTTGCCTCCCATGCCTCCACCGACATTGCCAACCGTCACGACCATGCTACTGAGTGTGGCAGAACCGAGCGATGTGCCTAAGCTGGAGAGCGATCCATCGGTCAACAGACCATGAAAGGCAGAAGTGCCTGTCAAGGTCGCACCCGCATAAAGATAATAGGTATTGTCCTTGGAAAGTGACGGACTGCTGACAAGCATTGTCATCTGGCTGTAAGTGCGCGGAATGGTGTAAGAAAGCACATGCGCTCCATTCGCATCGACCAGTGTAACCACTGTACCCTGTGTACCACTGCCTCCATAGATGACCGAAGGTTGTGTGCAACTGCTGGCTGTCGGTGTACTGGATGCACCACCTACGCCGATGACATAACCACCAGTTATGACAAAATTATTCTGATCACAGTCAATACCTTCTTCGGGGGTGTTGGTACCCGAAGCGACAACCACTCCATCAGAAATAGAAAGCGTACCATTCGAGTCTATGCCGTCATTGTTGGAACTGTAAGCATACACCTTGCCGCCACTGACCCCGAGACTTGACTTGGCATTAATACAGTCATCGTAGCAACTGGCCTGAATCACGCCGCCAGAAATGACCACGGCAGCCTTGCTTTCTATTCCCTCGCTCCCTTCTCCGCCTGTACACCTCACAGCAATGTCACCACCTGAGATATAAAGATTCTTATCTCCCTTTATTCCCTTGGGTGATGTACGGTTGGCAGAAGATGAACTGCCACCCATGTCACCACCGCGTCCACCTCCGGATGAAGTGCTACCATAGGTATAGCGTGTACCTGTTGTGATGACACGCACAGTTCCGCCGTTCAGATAAATCTCCTGGTCACTACTGATTCCTTTTCCGCCCTGCCCCGTACTCTTCAGCCAGAGTTCGCCAGCATTCATGCGAAAGATACTATCCGTTTTGATACAGGCACAGGCTGAGGTTTCGCCGTCTTCATACACACCGCCTCCAGTGGTGATAACCGTAGTACGCCCACCATTCACCTCCATATAGCCATCTGTGGAAAGTCCCTTACCTGCTGCACTACTCACCGTAATGTTCAGCACACCGCCGTCTATCAGGATGCCGTCAACACCACGCACGGCATTCTTTGTCGTTGCATAGATGCCGATATTCGTATTCTTACGAAAACGGATGTAGTCGCTGCTGTGCAAGCCATTTTTATTTGTGCCCACCGACTTGATGTTCAACAGTCCCGTACCATTAATAATCAGTTTTCCTTTGGAATAAACAGTTCCCTTCTGGGTGTCGTCCGTATAAATTGAACCGTCGCAGAGTGTATTGGCAGTACCATCATCTACCGTCAAGAACATACGCTTATCAACCAACTTCTGCAGGGCAGATCCTGTGGGATTGGTCAATGTCAATCCCGCCAATTCCACCCAAGCTTTCTTTTCTTCACCCATGATTGTCAGCGAACCATCGGCAGACGCACCTTTCAGAATGTAATGTGCTTTCTTTTGAGCTATGACCGTCAAGTGGGCACCATCCTTCGCAAACAAAAAATCGGTGTCACTTTCGTCATAGCCCTCTATGGCCACATCGTTGTCCGTAAAAGTCAGCGTAAAATTGTTTTTCCACGCGTCCTCGTTCTCCACATAGTCTTCATAGCTTTCATTGGTGGCATCAGCAGGAATGGTTTCCGCTTCGGCGAGGGCTGCAGCATTCAGTTCTACGGAAAACATTTCAAAATCATCGCCAGCATCAACAGTAAGACTTGCAACATTTGTGGCAGCATTGCCATTTGCAAATGTAAAGTCATCTGACTCATCATCTTTCGTACAAGCCACAAAACACAATAGCATTCCAATTGGAATCAATAATTTAGTGTACATAGAATAAGGGTTGTTAATAGGTAAATAGTTAGTGTTGTGCCTAAGAGAATACAAACCTTAGACACAACACTAAAACGAAGGTTTAAGCAAACCTATTATCCTGCAAAAGTTAAAAGTTAAAAAGGAATTGTTAAATAAAAAGGATAATACCATCCCCTTTTAACCTTTTACTCTCTTTTTACAGTTCTATATTTTCCACATTCTCCACTTCGCAGAACTTCTTCTTATACTTTCCCACCTTCACATTCTTGATAGTGACATTCTTGACAGGCAGACGCTGGTCACCCATCAACGTAATCACTTTGTCGCAGGAGTCCACCTGCACGTCTTCTATGTGGAGACCGTCAATGCGGGTAATGCGGGTTTCATAGTCAGGGAAGTCTTTCCATTGATACACCACGTCGGTAGTCAGCGCAATGACTTCCTGGCAATAGTTCACCTTGGCTCCCTTCAGCCAAACATTCTCCACGAAACCACCACGCCGATGGTTTGTCTTCACATAGTAAAGACGCAGCACCGAACCATCCATCTTGCAGTTCGTCATATACACATTGCGAATGCCGCCCGACAGTTCCGAACCAATGCCCAGCAAGGTATGCCCCTTGTGAATGGTGCAGTTCCTGATGACGATGTTCTCCGTGGGACAATTCAGCCGCCAAGCATCCTGATTGCGCCCCGCCTTGATGACGACAGCATCGTCGCCCTGGTCAAACTGGCAATTCTCCACCAGGAAGTTCTTCGTCATGTCGATGTCGATGCCGTCGTTATTGTGTCCGTGTGCATAGACATCCAGTCCACGGGCAATGCCGCCGTCACACATATATATATGTATGGTCCAGAAAGGACTTTCGCGAATGGTGAAGTTCTCCAAAAGCACATTCTTGCAACGGTTGAACTGAATCAGGTGCGGACGCATACGGCTGAGTGTGTCTGCCACCTGTCGCACCTGCATGTCGGCATACTCCGAACACCAGGTATATAGCCGCCGTGTTGCTTCGACGTGCGACTTCGGACGACTGAACCACGTCTTCCAGTACGTCATCCGTGGAGCCAGTTTGCCTGTACCCGAAATGGCAACATTCTCACAATCGTATGCATAGATCAGGGGCGAATAGTTGTAACACTCCACACCCTCCCACGTCGTATGCACAGCAGGCAGATAGTCCTTGGGATTGTCCGTAAACTCCACCACAGCCCCTGCCTCTAAACGCAGATTGCAATTCGACTTGAAATGGATGGCTCCCGTCAGCCATTTACCTGCTGGCACCACCACATAGCCGCCGCCCGCCTTGTTGCAGGCAGCCATTGCCCGCTGAAAAGCCTTCGTGCAAAGTGTCTTGCCATCCGCTTTTGCCCCATACTTCGTAATGGGGAACATCTTTTCGGGAAAGATAAACTCCTTGATAGGTTTCATTGGGAACGGCGCATCCGTAATAACTGTCTCCCGATACTCCTGGGCCTCGCAGGGGGCACAGAGGGCACAAAAAAGACAAAGGACACAGAGAAGATTCTCTCTAACTCTCCCTTTCGAGGGAAAACTAAAGGCCTTGAAATCTGAGTAATACATTGTTCGCTAAAGGTTCGTTAAATTGACTTCGTCGAGCTAAAGGTTCGTAGTCAAAAAAAACGAGTAATCCGAGTCCTACTTAACCTCTCCGAAATATTTCGTGTCGGCCAGTTTCAGCAGATACTGTCCATACTGATTCTTAATCATCGGCTGAGCCAGTTCGCGCAGCTTCTCGGTAGTAATCCAGCCCTGATGATAAGCGATGCCTTCCAGACAAGCAATCTTCAAACCCGTGCGCTTCTCCAATACCTCGATGAACGTACTGGCTTCGGAGAGTGAATCGTGGGTGCCCGTGTCCAGCCAGGCAAAGCCGCGGCCCAGCAGCTGCACCTTCAGGTTCTTCTCCTTCAGGAATTCCTGGTTCACCGTGGTGATTTCCAGTTCGCCCCGTGGCGAAGGTTTGATGTGCTTGGCAACCTCCACCACTTTGTTGGGATAGAAATACAGTCCCACCACGGCAAAGTTCGACTTCGGTTCCTTCGGCTTTTCCTCGATGCTCAGGCAGTTGCCCTCTTCGTCAAACTCAGCCACGCCGTAACGCTCGGGGTCCTGCACCCAGTAGCCAAAGACAGAAGCCTTGCCCTTCGCAGCATTCTCCACACACTCCTTCAGCATACCCGAGAAGCCACGACCGTGGAAGATGTTGTCGCCCAGCACGAGGCACACATCGTCATTGCCCACGAACTTCTCGCCAATGATGAACGCCTGTGCCAGTCCGTCGGGCGAAGGTTGTTCGGCATACTCAAAGTGTACGCCGTAGTCGCTGCCGTCTCCCAAGAGACGCTTGAAGCCAGGCAAGTCATACGGAGTGGAAATGATGAGGATGTCGCGGATGCCCGCCAGCATCAACACACTCACGGGATAATAAACCATGGGTTTATCGAAAATCGGGATAAGCTGTTTGCTCACTCCCTTGGTGATGGGGTAAAGGCGTGTGCCCGAACCGCCTGCTAATACAATACCTTTCATGTTGTTTTAATTTTTTAAATGAAGAATGAAGAATGAAGAATGAAGAATATAGTAAATGGTAAATGGTAAATGGTAAATAGTAAATGGTTAATCACTTGTGCCTGGCTGCCAGAGCTCAGCACAATGGCTGCAAGGAGCAGCAGAAATCGTTGAAAAGGTCATAATCGTATCGATTTATAGATAGTATTAAATTGCTGCAAAGGTATAACATAGGAACGGAAAAAGCAAATTTATTGGAAAGAAAAAGCCCTTTTTTCAAAAACAATACAGGCCGAAACAAAAATTCGTGGCTAATTCATGGTCATTTATGTTTAATGAAAAAACACGAATTAGCCATAAAATCAACGGCACAGTTTTCGTACTGAAGTGGGAAAACTGTGCTACCGAAGTGGGAGAACTTTGCTGCTGAAGTAGGAAAACTTTGCTACTGAAGTGAGAGAACTGTGCTGCTGAAGTAGGAAAACTGTGCTACTGAAGTAGGAGAACTGTGCTACTGAAGTGGGAGAACTGTGCTACGGCAACGGCAATGCATTGCCACTTAGGCTTTTCATTTATTGGATGTGTTTATTTCCCCTTCGCACAGTTTCATGTACTCCTTGATGGTGGAATTGTTGCGAAAAGATTCGGGAGCACGGCTGTAGATGTCATCTATCTGGGGTGTGGTGTTGGGGTAGCCATAACGCTGGTAGGTGTTGTTGCAGAGTTCCATAAACCAGCTTATGCCCAGCACGTTGTCGAAATTCTCGGTGATGAAATTTGTTTCAAGTTTGTCCATCGCCAAACGCAGCGTGGCTTCTTCTTCGCCTAGGGCTCGCAGGATGTCGTCGTGGTCGTAGCCTTCAAGTATCATCTGGCTTTCGCGGCGTGGCAGGTCGCTCAGTTTGGTGATGAGAGAGTCGCGAGCGGTAAGAAACGTGTAAAGTCGGTCGTTGAGCGGTGTGCCTTCCACCTTGATGGAGAGGCCTCCTGAACTAATCTTGATGTCGCCGCTTTCGAGCACAATGGGCAGATGGAAGTCACCCATGTCGAGGGTGACACACATGACGGAATCGAGCGAACCCGTCATGTTGAATTGTCCGTGAACAATTTCGCAAGAATCGACAGAAGTGTCTTTTCCGTCGATAAGATGGTTGAGATAGACCATTTTTCCATCATAGACCGACTGCATGGAGGTGCCGATGATGTTGTATTTTTCCGCACACGAAGAGAGAATAAGTGTGGCGGTGGTCAAGAAAGCCAACACGGGGGTTGTCCTGTTCATTTTCACGCTGCGTTCTTATGTTCTTATCGTTCTTATCGTTTCACTTTTTTGCGTTTCGCAGCACAAAGATAAAGCATAGCGGGGAGGTGACAAAGCATTTTAGAGTTTGTTAAACGTTTAAATTGTTCTTTTAACCAAGTTTTTACTACCTTTGCAGCCAAAATTACGTTATAACAAAGAAAAAACGGAATATTATGAAAAAGCTATTCTCCTTATTCTTCATCATTTCATTTTGTATAAACACGATGGCAAAGACTTATCCTGAGCGATTGAAAGAGATGATTAACCACATGGAAGTACGTGCGGACATTGACCCCGACAGCTTTGCGGTGGATGTGAAGCTGCTGGAGGCTGAACTCACGAAACTGGAACGTCCGTCGAAGGAGGTGTCGGCACAGATGGCCACGACGCTGCGCTCCATTCTGCATGCGGTGCTGAGTACGGCCTACAGTCAGATGCGCTACAGCCACATCAGCGATTTCGATGCGGAGACAAAGGGAAACTACTCTGCATTGGCAGACAGGCATCTGAGCCAGGTGTTGGCAGACATGGAGACGTTGGCAGGAGAACAGAGCAAGGACTATGTGCCCCTGGTGAAGATGAACGATGGCAGCAAATATGACGGCCACAATATGCTGACCGTGATGATTGACTTCGTCAGCGAACACTACGGCAGGGTGGATTACGAGAAGGCGCTTGACATCTTCCGACAAAGGGGCGACCGCAATGCTTACACCATGTTGCGACTGCGCAGGATGCAGAAGGAAAGCCGCTACAGCGAAGAGACTCAGCAGCAGTGGTGCCAGAGGATGGAGGCTCTGCGCGACTCCACACGCGACATCGAGGCTGGCAAACTGGTGGCCAACGCCCTGCAGATGGAGGTAAACAGAATCATGGAGGCTTCGGTCTATATGGCTGTGGAGGAGAATTTGCTGGTGGACAAACCGTTCCGCATCAAGATTTCTTCCAAGAATGCCGCTTCTGCCACCTTGCAGGTTTTGCAGTATGTGGGCAGAGACAGTCGGGACAATCCGTTGACTACAGGCAAGTCCATCCTGCAACGCAATTATTCGCTCAACACAGCAGAACAAATTGCAGAGGCTGAACGCACATACAAACCTGTGGAGTTTACGCTGCACGACACACTCACGCTGGCTGCGGGCCGCTACGTCATGGTGGCAAAGGCGGCAGGCGATGTTTCTGTGCGGGAAGTCAATGTCACGTCGCTGCACCACACCGTGTTCTATACCCCCGACGGCAAGGCTCACATCTTTGCCCTGGACCACATTACGGGCTATCCACAAAGCGGAGTCACGGTGATGCTCTACAAGAACCGAACGGAACAGCACGACTCTTTCCGCACCGACAAAAACGGCGAAGTGGTGGTGGATGCAACCAAATACGAAAGAGCACGCGTGGTGAGAGACACAACCACCATCGGCACTTATCGGGAAGACGGCACGGAGTTTTCTCATATACAATATTACTATCGTCCTTTCTTCAGGGAACAAAGCAAGCAGGGGCAACTCTTCACCGACCGTGGCATCTATCGCCCTGGACAAACCGTTCATGCCTCTGCCATGCTCTACTATCTACAGGAAAACGAGACCTGGACCGAGGAGGGCGACAGCTGCATCCTGGCTCTGCATGGTCCCGACGGCAACGAACTGCGGAGCGACATCCTTGTCACCAACACTTTCGGCACACTCAGCTGGGATTTCACCTTGCCCGAAAAATGCAAATTGGGCATTTACCAACTGATGCTGAAAGATGCCAACAACCCAGAAAAGCAGCTCTACCGCGCTTCGACCATCTTCATCAGCGTGGAGGAATACAAACGTCCCACCTACTCCATCGAGTTCCAGAAAGACACCACAACGTATCAGCCCGAAAGCAACATCACGGCAAAACTCACAGCCGAAACCTACGCGGGCATTCCTGTGGCAAAAGCCAAGGTGAAGTACGACATCGAGGTACGCCGACTCTACCGCTGGTTCTGGGGCGGAGACGGTTGGCGAAATGTGCAGCACGAAGAGACTTACACCAACGACCACGGACAACTGGACATCGACTTCTGCCCTGCCCGTTTCGATGTGGTGAAAGGCTATATGGAGAATGCCTACGAGGGTGAAAAACTTCTGGTTCGCATCAAAGCCACCGCCACCGACAATGCTGGCGAAAGCCACCAGTCGGCCATCCTCTACACCCTTCCGCTGAAACCTTCGGTTCAGACTGCCGGCAAGAAGCCGGAACCGCTGCAAGTGTCGAAGACGGAAGTGCATCCAGGCGAAACCATCGACATCGACTTTACACCTGAAGACAAGGATGCCTACGTGTTCTACTATGTGCTTGCCAACGAAAAACTCATCGCCTACTCTGCACAGACCGTGAACGGCACCCTGCACCGACGGCTCCAATGCAAGGAGGAATGGGGCGACGGTGCCACCATCAACTGCTTCTATGTAAAGAACGGCCACAACTATTTCTACGAAAAGACCGTCCGCATACCGAAACCCGACAAGAAACTGAACCTGGCATGGCACACCTTCCGCGACCGGCTCACACCTGGACAGCAGGAAACCTGGACACTCTGCGTGAAGGACAAAGACGGACAGCCCGTCAGCAATGCCGAACTGATGGCAACCATGTACGATGCCTCGCTGGACGAACTCTCCAGCTTCAACTGGACATTCAACATCCCCTTCATGACGCAAATCAGCAACCTCTACCACATCTATTCCTACGCCACCAGTTCCTTCTCCCTCAGCCTCATGCGCCAAGCAAGAACGAAGAGTCTGTGGCCCGAGAACTTCGACTCGGTCAGCCCCTTCTCGGGCATGTTCCGCTACAACAGAGAACCCATGCTGATGAAAAGCGCCCGAATCGCTGGCCCCGTCATGGTCGATGCTGCCATGCCGATGGTAGCAGAGGAAAAAGCCACAGCAGACGAAGCCCCCAGCAAGGGAGAGGACATTGCCGACGGTATCCACACAGCCACCGTGAACTTCCGCACCCATTTCAACGAGACGGCCTTCTTCTATCCGCAACTCACCACCGACCGACAGGGCAACATACAAATCACCTTCACCCTGCCTGAAAGTCTCACCCAATGGCGATTCTTCGGATTTGCCCACACCGAAGATGTGTGCTACGGACTGATTACAGCCGATGCCGTCGCCAGCGAAGACTTCATGGTACAGCCACAACTGCCTCGCTTCCTCCGAACAGCCGACGAAGCCACCCTGCAGACTCGCATCTTCAACAAGGCCCAGACTGCCATCCACGGCACGGCTACCCTGCGACTGCTTTTGGCAAAAGACGAGAAGACCGTTGTCTATCAGCAAGACGTACCCTTCAACATCGAGACTGGACAGACAGCCGTCGCCACTTTCACCGTCGCCAAGGGGACACTCTCCGAAGACGTTATCTGTGAAATCTCTGCCACCGACGGCGAAAACTCCGACGGTGAGCGCTGCCTGCTGCCTGTACTCTCCACCAAAGAATGGGTGACAGAAAACATCCCCTTCTACATGGAAGACGCAGGCACCAAGGACATCGACCTCACCACATTATATAATAATAACAGCCCCACCGCCACCGACCGCACCCTGCAAATCGGCTATACAGACAACCCCGCCCTCGACGTGTTCCACTCCCTGCGTGCCCTCAGTCTGCCCTGTCACGACAACGCTCCCTGCTATGCCGCAGCACTCTACTCCAACATCGTCTTAATCCACCTGCATCAGCGACTCTCCGCCCTCGGCGATACCGTCATCCAACAATTCAACGTCGAAAAAGCCCAGAAAAACGCCGACGAAGCCCTCAGCAAACTGCAGGAACTGCAACGACACGACGGCTCGTGGAGCTGGTTCAAGGGCATGGACAGCAACCCCTACATCACTCTTGCCGTTGCTGAACACCTCGACCGCCTTAAAGCCTACATGATACGGTTCAAGATGAACGACAGAAAAGACATCGCCAAGATGCTCGGGGGAGCCCTCGACTATCTCGACAAATATGAAAAGAAAGACTACGCAGAACGCAAGAAGAACAAACGCTCGCTGCAACCCACCGACTTCGACCTCCGTTTCATGGCTATCAACCAAAACCCAGTGGCCGACTACCTTGCCGCTTACCTGAACGAATTGGCAAAAAGCCTGAACCGACTGACCATCTATGGCTGCGCCAAAGGTGCCTGCATCCTGCAGAAATACGGACGCACAGCCCAGGCCAAGAAGTTCACAAAATTCATCCGCCGTTACCTGGTCTATAAACCAGGACTGGGACGCTACTTCGCCACCGACCGTGCCTACTACTCGTGGCAAGACTACCGCATCCCCACCCAACTGGCCGCCATGCGCTGTCTTACCCACGACCTCAAATCCACAGATTCAGAAAACAAAACCGTGATATACGACATGCAGCTCTGGCTACTCCGCCAAAAGCAGACACAACTGTGGGACAACCCCCTCAACGGCATCGATGCGGCAGACTACCTGATTACGCTTTCGCCCGACGAAACGGTGCGCACAGCCGACACACCCGTCTTCACCATCGACCAGCAGCCCACACCCTCGGAAGTCTCCCTCCCTGGCTGGGAAGAAGGCCCCCACACGCTCACCGTGGAAAAGCACAGCCCAGGCATCTCCTGGGGATATGTCCGTGGGACCTTCCAGGAAGAAGCCGAGAAACTTTCCGACTACACTACGGGCGAACTCTCTGTCGAGCGAAAACTATACATCCAGCGAGGCAGGGAATGGGTAGAAATGGAAACGGAAAACTCACTTACTGTGGGCGACATCATCCGAGTACGCCACATCATCCATGCCGACCGCGACATGGACTTCGTCAGCGTCACCTCACACCATGCAGCCTGTCTCGAACCTCAACGCACCCACTCAGGCTACCAATGGACAGGCACACGCGGCTGCTACCTCGAACTCCACGACACCCACACCGACATATTCTTCGACTGGTTCCAGCGTGGCACCACTACCGTTGACCTCGAATACTACGTCACCCGCAGCGGCACATACCAATCGGGCATCGCCACCACCCAGTGCGAATACGCTCCCGAAATTGGTGGCTACACCAAAATCTATAAACTAACCATCAACCATCCACAATAAACACCCCCATCCCTTTGTCCCCAATGGCAAACATACTTATCGACATAGGCAACACATCGGCAAAAATCGCCATCATGGATGCAGAGAAAATGCTGCATCTGGAACACAAGGCAGAAACGTGGCACAACATCTTCCGCCGACTCTCCGCCCAATACCCCATCCACCGCTGCATCATCTCCAGCGTGGCAGGCGAAGACCCCGAACTCATCCCTGCCCTGCAGTCATGCAGCATCCCCACCCTGCTGTTAGGCATCAAAGCCCCTGCCGACGGAAGCGGGACAAGCAAAATCGTCCATTACAACGTGTCCGACTGCCCCTTAAAAAACATACCCCCAGAATATGGTTCCGACCGACTGGCTGCCGACTTGGGAGCCTGGGCAAGAAAACCCCACCACACCCTGCTCATTATCGATGCAGGCACCTGCATCACCTACGACCTCATCAGCCGTGAGGGTGAACTGATTGGCGGCGTCATCTCCCCTGGCATCCAGCTGCGACTGCGATCCATGCACGAACACACCGCCCTGCTGCCACTCTTTCAGGCAGAAGCCGACACCCCCCTCATGGGACAAGACACCAAAACCTCGATGATGTCGAGCGCCATCCACGGTACCCGCTTCGAGGCAGAGGGCTACATCCGCCATCTGCTTGCCTGCTACCCCGACCTGCAAGTCTTTCTCACAGGCGGTGACACCCTCACACTCTCCGACGACCTCCTTCCCCATGTCATCCACGACCCCCATTTGCTGCTGAAAGGCCTGCAATCGTTGGAGTAAAAGGGCGTAAAGACACAAAAAAATGTTGCACAGATTTTTGTGCAACATTTTTTGTTTTTGCCAAGTCTTGCGTTTCCTTATCCGTTCATGGAAATGAGGAATTCTTCGTTGTTCTTGGTTCGCTCGATGTGGTTCATGACGGTGTCCATGGCTTCGAGCGGGGTCATGTCGGCAATGTGTTTGCGGAGTACCCACATGCGGTTGAGGGTGGTCTGGTCTTGCAGGAGGTCGTCGCGTCGGGTGGAGGATGCGGTAAGGTTGACGGCAGGGAAGACGCGCTTGTTGGCAAGCTGGCGGTCGAGCTGCAGTTCCATGTTGCCTGTACCCTTGAATTCCTCGAAGATGACTTCGTCCATCTTGCTGCCGGTGTCGATGAGGGCCGTGGCGATGATGGTGAGGGAACCGCCGCCCTCAATATTGCGTGCTGCACCGAAGAAGCGCTTGGGCTTGTGAAGGGCGTTGGCATCAACACCGCCAGAGAGGACTTTTCCGCTGGCGGGGCTTACGGTGTTGTAAGCTCGGGCGAGGCGGGTGATGGAGTCGAGGAAGATGACGACGTCGTGTCCACATTCCACCATGCGTTTAGCTTTCTCCAGCACGATGCCTGCTATCTTGACGTGGTTTTCGGCGGGTGCATCGAAGGTGGAGGCGATGACTTCGGCGTTGACGGTGCGTGCCATGTCGGTGACTTCTTCGGGTCGCTCGTCGATGAGGAGCATCATGAGGTATGCTTCGGGGTGGTTGGCGGCTATGCTGTTGGCAATGTCTTTCATCAGGAGGGTTTTACCAGTCTTGGGCTGTGCCACGATGAGGGCACGCTGTCCCTTGCCGATGGGAGAGAAGAGATCGACGATGCGTGAGGATTTGCTGTCGTTTGCGCCCTTGCAGAGTTGGAATTTCTGGTCAGGGAAGAGGGGTGTGAGAAATTCGAAGGCGACACGTCCGAGGACTTGCTGGGGGTCGCAGCCGTTGATTTTGCGTACATCGACGAGGGGGAAGAATTTTTCTCCTGTGCGTGGTGGACGGACGTACCCCTCAACAACGTCGCCCTGCTTGAGTCCCCAATGTTTGATTTGCTGCAGATTTACATAAACGTCGTCGGGCGATGGCAGGTAGTTGTAGTCGCTGCTGCGAAGGAATCCGTAGTTGTCAATGATTTCGAGCACGCCGCTGACAGTGATGATGTCGGCGAAGTCGTAGGGGACAGAGGTTGCGGGATTCTGCAGTTGTGGGGTTCTGGTGTTTTGGGATTGCGGGGTGATGAGGTTTTGAGGTTGTGGGGTTGTGGGAATTTGGGGTTCTGCGGTTGTGCGCTTGAAGAATTCCATGGGATTGTAGTAGGTATCTTCGATGGCAGGAATGTCTTGCAGAATGATGAAGTCGGAGTCATCGGCTGGTATCTCGGTGGAACCACGGCTGATGATGGTCTGACTGTGATGGGCAGCAGCCTCGGGGTCGTCGGCTTCGGGCACATAGGTGGCTTCGGGCACGACGGATGGTTCAGGGGTTGTGGGGTCTTGAGGTGGTGTGGAGGCAGGGTCTTTGGCTTGCGAGGTTGCGGGGTCTTGGGGTTCTGCCTCTGCTTCTGCCTTTTTCTTGCGGCCGCGTTTCTTGGGTTCGGGTGTCTCGGCGGGGGCGGCGGGGGTTTCTATGGGTGTGAGCATGTCCTTTTCTTCCTGCGAGAGTGACCCGAAGAGGGTGTCATCGAGGGTGACCTGCATTTTTTTGTCTATCTTCTTTGTCTTGTCTTGTGTTGCGGAATAGACACGATCTACAGTTTTCACACTGACACGTGTACGTTTGCGAGTTGGTTTTTCGGCACCTGTTGCTGCTGCTTCGGCTTGTTCGTCGATGATGCGGAACATGAGTGTGCTTTTGTCAAGTTTGTCTGCATTTGCAATTCCGAGTTCGGATGCAATAGTTTGCAGTTCTGCCAACTCTTTGCTGTTGAGTTGTTCTAATTTATACATAAAGAATCTATGAAAAAAGTAAAAAATGGGGAGGTACGGTTGTACGGGTTTTGTGTGTTGCGTTTTTGTGTGTTATGGTATCATCCTACCATGTAACTTCAAAATCGTCTGGACCGTATAACCAAGAATTTGCTGCAAAGGTAAGAATTATTTACCATTTACCCTTTACGATTTAGCGTTTTTTTTTGTGAAAGCGTTGATTTTTTCTGTTTTTTGGTATCTTTTTCCTTTTTTTCTGTGTATTTATGGAACTTGACACTTGGTTTTATTTTCATTTTCTGTATGGAGTCGGTATTGGTAAAGCTGAAGTCGCAGAGCAAATCGAGTGCTTTGCCCCTGACGCTGAGGTTGCCCTGTGCGATGGTTCCGTTGCTGTGGATATCGGCGAAGACATTTTTGATTTTCAAGAATTTGTATTTTGCTTCTGGCACTTCGGCTCGGACGGTGCCGATGGGGAGTTTTCCGCCCAGTTTTTTTCGTATCAGGGCTGTACGTTTCTTGGAGTAGTCGAAGGTGAAGGAGGCTTTGCAGGCTGCCTTTCCGAGTTGGGGCATGGTGAAGAGTTTATCGAGCATGATGGAGTCGGTTTGTACGGTGCCGTTGAGGTATTTGGTGTCTTCGTTGAGGTTGAGGGTGAAGCGCAGGTTTCCGACTTGTGTGCCGAGTGTGCCTTCGAAGGCTTCTTGATGCCAGCGTACATGGAAGTTGCCTCGGTAGGTGATGGTGCCCAGCGTGGCGAGTTGCCGCATGAGGTATTTCTTGACAGGGAATTGTTCGATAATGCGCTGTTTGATGTTTCCTCTGGCTCGCATGGGGTTGACGCGGAAGTTGACGCTGAGGGCTCGTTTCTGGTTGAGTTTAAGTACGTTTCCTTCTGCGTTGATGGTAAGTTTATGGTCAACGGTGCTGACGTTGACGTTTTTGAAGTTCATGGTTCCGGCGTTGCCGCTGAGTTTGACGCTGAGGCGAAGGGGGATGGTGAATTGACTGAGCACGGGAGCAAAGGGGTGGGCTATGTCTTTGAGCAGTGTAGTGCCCGATATGGTGGTGGTTTGGTAGCGGAGGGGATGGAACAGGAGCAAGCCTTCGGAGAAGGTGAGCTGTGTGTTTGGCAACTGGATGTTGACGTTGCGGAGATGTATTTGCTGTTTGTTGACGGTGGCACGGAGAGTGAGGCTCTTGACGTCGAGGTTGGAGGTGCGGTCAAGGATGTTGGCGGAGACGAGTTCGGCACGGAGGGATTCGTTAGTGAGTTGGTCAATGCGCCACTGCATATTGGCAAGTACATTGAGGTGACCTTCGTCGAAATAGCCTCGTTTGGGTTTTCCTGTGCGACGGAGAGGTTTGTGGTTGTCGTTCTGGTAAACGAGTCCCTGGATGTTGACGTGGTGATGCCCTTGTTTGTTGCGATATTCGAGGAAGGAGATTTGGAGGTCGTGGTCGTAAGGCTTTTCTTTTGTCTGGTAATGGATTTGGACTCGGGAAAGTGTGCCACGTGTCATGCCAAAACTAAATTTCTTCCCTTTCTTCGGTTTGCTTTTGAAGGCATCGATGAGGAATTGGTAGTTGGCGGGGGTATGGAGTGAATCCTTGTAGAGTTGGGCTTGCAGTCCAGCCACTTTGGTTCCCGACAGGCGAACTTCGTTGCTGAGCAGGGACCAGAGCCGGATGCTGGTAGAGAGGGTGTCGAGCTGGAGGAATTTGCGTTGCTGGTGATCTTCCAGTTCTATGCCGTAGAGATGGATGTACTGATTGACGAGGTTGATGCTGACGCTGTCGATATGCACGTTTGTGTTGAGTCTTTCGCACAGCAAACGGGTGACGGGTTTCAGCATTTTGTTCTGAAAGGAAGGGGTGTTCAGCACAACTGTTGCAACAAAGAGGAGCAGCAGCACAGAGAAAATGATTCCGCAGAATATTTTCAGGATTCGGAGATATGTTTTTTTTCGGTTCAAAGGGCTTGATTGATTGAGTCAATATAATTAAGGAGTTCATCTTTGCCCAGACGGCTTTCACTGCTGGTAACGAAATAAGGGGGTAGTTCTTCCCAAAACTGCTGCAGGTGTTGCAGATAGGCTGTGACGGCTGGTCTGCGTTTCATCAGCGGCAGTTTGTCGGCTTTTGTGAAAACGATGGCGAGGGGTACGCCGTTTTCGCCGCAGAAGTTGAGGAAGTCGATGTCTTTCTGCTGGGGTTCGTGGCGTATGTCGATGAGGACAAACAAACAGGTCAGTTGTTCTCGGTCGGTCACATAGTGGCTTATCAGGTTCCAGAGTTTGTCCATTTCGCGTTTGCCTCGCTGGGCATAGCCGTAGCCTGGTAAGTCAACAAGGAACCATTTTTCGTTGATGAGGAAATGGTTGATGAGCATTGTCTTTCCTGGTGTGCTAGAGGTTTTCGCCAGGTTTCTTCGCTCGGTCAGCATGTTGATGAGCGAAGATTTGCCCACATTGCTGCGTCCGATGAAGGCGTATTCCGGCAAGGAGGTTTGTGGACACATATCTGCCCTGGGGCTGGATGTGACAAAGGTTGCAGAGTTTATTTTCATTGGCTTCTTTTTTTTGATGGTTGTTATACCCATTCGCTCAGTTCGAGCCAGCGCATTTCTTTTTCGTCGAGTTCTTGGTTCAGCAGGGGGAGACGTTTGCTGAGACGGGTGATGATTTCCACATCGGTGGTGCCGCCACAGAGGGCTGCGTTTATCTCGGCTTTTTCGGTTTCAAGGGCGGCAATATCCCGTTCCAGTTGCTGGTATTCTTGCTTTTCCTTGAAGGTGAGTTTTCTAGCTCTTTCGGTGCCATGTGTGGTTTTGGAGGTTGGGGGTTGGGGTGTTTTGAGGTCCTGAGGCTGCGGAGTTTTTCCGTGGCTGACAGCCGCTGCCCAGCGATACTGTGTATAGTTTCCAGGGAAATCCTTTATCTGTCCGTCGCCTTCGAATACCAGCAGGTGGTCAACCACTTTGTCCATGAAATAGCGGTCGTGGCTTACGATGATGAGGCATCCTTTGAAGTTCTGCAGGTATTCCTCCAGGATTTGCAGGGTCACGATGTCGAGGTCGTTGGTCGGCTCGTCGAGGATGAGGAAATTGGGTGAACGCATCAGGACGGTACAGAGGTAGAGCCGCCGCCGCTCGCCGCCGCTGAGTTTGCGGATGTAGGAGAATTGCTGTTCGGGGCTAAAGAGGAAGTGTTGCAGAAACTGGCTGGCAGAAAGTTTCTGTCCGCCGCCCAAATCCACATATTCGGCTATGTCGCGGACTGCATCTATCACTTTCTGGTCGTCGCGGAATTGCATCCCCTCCTGTGAGTAGTGGCCGAAGCGCACCGTTTCGCCGATGGCGATGCGTCCCTTGTCGTGGGGTTCCAGTCCGAGCAGCATCTTGACAAAGGTAGATTTGCCTGTACCGTTGTTCCCCACAATGCCCATCTTCTCGTAACGGCTGAAGATGTATTCAAAGTCCTGCAGTATCACTTTCTCGCCGAATGCCTTGCAGAGTCCGTGCACTTCAAAGATTTTGCTGCCGATGTAGGTGCCCTTCATCTCCAGTTTCATGCGTTCATCCTGCACGCGCTGTTTGGCTTGTTTTTCCAGTTCATAGAACGATTCTATGCGGTAGCGTGCCTTTGAAGAACGTGCCGAGGGTGTAGAACGCATCCACTCCAGTTCGGTGCGATAGAGGTTGTTGGCTCGTGCTATGTTGGCATTCATGTTGTCAATGCGCTCCTGGCGTTTTTCCAGATAGTAGGCATAGTTGCCGCGATAGGTATAGATTTGCTGATTGTCCAGTTCGATGATGACGCTGCAGATGCGGTCCAGAAAGTATCGGTCGTGGGTGACCATGAGCAATGCCATCGTCGTCTTTTGCAGGAATCCCTCCAGCCATTCAATCATTTCTAGGTCGAGGTGGTTGGTTGGTTCGTCGAGAATCAGCAGGTCGGGTTCTGCTGCCAACACCCTGGCCAGGGCAATGCGCTTTACCTGTCCTCCCGAAAGTTCCTTGGCCGGACGGCGGGCTTCCTCTTCGGTAATCTTCATCTGTGTGAGCAGTTGCTTGTAGCGCAGGTTGCCAAAGTCCGCCTCCTTGTCCAGTTTGGGTGTCTGCTCCAGATAGCCCACTTTCACGCCCTTTCGGAAAATCATCCGTCCGCCGTCGTCGCCTTCGATGCCTGCAATGATGGAGAGCAGCGTGGATTTGCCTGTGCCGTTCTTGGCAATCAGCCCGATGTGCTCCCGCTCATTCACGGTAAAACTGATGTCCTCGAACAACACACGGTGACCAATGCGTTTGGTCAATCCCATGACTTCCAGATAGGGTGTGTTCACTGCCATAACCTTCAAAACCTCACATAGGTTTCCACCCACACTTCGTTGTAGTGGCTATCCACGGAGGAACTTTTGTCGTTCACATAATTGTATTGCAGCTGGAACATCAGATTCTTGTGCAACTGAAAGTTCGGTGCCACAGAGTACATCGTCTTCATGGACGACCATGCAGCCTGGTCGCGGTAAGCATCGTACTTCAGATAAGTCTTCAGCCAGGGCGTACAGGGGATGCCCACCGCGGCATACCAGCCGTCAGCCTCTCCGGTGCCGCTGACGGTGCCGTCAGCATGGTCGTAGTCTGCTATCTTGTGCCCCTGGCTGTGTACGTATTCTGCACGGGCACTCCAGTCGCCGTGTTCATACTTGACGCCGACTCCCCAGCGGTTGCGGTCCACCGTTACGGTCTGCCCCCCTGTGGCTGTCTTGCCCACAAAGTCGCCAGTCCAGCCAAAGAAGCCAATGAACAAATCCTTGAGGGGTTGCACCTGCAGGGTTCCGATGATGTCCTTGCGTCCGTTCTGGTCTCCGGTGTTGATACCCTGTCCGTTGAACACTCCCAACTGATAATGCAACAAGCGGTGTTTGTCTCTCCCTACAGGGAAAAGGTCACCCTGCAACTGCACACCCTGGTCGCGTCCTCCGGTTGCACTGACTTCACCATTGTAGTCGCCAATGCCGGCAAACCTGCGAACCGATTGTGAGTAGTCGCCAAGTCCCACATCCCAGGGGTTATAAGGATTTTCAAACGTAAAGGGACGTTTAAATTGCCCCACCTTCACTTTCATTTCTTTCCAATGCGCCCACTCCACAAAGAAATCCTTCATGTGCGGGCTGCTGCCGTTCACTTGCATCTGAATGCGGTAACTGAAGTCTTTCAGAATGGTTCCATCCACATAGAGACGGATAAAACGCTGGTTAAATCCCTCTCCTCCCCCTGCGCCGTCCTGGTCACTGTATTTGTAGGTACCGATGAAATAACCGCCAAACTTGGGAGCAGAGACATAATCGGTCAGCCTGCGCCCCAACTTCGGTTTTCCGTCGGGCTGCGGGGCGAGGGCACGCTCCAGCAATTCGTTGAGAAGCTCGGTAATGAAACCTGCCGGTTCGGGAGCATCTGTCCCAGGCATATAGTCCTCATCTTCAGCCATCACCGAAAGAGGAAATGCAAGGATCATTGCGGCAGAAATCAAAGTAAAAAACTGCTTCATAAAAACAAAAGATTAAGAAAACGCTGCAAAGATAAGGATTATTTACCATTTACCATTTACCATTTACCATTTTTTTTAAGATTCTTCATTCTTCATTCTTCATTCTTCATTTTTTTCTTACCATTTACCATTTTTTTTAAGATTCTTCATTCTTCATTGACTTCGTCGAGCCTCTTACATACTCCAAAAAATCTAAGCCTCCCCGCAGGGGCAACGTCGGCTTGATTTTTATGTCGTTTGTTTTGAGGGTTCTTCATTTTTTCTTACCTTTGCATAAAAACTTTTCATTTTATCCCCAATGACCATAGAGAATCACCCTCTGCACCCATTTCTGCCAGCCTGTGCACACACACTTTTCCTCGGCAGCTTTCCTCCGCCCCAAGCACGTTGGAGCATGGACTTTTTCTACCCAAACTGGATAAACGACTTCTGGCGCATCATGGGACTCATCCATTTCGCCGACAAAACTTATTTTGAAGTAAAAGGCGAAAAGCGTTTCGACCAGCCACGCATCATCCAGTTTGCCACAGAACAAGGTTTGGCTTTCTACGACACTGCCACACAGGTGCAACGCCTGAAGGACAATGCCAGCGACCGTTTCCTGGAAATCGTTCAACCCACCGACATACCCGCCTTGCTCCATCGCATTCCTCACTGCACCCAGCTGGTCACCACTGGCGGTAAAGCCAGCCAGCAACTGCAAGTTCAGTTTTCTCTGCCTACAGCCCCCGCCATCGGCGGCCATCAGGTTTTGCCGCTCGACGGACGTACCGTCCTGTGGTGGCGAATGCCCTCCACCTCGCGTGCCTATCCCCTGGCTTTAGAGAAAAAAGCCGAATATTATCGTCAACTTTTCAACCATCCCTAATTGACTTCTTTCATATCATGTTAAAACCCATCCTCGCCATTCTCATATTCTTGCTGCTGCAAGCCGCAGGCGGCATCATCTTGGGATGTCTCGGCCAGTTTACCTCCATCCCCCCGTTTCATCCTACACTGCTCGCCCTCACCGTTATCATCTCTGGTCTAATCTCCGTGCTCATCATTTACTGGATGGGGATGATAGACGGCCGGCACCTTTTCAGCACACAACTCATCCGTTGGCGGCACGCCCCCATTGCCCTTGCCGGTGCCCTGACAGGCATTTTTGCCACCGACATGTTCACCGAACTGTTTCAACTTCCCGACCATTTGGCAGACCAGTTTCGCGACATGGCCCAAAACCCCTGGGGCATACTCGGCATCGCCCTTGTCGGTCCTGTGGTCGAGGAAATTGTTTTCCGTGAAGCCGTCCTCGGCTATATGCTACGCCAGGGAATACGTCCGCTCACGGCCATACTCTGCTCCTCACTGGCATTCGGACTGGTTCACGGCAATCCCGTCCAGATACCCTTTGCCACCATCATTGGCTGCATCTTTGCCATCATCTACTACAAGACACACAGCATACTGCTCACCACCATCCTGCATATCATCAACAACACTGCCGCCGTCGTCCAGATGAACATCCTCGGCGACCAAGCCGAAACTTTCCGCTATGCCGACCTTTTCGGCACCACCCTGCTTTGGATTTTTGCCATCCTCCTGACCGCTGTCAGTTTCTGCCTGATGAGACACTTCTGCTGCCTGAACGCATCCGATCAGATTACTCCGATTACATCGTGTACACCGCCAACTGAAAACGCTTGAAACATTTGCAAGCATGAGTTTATGGCCGACCATAAATTCTTGTTTGTGTAGAAGAAAGTTTTGTGTATTTTCCTTTTCATGACAGAAAAATCAGTATCGGTAGTGAATGTGAAATGATTTTTTCGTAACTTTGCAGCCGAACTAAAAAAACTTAACACTTATGAAACGGATTCTGACAACACTGGCCCTGTGTGGCTTGGTAGGTTTATCGGCAGGAGCACAGACCTATACGAATGAATACCCGAAGGATTTGCAGAAATTGGCTGCCAAATGGGTAAAGAGGGGCGAATGGAAGAACGGATTCACCAAGGCGGTGCCTGCCGACAATGTGAACCTTGTAGAGTTTTACATTCAGTATCAACGTAATCCAGAGCAGTGGAAGGCTTTGTTCAAGTGGTTGCAGGAAAACGACTTGCTCAGTGTGCCTTCGGGACGCATCCCCATTCCTGGCACAGAACTGACGGTCAGTGTGGAAGACAGCGAAAACTGGTGTTCGGAGCAAGACCTGAAGGCAGGAAAGGGTAGCGAGAGCCATCAGCAAAAGATTGACTTCATGTATGTGGTAAAGGGCACAGAGGGTTTTTGTCGGCTGGATCATGACACCTCTACGCCGAATAATACTTACACGCTTGAGAAGGACCGCTGGGAGTATAATTTCGATGCCGACCGCTTGGAACGTTTTGTTTCCGTCCCTGGAACATTCAACATCATGTTCCCCTGCGACTGGCACATTGCCAAAGTGAAGACACAGGAAGGGAACCAGAAATTGCGTGTGCTGGTCGTTAAGGTAAAATATACATTATGAACGCAATATTTTCAAAGTTGATAGCCGCTGCCACGGGTGTGAGCGAGCGGCAAGTGGCAGCCACAGTGGGACTGCTGGAAGAGGGCTGCACCATTCCGTTCATTGCCCGTTACCGCAAGGAGGTGACTGGCACACTGGACGAGGTGAAGGTGGCAGCCGTGAGTGACAGCCTCGACGAGCTGAAAGAGATTGAGGCTCGTAAACAAACGATTCTGAAGACGATTGAAGAGCAGGGCAAACTGACTGCAGAACTGAAGAAGCGCATTGAGGATTCGTGGGACAGTACGGAACTGGAAGACATTTACCTGCCTTACAAACCGAAGCGTAAAACACGTGCCGAAGTTGCCAGACAAAAGGGACTGGAGCCTCTGGCTACGTTCCTAATGCTGCAAAACCCTGCGGCCGACATCGAGAAAAAGGCAGGAGAGTTTGTCAATGCCGAGAAGGGCGTAAACTCCGCCGAGGAAGCCCTCCAGGGAGCAAAAGACATCATTGCCGAACAGGTGAGCGAAACGGAAGAAGCCCGCAACATTGTGCGCTTCAACTTCAAACGCGACGCTGTCATTACAAGCAAGGTGGTCAAGCCAAAGGAGGAAAATGAGGAATGGGAACAGAAATCGCAAAAATATCGCGACTACTTCGATTTCTCCGAGAAACTTTCGAAGTGTGCCAGCCACCGTCTGCTTGCCATGCGCCGCGGAGAGGCTGAAGGAGTGCTTCGCATCAGTATCAGCGGCGACGACGAGCGTTGTCTTGACAAACTCGACAGACTCTTCCTGCGCAACAGTTCAAAGAGCGCAGAGATGGTGTTGGACGCCGTGGAGGACAGTTTCAAACGACTGATTAAGCCCAGCATCGAAACGGAGTTTGCCAACCAAAGCAAGGAACTTGCCGACAAAGAGGCCATCCGTATTTTTGTGAAGAACCTGGAACAATTACTCATGGCTGCACCCCTGGGGCAGAAGCGTGTGTTGGCACTCGACCCTGGTTTCCGCACGGGCTGCAAACTGGTCATTCTCGATGCGGAAGGCAATCTGCTGCACAACGAGGCTATCTATCCGCATCCGCCGAAGTCGGAACGGAAAGCAGCCGGCGACAAAATCTGGACACTCACCCGACAATACAAAATTGAGGCCATCTCCATCGGCAACGGCACAGCCAGCCGCGAAACAGAGGAATTTGTAAAAAGCCTCGGACTGCCCGAAAGCATTCAGGTCTATGTGGTGAGCGAAGACGGTGCCAGCATCTATTCGGCATCGAAAGTGGCTCGCGAGGAGTTTCCCGACTACGACGTAACGGTGCGCGGCGCAGTCTCCATCGGTCGCCGACTGATGGACCCTCTGGCCGAACTGGTGAAGATTGACCCCAGCAGCATCGGCGTGGGGCAATACCAGAAGGATGTGGACCAGAAAGCCCTGAAACATTCGCTCGACCAGACGGTGGAAATGTGTGTGAACAAGGTGGGCGTAAACGTGAATACTGCGTCAAAACATCTGCTGACCTACATTTCGGGCTTAGGTCCTGCCATCGCACAAAACATCGTGAACTACCGTGCTGAGAACGGGGCTTTTGCTTCAAGAAAAGAATTGCTGAAGGTGCCCAAGCTGGGGCCTAAAGCTTTCCAACAGGCTGCGGGTTTCCTGCGTGTCAGCGGCAGCAAACAGCCGTTGGACAACAGTGCCGTTCACCCCGAGAGTTATGCCATTGTGGAGAAGATGGCAAAGGACCTGCACTGCACCGTCTCCGACTTGATGGCCGACAAGGAACTTCGCTCCAAGATTGATATCAACCAGTACGTGACCGACACCGTGGGACTGCCCACCCTGCAGGACATCATGCAGGAACTGGACAAGCCTGGACGTGACCCTCGGCAGCAGCTGGAAGCCTTCAGCTTCAGCAAGGATGTGAAGGAACTGGAGGATGTCAAGCCAGGAATGCTCCTGCCTGGCATCATCACCAACGTCACCGACTTTGGTTGCTTTGTCGATGTGGGTGTCCACACCAAGGGGCTTGTCCACATCAGCGAACTTGCCGACCACTTTGTGAAAGACCCCGCCAGCGAGGTGCAACTCCATCAGCACGTCACCGTCCGTGTCCTCAACGTGGACCTGCAACGCGGACGCATGAGTTTATCGATGAAAGGAATAGAATGAAAATCATCCGCAACCGGCACATACCGTTTGGCAAGCGCTACTCCGCAATCAATTTGTTTGGCGTAGTGTTTGCCAAATGTGGATTGTCGCGGCAGGAACTGAACCACGAATATATCCACACCCTGCAACAGCGGGAATTGCTCTTCGTGGGCTTCTACATCATTTATATAACAGAATGGATGGTTCGCCTCATCCAATACCGCAACGCTTTCAAAGCCTACCGAAACATCAGTTTTGAACGAGAGGCTTACAGCCAGATGAATGACCTAAACTATGCACAAAAAAGAAAATTCTTTGCTTGGAGAAGGTATTTATTCACATAAAAGCATTACCTTTGCACAAATTTTTTAAAACATAGGCAACAATGGAAATAGCAAAAAACATCAAGTACATCGGTGTGGATGACACCGACATTGACCTCTTCGAGGGACAGTATGACGTGCCAGAAGGCATATCCTATAACTCTTACCTGATTGATGACGAAAAGATTGCCATCATGGACACGGTGGATGCACGCAAAACCAATGAATGGGTAGAAAAACTGGAGGCTGCGCTGAACGGACGCACTCCCGACTACCTCATCATCCACCACATGGAACCTGACCACGCCGGCAACGTGAAGATGCTGCTGGAGAAATACCCCGACTGCGTAGGCATTTGTTCGCAAAAGGCTGTGGCAATGGCGAAACGCTTCTTCGACACGGATTTCGCCGGCAGACTGCAAGTGGTAAAGGAGGGCGACACAATCTCCCTGGGACAGCACACTCTCACCTTCATCATGGCTCCGATGGTACACTGGCCAGAAGTGATGATGAGCTACGAAAGTGCCGAAGGCATCCTGTTTGCAGCCGACGGATTCGGTAAGTTCGGTGCACTCGGTCACCCCAACAGCGAAGGCATGGCTGCCGACAAGTTGCACGGAACGGTTGACGGCTGGGCTTGTGAGGCTCGCCGCTACTACTTCAACATTGTGGGCAAGTATGGCGCCATGGTTCAGGCCGTATTGAAGAAGGCTGCAAACCTCGACATCAGGGTTATTGCCCCACTCCACGGTCCTGTGCTCAATGAAAATGTGGACTATTATCTGAACATCTACAACACTTGGTCCAGTTATCAGCCCGAAGACAAGGGCGTGTTCATTGCCTACTGTTCGCTGCACGGCAACACAGAAGAGGCTGCCCTGAAACTGGCAGAAATCATCAAGGACGACAGCAACGTGAAGGTTAGCGTCAGCGACCTGGCTCGCGACGACATGGCAGAAGCCGTGGAGGATGCGTTCCGCTACGACCGCCTTGTGGTGGCAGCGCCTACCTATGACGGCGGCGTGATGCCTGTCATGCACGACTTCCTGCATCACCTCGGCATCAAGGCTTACCAGAACCGCACCGTGGGCATCATCGAGAATGGTTCGTGGGCTCCTGCTGCCGGCAAGAAGATGCGAGAGATGTTTGAACAGATGAAGAACATCACCATCATCGACCCCATCGTCACCGTGGAATCCATTGTGAAGGAAAAGACCGTGGAGGACTTGAAGAATCTGGCTAATCGGTTAACACAGAACGTATAGAGATGTTACGACAACAATGAAACATTTATCCTTCCTCCATTCTTCATTTTTCATTTTTATATTTACTACATTCACGTCGTTGGCAGCATTTGCCAACGATGGTGTTTTTTTCGCTGGCGGCAGTCAACTTGTACCCATCAAGGAGACCAACATTGCAATTACCAAGGAAGTTCTGACCATCAGCCTGCAGGATGACGGTTATGCCAATGTGAATGTGCAGTACGAATTCAGGAACAACGGCGACGAGAAAGTCGTGACGATGGGCTTTGAATCCATGGCTCCCTACAACGACGACAAAACACTCAACAAACGGAGCATCCATCCCTACATCAAGGACTTCACTGCCGTGATGAACGGTGAACCCATTTCATACAAAAACGGAATAGCCGCATCTACTTTCGGCGAAAACAAGGCTATCACCCCACTCGACCTCAAGCAGTGGAAAGCCGGCGACGAAGCCAAACTGAAGGAAGATGAATGGCTGGAAAACCACATGCTTTACAATGCCAAACTCGACAGCATCGTCGAATTCTCCTACGTCTATTACTTCACCGTCACGTTCCGCCCTGGAGTGAACACGGTGCACCACACTTACCGCTACCGCATGTCATACGGCGTGGGCCGCACTTTCGAGGTACCCTACTGGCTCACACCCGCCATGCGTTGGGCAAACCACCAGATAGACGACTTCACCCTGCGCATTCAGGCAAAGAACACAGCCAAGCACTTTTACCTGCCCGACTCACTTTTCATGTCGGCACCCTTCACGGTCACTGAGGGAACGGGCAAAGTACGCAGAACGGAACACTACGACGAATCCTGCACTGAAATCTCGCTTAGAAACGGCACAGTGGAATGGCATGCCACAAACTTCAAACCCATCCAAAACATGGTCATCAGTTCTGCCGATATGCTGCAAATGGAACACTTCGTTCTCGGCGGCTTCTACGACCGCAGCCAAGGCTACCAGCCTTGGAGCTACAGAGATGTAGAAAAAGTGACCGCTAACGACAAGCGCATTCTGCGTAACCTTCCCTACGCCAGCCGAGGCTACGTCTTCAAAGACCCTGCCCTGCGGGACTATTTCAATGCCCTTTGGTGGTACATGCCCGACCCCACATGGGAAACATCCACCGACGACTTCACACCCCGAGAGTGGAAACTCATCAACAAGGGTGAATAATAAAAACAAGAATAAACATGGACTTATTGATTGACATCGCTGCTTTCCTCGTCGGGTTGGCCATGATTGTGAAAGGAGCAGACTGGCTGACCGACGGAGCAGCAAACGTGGCACACAGGATGCACATCCCTACACTGGTCATCGGACTGACCATTGTGGCTATCGGCACGTCGGCTCCAGAGTTTGTGGTGAGCATGATGGGAGCTCTGCGCCACTCCGCCGACATCGCCATCGGCAACGTGGTGGGCAGCAACATTTTCAACATCTTCGGCATCATCGGTTGTACGGCCCTGTTTTCACCCATTGTGATGACACGAGGCAACGTGATACGCGACTTACCCATCATGGTAGGTACCCAGGTGATTTTGTTCCTGATGCTGATAGACAAAATCATTAGCGGTGCAACAAAGAACGAACTCACACGGGGAGACGGACTGATTCTGCTGTGCCTGTTTTCTATGTTCCTGTACTACACAGTCAGGTTAGCCAGAAAAGGAAGGAAGGCTGAATTGAAAAATGCGGAAGACAGGGACACGACCATCAAACCGTGGTGGATGGCTTTTCTCCTGATTGTCGTGGGACTGGCTTGTCTGATTCTAGGCGGCAACTGGATGGTAGATGGTGCTTCGGGCATTGCCAGGTTTCTGGGTGTGAGTGAAGCCATTATCGCCCTCACCATTGTGAGCATCGGCACGTCGGCTCCAGAGTTGGCTACCAGCATCATGGCAGCCCGAAAGGGAGACAACGACATGGCTGTAGGCAATATCGTGGGCAGCGTAGTGTTCAACACCCTGCTCATCTTGGGAGCTTCGGCAACAGTCTTTCCGCTGCCCATGGAAGGCATTACAATGACAGACCTGTACACACTGCTGGTTGCGGCATTCCTGTTTTGGGGCTTTGGCTGGATGGGCAAAAAACACTATATCATTTCACGTGTGGAGGGGGCAATGCTCGTCCTGCTGCAAGTGGCTTATTATGTTTATCTGATTTATAAAGTATAGCATCCAAAAGAATAAATATATGACAACAAGCGTAGAACTGAAGAACCTGACAACGGGTTACAAGCATAGAGGCAACGAAAGGATAGTTTCAAAAGACCTGAATGCTACGCTGGCCACAGGTGAACTGACGTGCCTGTTAGGACCCAACGGAGCAGGAAAATCCACCCTGCTGCGCACCATGTGTGCCTTCCAGCCAGCACTGAGCGGCACGGTGGAAGTGGCAGGACATCCCATCACATCTTACAAGGAACAAGCATTGGCAAAGCATATCAGCGTGGTGCTGACCGACGAAGCAGCGGGTGTCAAGAACATGACCGCCTTCGATGTGGTCGGCATGGGACGCAGCCCTTACACAGGCTTCTGGGGAAAGCTGAACGACAAAGACAAGACGGTCGTGAACAAATGCTTCCAGTGGGTAAGCATTGAACCGCTCAAAGAACGCAAAATGAGCACACTGTCCGACGGCGAATGTCAGAAGGTGATGATTGCCAAAGCCCTTGCACAGGAAACGCCCATTGTGTTTTTAGACGAGCCAACAGCCTATCTGGACTACCCAAGCAAGATTCAGACGATGATGTTGCTGCACCGTTTGGCTCGCACACTGAAAAAGACCATCTTCCTGAGTACACACGACCTGGAACATGCCTTGCAAGTGGCCGACCAAATATGGCTGCTCGACCAAGAACATGGTTTGACAACGGGTTCGCCCGAAGACCTCAGCATCGAGGGCTGGATAGAACAATACTTCAACCGTGAAGGCATTGCGTTTGACCGAAATCTGGGTACCTTCCACATCAGCCACGAAACAGCACGAGAAGTGGCCATGCAGGGCGATGCCTCAACACTGGAGTGGCGTCTGTGCCAAAAAGCACTGATGCGCAATGGTATCTTGCCTGTAGAAAGAACCCCCGAATGCCCCGTTTCTATCCTTGTGCCAGGCGACGGAACTTACCGACTGATGGAGAATGGAAAAGAAACTTACAACGTGAAGCGCATCGAACACTTGCTGCGCACCATTGTTCCGAGCATTATCAAAAATCAAATTGCTGCCATCCGCGAAGCAGCAGACTTAAAACCTTATGAATAAGATTTTTCCTTGCCGTTTTCCACTCCTTCGTTATCACATTATAACGTTATCACTTTGTCTGGGTTTAACGTTGACAGGCAGTGTTGAAGCCTATGCCGGCTCCGCAAACCAAGAACCCATCACCGTGGTCAACAGCGACGGAAGCCTGCTGACCATCATACTCTGTGGCGACGAATGCTGTCATTTCTACACCACGCTGGATGGCATCCCTGTGGTGCAGGAAGAGAATGGTGACTTCCGTGTGGCTCCCCAACTGACCGACTCTATCAACAACCTGTGGAAAACCAAGCGCATCCGACGAAATGCGCGAAGAATGGCAAGAATCGAAGCCCACAAAGCAAAAGCCCGAACATCCGCCGACCAAACAAATGCCTATCAAGGCAAAAAACGCGGCATTGTCATACTGGCCAACTTCAGCAACCTGTACATGAAATCAATCAACACACCCGATGTCTTCTACAGAATATTCAACGAACCTGGCTACCACGACAATAACCACTACGGATCTGTTCACGACTACTTCAAAGACCAATCCTACGGCAAATTCGACCTGACCTTCGACCTCTATGGCCCTGTCGAAGCAAGCAACACATACGCCCATTATGGCGGCAACAAAGCCGACGGAGACGACAAATACGTCGCCGCACTTGCCGCCGAAATCTGCACAAAGGCAGACCAAATGTACGACATCAACTGGGCGGACTACGACTGGGACGGCAATGGAGAAGTAGATCAAGTCTTCATTGTCTATGCAGGCTACGGAGAACAGAATGGTGCACCAGCCAACACCATCTGGCCACACGAATGGACTCTGACCGAAGGCAAAGATTACGGCGACGGAAACGGTCCCATCACCCTGGGAGGCTGTGTGATTGACACCTACGCCATGGCTTGCGAACTGAGCGGAACCCGTGGCAGCAACATCAGCGGCATCGGTACGGCTTGCCACGAATTTTGCCACTGCCTGGGACTGCCCGACTTCTACGACATAAGCTACAAAGGCGGATTCGGCATGGACACTTGGGACTTGATGGACAAAGGTGATCGCAACGGCAGAACCAACAACGGCGAACAACCCGCCGGCTTCACAGCCTATGAACGTTGGTGCGCTGGTTGGCTCGACTTTATCGAACTCGACCAACCCGCTACCATCACCCAGATGCCTGCTCTGCAAGACTCCGCCGTGGCATACATCATCTACAACGAAAACTATCGCAACGAATTTTTCACGCTGGAAAACCGACAAAACCACGGTTGGTTTACCTACACCAAAAACTACACCAGTCCGCACGGACTCTTGATTTGCCATGTAGATTACAACGCCAAAATATGGGAAGAAAACGAGGTTAACACCGACACCAAACACCAACGCATGACCATCATCCCCGCAGGGCGTGAGTTCGGTTCATATAACACCTCCCAGAAAAAGTACACGGTAAGCGAAAGAGTGTACCAATCACAACTCTTCCCTGGCACTTCCAATGTCAGTACGCTGGACTACATTTCACACGAAAACGTCGGCGGAAGATTCTACCACCCCAACGAAGAAGACACCTATCTGCTGAACAAACCCATCACCGACATACAGGAAACCAACGGACTCATTTCCTTCAAATTCAGGGGAGGTACAGACAGTTCTATAACCCCCGTCAGCGGTGACAACAACAGGCAGAAAACAGAATATTTCACCCTCAACGGCATAAAGGTAAACACACCCACCCAGCCTGGCTTTTACATCCTCCGACAAGGCAACATCAGCAAAAAAATACACATAAGACAATGACACGCACCATCCTCCCCCTCCTCCTGCTTCTCACCCTGTTCACGCCGATTTCTGCCCAAAACACAGAAGTGGAACAAGACTTGTTCGAGTCCATGCGCAATGCCGACAAAGCAGCCGTTGTCGCCGTGCACTACGGCATTTGCGACGACCAGCAACGGCAACTCTGCATTGAACGGTTCAATCAGAAACTGAAAGCCACCTTCCCCAACTGTGCTTTCCGTGAGGCATGGACTTGCTTCCCTGCCATCCGACAGATGAAGGAACGCGGACAAACCCGACAAACCTTGACCTACATTCTCGACGAACTTTTCACCGAAGGCTACACCCACGTCCTCATTCAGTCGTCAAACATCGTCGAGGGAGTCGAAATGGAATACATTCGCCACGAAGCAGCCCTCTACACAAACAAATTCAAGCAACTGCGCATCGGCAGCACCCTGCTTTCACAACCTGCCGACTACGAAAAAGCCATCCTCACTACCGCCGCATCCTACGGAGAAAAGAAAATGGCAAACGTACTGGTGGTGGGCGGTGAAGACAGCGAAAACCCTTCACAATTCGCCATGATCGACTTCATGCTACACTACAAAGGCTATGACAACTGGTTTGTCGTGGCAGAAGAAGGATTTCCCGAAGCCGAACATTTGAAGAAACAACTGAAACAACGCAAACAGAAAAAAGTGAACCTCATCCCCTTCACCTTTGCCGCAGAAAACAGCCAGCCCATCAACCAACTGACCCAGACACTGCAAAAGGCAGGTTACAAGGTGACACAAACAACACACACCCTCGGCGAAGCCGACGACATTCTGAATCTCTTCATCCAGCATGCCCGTCATGCCCAACAATACCGTTCCTACAGCCCCTTGGAAATCAAGATGCAGGAGATTTTGAAATAACCCACAACCCTGCAAAAGTCAACAATCCGTTCAGCATCAGCAGCTCATAGCCAAACTCATAGCCCGTAGCAACAGACGTGACATAATCCACCACACCACAAACCACAGGCGAAGCAACCGCAACGAAAGGCACAAACCTTTCCTGCGGTTGTCTTTTTGTAAAAATGCCAAAAGCAAACAATCCCAACAGCGGGCCATAAGTATAACCCACCAACGTGTAAATCAAGTCCATCACACTGCTGCTACCCAAAGCTTGAAACACCAACGTGCAGCACAGAAAAGCCAGCATCATGCCAAAATGCACTCCCTTTCGCCGTCTGGCGGAACACCCTGAATCTCCCACAATATCCACACAATAACAAGTAGTCAATGCCGTCAGCGAACTGTCCGCACTCGAGAAAGCACTTGCCACCACGCCGACCGTGAAAAACACCAAGGAAGCCTCTCCCAACACGCCTCCACAAACCAGATTGCTCAGCAAACTGTCACCACTCTCCGGCAAATCCAGACCCATCTGTTCATAAAGCATCAGCAGCAGCACACCCAACGAAAGAAACAAAAAATTGACAGGAACAAACAGCAGACCATAACTGCACATATCCTTCTGTGCCGCTCGCAGATTTTTGCAAGTCAAATTCTTCTGCATCATGTCCTGATCCAGACCCGTCATCACCACTACCACAAAAACACCACTGAAAAACTGCTTCCAGAAATTCTGCTTCGAAGCAAAATCACCGAACTCAAACATACGGCTATGCGAATCATTCCACACCGCCTGCAAAGCCTCAAGAAAACCGAAATGCAGCAGCGCACAGACCTTCAGCATAATCAGCAACAAGGCAGCAAGCAGCACAAACGTCTGCAAAACATCCGTCCAGACCAAAGCCCGAATCCCACTCCTGCGAGTATATAGCCAAATGAAAACCAACGTCACAGCAGCCGTCACACCATAAGGCACACCGTAAGCATCAGCCACACAAACCTGCAAAACCTGCACCACCACATAAAACTTCGCCGAAGCTCCCAACAACTTACTCAACAGAAAAAACCATGCCCCCGTCCGGTAACTCATCCGTCCGAAACGCCTGTCCAGATAAGTGTATATCGACGTCAGCCCCAACCTATAATAAATAGGCAGCAACACAAAAGCCACCAGCAGATAGCCAAACACAAACCCCAGGCACATCTGCATATAAGTCATGTCGATGCTCATCACCCATCCTGGCACACCCACAAAGGTCAAGCCACTGATGCTCGCCCCCACCATGCCGAAAGCCACCAACATCCACGGCGACTGCCTGTTGCCACGGAAAAAAGCATCATTCCCGCCGCCGCCAACCCAACGGGACAGCAGCAGCAACACAGCAAAATATCCAAGAAGCACAAATATCATACCCCTAAAAACTCAAAAAACTCCCCGTTTATTTTATTTGCCACACTTTTTTCATTCTTCACTACTGATTACTCGGATTTTTTGAACCACAGATTACACTGATTACTCGGAACCCTCGAAACAGACGACACAAAAATCAAGCCGACGTTGCCCCTGCGGGGAGGCTTAGATTTTTGGGAGTATGTAAGAGGCTCGACGAAGTCATTTTTTTTGACTACGAATTTGACGAATTTGACGAATTTGACGAACCTTAGCTCGACGAAGTCAATTTGACGAACCTTTAGGGCACTCCTTTCAAAATCTGTGTAATCTGAAAAATCTGTGTAATCTGTGGTGAAAAATGGTAAATGGTAAATGGTAAATGGTAAATATTTCTTACCTTTGCACCCAAACTCACACACACCATGTTCACACAAACCCTACTCAACTGGTACCATCAACACCGACGCGACCTGCCGTGGCGACACACCCAAGACCCCTACGCCATCTGGATCAGCGAAATCATCCTTCAGCAGACACGCATCCAGCAAGGACTCGACTACTGGCTACGCTTCATGCAGCGATGGCCACATGTGGAAGACCTCGCCGCTGCCACCCAGGACGAAGTGCTCCGCCAGTGGCAAGGACTCGGATACTACAGCCGAGCACGCAACCTCCACGCAGCAGCCAAGCAGATTGCTGCCCTCGGCCACTTTCCCGACACTCTCGAAGACATCCGACACCTGAAAGGCGTGGGCGACTACACCGCAGCAGCCATCGCCAGCTTCGCCTTCGGCATTCCCGCCGCCGCCGTCGATGGCAACGCCTATCGGGTCTTGGCCAGACACTACGGCATCGATACACCCATCAACACCACACAGGGCAAGAAACTCTTCACCACCCTCGCCCAGTCCCTCCTGCCTGCCGACCAGCCCGCAGCCTTCAACCAAGCCATGATGGACTTCGGCGCCATCCAGTGCACACCGCAATCCCCACGCTGCATCCTCTGCCCCCTGCAAGACACCTGCGATGCCCTGCACACAGGACGCATCGAGGGGCTGCCCGTCAAACAACGGACTCTCACCATACAAACCCGCCGAATCACCTACCTCTACCTACGCTGCAACCACCACACAGCCCTCCGCCGCCGACCCTCAGGCGACATCTGGCAAGGACTGTGGGAACCCCTGCTGACAACCGACACCCTGGCCAAGCACATGCCACTCCCCGAAGCAACCGCCCAGGCTCTGATTGCCCAAGCCATTCCTCTGCGGCAAAACGTCAAGCACATCCTCACCCACCGCATCCTGCTGGCAGACTTCTACTTCCTTGAACTCCCCACACGACCTGCCCTCACCGACAGCTACACATGGATTGCAGAAGACCAACTCGACCACTACGCCCTGCCACGCCTCATCCAAATCCTGTTCGAAGCCCTATGAAGTCCCCGCACATCCTCCTCTATACCCTATTCCTGCTTTGCGTTCCCATCCAGGCACAAGACACCTTTTCCCTCATGGCATGGAACGTAGAAAACGCCTTCGACACCCTCCACACCGAGGGGAAACAAGACGAAGAGTTTCTGCCCAATGGCAGCCACCGATGGTCACGCTACCGATTCTTCCGTAAACTACGAGAAATCAGCAAGACCATTGTCGCAGCCGACAGCCTGAAACCCTTAGACATCGTGGGACTGTGCGAAGTGGAAAACGACACCGTGCTCACCTATCTCACCCAGCACACCCAGCTGCGCCGACTGGGCTACCAATACATCATCACCCACAGCAACGACCCACGCGGCATCAACGTCGCCCTCATCTATGCCCCCATGCGCTTCCGGCTCATCCATCACGAAAGCATCCGTCCCGAAACCCGCGACCCCGTGCGCGACATCCTCCACGCCACAGGCCTCATGCCCACAGGCGACACGCTCGACATCTACCTCCTGCACCTACCCTCCCGATTAGGAGGAACCGCAGCAGCCCGAAACCGAAAAGCCGCCATCCAGCAACTGCTGCAAAACGCAGACTCCGTCAGCCAGGCCCGCCAGCAACCCCACATCGTCATCATGGGCGACTTCAACGACGAACTCACAGGCAAACGGCTCAAACCCTTCTCCCTCCGTGGATTCAAAGACGTCATCAAGGGCACACACCCTGGCACCTACAAATATCAGGGCAACTGGTCCACGCTCGACCACATCCTCATAAAGTCAGACCGCATCCAGACGGAAAGCGGCATTGCCAACCTCCCCTTCCTGCTCGAACCCGACAAGACCAACGGCGGCACAAAACCCTTCCGCACCTTCCTCGGTCCGCGCTACAACGGGGGCATCAGCGACCACCTGCCTGTGTGGACGAAGATGGTAATGAACAAAGTTCCATAAATGCCCATTTGTTAAAATTTAATGGTTATTTGTTAATTGTCTTGCTCCTTTTCCACACTTTCATTATCTTTGCGGCTGAAAACATGAACAAACCGATTTTTAATCTTTAATTTTTCATTTTTAAATTAAACCTATATGAAACCTACTCTTTTTCTCCTCGCTGCAGGAATGGGCAGCCGCTACGGTGGCTTGAAGCAGCTCGACGGACTCGGCCCCAACGGCGAAACCATCATGGACTACTCCATCTACGACGCAGTAAAAGCGGGATTCGGCAAAATCGTCTGGGTCATCCGCAAAGACTTTGAAGAACAGTTCCGCACACAAATCCTCTCGAAATACGAGGGTGTAGTGCCCTGCGAACTCTGTTTCCAGAGCATCGACGCCCTGCCCGCAGGCTTCAAGTGTCCCGAAGGCCGTCAGAAACCCTGGGGAACCAACCACGCCGTGCTGATGGGCAAGGACATCATCAAGGAACCCTTCGCCGTCATCAACTGCGACGACTTCTACGGACGCGATGCCTTCATGAGCATCGGCAAATTCCTCTCCAACCTGCCCGAAGGCTCCAAGAACAAATACGCCATGGTGGGCTTCCGCTGCTGCAACACACTCTCCGAGAACGGTTCTGTGGCTCGCGGCATCTGTGAGTACGACGACAACCGCCACCTCACCGATGTGGTGGAGCGCACCGAAATCATGCGCCAGGCAGACAAAGGCAACGCCATCTGCTACAAAGACGAACAGGGCGAATGGATTCCACTTCCCGAAAACGTGCCCGTCAGCATGAACATGTGGGGCTTCACACCCGACTACTTCGAGCACAGCGAGGCCTACTTCAAGGAATTCCTCAGCGACCCCAAGAACATGGAGAACCTCAAAGCCGAATTCTTCATCCCCCTCATGGTCAACAAGCTCATCACCGAAGGCACCAGCACCGTCGAAGTGCTCGACACCACCAGCGTCTGGTTCGGCGTGACCTACGCAGCCGACCGTGAAGCTACCGTTCAGCGCATCGCCCAACTTGTTGCCGACGGCGTATATCCCAACAAGCTCTTCTGACACTCCAAACATCAATCCGCGGAATCCGTTATCCTCTGCGGTACGAAAGTTCTCCCACTCCAGTGGCACTACATTGCCACTGCGGTGGGAGAACTTTGCTACTGCGGTGGCAATGCAGTGCTACTGCAACGGCAGAACTTTGCCACGGTAGCAGCAATGCAGTGCCGCCGCCGCTGTGTCCTCCAATCATATTCCCCTTATGGGGATTTTCGGAAAAAAATCTGTCATTCCGTCATTGGCATGTTCAAGCCTTTGTTTGACAGTCTGATGACGGATGACAGATTCAATGACAGAAATGACAGATTATGACAGATTTTTCGGGAATCTGTCATTGATAAATCCATTGGTTTTCAGCACAATGAACAAACAATGACAGAAATGACAGATTTTTGTCCAAAAACCTTATTTTTGTTGGTTTTCATGCAGAACTGTTGTAAAAATATGGCTGAAAACGGCAAGAAACAAGCCTTTCGCCTGTGCGCAGGTGCTGCAACGGCTCCTTTCTTGAGAGCCGCCGCCTGCACCTGCGCACAGGCGAAAGGCTTTGGGGGTTGCGTGTCCTTGCCCGTGGAGGGAAGGGATGCACTAACTTCTCGGAACTACGGGCAGACAGCGCGCACAGAATGACCGCTGTCGCGGCCGCCGTAGCTCCAGCCCGTACCGCCCGAATCGAAGTTCAGGCCGTAGGCGCCGTTGTCGTCGTCCGGGTAGAGCGAACTCGACCAGTAGTCGCCGTCGCGGCCCGCGTAGTAGAGGCGGTCGTTCCAGCGGTCGCCCGCGGCAGGCAGGAAAATGGAATTGCCATTCGGACCTGTCACCTTGCGGCCGTTTACACCATTCTGAGTTGTCCATTCCCACGTACACTTCGTCCGAAGTTCCGTAAATTCATCTTCGGTTGGCATACGCCATGTACCACCCCAATTCGCATGAGCTGCATCGTCTTCCAGGTCAAGAACGGTCTTGTTGTCAACCGTGCCATACTTTGAACTGGTGCAGTACTTGGTCATTGTTTTTTTTGAACCGTTGCACCATCTATAGGTTTCCCAGTCATAATAGTCTTTCGGTTCGGTTTCGCCCCAGGCGAAGTAGTCTCCGTACTCTTCAGGAGCACTTGCACCGACGTTCATGGTTGCCCATTTCACGCTGAGACCCAGGTCAACCGCTTCATGTTCTTCCTGTCCAAAATCCAGCGACAAGTCATAATAATAACTGCCTTCGGTCAGACCCAATACGCCCAATGCAATGTCGCCATACTTCTCCACTTTCTTGAGATAGACATTCCAATTGTCCGAAATGTCTTCTACGGCCTTTTGTAGTTCACCAGCCCGTGTGAATCCATAATGATCCCAAATCCATTGCGATGACTTTGTCTTTACCTTTTCCTGAATATATCCATCCAGATGCTTGCTCATCTTAGGCCAAGTCAATGTTGCAATCTCCTTTGCCTTGGTGCCCCAGCCTTTATTGTCGTTCACCATGATGGCTAAAAAATCATTCCAATAAATGGGGTCTGTTACCATATCAATGCTGAAATTCAGCAGATAGTCTTCATCCTCGGCTTCCATTGCTCCCTTCATGATTGCCTTCATCATGGGAGTAAAGATGGCTTTTGCCACATTATAATAATTCATCAGCCTATCGTCAGCAGGACCCGCCACAATCACCACATCACGTGGAGTGGTGAAATCCATGTCAAACGTTTTCTTGGTATTGTCCCACGTCATGTCGTCAAACCAAAAGCCTTCTTCCGTAAACAACCTGTACGTATCGCTGAAGTAATTGGCCAGTCCTTCCCACGAATCCTTTTTGAAGGGCTTCGTTATGGGGTCTGTGAAATTCTCCATGAATGTCGATACACGCTGGGGTTTCAAGATTCTTTCCCTGACGAGGTCATAGGTAGCGTCCTCATTATAATGAGCATAGCCGTCATCACCCTTGCAACCGCGAATCCATGCAGTGTAGGCAAAGCGATTGGAGTTGTAGGCTGTCAGGTTGCATTTCCAGTATTTCTCAGAGGCGTTTTCAACCCACTCGCTGCTGTTCATCACCAGTTTCAAGCCCCAGACACTATTCCCGTTCACAATGGCGGGGGCTTTGGGAGCCAAGCGCCGGCGTGCACCTGTTTCTGCCTTCAGATAATTGTCTCGCAGTCCCAGTTTCTCCACGATGCGGTCAACGGCAGCCTGATATTCGGTGTCGATGCTTTCCATGTCCAGATAGCCACAGTTGACGATGCTGCGGTCGATGGCAGCTGCCAATGCGTGTGTCTCGGACAATTCGGACAGCAGAGACTTCAGGGTGTTGAGGGTTCTGTCGGATGTTGTCTCAAACATATTGGGGAACACAGGCAAGAGCAGACTGTAGGCCGTTTCCAGCGCATTCAGATTGAGGGTGCGCTGAACATTCACCGTATCGAGCGAAGCACAGCAGTCGTAGATCATTCTGCCCTGCCCATCCACGACCGACACGACGTTGGCACTCGTAGCATAGTCGTGGTTGCTGTCGGGAGTTACTTCTGCGCCGTATGCCTTGACAAAGACCTCCGACACAGGGGCTTCTTCGGGAAGACTCAGCGTGAACTGGTTGTTCTTTTCATCCACGATGGGTTCTTCCCCCGTAAGGTACAAATCAATCAACGCGGCAATGTCGGCCACGGTCAGCTTGCCGTCACCATCCATATCACAAATAGATAACTCATAGGCTTCATTGCCTATGACAATCCGGCTGTCTTGTGCCGCTACTGGCTGGCACAGCATGAATGCCAGCACCCAATTTACAAGGAGAAACATTTTCTTCATAACGATTGTTTTTAAAGTGAATTTGGTTCGAACTTATTCATCGACCGCACATTTCCCACAAAACACGTCGCAAAGTAAACATTTTTTTCTTAATGAAACAAACAAAACATGAGAAAAATCAATAAAATTCTCTTTTTACATTTATTAAACATGTTAGGACAAAAACACGGCTCTTGTCAATTCAAAACTTAACTGTTACTAAATTGGTGGTGTGGCGTCGGCTTGTTGCAAATGCCTGCAATGTTGCAACAAACATTCATTTCTCTGCCATAAAATTGATTTAAAAATAGATTTTGATGCTTTGGGGACTCTTTTTCTGAAAAATAATTGCAAATATGCAGGTTTTTTGTCATCTTTGCAAAAAAATAGACAAATTGATGAAACACTTATTTTCTGCTTTTCTTTTGGGCGTAGCTATGACTGCCGAGGCTCAGGTGGATATCACGATTGATGCGAAGAACCTGGGACCAAAGATTTCGCCTACACATTATGGTATTTTCTTTGAGGACATCAACCACGCTGCCGACGGCGGCCTGTATGCGGAACTGATTCAGAACCGCTCGTTTGAGGATGATGCCAACGTGCCTGTACATTGGCAGGCTGTACACAACCAGCATAGCCGTGCCAGCATCGAACTGACGGCGGAGGACCCCATGAACGGGGCACAAAGGCACTCGCTGCGGGTCATCGTGACCCAGGCTGGCGGCAACAACATGGCTGGCGTGAGCAACGAGGGCTACTGGGGCATGAACGTGGTGAAGGGTCGCGAGTACAAGCTTTCGTTCTGGGCAAAGAGCGACAAGAAGTATAAGGCCACGCTGAAGGCTCTGCTCCGCACAGAGGGCATGATCAGCAATCTGGGCGAAGTGGATATCCCCGTGAAACTGACGGAGAAGTGGCAGAAATATACGGCGACCATCAAGGCAACGGGCAACGACCCGAAGGCGGTGTTTGACCTGATTACCAACGTGCCTGGCACGTTCCAGCTGGACGTGGTGAGCCTGTTCCCGCCAACGTTCAAGGACCGCGAGAACGGTATGCGTCCCGACCTGGCTCACATGCTCGCCGACATGAAGCCGAAGTTCATGCGTTTCCCTGGCGGTTGCTTTGTGGAGGGACAGGTCAGCCCAGAGAATGCGTTCCGCTGGGAGCGCACCATCGGTCCGATAGAGGAACGCCCAGGACACATGAATGTGAACTGGGGTTACCGCACGACGGACGGCATGGGTTTCCACGAGTATCTGCAGCTGGCTGAAGATTTGGGTGCAAAGCCTCTCTACGTGGTGAATGTGGGCATCTGGCATGGTGGCTACACACCGCTCGATTCGTTGCAAATGTGGATTGACGAGTGCATGAATGCGCTGGAGTATGCCAACGGCGACGTCACCACGAAGTATGGTGCGCTGCGTGCCAAGAACGGACATCCCGCTCCGTTCAATATTGAATATCTGGAGATTGGAAACGAGAACTACAATTTCTTTATGGACTCGAACCGCGACCAGTCTATTGAGTATCCGCAGCGTTACAAGATGTTCTACGAATGTATCAAGGCGAAGTACCCCAATATGCACTGCATAGGCAATGTGGAGTCGTGGGGCACGGACGAACCGTCGTGGCGCAACGAGTACCCCGTGGAAATGGTGGATGAGCACTATTACCGCAACCCGAAATGGTTTGCCGACCGCTTCCACAAGTATGACACGTATGACCGCTCGAAGTATAAGATTTATGTGGGCGAGTATGCCGTGACCAGTCTGTTTGGCAAGGTGGGCAACCTGAATGCTGCGCTGGGTGAGGCTGTCTATATGATGGGTATGGAGAACAACAGCGACATTGTGCCGCTGAACTCGTATGCGCCTATCTTTGTGAATGAGAACAACGTGAAGTGGGCACCCGACATGATTCGATTCAATTCGGACCGGTGCATGGGCACACCTTCGTACTATGTGCAAAAACTGTTCCCCAACAACATTGGCACACGAGTGGTAAAGACCAACTGGACCGCCAAATTGCCCGAAAAACCCGTGATCGAGCAGAAAGAACAGCCCGTACACTTGGGACTGGCTACATGGAACACAAATGTGAAGTATGCCGATGCGCAGTACATTGTCGATGGAAAAGCCGTGAACCTGTCGGACCTCTCCAAGTGGCAGACGGTAAGCGGCGAATGGCGCGGATCGGGCAACGAAGTGAGCCAGCGTTCACGCCAAGAACCTGCCATGCTGATTTCGCCCGAAACGTTCACCGACAAGAAATACACCTACAAAGTACGTGCCCAGAAGCAGCGTGGCAACGAAGGTTTCATGCTGATGTTTGGCTACAAAGACAGGGAGGTGTATAACTGGTTCAACGTGGGCGGTTGGTCAAACTCGAAAAACAACATTGAGCAGGGCAATGGCGGCGGTCGCATCCAGCTGGCGAGAGAGAAAGACTTCCGTGTGGAGGATGGCCGCTGGTATGACTTGCAAGTGGATGTGGATGGCGACAGCATTACTTGCTACATTGACGGCAAGCTGGAAATGGGCGGTCGCCTGCAGCACAGCATGATGAGGGGTGTGTTTGCCAGCACAACCCTGGACGAACCGAACAATGAACTTATCATCAAGGTGGTAAACACGGGCTGGGGACCCACCGACGGCACTATCAACCTGCAGAACTGCCAGGCTGCATCCGCCACACTGGAACGCCTATCTTCGGCTGAGGGCACAGACGAGAACACGATGGAAGAGCCCGAAAAGGTGGTGCCACGGCGAGGCGAGGTTCATTTGGCTCAGCGGGGCAGCAAGTTGCTGTTCGATGTACCGTCTTATTCGGTGAACATTATCAGGGCAAAATTGAAATAAACAAAAAACCTATATAGAGACACGATATGAAACGCAGCATGAAATATTTTCTTTTCAAGTTGAAGTACGTGTTTGTCTTCCTGCTTTTTGCAGTGGCTATCACGTTCTTCGGCGAAAGCAGTCTGATAAACCGTTATGCGCAGCAACAGGAAATTGCCAAGCTGAAGGGGGAGATTGACGCATATCAGCGCAAATTCAATCAGGACAAGGCTACGCTGAACAGCCTGAAGTCCGACCCTGAGGCTTTGCGACGCATTGCCCGTGAACGTTACTACATGAAGACACCCGACGAGGATATCTTTGTGATTGAAGATGAGGACTGACGCCATGAGCCAAAAGAGTTTGGGTATGCTGGAGGTAGTCGGCGAGTCGATAGTCGTAGTGGCTGCGGCGCTCTGGGTGACTCACGACGAAATGGTGGCATACGTGTTTGCCGCGGGGACGGTGCTATTTGCCATTGGTCGGCTGGCTCAGGGTTGGGACGCAGTCTTGTCGGAAACGCCACAACAGGCTCGGCTGAATATGCGCCGGCTGTTGCGTCAGCGCAATATCGGCATGATACTGCTGATGGCGGCGGCGGCACTCATGTTTGTTCGCCACAGTTTTTGTCTGGCACAGGGTGTTTACATCTTCCCTTCCTCGTGGATTGTTCCCTTCACTTGTTTTGTGGTGATTGAGGTTTATACGGCTTTCCGTATGCCCTATTTGATGAAATAAGGGGTTTAGGCTTTAAAAAAAACAAAAAAACGGCAGATTGTGGACCGATTGTGGACCGTAACTCGCAAATAATGCGTACCTTTGCGCCCTCATTAGGATTCATAGCATTATTTAGGAACATACATTCGCGTCTGGACGACGCTACATTATTTATAGAATAGAAGAGAATTCTCACCATGGATTTGAATGCACTTACGGCTGTTTCTCCGATAGACGGCCGTTATCACGGAAAGACTAAGGACTTAGCTCGCTATTTTTCGGAGTACGCTCTTATCAAGTATCGTGTAAGGGTAGAAATAGAGTATTTCATTACACTTTGTGAACTGCCGTTGCCGCAGTTGAAGGGTTTCGATGCTGCCTACTTTGAACCGCTTCGCGACATCTACCGAAATTTCTCGGAGGCTGATGCTCGACGGGTGAAGGACATCGAAAAGGTGACCAACCACGACGTGAAGGCTGTGGAGTATTTCATCAAAGAGGAACTGGACAAGATTGGGGCTTTCGAACAATACAAGGAATTTATTCACTTCGGCTTAACCAGTCAGGACATCAACAACACGAGTGTGCCGCTGTCTGTCAAAGAAGCACTCGTCGATGTGTATTACCCCATGCTCGACGAACTGATTGTTCAGCTGAAAGAATACGCTGAAGCGTGGAAGGACGTTGCCATGCTGGCCAAGACACATGGTCAGCCTGCCAGCCCCACACGATTAGGGAAGGAAGTCGGGGTGTATGTCTATCGACTGCAAGAACAGTTGGGACAGTTGAAGGCTTGCAGGATTACGGCCAAGTTCGGCGGTGCCACGGGCAACTTCAATGCTCACCATGTGGCTTATCCTGCGTATGATTGGAAAGACTTTGGCAACAGGTTTGTCAGCGAGAAACTGGGACTGGAGCGTGAACAGATGACTACGCAGATTTCCAACTACGACAACCTGGCTGCCCTGTTCGATGCCATGAAGCGCATCAACACCATCCTCATCGACCTGGACCGCGACTTCTGGATGTATGTGTCGATGGAGTATTTCAAGCAGAAAATCAAGGCTGGAGAGGTGGGTTCTTCTGCCATGCCCCACAAGGTGAACCCCATTGACTTTGAAAATTCGGAAGGCAACTTGGGCATCGCCAATGCCGTGCTGGCTTTCCTGGGACAAAAACTGCCTGTGAGCCGTTTGCAGCGTGACCTGACGGACTCCACGGTGCTGCGCAATGTGGGTGTGCCAATGGGACACATGCTGATTGCCATCCAGTCTACCTTGAAGGGGCTGCGCAAACTGCTGCTGAACGAGGCTGCCATCAACCGCGACCTGGATGGTTGCTGGGCTGTGTGTGCAGAGGGCATTCAGACCATTTTGCGCCGCGAAGCATACCCCCATCCCTACGAAGCTCTGAAAGCGTTGACCCGTACCAACGAGGCTATTACGGCAGAGTCTATCGGCAAGTTTATTGACAGTCTGGAGGTGAGCGACCGTGTGAAGGCAGAACTGCGTGCCATCACTCCACATTCCTATACAGGTATCTAATTAAAACAAACACAATAACATAAAAACGTAATAACGTAAAAAACCATTAGAAAAAAATTATGTCAGAATTAGAAGAATGGCAGAATCCTTCTGCCGCAGAAAACACAGAGAAAGACGGTGGCCGCGAAGGTTATCGCCCTTACAACCGAGAGAACAACAATCAGGGTCGCGAAGGTCGTCCGCAGCGTCCACGTTTCAATCGCCCAGAACGTGCTTACTCTGCTCACCAGAGCGAGGGATTCCGTCCTGCAAGTTTCAACCGCAATTCGGAAGAAGGTGGTTACCAGCAGCGTGGCGGATATCAGCAGCGTGGCGGATATCAGCCCAGAAGCGGGTATCAGCAGCAGGGTGGATATCAGCAGAACGGCTATCAGCAACGAAACAGATATTATCGTGAAGGTCAGGGTGGCGAAGATGGCTACCAGCAGCGTGGCGGAGGCTATCAGCAAAGAGGCGGCGGCTACCAGCAGCGTGGCGGCGGCTACCAGCAGCGTGGCGGCGGCTATCAGCAGAGAGGCGGAGGCTACCAGCAGAGAGGTGGCGGCTATCAGCAACGTGGTGGCGGCTACCAGCAGAGAGGCGGCTACCAGCAACGTCCACGAACCGCCGACTACAATCCGAATGCGAAGTATAGCATGAAGAAGCAGATTGAGTACAAGGAATATCTTGAAGACCCCAATGCACCGATTCGTCTGAACAAATTCCTTGCTAATGCCGGTGTCTGCTCACGTCGTGAAGCCGACCAGTTCATTCAGGCAGGTGTTGTCAGCGTAAACGGTACGATAGTGACAGAGCTGGGAACAAAGGTGCAGCGCACAGACGAAGTGCACTTCCACGACCAACTTGTCAGCATCGAAAAGAAAGTGTATGTCCTGCTCAATAAGCCCAAAGACTATGTAACCACCAGCGACGACCCTCAGCAACGCAAGACCGTGATGGACCTGGTAAAGAACTGCTGCCGTGAACGCATCTATCCCGTAGGGCGCCTCGACCGCAACACCACGGGCGTACTGCTCTTCACCAACGACGGCGAACTGGCCAGCAAACTGACACATCCCAAATTCCTGAAGAAAAAGATTTATCACGTATATCTCGACAAAAACTGTGCAGCCGACGACCTCCGCAAGATTGCAGAAGGCATCGAACTGGAGGACGGCCCCATCAAGGCAGACGAAATTGCCTACGCCAGCGACACAGACCGCAAGCAGGTAGGCATCGAAATCCATTCAGGCAAAAACCGCATCGTGCGCCGCATCTTTGAACACCTGGGCTACAAGGTTTGCAAACTCGACCGCGTCATGTTTGCCGGACTGACCAAAAAGGGACTCAAGCGAGGCGACTGGCGTTTCCTCACCGAACAGGAAGTAGCCATGCTGCACATGGGAAGTTACGAATAAAAAAGAGGGGACCCCCTCTAACTTCCCCTCTAGGGGGAGGATAGTAAAAGACCATGCGCAGCCAAATGGTAAATGGTAAATGGTAAATAGTAAATATAGTTGGTAAATAAAATGAAACGTACAAAAATCATAGACCTGCTGCAACGTACCGACTACGGGGCAGAAGTCACAGTAATGGGCTGGGTTCGCACCAAGCGAGGCAGCAAAGCCGTCAACTTCATTGCACTCAACGACGGTTCCACCATCAAGAACGTTCAGGTTGTGGCCGACGTGGAGAAGTTCGACCCCGACACGTTCAAGGACATCACCACGGGTTCATGCCTCAAGGTTGTCGGCACCATCGTGGAAAGCATCGGTTCGGGACAAGCCGTAGAGGTGCAGGCCAAAGAGATAGAACTCTTCGGCGGCTGCCCTGCCGACTACCCCATGCAGAAGAAAGGACAGACATTTGAATACATGCGCCAGCATGCCCACCTCCGTCTGCGTACAAACACCTTCGGTGCGGTCATGCGCATCCGTCACAACATGGCAATGGCCATCCACACCTACTTCCATGAGCATGGATACTTCTACTTCCACACACCCATCATCACCGCCAGCGACTGCGAGGGAGCAGGACAGATGTTCCAGGTAACCACCAAGAACCTCTACGACCTGAAGAAGGACGAAAACGGCAGCATCATCTACGACGACGACTTCTTCGGCAAACAGACATCGCTCACGGTCAGCGGACAGCTGGAGGGCGAACTCGGTGCCACCGCACTGGGAGCCATCTACACCTTCGGACCCACCTTCCGTGCTGAAAACAGCAACACCCCGCGCCACCTGGCAGAATTCTGGATGATAGAACCCGAAATTGCCTTCATGGACCTGGACGACCTGATGGACCTTGAAGAAGACTTCATCAAATACTGTGTGCGCTGGGCACTTGACAACTGCAGGGACGACCTCGAATTCCTCAGCAGTCCGCGTTTAGACCCACACCTCATAGAACGTCTTGAAGGAATCCTAAAGAACGATTTTGTGCGCCTCGACTACACCGAGGGCATCCGCATCCTTCACGAAGCCATCAAGAACGGGCGCAAATTTGAATTTCCATGCGAATGGGGCGACGACCTTGCTTCCGAGCATGAGCGTTACCTCGTGGAGGAACACTTCCAGAAGCCCGTCATCATGACCCACTATCCCAAGAAAATCAAAGCCTTCTACATGAAGATAGACCAGCAGAAGCCCGTTCTGAATGGTCAGGAAATGGAAGAAACCGTACAGGGCACCGATGTGCTATTCCCACAGATTGGCGAAATCATCGGAGGATCAGTCCGCGAAGAAAACTACGACAAACTGATGGACGAAATCAACCAGCGGGGCATCCCCATGAAAGACATGTGGTGGTATCTCGACACCCGCAAATACGGATCCTGTCCACACGCAGGCTTTGGCCTCGGTTTTGAACGCCTTATCCTCTTTGTCACAGGAATGCAGAACATCCGCGATGTCATCCCATTCCCCCGCACACCCAAGACGGCAGAGTTCTAAAAGACAGAACCTTTTAGCTTGGCGAAGTCCATTGAACGGATTTTTGAGTGGTAATAAAAGATACCAACTTGAAAATCCGTTCAATCCTTTGTATAACTGCGGTGGCACAGTTCTCCCACTGCCGCGGCGCAAAGTTCTGCCGCTGCGGTGGGAGAACTTTGCGAATGGAGTGGCACTGCATTGCCGCTGCAGCGGCAGAACTTTGCGCCGGCAGTCAGATAACTGTGCGACGGCAGCGAAAGAACTGTGCCACTATTCCCTCTACAGAGTTTTTTTGAACCAAAGTTACACCAAACCACTTTTATAACAGATTTTCAGCAAGATAAGTTTAAAAAAGTTACATGAAAGCTACATGAAAGCTACATGAAAGTTACATCCAGAAAGAGGTTTTGAGGCTATTTTTGTGCAAAATCTGCAAAAATTCCGTGCAATCTGTGCAATCTGTGGTTATCGCTTTTACGGACTTATTATTTATTGCCAGAAAAATATAGGGTTAATTTCGGGAACAATCGTCTTGCAAACATCAAAAGTAAAATACACAGAAATGCAGTCACAATCGGGGATATAATATAGCAAAAGCCTTCTTCAATACCTGTATTGCCAGGGATGATATAGTGTAACACTCTTCTAGTCAATCCCAAAGGAGAACCTATTAAAGGAAAACTAACGAAATGGATTGCATAAATAAAAAAGCAGCTTGAAACTAACATCTTATTTGGCATGATGTTGTATTTGATAATACATCTTGAAGCGACAAAGAATGCTGTAAAAACACCTGTACACACAAATAGAGGATAGATATTTTGTCCAATTACTGTACTCACTCCATCATATATGGTGGTAGCCACAAGTAATATAATACAAATAGGAATAAATAGCAGTTTATATTTATCTACAAATTGAATGACGTTTATCTTATTCAATGCGAAATATGCGCCTGTAGAGAAATAAAAGAATGCTGTAATGTGGAAACCGGGCAATAGTGTCCATATTCTTGATATATAGGCAACGAATAGAATGCTGATGATGAATAGGCCTGACTTCTTTATGGCATAGTAAATAATAGGCGTCATCATGGTGACAACTATCAAATCTCGCAAAAACCAAAGAGGCAAATCATATGGGCCTGTCATTCTCAGATTTTCTCCAAGCCAATTTATACGAGTGGTTCCCCATTCATTACAATCATAGAATATATGCCAATTTTTCTCTACGATAAATGTTTCAACTCCTTCTATTGGCTTCCCTTTTATGGCCACTTCTGCTAACATGGCTAATACTGCCAGCAAAAATGGAATCGCATTCCATAGCAGGTAAGGAACTAATAGCGTCTTTATTCTACTGCTCAATTTCTTTTTGTATCCTTCCCAAGACCATTTCTGGAAATTGATAAAAAAGAGGAATCCTGAAATCAAATAGAATGTGGGAACAGCAATATGTGTCAGTACATGTGACAATAATACTCCAGTGACGTTATAAATTCCATGTCCAGAAATCAAACTGAAATCGGCATCAAAAAGGTTGCTGACCACTGGATTCATGTGAATGAAAATAACCATTATTGCCAAAGGAAATCTTAACAAATCGATAGTTGCAGACTGAAGTTTGACGGAATCCATTCCGCAGCCTTGAATGTTGCTATTGTTCATGATAAATTGGATTTTCTGCATCAATCTATCACTCACGTCAACGCATAAAAAAGGCACAGGCCTTCTTGTGCGTTCGTCGAGGCTGCATCGGAATGAAACCTCTCTATCCTTACAAGAGTAACCTATGCCCGAGGGCAAAGGCAACGACTCCTATAAAAGGATAGAAAGGTAATCCGATAACGAACCTGCCAACCACTATTTATGTGTTCTTATCTTATTCTGATTAGTTTCCGACGCTATTCAGACGAACGCAAATAATAGTCGATGCTTATGTTAATATGTCTGCGCTATGCGCAATTAATTATCTGTTTCTTAATCGAAATTTTGGCGCAGTTTCTGCCGGTGAGCTATTCCATAACTGCATGATTATTCCTGTTTTTAGTGGCTCCTTTACAGATTCGTTTGCAAAGGTACACATTTTTATTGATAATTCGTCATGTAACCTCTTTAAATAAACAAAAAACGGCTCAAAAGTTCCTTGTTTTGCCATCTTTACCAATAATTTTCGCTAAAAATGCATAAAATAAAGAGATTGTAACAATGTTTTTTCCCATTTCTGAAGTTAATTCATTAACTTTGTGGCTATATTGGGCGTATATATATACGCCTGTATACATAAATCATTATAGTTAAACAGATTCGAATTTTCCTATGTGGGTTGATATTACAACAGCATTTGCAAGTGCATTAATTGGAACTTATTTTGGAACTTTTTTTCTTGCTAAGCGTGAAGAAAACAAGGTTAAGAAAGTTCGTGCCATTGCAATTCGTGCATTGGAGATAATCAAAGGGTACGCCAAGTATAATGGCACTTATAATAAAGCTTGTCAAGAATTGAATACTAAGCTGAATATTGCAGAAAAACGCGCAGTGATAGTTGCTTTGCATAAAGTAGGGTTACCTATACAAACACCTGTGAATACACCATTCGACATCAAGAACATTCAACTAAACAATGATGTAATTGACAAAGATTTTCTGGATGATGCTAAAAATCAGATAGACCATGGGTATTGTGATCATTTGTTTTATGAAGATCCTGATAAATATTTTTCAGAAAACTTACGAATAGAAACTTTACGAAGTTTAGCGAGGAGATTTATTGATAACACATTAGGACATAGTACATACAAGAAGGATGAGGAGATGATATACTATCCAGAATCTTGGTTGACATCTTACTCATGGGGAGAGAAGAAAGCTATTTGGGTATTTAAGTGTCAGGTAACATCAAACATGTACTTTCACAAGGATGGCACTCCTAATAAAGATAAACTTGATGAATTAAAAGCTGAAGTCTCTACAGGTTTGTGGGATAATTACTTGTTTTGGGCTCAAGAAGCATATGATAATCTGATGCAAGGTTCAAATCTTACAAATAGATTCCTGCAGATGGCGGTCCCACAACAAAACACCAATCATCAGGACACGAAGACAGATGAAATTAAATAATCTTATAAGCGAATGTACTGCATACGATTTCAAGGTGATGCTTGAAGAGAAGAAACCTAAGAGTTGGTTGAAGAGTGTAAGTGCTTTTGCCAATGGTTTGGGAGGTTCACTTTTCTTCGGCATTGATAATGACGGCGTCGTCAAAGGACTTGATGACGTGCAGCATGTATGTGAGGCCATCAGTAGCAGGATTCGCGATTATATGGATCCCCTGCCAGAGGTGGAGATGATTCCTCATGATGCAGATGGTTTGCACATTTTGCAACTCAAAGTCAACGCAGGGCATTATACCCCATATTATTACGTCGGCGATGGTCAGCGTATAGCCTTTGTCCGTGTCGGTAATGAAAGTCTTCCAGCCACGGCAGAACAGATGGTTCGCTTGGTACTGAAAGGTTCCAACAAAACTTTTGATTCCCTTCACACTGACTATAAAGCAGAGGACTATTCCTTTACGATATTGGCGAACTCGTTCAAAGACCGCACCAAACAAGAA
>CADCLN010000016.1 GCA_902802265.1 uncultured Bacteroidales bacterium | reverse complement strand
TTACAGCGTTGACCTCATCAAACGGCGCCGCATCCTGTTCAAGCCCAGCAAGAAGTTGATGCAGGAAATCCGCAAGGTGAAGAAAACCATTGTGGTGGAATCCGAACCCGAACCTTAACCTTCTTCTCCTCATAGTCCATTTCGTTAGTTGTGTGTTTTAGTACCTTCGTCGGTCGGTTGTAGTGATACGGCCGACCTTTTTGTTGCAATGTTGCAATGTTGCAATGTTGCAATGTTGCAAGCAATTTTTTTGTTTTTTCGCCCTATTTTTTTTGTATTCCATTTATTTTCCGTACCTTTGCAGACAGAAAGCAGTCGGACGGTTCGTCGCTGCCCGCGTGTCGGCACGACACGCAGGGGGAGAGGAAAGTCCGGACAGCACAGGGCAGCCCACTTCCTAATGTAGAAGCAGTCCGCGAGGGTTGAGCAGTGCAGAAGAAAATAACCGCCTCCGCTACTGGGCGGGGGTAAGGGTGAGAAGGCAGGGTAAGAGCCTACCAGCGGTGTGGTGACACATTGGCTGTGCACCTTGGGCGCTGCAAGTTCATGTAAACTGCCGTTTGAGGATGGCCCGTCCGAGGTAGAGGGTAGAACGCTGGAGGCGCGTGGCGACATGCGTCGTGGATAAATGACGAACCGTGGTGGTGAACCACGACAGAATCCGGCTTACAGTCCGACTGCTTTTTCTTTTTTTTTTACTCGTTCATGTCGGGTGTGTGTGTGTTGCCGGTACGAATGGTGCACAAGGGTTTGCTTGGGCGGCTGTTCATCGGTTGAGGTCTGTCCGCCCGACCCCCGAAGGTGTCCCAGTTGGATAGGGGTTTTTCGCCCCCTGCGGTGATGGAGCGAATGTGGTTTTAATTGATGTCAAGAAATATGAAATGTAAGCATCTTATGACAGTTTTCTCGGTGGCTCTGCTGTCGGGGAGGTTTGCTTCGGCAAAGGTATGGACTTTGCAGGAGTGTGTGGACTATGCGCTGGAAAATAATATCAGCCTGAAGCAGGCGGCGGTGAAGACGATGCAAAGCCACGAGGATGTGCTGCAAAGCCGGTCGGCGCTGTTCCCGTCGGTGTCGTTCAGCACGAACCAGAACATGAATTACCGTCCGTTCAGCGAATCGACGTTCAACCTGACCAACGGTTCGATGACGACCAATTCGAACAAGGTGAGTTACAACGGGTCGTATGGCATCAATGCCAACTGGACGGTGTGGAACGGAAACAAGAACCGCATGAACATCAGGCAGAACAGGTTTACGGAGCAACTGAACGAACTGAACCGGCAGCAGCAGGCCAATTCTGTTCAGGAACAGATTGCGCAGCTGTATGTGCAGATTCTGTACGAAACGGAGGCGGTGCGCGTGAATGAGGAAATCGTGAAGGCGTCGATGCTGCAGGCCGAGCGTGCCAGGGCGATGGTGGAGGTGGGCAGTCTGGCTCGTGTGGACCTGGTGCAACTGGAGGCGCAGGTGGATCAAGACAGGTATTCGCTGGTGAGTGCGCAGAGCCAGTTGGCGAATTATAAGTTGCAGTTGAAGCAACTGCTGGAACTGCACGACGAGGAGCCCTTCGAGGTGGCCGACCCGAACATCGGCGACGAGAAGGTGCTGAGCGTCATACCCGACAAGGGGCAGATGTATGCTGCCGCCCTGCAGCATCGCCCCGAAATCAGGTCGGGACGGCTGGGCATCGAGTCGGCCGACCTGTCTATCAAGTCGGCCCGCACGGGGTATATGCCGACGGTGAACCTGAGTGCCAGCATCGGCACGAATAATTCGAGCGGTCAGCAGAAGACTTTCGGCGCTCAGCTGAAGAGTAATCTGTCGAATGCGCTGGGACTGACGCTGTCGATGCCCATCTTCGACCAGCTGCAGACGCGCACGGCCATCCGCAAGGCTAAGTTCGCCAAACTGGACAAGGAACTGAGTTTGCAGGCGGAGGAGAAGAAGCTCTACAGTTCGGTGGAGAAGTACTGGCTGGATGCCACCACCTCGCAGCAGCAGTATGTCTATGCCAAGAAGAACAGGGAGAGTATGCAGGAAAGTTACGACCTGGTCAGCGAACAATTCAACTGCGGTCTGAAGAATATCGTGGAACTGACCACAGGCAAGAACAACCTGTTGCAAGCCGAACAGCAACTGCTTCAAACCAAATACACAGCCCTGCTGAATCAAGCCCTGCTGAAATTCTATGCAGGTGAAAGACTATCATTCTAATCATTAACCCTCAATTTTCAATCTATATGAAACTCCATTCGTTATACATCACCCTTTTCATAGCAGTATTGGCTTCCTGCTCAAAGAAGCCTGAAGTGACTTACACATCGGTTCCTGCCGAGCGACAAAATATTACATCCAGCATTACTGCCACAGGAACCATCGAACCTGTAACCAAAGTGGAAGTGGGTACACAGGTTAGCGGTATCATCGACAAAATCTATGTGGACTACAACAGCGAAGTCCGTAAAGGACAGGTCATTGCCGAACTGGACAAGACTAATCTGCTGAGTGAATTGGCGAGTTCACAAAGCAATTTGTCGAATGCCCAAGCAGAACTGACTTACCAGAAAGCCAACTATGAACGCTTCAAAACCCTGTACGAAAAGGGACTGGTCAGTGCAAACGACTATGAGAATGCCAAACTCTCCTACGAAAAAGCCGTGCAGACCGTCAAGGTACAGCAGCAGTCTGTACAGAAGGCACAAACCAACTTGGGCTATGCTACCATCTTGGCACCCATCGATGGTGTTGTGTTGTCGAAAGAAGTGGAAGAGGGTCAGACGGTGGCTTCTGCCATGACGACCCCTACCCTGTTTATCATTGCCCAGGACTTGACCAATATGCGTGTGATTGCCGACATCGACGAGGCCGACATCGGCGGTGTGGTAGAAGGACAGCGTGTTTCCTTCACCGTAGATGCTTTCCCCGACGACAAGTTTGAAGGAGCCGTCACCCAGGTGCGGCAGCAGCCTGCCACGGAAAGCAATGTCGTCACCTACGAGGTGGTGATTTCTGCCCCGAACAACGACCTGAAGCTGAAGCCAGGACTGACAGCCAACGTCACCATCTACACAATGGAGAAAAACAACGTATTGGCTGTGCCATCCAAAGCGCTGCGTTTCATGCCCAACGAAGCTATCCTGAACGAGGGGCAGACGATAGAGGATTGCCAGGCTGCCACGAAGGTATGGACGTTGGACGGCAATGTCTTCAAGGCTCACCCTGTAGAGGTGGGCACGACCAACGGCACGGTGACGGAAATCGTTGGCGGCATCAGTGAAGGCACAAAAGTGCTGACCGAGTTCTCCATCAGCGAAGGCGAAGAACAAGAAGAACAGGCCACCAACCCATTCATGCCAAGGCCCAGAAACAACAGGAACAACAACAATAATAATAGCAACAACAGGAGGTAGCCCTATGGCAGAAGAAAAAGATTCCAGAAAAGTTGTCATCGAACTGCAGGACGTGAAACGCTATTTCCAGGTGGGCAGCGAGACGGTGAAAGCCCTGCGCGGTGTCAGCTTCAAGATATATGAGGGTGAGTTTGTCACCATTCAGGGCACATCGGGTTCGGGCAAATCTACGCTGCTCAACCAGCTGGGATGTCTGGACACGCCCACCAGCGGAGAGTATATCCTGGACGGGACGCCGGTGCGCCGCATGTCTAAGAATCAGCGTGCCAAACTGCGTAACCGCAAAATCGGTTTTGTGTTCCAGAACTATAATCTGTTGGCAAAGACCACGGCGGTGGAGAATGTGGAACTGCCCCTGATGTATAATAATAAGTATAATGCCAAGCAGCGTCGGGAAGCGGCTATCAAGGCGCTGCAAGCCGTCGGTCTGGGCGACCGCCTGGAGCATAAATCCAACCAGATGTCGGGTGGACAGATGCAGCGTGTGGCCATTGCAAGGGCTTTGGTCAATAACCCCGCCGTGCTGCTCGCCGACGAAGCCACTGGTAATCTCGACACGCATACTTCCTTCGAAATGCTGGTGCTTTTCCAGGAATTGTACAAGAAGGGACACACCATTATTTTCGTGACCCACAACCCCGAAATTGCGGAGTATGCCAGCCGCAACATCAACCTGCGCGACGGCAAGATTCGCGAAGACACTATCAACACGAACATCAAGTCGGCAGCAGAAGCATTGGCGGCTCTGCCCAAACCACAAGACGATTGAACGATGAACATTCTCAACCTATTCAAAGTTAGCATTAACGCCGTAGCCAACAACAAGATGCGTTCCTTCCTCAGTATGCTGGGAATCATCATTGGCGTGGCTGCCGTCATCATCATGATGGCCATCGGACAGGGGTCGAAGGAAAGCATCCGCAAGGAACTCTCCACCATGGGCACGAATCTGCTCACCATCCGTCCTGGAGCCGATATGCGTGGCGGTGTACGGCAAGACCCTTCTGCCATGCAGACCCTGAAGATGGCTGACTATCAGCGCATCGTGGCAGAAAAGAAGTATGTGACTTATGTGTCGCCCGAAGTGACTTCCGGCGGACAAGTGATCTATGGCAATAACAACACGAACACCACCGTCTATGGCGAAAGTCCTGACTATCTCGACATCAAGCAGTGGGTCGTGGAAGAAGGTGACTGTTTCACGGAGGAAGATGTGCACAAGGCGGCAAAGGTGGCTGTCGTGGGCAAGACCATCGTCACCGAACTTTTCAACGGGGCTGACCCTATTGGCAAGACTATCCGTTTCAAGTCTATCCCCATGCGCATTATCGGTGTGCTGAAGAGTAAGGGTTATAACAGTTGGGGGATGGACCAGGACAACGTGATCATTGCTCCCTACACGACGGTGATGAAACGCATCAATGCACAGACTTATTTCTCCAGCATTGTCTGCTCGGCCATCACGGAGGAACTCTCCGATGCAGCCATCGAGGAACTTACTCAGATTCTGCGTGAAAACCACAAACTGAAGGGCGAGGCGGTGGATGACTTCACCATCCGTTCACAAGCCGAAATGATGGAAACCATGTCCACCACGATGGACACGGTCACCTTGATTCTTGTCGTGGCAGCCGCATTTTCGCTGCTTGTTGCTGGTATTGGTATCATGAATATCATGCTTGTCAGCGTGACGGAACGCACCAAGGAAATTGGTCTGCGCATGGCGGTAGGAGCCACGGGAGCCGTCATCTCGCTGCAGTTCCTCATCGAGTCGGTGGTCATTTCCGTCACAGGCGGTTTGCTCGGCATATTGGTGGGCTTCAGCGTCAGCGAGTTTGTGGTGCCCATGGTGGGTATGCCCTCCAGTGTGCCTGCTTGGTCTATCTATGTTTCGTTCCTGGTCTGTGTCGTCATCGGCATCCTCTTTGGCTATATCCCAGCACAAAAGGCTGCCAACATGGACCCAATCGAGGCTATCCGTCATGAGTAACAATAACACAAAGACGCTGGGTGAAGCCCCATGGTTTCACGTCCTGCTTTCCACTTGTCTGGGCACAGGTCTCATCCCTGGTGCACCAGGTACTTACGCCGGTTTCTTAGGACTGGTTGTGTGGTTGGGCTGCTGGAGTGTGCTTTCTCCTACAGTTCTTTTCCTGACCACACTGGGCTTGATTATCGGCACTACTATCGTCGGCATCTGGACCACCAACGTCATGGAACGATACTGGGGCGAAGACCCCCGTGCCGTTGTCATCGACGAACCGCTTGGCACCTGGATGGCATGTCTGGCTGTTTGCTTTTTCGAGGGACCCACTTGGCAAGTCGTTGCCCTTTCCACGCTGGGTTTCATCCTTTTCCGCATCTTCGACATTACCAAACCGCTCGGTTGCCGTTGGGTTGACCAACATGTCCACGGCGGCTGGGGGTGCATGGCTGACGACCTCCTTGCCGGTTTCTATGCCATGATCATCACCCTGGCTGTGCGCTGGAGTTTGTTTTAAGTATATGATATAAATATTATTAACCATTTTATTCACCTCATTAAATGATTAGAAAAATGAAAAAGAATTTCATGTGGATGATTGCTGCCATCCTCTTCTGCGGCACAATGACAACAGTGTTCACCTCTTGCGGTAGCGACGACAGCAACTCTACTCCTAAGCCTGTGACTCCCGAAGAACAGCAGGAGGAAAAGAAGGCTGAATCGGCCGACGTCACGCTGACGCTCGTGGTTCAGCGCAGCACGCTGAACATTTTTAAGTACGATTTCAAGTATGTGGATGCGAAGGGCAACACGCAGACTTTCGACATCGACGAGAAGACTGAGGGTGTGCCTTTCGACGATTTCGAACAGCCTCTCTACAATCTTTACGGCAAAGCCACTTTCCCTGCCCTTGGCGAAGCTTTCAACCAGGACATGCAGAATCCCCTTGTGCTGCGCTTCACTCTCAAGAATCAACCTACGGGCAAGAATTACTCCTACGAGACTATTTGCCACATCAAGGAGGATTTCCAGTTTAAGGAGAATTTCATCTATGTTTTCCCCAGCGTCCTCGTTACCGAGACTCCTAAGGGCGGTCATCGTGCTTTGAAGTACGGTAATAGCTTTAACTTCCAAATTACCCAAGTCACCGAATCTGGCTGGGAACGCCTCGCTGGTAGGATAGAAGGGAAAAGAAGTACCCTCGGCAGCGACGACAATATGACTGTGAACGAGTAATCATAAGGATACACAAAAAGGGGAAGCGTGACGAACTGATTTTTGTCACGCTTCTTTTGTAGAGGTGCCTAGCAGATTCGAACTGCTGTAGACGGTTTTGCAGACCGTTGACTAAGCCACTCATCCAAGGCACCAACTGGTCATTTCGACCTTAGCGGGTGCAAAGGTAGGTTGTTTTTGGGGAACAGACAAACTTTTTGCAAAGTTTTTTTTCTTTTTCCACAAAAAAGGCGTATTTTTGCGGGGTAAAAGATAAAAAGAAACGAAAAATGCCGTCAACCGCGGAAAGAATCACTCGGAAATTCATTGCGGACGGGGATTTGCTGCAACGTGAAGACAAAGTGCTCGTGGCATTGAGCGGCGGGGCAGATTCTGTATGCCTGCTGCTGATGCTGCGAAGGCTGGGGTATGACTGTGTGGCTGCTCACTGCAATTTCCATCTGCGTGGAGCGGAAAGCATGAGGGATGAAGAGTTTGTCGGAAGTCTCTGTGAACGGATAGGGGTCAGGCTCTGTGTGGCAGATTTCGACACAATCACCTATGCCCAAGAACACCGACAGAGCATCGAACTGGCTGCAAGAGAGTTGCGATACCGCTTTTTCAGCAAAACGATGCAGGCAGAACACTGCACCAAACTGGCTGTGGGACACCATAAGGACGACAATGCCGAAACTTTCCTGCTCAATGCCGTCAGAAAAACAGGAGTGAGAGGACTTTGCGGCATCAAACCGCTGTCGGTCAACAGCTACGGCAATACGGTTGTGCGCCCCCTACTCTGTCTCACCCATCAGGAAATTGAAGATTTTCTCAGAGAAAATGGCGAAACATGGGTGACAGACTCCACCAACCTGCAAGAAGAAGCTGCACGCAACCGAATCCGTCTGCAAGCGATGCCAGTCTTGAAGACTATCAATCAGGCTGCGGTGGACAATCTGAACGACACGATGCTGAACCTTACGGAGGTTTTGAAGATTTACGATGCCGAGATGAAACGATGCATTCAGCGATGCACACGCTGGAAAGGCGACACATTATATATATATAGGGACAAACTTGCTGCCTGCACTTCACCCATCTCTGTGCTTCACGAAATTCTTTCCCCCATTGGCTTCAACGAAACCCAAATCCGCAACCTGCTCACAGCCAAAGGCTACCATTGCAACCGCCCCAAGGGGTTACAGGAAATCTGGCTGCCAGGACGACAAACAACCATTCAAATCGAAATTAGCTGGAAGGAGATTATTCTAATTCTCCACTGATTTTTTTGCCATATCAATTATATTCCGTACTTTTGCAACCGAAAAAACATTAACCGAAGCGTTATGCTCCACAGAGGGCATCGCAGTTCCGCGCTTCATATTTATTTTTTAACCTCGCCTTCACAGGAACTGCGGAAGGCAACAAACAAAAAAAGACACTATTATGAAAAAACTATTCCTTTCACTGATTGCCATCACTCTGACGGCAGTATGTTATGCACAAAGCACCCAAGTGGCAACACTGAACCATGAGGGTTGGATTTCAACATTCTACGGTGCCGATGCACTGATTGAAGCTAACGAAGCAGCAGAAAATGGCGATGTCATCACACTCTCCAGCGGTCTGTTCACTGCTACAACCCTCAACAAAGCGGTCACCATTCGCGGTGCTGGCATGGAAATGGAATCTGCCACGGGCATTGCTCCTACCATTATCAACCAAGACATTGAAGCTTCCGTCTGGTATTACGGCGACACACACAGTCGGCTAACCATCGAGGGAGTACGTTTCAATGGCACACTGACAACGACACAAACCGTTCCATCACCCACATTTATCAAATGCAAATTCAAAGAAATAACCACTACGGATGGGAATTATCACCATCTGACAAACGCTAACTTCATCCACTGCATCATTACCGACAATATATATATATCAAGGGAAAGTTCTGCTTCTTTCCACAACTGTTACGTCAATTATGTTGACGGTGAAAGCAACAAAGTTTGCAATTTCGAGAACTGCATCATCGGAACAATGATTGGAGACGTTCCTTCTTCCATTACAAACAGCATTCTTTTTGGCAACGATATTATCGGAGTATGCGCAGCATATAACTGTGTTGCTTTCAACGACGGAATCATTGCACACTGCCAGGGAACGAAGAATGTAAATGCATACTATTATGATACTGTATTCAAAGAGTTTACAGGCACCTACGATGACAACATCAGCCTGGAACTGACCGACAATGCCGTTTGGGAATATCTCGGCGCCGACGGCACACAGGTCGGCATCTATGGTGGCACATTCCCCTTCGACCCCGTCCCCAGCAACCCACGCATTATCCGTTGTGACGTGGACAAGCGGTCAAATGCCGACGGCATGTTGAACGTGACAGTCGAAGTAAAGAAAGCTGAATAATAAAACAGATAGAGTTATGCGAAAGATTTTATTATTCATGCTCTGCCTTTGCCTGCACAGCATGGCACGAGGGCAGACCTGCACCTACCGCTATTGGTTCGACGACAAGGCAGATGAGGACGTAACAGGTACCAGCACCGAACAGATCTGGCAAATAGAAGCAGACGTAAGTTGGCTTGACGACAATCTGCACATGTTCCATCTACAGGTGCAAGACGAAAATGGCGAGTGGAGTTCGGTGGTGAACAGGTTTTTCATCAAGATGCCACAAGAATCAAAACTCTCTGCCCGCTACTGGTTTGACGACAACGAGAGCTATACCACGCTGCCCGACTACAACTCCACCCTTAACATCGATGTCTCAGATTTGTATGAAGGTATGCACATTCTGCATTACCAAGTGTCTGGCATAGGCAACGAGTCGCCGACAACATCCAAGCTGTTCATGAAAACACCCCGAACTATCGAGGGACAGAAAACCGTTTGCCAAATGTATGTTGACGGCACATTGGTTTGCAACGAACAGATATTCGACGAAAGCGGCACCATAGCATGGACACAGGACGTAAGGGACATCTCCGAAGGTCTGCACAGCTATATGCTGCAAATCGTCACAAGCAACGGCACAGTCTCCACCATTCGCACAGGCTACTTCATCCGTGTCTTGGCAGGAGCCGAAAAGGAAGACATGCAGCTCCTTTACACCATTGACCAGGGCGAAGCCGTCACCCACACAGGCAACCATGCCGAGGGCGTGTACTACTTCACCCTTGATGTTTCCGACAAACCCAAAGGCTTGCACGCCATCACCTGCTGGCTGACATCAGAACAAGGAACCACCCATCTGAAGACCACCTACTTCATCAACGGCAGAGTGACTGTGGACGACATCACAAAGCTCATTGCCGTCTATCTGGGTGACACCGATGTGGATTTCTATGTCACAGATATTGACGAAGACGGAAAACTCACCGTGTCGGACATCACGGAACTCATCGGCATCTATCTGGGCAAGTAAACACAGAAAGCACAGAGCGCACAGAGAAGACAGAGCGCACAGAGGTAAAAAGTATATGCACAAAACCTCTGTGCGCTCTGTCTTCTCTGTGCGCTCTGTGTAATTAATTACTTATTCACCTGGAACTTAGTAATGCCATCCTTCAGGTAGCCCACAATCTGGTTGGCAGCAGCAAGGCCAGCATTGGTGTTGGCTTCAGCGGTCTGCGCACCCATCTTCTTGGGGGTTGAGAAGTAACGACCCTCAAACTGACGGAAGTCGGCATCGGCATCGGGCATGATGTCTGTGATGTATTTCAGGTCGGTGCGCTCAGCAAGCAGTTGGAGCAATTCGGGTTCGTTGATGACTTCCTTGCGGGCAGTATTGATAAGGATACCACCCTTCTTCATCTGACCCACCAAAGCCTTATTGATGCTCTGCTTCGTCTCGGCAGTAGCAGGAATGTGGAGGCTGACGATGTCGCAAGTCTGGAAAAGTTCTTCCTGATTCTTGGCAGCCTTTACGCCGGCAGCTTCAATAGCCTCAGCGGGGCAGTAAGCATCGTAAGCCGACACTTCCATGCCAAAGCCCTTGGCAATGCGGGCAACATTGCGACCCACATTTCCGAAAGCCAGAATACCGAGCTTCTTGCCCAGCAATTCTGATCCGGCCTTGCCGTTGTAGAAATTGCGCACGGCATAGACGAGCAGACCCAGCACCAGTTCAGCCACAGCATTGGCATTCTGTCCAGGCGTGTTCATCACAACCACCTTGTGAGCCGTAGCGGCATCCAAGTCCACATTGTCATAACCAGCACCGGCACGTACCACAATCTTCAGCTGCCCCGCAGCGTCCAGCACCTCTGCATCAATCTTGTCGCTGCGGATAATGATAGCATCCACATCGGCCACAGCCTGCAGCAGCTGGGCTTTTTCCGTATATTTCTCCAGAAGGGCGAGTTCGTAGCCAGCACCCTCAATAATATTCTTGATTCCCTCCACAGCCTGTGCTGCAAAGGGCTTCTCTGTTGCAATTAATACTTTAGCCATCATTCATTAGTGTTTACTTTCAAATTCCTTCATGCACTTTACGAGAGCCTGTACACCCTCCACGCTCATGGCGTTGTAGCAGGAAGCACGGAAACCGCCAACGTCGCGGTGTCCCTTCACGCCGACCATGCCCTGGCTGGTAGCGAAAGCAAGGAACTCGTCCTGCAATTCCTGATACTCTGGTTTCAGCACAAACGTGATGTTCATCAGCGAGCGGCTGTCTTCCTCGGCAGTACCCACGAAGAGTTTGTTGCGGTCAATTTCGGCATAGAGAATCTCGGCACGCTGCTTAGCCAGTTTTTCCATCGCAGCCACACCGCCCTGAGCCTTGATATAGCGCAGGTTCTGCAATGCACAGTAGATGGGCACTACAGGAGGCGTGTTGAACATCGAACCCTTCTTCACATGAGTGCGGTAGTCCAGCATCGTGGGGATGGGACGGCTCACCTTGCCCAGCGCATCTTCCTTCACGATGACGAAGGTCACACCAGCCATGGAGAGGTTCTTCTGAGCACCGCCATAGATGAGCGCATACTTGCTCACATCGAGTGGACGGCTGAAGATGTCGCTCGACATATCGGCAATCAGCGGAATGGGCGAATCGAGGTCCTTACGCAACTCCGTACCATAGATGGTGTTGTTGGTCGTGATGTGCAGATAATCTGCATCTGTAGGAATTTCAAAATCCTTTGGCACATAAGTGAAATTCTTGTCCTTCGAAGAAGCCACTTCTACTACCTCGCCAAAGAGCTTGGCCTCCTTTTCGGCTTTGGTTGCCCAAACACCCGTGTTGAGGTAGGCAGCTTTCTTTTCGAGGAAGTTGTAGGGTACCATACAAAATTCCAGACTGGCACCGCCTCCGAGGAAGAGCACGGAATATCCCTCTGGAATGTCTAAAAGTTCCTTGAACAGAGCGACTGCTTCGTCAACTACTGGCTGGAAATCCTTGGCACGATGGCTAATTTCCATGAGCGAAAGTCCCGAACCGTTGAAATCGAGACACGCCTGTGCAGTGGCTTCAATCACCTCGCGAGGCAGAATCGAAGGTCCTGCATTGAAATTGTACTTTTTCATTTGATTATGATTTTACGTTTTATGTGACGTTCTTGCGTATGTAAATACTTATCTTCTTACGTTTTCACGTTTTTACCTTAAAAAACGCTGCAAAGTTACAAAATATTCTTTATTCTTCATTCTTCATTCTTCTTTTTTTTATAAAAGCGCACACAAATTGTCATCTTTTCCCATTTGTTGTCACCTGTCGGCATAGCGACAAGGCAACAAGCCCCTCGGTTTCCTCTGTATTGAAATAAAAAATGTGCACCGTCATGCCTGTCGCATATTAGTACACATTTCACAGATTTTATCTTTGGCAAAGGTAAAACTTTGCACCAGTCATTTCGATACTTAACTACTGCTAATCGGGGTCTGGATTTGCCCATCTACAGCCAGTCTTTTCGTTTGAACCACATCAGGGAACCAACGGTACAGATGATGCAGAAGATGACGGCCAGAGGGAAGCCCCAACTCGCCTGCTCCATGCCGTTGATGAGGTTCATGCCGAACATGGAGGTGATGAGCGTAGGGAACATGATGATCATGTTGAGCGAGGTGAGCAGGCGCATCACTTTGTTCATGTTGTTGTTGATGATGTTGGCGTAGGTGTCCATCGTGCTGTTAAGGATGGAGAGGTAGATGGCTGTGGTTTCGCGCGCCTGCTGCATCTCGATGTTCACGTCGTCGATGAGTTCCGCGTCGAGTTCATCGACGGGCAGACGGAATTTCAGTTTCGAGAGCAAGGTTTCGTTGCCACGAATGGAGGTGGCAAAGTAGGTGAGAGAATCTTGCAAGCGTGAAAGGTCCACCAGGTCTTTGTTGTCTATCTGACGGTCGAGGTTGCGCTTGGCTTTGTCGATGATGGTATTGACCTGCTTCAGGTATTTCAGATACCAGACGCTGGCACTGAGGAACACCCTGAAAACGAGGTCGGCCGCATCGGTAAAGCCTTCGGCACGGCGCATCTGGTGGTTGATGAAGTCAAGCATCATGCGCGTTTCCTGATGGCACACGGTAATGATTTTGTCGCCCTTGAGCACTATACCCAGGGGGATGGTAGTGTAGGGACTGCGCGATGAGACGGTCTTCAGATGGGGCACACGCATGATAATCATCAGCCAGCCTTCATCTAAGTCGTAACGTGCGCGCTCGTCTGTATCGGCCACGTCGTAGAGGAAGTAGTCGGGCATTCCCAACTCTTCTTGTAAATACTTCACGTCCTCTTCCACGGGACATGTCACTTGCACCCAACAATTTGGCTGCCATGAGTCGATATGCTTGATACCGCCCTTAAAATCCCAAAATGTCCGCATTGTGTCTGAACCTTTCTTTGAATTTCTTTTTACGTTCTTACGTTTGTAAGTTGGAAAATAATACAAGAAATTGCTGGTAAGGGTCCAGACTGCTTTTCCAGACCTTTACCCGCCGCTACTGTAACTATTCGCCGGATAATCGTCCATAATTTTGATAAGTTTTTGTTAAAATCGCTGCAAAGGTAGGAATTATTTATTACCTTTGCAACCAAAACCAAGAAAATTTACAATTTTACAATTTACAAATTACAAATTCATGTATCATTTACCATTTAATCGGTTGGCAATGGCGTTTTTGCTGTCGGCCACCACGCTGTGTCAGGCGCAGCGCAAGGAGACGGTGCTGAGCGAGGGCTGGAAGTTTTCGCGGGCAGAAAAACTGGACAAGACGGCTGCGTCGAAAGAGAAGTATGACGACTCGAAGTGGGAGACCGTCAGGGTGCCTCACGACTGGGCCATCAGCGGTCCGTTTGACAAAGAGATTGACAAACAGGTGGTGGCCATCGAGCAGAATGGTGAGAAGGAGGCCACGGAGAAAACTGGACGCAGTGGCTGTCTGCCCTGGATTGGCAGCGGATGGTATCGCACGCAGTTTACGGTGGACAGGGATTGTCCGCGTGCGTTGCTCAATTTCGACGGGGCAATGTCGGAGCCTGAAGTGTATGTGAACGGCAAAAAGGCGGGTGAGTGGAAGTATGGCTACAATGCCTTCAACATCGACATTACACCTTATATATATAAGGACGGAAGGAAGAACACGTTGGCTGTCTATCTGCAAAATGTGGCTGAAAGTAGCCGCTGGTATCCTGGGGCTGGCATTTATCGCCCTGTCACCCTGATTCAGACGGGAGTTGCTGCCATCAAGGAATGGAGCATCACGGCGAACACGCTTTCGGTGAATGCAGAGGACCGCATTGCCGTGGAGACATTCAGCGCCAGTGCTTTGGGATTCGGTGGCCGATTCTTGGGCGTTGAATTCAAGGTCATGGTGGAAGGCGTGGAGTTTTCTCGCGTTGTCCGTCTTGACCGCGAAGGGAATGCTTCTTCGACTATCACGTTCTATGGCGTGAATCCATGGACACCCGAAACACCGAATCTCTACGACTTGCAAGTGAGCCTGTGTGAACTGAATCACGACGGCAGCATCAGCCGTGTGATTGAACAGCAGACAAAGCGCATCGGTTTCCGCACGGTGGAATGTAATGCCGAGAACGGTTTTGTGCTGAACGGTGTTTCTCGCAAAATCAAGGGTGTATGCCTGCATCATGACCTGGGAATGTTGGGGGCTGCCGTGAACAAGGCTGCGCTCATCCGACAAATCAAATTGCTGAAGACGATGGGCTGTGATGCCATTCGCACGGCTCATAATATGCCCAGCCAGATGCAAATGGACCTCTGCGACTCGCTGGGCATGATGGTCATGGCAGAGAGTTTTGACATGTGGGTCTATCCAAAATGCAAGAATGGCTACGCCCGTTTCTTCAACGAATGGGGCGACCGTGACATTGAGAACCTGGTACGTGCCAACCGTCTGCATCCCAGCATCGTGATGTGGAGCGTGGGCAACGAAATTCCAGAACAAGGCATGAAGGAAGGACCGAAGATGTTGCGCCACCTGCAAGAAGTGGTGCGCCGATACGACAAGACGCGCCCCATCACCAACGGCATGGATCGCATAGACAATGCCCTGAACACGGGCTTTGCACAGGTGGCAGATGTGCCAGGAATGAATTATCGTACACATAAATACGAAATGGCTTACGAAAAACTGGGACAGGGCTACGTTCTGGGCAGTGAGACAGCCTCAACCGTGTCCAGCCGTGGTGTCTATAAATTCCCGCTGACGGAACAGAAAGGTATAGCCTATCCCGACGGCCAGTGTTCCAGTTATGACCTCACTGCCTGCTCCTGGAGCAACCTGCCCGAAGATGACTGGATGTTGCAAGACGACAAGCCTTGGGTGATTGGCGAATTTGTCTGGACTGGTTTTGACTACTTAGGTGAACCTACGCCGTATGATGAATACTGGCCCAGCCGTTCCAGTTATTTCGGCATCTTCGATTTGGCAGGTCTGCCGAAAGACCGCTACTACCTGTACCGCTCACACTGGAATCAGCAGGAACCGACCATCCATCTGTTGCCACACTGGAACTGGCAAGGACGTGAAGGCGAAGTGACTCCCGTATATTGCTACACGAACTACCCCACCGCCGAGTTGTTCCTCAACGGTCAAAGCCAAGGCAAGATTAGCAAAGACCCGAAGTCGCGTCTTGACCGTTACCGTCTGCGCTGGAACAATGTGAAATACAAGGAAGGAGAACTGAAAGTGGTGGTTTATGACGAACAGGGACTTCAAGCAGGTACTCAAACTCTGAAGACCACGGGCAAGGCAGCCCACATCCGCATTACGGGGGATGAATTGCTTTACCCCAACGGACAACTGCCTACCCTCCGAGCTGATGGCAACGACATGGTTTTCCTCACGGTCAGCATCACGGACAAAGACGGCAACCTCTGCCCCACTGCCAACAACGAACTGCACGTGGAAGTGACTGGCAGCGGTATGTTCAAAGCCATGTGCAATGGTGATGCCACAAGCCTGGAAGTATTCACCGAACCCCACATGCATGTCTTCAACGGCCAGCTGGTCATCGGCGTTCAGGCTACGAAACAACCAGGCATAGCCCACGTGAAAGTCTTGGCTGAGGGGCTTGAAAATGCTACCTGCGACATTGTAGTAAAGTAAAAACAGATAAGAAATATTCGCTGGAACAGGCACTCGGGCGTGAGATAGACCTTTTAGAAGAAAGAGTCATCCGCAACCCATCTTTAATCAAAACATAGAAAGAGCAAAAACAAATGATTTATGGATGAAAAGCACAAGCGGAACTCAAATAGAATCCTCAAATAGTGAAAGGATGGACCCACACAGATGTGCTGTCCATCCTTTCAGTTATAGACGAAGTCTTTGGCTTCTTTTTCTTGCTACAGGTTATTTGGAACCATTCTTCAGATTGTTTATTTCTTTTTTGAGCTCTTCTATGGTCGCTTTCAACTCATCGATGGTTTTGCTCAGACTGTATGCATAGGTGGGACATAGAGATTTTCTTCAAATGGATAAAGCAGAACATCGTAGTAAAAACCCTTTGGGGATACTCAGAGAATGCTGTGCGAACCCATCTGTGGATAGCAATCATCGCCTATCTGCTATTGGCCAAGATCAAGGCGGACTACAAAAGTCCATACTCTGTAACCGAGGTGGCAACCCTCGTCAGGATCTCTGCTTTGGAGAAGACCTCGCTCAGAGAACTTGTCACTAAGCCGAGAGACTCTGTAAATTTCAATCAATCTGTCAAAGAACTCACTCTATTTTGAATATTTATACCTAACGCGATTTTATCGCATCAGTAGTATTTTAAGTTCATGAAATAATTGTTTAATTTTGTATGCAATTAGTCAGCTATTATAAAGCCATCAATAGTAAATCGCACGTATAGGTAATCCTTCGCACATTGGACGACCACTATTGACACAACCACAAACATTGTGTCTATAGGGATACAGTAATTTGAATACGTATGCCGCATCATTATAATAGCCATTTATATCTGTGGCGGTCCAATATGCCTTTCCTTTTTCTGTGTATGGGAAAAATATGCTGTTTCCATTCGGACCGGTATATAAAGCGCCGTCAACACCTTCGTATTGAATCTCTTCATATTTGCAACGCAGTTCCAATTCTTCAAAATAATAAGCAGCCGGCATCCTCCATTTCCCTCCCCATGTCATATAAGCGGCATCACAAGATGTTCCTTCTATGCTACTCATTATTGTAGAACAGGGAGTTCCTCCATTATAATATAAATATTTATAATTTTTCCAGGTATATTCTTCTTTAGGTTCTGTTTCTCCCCATGCATAGTAATTGCCAAACTCTTCTGGTGAGTTTGCACCTATATTCCATGCAGCCCATTTTACACTTAAACCTAAATCAATGATTTTTCCAGGTGTCGGTTGTTTACCATAAATGAGATCATAGTCTTGAGGCTCTGCATCATAATAAGTTGAATCATTATAAAACTTGACATATCCATAAAGCATAGCCGTCGATTTCGACCTTTTACGATAATAAACGTATCGGGTGTCTCTATAAGGATTCTCAAATCCCTTCAAAGAAATTCTCTCTATTTCACCATCTGGGTCTTTATAAACATATCCCCAATCTTCAACACCTTCCGCATTCTTCAGTTCTACCGTAGTTGCGCAATCAAATTTATACGAATATGTTTCGCCTTTATACTCAAATCCATCTTTTGAATAGGTAGCATCAAGTACTTCAAAGTTTATTATTTCAGCTGGCGGATTGGGGACTGTAGCAAAGGATGAAGATGGTGTTGCGATAAGTTGACTGCCCCCAAAACGAACTATGGGGAATACATCATATTCTGCCCCAGGCACTAAACCTGTAAATGTTGTTTGAAATTTCTCTAAAGGCCATTTATTTATTTCCCTATAACTTGCAGGACAATAATTAGCATAAACCATTTCTCCATTTTTATCCCAAACCCCTAATCCTATTCGAACAGATTTTAACAACTTGTCTCCTGGAACAACAGAAATAGTTGCTTTGGTATGGTTTGTTAAATCTATGATTGGTTGTGTGAAAGAAGGAACTAATTTCCATGTGTTTAGATGATGTTTCAGCGAAAACAAATTGAATTTTCCCCCAATCTTCAGCCATTTTGAAAACCTGCATTCAGCCTTTATCAATGCAGAAGCCACGAGATTGAGTTCTATTTGCTTTTTTCTTAATTCGTTGTATTGCCCTAGGTCAAAAAAATCAAATTCTCCAGAAAATTCAGCACCAGCTTCTAACCCTGGGACAACAGAAATAATTTCAGCAACAGATTTTACGCCAGCATTGCAAACCATACCCAAAAAAATCCGTCCCGACAGTTTACCCGTTACATCAGGCCTAGAAATTATTTGATGAGTAGGATGATGAATTGTTTCACTTTTCCCATTAGAATTCTTATAACCCAACTTGTATCCAAACTCAACATCCACATAAGACGTTAGAGAAACATCCGCTTCAGCTTTTAAAGCGGGCCGTATTTCAATGTCACCAAAGAAAGGTGTATTGGGAATAGGTATTCGCAGATGGTTAAATTTTTCGAATTCATTCTCAAAAAGATCTTTTTCTATGCTTTTTAACTTTGCTTGTAAATTTGCTGAGAATGTTCCTTTAAAATAGGGGGTTATGAAACATTCTAAATATGTAGGATTGCTTTTATTTTGCTTATATATGAGAGAAATATCCACTATTGACAGATGACCATGTAAAGTAGCAGAAGCACTAAGTTGAATCGTCGAGTCTTTGGGAAGAAACACCGAGTCTGTAGAAAGTGTAATATCCACATCCAATCCTATAGCACTAATATCTAAATCTAACGGAATAGAATTTCTTTTTGAATAAGGCCGCAAGCGTTTCTTTGTTTCACCAAACTCGTTTTTTTCTTCTACTAATCTATATTTTTCAACGCATATTATTTGCTCATAGACATCCTTCAGTCCGACAGAATCGCAAAAGACATCATAATTCGTCACTTTACTTACTATTCCTGCAAATCCCAAAGGAAAAAGTTCATGTTGGAAATTCTCATACAACAAAATGTCATTTCTTTGTGGCACAAGATTTGATGGTGTTTCAGATGAGAGGTGTAAAATCAGGCCATCTACACCCGTGATATAGGGTATCAAATCATCAATCTGTCGTACATCTGGTGCGTAAATCTTTTCTGGCGCACAAAACCCTACGCTATCAATCGTATTCAAAGGAATTCTATAGACACTATCTGCCGTCCATATTACTTGGCTTTGATAATTTGAATAAATCCTTCCGTTTGTATTCAATTTACTAACTGTTATACTGTCTATTTCTTCATTATAGAAAGCATTGAACAATCCATCGTTGCGATATATATAGATAGCATCCTGCTTAGAACTAATAGATTGAGGAGACGTTGGTGTTAAATCTGCATAACCTTTCTCTGCAAAGGTGTATTTGACAATTTCATTAATTGGAAAAGTGATAGTAGTATTGGATGTGGAGAATACAAGATTTGTATCTTCAAACATGATTTTAGGTTTTTCTTCAAGATTGTAGCATAGTTTGGTTCCTGAAGCTTCCCAGATTATCAACTGCCATTCTTTGTGTACACTAGATGTTAGGTATTCATCAATCACCTGAATAATGTCCTCTAACGTGACACCTCCGTCGTTGTCTTGAGAAAGGTAACTATCAATTACGGAAGTAATGCTTGCTACTGTAATAGGTGCAGACGGATTGGGTTGAGCCTTGATAGACAGGCTAAATGCAGATATAAGAAGTCCGCATAAAAGTAAAGATTTAGGTTTCATAGATGATTGTTTACTCAAGTTTCGGCTGCAAAAATACATTTTTCTTTTCATTCCACAAAAGAAATCATCATAAATGTGAATATAAATGTGAATAACGACATAAACAACACATAAATTTTGTTGAAATAGGTAGATACACATGGTTGACTTCATGCAGCAATACGATGACTATTCCATGCGCGAAGTGCTCTGAAAAAGCAAAGTTCTCCCATCTCCGTAGCAAAGTTCTCTCGCTGCCGTGGGAGAACTTTGCTACTCGTCTGGCACTGCATTGCTGCTGCGGTGGCAATGCAGTGCCACCGCAGCGAGAGAACTTTCCCACCGCTACAGCAATGCAGTGCCACTGACGTACAACTCCATTTCTCTATAATGTTTTTGTGCCCTCAACGTCGCTTTGACTTCGCTTCAATGTCGCCTTATCATCCCCTTTTTCACAAACTTCGACAAATTTGCACCATAAAATGACTGAATTCATGTAACTTTAATGCAACTTTCATGTAACTTTCATGTAACTTTTTAGAGATTAATTGTGTGATTATAAACAAATTAAACCACAAGTGTAACTTTGCTTCAAAAAATTAGGTAAGAAAAATATTCCTGTAAGGGAAATTGTTAAATTCCGCTTTCTTTTTTCCTATTTTCAATTATAATCCGTATCTTTGTCGCCACAAAACATTTTATGCACATGAGCACACAGGCAATGACTCCGCAAGAAGAAATATTGCAACTCCGCAAGGAACTGGAACAGCACAATTACAATTACTATGTGTTGAACAAGCCGACGATTTCGGACTACGATTTTGACCAGATGATGCACCGGCTGCAAGACCTGGAACTGTTTTATCCACAATATGCCGACCCCACTTCGCCGACACAGCGTGTGGGCAGCGACCTGAACCAGTCGTTCAAGTCTGTGCCGCACAAATATCCTATGCTTTCGTTGGCAAACACATACAATGAAGCGGATGTGCGCGACTTCTATGAGCGAGTGAAAACGGGACTGGAAGGCGAGGACTTTGAGATTTGCGCCGAAATGAAATATGACGGACTGAGCATTTCACTCACTTACGTGGACGGTGTGCTCACAAGGGCAGTGACACGAGGCGACGGCGTCAGAGGTGACGACGTGACAAACAATGTGCGCATGATACGTTCCATTCCGCTCCGCTTGAAGGAAGGCAGCGGTTATCCGCATGAGTTTGAAATCCGTGGAGAGATACTGATGCCGTGGACTTCCTTTGAAAAGCTCAACGAACAACGTGCCAAAGCCGAGGAAGACCTCTTTGCCAATCCGCGAAATGCAGCCAGCGGTACATTGAAATCGCAGAAAAGCCGCGTGGTGGCAGAACGTGGCCTGGATGCCTACCTCTATTATTTGCTGGGAGATGAGATTCCGGCAGATGGCGGGCACTACGAAAACTTGCAGATGGCCGCTCGGTGGGGCTTTAAGATTAGCCAGGGCATGAAGAAGTGTAAAACAATTGACGAAGTGCTGGACTACATCAATTATTGGGACACCGAGCGCAAGAACCTGCCCGTAGCTACCGATGGCATCGTTCTGAAAGTAAACTCTTTGCGGCAGCAACGTCATTTGGGCTATACAGCCAAGTCGCCCCGCTGGGCCATTGCCTATAAATTCAAGGCCGAAAGAGCCTGTACCCGTCTGAACGAAGTGACTTATCAAGTGGGGCGCACCGGTGCCATTACCCCTGTGGCCAATATGAACCCTGTGCAACTGGCTGGCACTGTGGTGAAACGGGCTTCCCTTCACAATGCCGACATTATCCAACAACTGGACCTTCACATCGGCGACATGGTCTATGTGGAGAAAGGGGGCGAAATCATCCCGAAAGTGGTTGGCGTAGATACCACTCAACGCACACCTGATATGCAACCAGTGAAGTTTGCCACAGTGTGCCCCGAATGTGGAACGCCCTTGATTCGCGTAGAAGGTGAAGCGGCACACTACTGCCCCAACGACTCCACTTGTCCGCCACAAATCAAAGGACGCATTGAGCATTTCATTTCACGTCGTGCCATGAACATTGACTCTTTAGGTCCCGAAACCGTAGATGACTACTGGCAACGCGGACTGATTCACGATGCCTGCGACCTATACAAACTCACGGTGGCTGAAATCTGCGGACACAACCGCAACCGCATCAAGTCGGCACAGAAAATCATCGACAGCATCGAGGCGAGCAAGCAAGTTCCCTTCGAGCGTGTGGTCTTTGCTCTGGGCATCCGTTTCGTGGGCGAAACTACAGCTAAACTGCTTGCCCGCGCTTTCAAGTCGATGGATGCACTACGGCAGGCTACACTCGAACAACTGCTGGATGTGGACGGTGTGGGCGAAGTGATTGCCGAAAGCATCATCCGCTATTTCCATGATGAACATTGTCTGGAAATTCTTGGCAAACTGCAAGAGGCCGGACTGCAAATGGCTCTCTCGGAAGAGGTTTTGGCTGGACAGACCGACAAACTGCAGGGCAAGTCCATCGTCATTTCTGGGGTGTTCACTCACCATTCGCGGGACGAGTACAAAGTGCTGATTGAGAAGCATGGCGGGAAAAACGTGGGGTCTATCTCGAAAAAGACAACTTTCATCCTTGCAGGTGACAACATGGGACCTGCCAAACTGGAAAAAGCACAACAACTGGGGGTGCCCATCGTCACGGAAGATGAATTTCTGCAAATGCTGAATTAAAATAATGTACGTTTTGTCATTTACCTTTTACCTTTTTGACGGCAAAGTTGCGAAAAAATGGTAAAAGGTAAATGGTAAATGGTAAATATTTCTTACCTTTGCACCGAAATTCAAACATAACATAATGGCACGTAATAAATTCAGAGGACTTGGCGTGGCTCTTGTCACACCGTTCCAGACAGACGGAACCGTAGATTACACCGCACTACGCCGACTTCTCGACTACCAACTCACGGGCGGCGTTGACTTCTTCTGCGTTCTTGGCACTACAGCCGAAACGCCGACACTCACAGCAGAAGAAAAACAAAACATCATACATCTTGTTCTGGAGAAAGTGCAGGGCAGAGTCCCCATCCTGCTCGGTATGGGCGGCAACAACACGGCTGCCATCGTGGAACAAGTCAAGACTACAGATTTCAAAGGCATAGACGGCATACTCAGCGTATGTCCTTATTATAACAAGCCTTCACAGGAAGGACTTTACCAACACTTCAAAGCTATTGCCACAGCCAGCCCTGTGCCCGTTGTGCTCTACAATGTGCCTGGCCGTGTAGGGGTTAACATGACAGCAGAAACCACCCTGCGACTAGCACACGAATGTGAAAACATCGTGGCTATCAAGGAAGCCAGTGGCAATTTCACTCAAATTGACGACATCATCAAGAACAAGCCTGCCGACTTCGATGTAATTTCGGGTGACGACGGCATTACGTTCCCACTCATCACCCTGGGTGCCGCAGGTGTCATCTCTGTCATTGGCAATGCACTGCCCAAGGAGTTCAGCCGCATGGTTCGCCTGGCTCTGAACGGCGACTACAACAATGCACTGACCATTCACCACAAGTTTACAGAACTTTTCAAACTGCTCTTTGTCGATGGAAACCCAGCCGGCGTGAAGGCTATGCTCAGCAGCATGGGACTTATTCAGAACGAACTCCGTCTGCCACTTGTCCCCAGCCGCATTTCCACGATGGAAAAAATCAGCAACATCGTGAAAGAACTGAACATTAAGTGCTGAGTATTTAGAAATTCGTGTTTTTCATTTTTTAACCCTGCGCTCACCTTACAGCAGCAACGCGTCAATCTTTTCAATCAGCAGCTGCATCTTGTGGGCAAAGTCTTCGTTGCTGTCGATGACGAAGCGATAAGGGTGCCCCGTCCAAGCATCATACACTTTCTGATCCAGTTCACACGCCACACGAAGTCCTGCTTCGTCTGCCCGTTCATAGCGATGGGCATTGTTCTCTGTGGTATAATACTGCTGCACACCTTTGGCTGCGGTGACCAGATGGAAGATGGCATCGTAACGTTTGGTGGAACGCAGCTCGGCTGTGCTGGTGCCACATTGTGCTGTAATGTCCGCCCACATTTCTGGGGAAATATAGGCTGAAATATCCATGGCAGCACGGTCGCACACAATCAGACATGGTTCAACCCGTGTACGTGCCAATCGCAGGATGGTTTCTTCCAACTGAAGCTGCAATTCCAAGATGGCTTTTTCGCCCTCGAAATAGAATTTCGGATTGGACGTGAGATAATTCCAGCCAGCCTTACTAATCATTGTCGGCACTTCGGGGACTGTAAAAACCTTATAGCCCAACAGTGTGAAATGTTCTACGATATAGCCCAGCGCGGTTGTCTTTCCTGCACAAGGACCACCCGTCAACACGATGCGCTTGATTGAATTCATGAAGTGTAAAAAATGTAATTCTTTGCAAAAGTAGTGTTTTTTTAGCAAAATAAAGACAGAAATCAAATAAAACTACAGAGAAACAGCATATTTTGTACCGATGCGTGATTTTTATTAGCATAAAAGCCTTAACTTTGCCTTATAAATATAAATAGGTATGAAACTGATAGCAGATAGCGGATCGACCAAAACGGCGTGGTGCCTGATGACCGACGAAGGCAAACTGACGCCCATCACAACACAAGGCATCAACCCCTACCAACAGACCGAGGAGGACATCGCTGCCGTCCTTCACGGCGAACTGTTGCCCAATATTTCGACAAGTACAGAAAACGCACTGGAGATTCATTTCTATGGTGCAGGTTGCACACCCGAAGCCTCCCCCAAAGTGGCAAGTGCATTGCAGCAGGTTTTGGGTAAAGACTGTCGTGTGGAGGTTCAGAGCGATATGCTGGGAGCAGCCCGTGCTCTGTGCGGACATCGGCCAGGCATTGTAGCCATACTGGGCACAGGCTCAAACTCTTGCCTATATGATGGAGAGAGAATCACGGCCAATGTTTCACCCTTAGGGTTCATTCTGGGAGACGAAGGGAGCGGAGCCTACATAGGGAAACGGCTGGTGGGCGATGTGCTGAAACGCCAACTGCCTGCAGACATTTGCCAACTGTTTCTTGACGAAACCCAAGAAACAGCCGCCACAATCATCCAGAAGACTTACCGCCAACCACTGCCCAACCGTTTTCTGGCAAGCCTCTCCCCTTTCTGTGCGCGTCACCGCGACTTGCCAGCCATACACCAGTTGCTGGTCGATTGCTTCTCGCAATTCTTCATCCGAAACATCCGAAGCTATCAGCAAGCCGACAAAACCGTACATTTTGTAGGATCCGTTGCACACTACTACCAAGCCGAATTGACCGAAGCGGCAACCCTGCTCGGCTACACCGTCGGAACTGTCCTGCAAGCACCACTTGACGGCTTAATACGCTACCATTTGTAAAAGATTTTCCTTTTTTGTGGGACGAATGGCGCGAATTTCCGTAAAAATTTCCTTAAAATTTGGAAATTAAAACAAAAATCCGTTCCTTTGCACTTTATTTTTCACTTTTTAAGGTAAAATGGTTATGAGTAAGGCAGACAATCATCTTGTAATTATGGCTGGCGGCGTTGGTAGTCGCTTCTGGCCCATGAGTACACCAGAGTGCCCGAAACAGTTCATCGACGTGTTTGGCACAGGTCGTACTTTCATCCAAATGACCGTGGACAGGTTCAAGGGAGTCATTCAACCAGAAAACATCTGGGTTGTGACCAGTGCAAAATACGCTGACATTGTGAAGGAGCAACTGCCCGAAGTACCTGTCAGCAATGTTTTGCTCGAACCTTGCCGACGCAACACCGCACCTTGCATTGCATACGTCAGCTGGCGCATCAAGGCAAAGAATCCCAAAGCAAACATCGTAGTGGCACCCAGCGACCACCTGGTTACCGACGTTGTCGAGTTCCAGCGCGTCATCAACTCTGCCCTGCAGTTTGTTTCCGAAAACGACAGCATCGTCACCCTGGGCATGAAGCCCACTCGCCCCGAAACGGGCTACGGCTACATCCAGGCAAACCTACACGAGCCATCGCTCCGCAATAGGGAAATCTACCACGTTGACTCCTTCAAGGAAAAACCCGACTTGAAGACCGCCAACATCTATCTGAAAAACAAAGAATACTTCTGGAACTCCGGCATCTTCGTGTGGAACGTCCGCACCATCGTCAACGCCCTGCGCATTTACCAGCCAGAAGTGAACGAAATCTTCGAGAAGCTCCTGCCCATCTACGGCACAGCCAAGGAGCAGGAAATCATCAACCAGGAATTTCCCAAAGCCACCAACATCTCCATCGACTATGCAGTCCTGGAGAAGGCCGACGAAATCTTTGTCTTCCCCGCCAGCTTTGGCTGGAGCGACGTGGGCACATGGGGCTCACTCCACACTTTGGCAAAGACCGACGACAAAGGCAACAACGCCATCGGTCAGAACATCCACTTCTATGAAAGCAAAAACTGCGTGGTACACACCACACAGGAACACAAAGTCATCATACAGGGACTGGACGGCTACATCGTAGCAGAAAAAGACAACACGCTGCTCATTTGCAAACTGGAAGAAGAACAGCGCATCAAGGAGTTCTCAGCCGAGTAAACTCGGTCACAGAGAACGCAGAGAAGACAGAGTACACAGAGGTTTTTGCACAACATTTGCAATATTTTCCTCTGTGTACTCTGTCTTCTCTGCATTCTCTGTGCGATACTTATACCGCAGCAACTGGCTCAACAGAAACTGTAGAACGGTCGAGGCGACCACGCTTGAACACAACTGTTCCATCTACCAAAGCGAAGAGCGTGTCATCCTTACCAATACCTACATTCTTACCAGGATAGTGCTTCGTGCCGCGCTGACGGATAATGATATTGCCAGCCTTGGCAAACTGACCTCCAAAGAGTTTCACTCCGAGTCGTTTTGAATGTGATTCGCGTCCGTTCTTCGAACTACCCACACCTTTTTTATGTGCCATACGAATTTACTTTTTTTAAACTGTTAACGATTAACTTTTACTTTCTCAAGCAACAATCTGCTTTACGAGGATTTCAGTGAACTGCTCGCGATGGCCACGGAGCTTGCGATAGCCCTTGCGACGACGCTTGTGGAACACCAAAACTTTGTCACCCTTTACCAGTGGGCAAACTACCTCAGCAACAACCTTTGCGCCCTCTACAGTAGGAGCACCTACAGTGATTGTGCCATTGTCAACGAGAAGAACCTTCTCGAACTCAACAGTCTGGCCTGCCTCTACATCCTTGATGTGATGCACGAAGAGCTTCTTGCCCTCCTCAACCTTGAACTGCTGACCCTGCATGTCAACGATTACGTACATTTCTTTTAAAACTATTAATATTTAGGGGTTTGACCGCATGGCGGAACCATCTCGTAGTCCACTTACCGAGCCACTACGGCATAAATCGGCTGCAAAGGTACGAAAACTTTTCCGTTCCACCAAATTTTCCGTCCTTTTTTCATTTTCACTCCGATAAATTTGTATATGTGCCCCGTCGGCTGTAACTTTGCACCCAAAAACAACCAACATAATATCAAATAACAACTAACACTACATTAAACAATGAAGAAAATCTATGCATTCGTGCTGCTACTCGCAGCAACCGTGCTGACCACAGCGGTCAACGCACAAGTGATTAACGGAGACCTGAATCACAACCAAGGTCTCGACGTGGAAGATGTAACCTTGCTCATCGACGGCTACCTCACAGGTGAGTCCGAACAGATTCAGACTGGCGGCGCACCCTTTGCGGTGGACAACAGCTTTGTTGTAGGCAAATGGTACAAGTCAAAGAACGAAAGCATGACGCTCAACGAAGACGGCACGACCGACTTTGGTGATGGCTACACCTACAAGTTCCTGTCAACGCAAGGCTACCTTTTGTTCTACAACGCTTCCAATGCTCCTGTCTATGCCTTACGAGTATTGGATGTGGCGTATGGCTACATGGTTGTCCTTCCTGCTGGCAGCAATACCCCCGTCACATACTCTTCCAACTACAACAATGGCTATGAATACGTTGACCTGGGGCTTTCCGTAAAATGGGCAACAATGAATGTCGGTGCAAACACGCCCGAAGGCTACGGCGATTACTTTGCCTGGGGCGAAACCACTCCAAAGAGTGAATACAATTGGGTCACATACAAGTGGTCTGGCGATACAAGAACTTCGCTGGTCAAATATATTGCGAAAGAAGGGGATGATTCTGGTGTGGAAGGCTTCACCATGCTCGAACCCTCCGACGATGCAGCCCGTGTCAAATGGGGTGGCACTTGGCGTATGCCCACTTACGATGAACTTGTAGAACTGGGTGAATGTAAATGGGAATCGACAACCCAGAACAATGTAAATGGCTACAAAATTACAGGTCCTAACGGTAACTCCATTTTCTTACCCAAAGCAGGGTGGCGCAATGATAAAACACTCGTTAACCAAGGTAGCTATGTTACCATATGGTCCAGTTCGCTTTACACAAGAGTGTCGTACCAGGCATGGCAAACCAGTGGCAAGGGATATGTTGTTCCGGTTGAACGTTGCGGCGGGCGAAGTGTTCGTGCTGTATGCCCGTAGTCTCGGTAAGTCTCAGAATAGCAACTCCACTTCATAATGACCCCAAGCATTTCTTTCCCACGATAATGCCAAGGCGTTAAATATAATATAATGTAGCCAGCCATACAGCCATGCCGTAGGTGTCTGTATGGCTGGCTACTCCTATCAAGCCCCGCCGAAGCTTTTTCTTTGCATGGCTGGTAGCCCATCCCAAAATTCTCTACTTTTCACACCCAAACGGGCAAATGTCAAACACAAACTTTGCAAAGTACGGCTCCAAACTTAAAACAACGGCGTCGTTTCTATAAACAACGGCGATGTTTTCAAAAACAACGGCGATGTTCCTAAAAACATCGCCGTTGTTCTAACTTTAGAGCCGTACTTTTGGGAAAATAGTGCTCAGCAACTAATAAAGTATCGTACATAGCAGAGAGAAAGAGAGAGCTACCCGACCGACACCTTTCATGTCAAGGGCAACCTGTATGCCCATAGCCTTGAATGCACGCATCATGGAAGCAAAGGTTATGCTTTTGCCACTTTCGATACGGCAGACCTGTACCCTTTGTACGCCCATTCTTTCGCCAAGTTCTGCTTGAGTAAGCTTCTGCGCCTCCCTTGCCTGCCTGATGGCTTCGCCCACACGATAGGCTTGTACCGATTCGTCCACACTACGTTCAAACTCATCACGTTCAGGCGTCCCGACTGGACCATAATCTTCATCCAGAAGTTCTTCAAAGCTATAGAGCTGAAATACTATTGGTTCCATCTTTCACTAATCTCTAGCACAAAGGTATGTACTGTTTCCTAAATGCGCAACGAAAAGATGGTTTATTTGTCTTCGATGTGGCATTTTTAACATTTCTGTTCATATCCACCAAACTTTCGGGCAGAAAAAAGGAAAGAACATTTCAGCGTGTGTGAAATGTTCTTTCCTGATGTGGGCGCTGACGGATTCGAACCGCCGACCCTCTGCTTGTAAGGCAGACGCTCTGAACCAGCTGAGCTAAGCGCCCGATGTCCTTTCGGTGTAGTTTGTCGGGATGACACGACTCGAACGTGCGACCACTTGGTCCCAAACCAAGTATACTAACCAACTGTACTACATCCCGAATTTGTCTGAAAGAACGCGGCTTTTCTGTGGGTGCTTTCCCGAAAAGCGTTGCAAAGGTACGACTTTTTTTGTTACCTGCAAATTTTTGAATGAGTTTTTTGAAGAAAACCGTTGTTTTACTTGAAAAGTTTGTCAATTGCCTTGCTATCGATGACGGCATAAATCACTTTTCCGTCAGGAGTAAGGGCTGGAGCCGATGTTGCCAGGAGGTCGCTCAGCAGCTGATCCATCTCGATGAGCGAGAGCACCTGTCCGTAGCAGGCAGCAGAAGCCTCCGCCATGGAGAGGGCAATGGTCTGCCAGGCATCGGAGCGAGCAGCCAAGGGGTTTTCTTGCAGATTTGCCACAATTTCGTGAAGCAGGTCATCGACATTGATGCCCTGGATGTCGGCAGGAACGCCGCTGACCGAATAGGAACCGCCACCCAAGTTGGTCAGATCAAAGCCCAAATTCAGCAGGTCGTCAAGCGAATGCTCAAGGATGACGGATTCTGCCCGCGTGAATTGCACAATGTCTGGGAAGAGCACCTTCTGTGTGGGATGCGGATGTCCTGAAAGGCTATTCATGTAGCGTTCATACAGCACACGCACATGGGCACGGTGCTGGTCAACGGCAATGATGCCTTCGGTGTCGGGATAGATGATGTAACGGCCTTTGTACTGGAACTTGGGCATTTCGGAATCAAAGACTTTCGACTGCACCTCTATCAGTTCGTCCTTGTCGTTCCACAGATTGAGCGTACTGGGTTCGGTGTTTCCCGCAGCCAGAGCCGCTTCGTTTTCAGCATGGGCACTCACAGGTTGACCGCCGTCCTGCGATCCGATGTTGTAGAGTTTATCCCAGTTGGCAGGAACGGTTGTGCGCTTATAGCCTCCAGCCGAAGGGGTATCGGCAAAGGGGTTATAGTTTGTGGTGATGGGACGTGGCTGCTGCGGGATGGTGGTCACAGAGCCAAAGGCAGGAATGTCTGGACGGCCTTCCACATCGAAATCAATCAGCGGTACACCTGAGAACTTTCCCACCGTCTCTTTGACCGCTGCCGAAAGCACTTGCCAAATGGGTTGTTCGTTGTCAAACTTAATCTCTGTCTTGGTGGGATGAACGTTCACATCAATGGCAGAGGGATCTACCGAGAAGTAGATAAAATAAGAAACGTGTTCGCCCGCAGGAATCAGGTTGTCGTAAGCCCGCATCACCGCACTATGGAAATACGGATGGCGCATATAGCGACCATTCACAAAGAAGTACTGGTGTGTGCCTTTCTTTTTAGAAGACTCAGGCTTAGCCACATAGCCAGAAATGTTCACCAGCGAAGTCTCCACTTCGACAGGCAGCAGATCTGTGTTCAGTTTCTTTCCGAAAACGTCCAAGATGCGGCCTCGCACCGAAGACGCTGGCAGGTTGTACATTTCTGCCCCATTATTATATAATGTGAAAGCGATGTCGGGATGCACCAGAACGATACGTTCAAAGTCTGCCACCACGTTGGTGAGTTCCGTCTGGTTCGATTTCAAGAACTTGCGTCGGGCTGGCACATTGAAGAAAAGATTTTTTACGGAAAAATTGCTGCCCACAGGACAAGCAACAGGTTCTTGACCAAGAAATTTCGAACCAGCAATCTGGACGTATGTACCCAGTTCGTCCTCTGCACGTCGCGTCTTCAACTCGACCTGCGCCACAGCTGCAATAGACGCCAATGCTTCCCCTCGGAAACCCATTGTGGTCAAGGTGAAGAGGTCGGATGCCTGCTGAATCTTGGATGTGGCATGACGCTCAAAAGACATTCGTGCATCGGTTTCCGACATACCCTTGCCGTCATCAACGACCTGCACATTGGTCTTGCCCCCATCGGTCACCACCACATAGATATTCTTTGCGCCGGCATCAATGGAGTTCTCGACCAATTCCTTCACAATGGAGGCTGGCCGCTGAACGACTTCGCCCGCAGCAATCTGGTTTGCGACCGAGTCGGGTAAAAGATGAATGATATCAATCATAGCATGAAACGTCCTGTGACGAGATAGTGCATAAGCAGCAGCAAAAGGATGATGGCAAAAATCAACACACCGTATGACAGCGGTTTACGTCCACTCTCCTTGCGACGCTTCAGATGGGTTGTGGCTCCGACGAATTTGCCGCGAATGTCTTCTGGTTCAAATTCCTTTGGCGGCAACAAGCCCATTTCGCGCTTGGCGTTTTCCTCTATTTTCTTCAGCTTCTCCTTGCGAGGGTCGTAGTAGATGTAGTTATGCTGAAAGCCTCGGGGCTTATTGACTGTAAACATTCCCATAATATTCTATCATTGAAGGGTTTCTAATTGTTGCAGAATCACGTTTTCGCCACTGACGGTGTCTGTCTTCACTTCTTCCGGCTTCTTGTCCTTTTTCAGTTTCAAATTATCCAGTTTCTGCAAAGGCACCTTGCGTGGCTCCGTCTTTTTCAGAATATTCTTTTCATCCTTTCCGCGCCATTTGAAAATGTCATGCTTGTCAAGCGGACGAATATAGTCGAACCAGGCAAAGTTTTGCAAATAACGCTTTTCCGCAGGAATCATCAGTTCGGGATAAACCGTACCCGTAGCGGCAGGCATCCAGATTTTATCTACCTTCTTGTTCTTCATGTAGAGGTAGAGTTCGGTACTTTCCGAATAATTCATGCCGATGCGGTTGCCATCTTCTTCGTCCATGAAGTAATCCACAAAGACATTGCCACGGGCGATGTTGTGGTCAATCTGTCCCGCCACAAAATAGCTGAACATCTCCTTCGAAGCCACCTGGTTATAGGAGGCTGAATCCAGCTTCTCGATAGTCATTGCCTGGTTGATGATGTGCATCCAGTCGATGGTGCTGTCATTGTTGTAGATGCGGATTTCTTCACCGAAAACTTGCTGCTGCTCGTTCCAGATGATGGGCTGGCCGTACATATAAGTGCATGAATCCAGTTCGTGGGTCACCATCGAGTCGCATACTCCCTGCACATCGCGCCTGTAAAACCTCACCTTGTGGTAAGCGTGGAGGTCACGATAGACAGAGTCTGTGTTCATGTTGAAAGTAAACATTTTCAGCGTGTCGCCATGCAGATAGAGCGTGTCTGGTGGCTGAGAATATTCGTAAACCACCGCACTATCAGTTGCAATCGCTGTTCCTGTCTTGTCGTCATAGCTGCAATAATTTCCCGTAAGCATACAGTCGTTTTCTTCATCCGTGATGACTGCATTCCAAAAGGCTTCGCTGAAACCCGTTTCTTCGTTGGTGTGCAGACTGTCGCCCACCACTTTGCGCATATCTTTGATGATGTAGGAACGGTCCAACAGAAAAGCCTCGCCTGTCTTGGTATTATAATCTCCACGAATGCCATAAATGAAAGTGCCGTCGTCCGAAATGATGTTCGACGGTGTGACAATGCGAGCCACTTCCGTGTTCGTATAATAATATAATGTGTCGGTGACAAGCTTAAACTTCGGATTTGTCAGCACCACGTTGTCGGTGAAGAAAGCTTCATGCGTGGTTGTGGTCAACTGTCCCCAGTCGCTTACCAACACATTGTCACCGTCGTACAATGTTCCGCCATACAAGTACATACCCACATTGTAGATGCGGTCGTAATCCAGATTCTCCGTTACCAACTTTGTCTTCTTGTCAATCAGAATGCAATGGCCACGGGCGCGCGCCTTCATGTCGTAGCCATCATAAAACAAGGTGTCGCTGGTCAGGGTCACTGTGTCGCCCTGCACCATCTTCACATGGCCAAATGCGTCAAAGCTGTTTTCCTGCTTATAAAATCGGGCACTGTCGCAATTCAGGTAAACGCCATCATGGTAAAGCCTGACGTGCCCCACAAGAACATCGGCAGAAGGGTCTTGCCAGCTCTTGTACAACACATCAGAATGGAGCAGGTGAATCTGCTCGTCCGACTTTTTCGTCTTTTCCTCGGGCACAATGGCTGCAGCAAAAGAAAAAAGTAAAAAGTAAAAAATAAAAAGTAAAAAACGATACGGTTTGTTCATTTTTGTATCAAAGTAAATGCACCAGCGCATTTTACTTTTTTATTTTCTAATTATTCCCTTAAGTTGTACATGGTAAATGGTACATCACTTGATCCATCCAGGATAAGTAAATTCACAGTTTTTCCAGTCATCGTTGATGCGGATGTAAGTAGTCTTCTGCTTCTCGCGAATCCATTGCTCAATCTTCTGCGTACTCATCTTCTCGATGACCACATCCTGCAACACCTGATAGTCCTCCGACATCGTGGCTCGGTGACCATTGATGCGGTTCTTCAGTTTCACCACAGCCACAACTTCCTTTCCCTTGTTGTTCACCATCAGGAATGGCTTCGAGATTTCTCCGATGTTCATGCCAGCCACCGCCTTGGCAATTTCGGGCTGCAGGTCTTTCATTTCAAACTTCGACGAATTGTCGTTTGGATTAAACATAATGCCGTAGTTGCTTCTCGTATCCTTGTCTTGTGACACAAACTGCGTACATTCGTCAAACGTGTAAAGCCCACGGCGAATTTCGTCTGAAATGGAGTCCAGGTCAGCAATGGCTTTCATGATGGCATCGTCCGACACGTGCGGCTTTCTCAGGATATGTCGCACATTCACCAGGTCGCCACGCTTCTCTATCAGCTGAATAATGTGGAAACCATACTCCGTTTCCACAATCTTTGAAACCGTCTTGGGGTCGTTCAGACTGAAAGCCACATTGGAAAATTCCGGCACAAAGCTACCTCTACCGGCAAGGCCACATTCACCACCCTGCCGAGCCGTACCCGTATCTTCCGAATACATCACAGCCAAGGTCGAGAACGAAGACGTGCCCTTGTTGATACGGTCAGTATAGTCGCGCAACTCATCCTTCACACGTTCAATCTCTTCGGGCGTCACTATCGGATTGCGAACAATAATCTGGCACTCCACCTTCGTTGGGATAAACGGCAGACTGTCTTCAGGCATATCCTTGAAATAGTTTCGCACCTGGTTGGGTGTCACCTTGATGCCACTCACCAGTTTACTACGCACTTCGCCGGTCATCTTCTCGTCGCGCACCACGTCGAAAAGCTGTTCACGTATCTGTGTCATGGTCTTGCCTAAATAATCTTCCATCTTCTCCTTGCTACCCAACTGCTGAATGATGCGGTTGATGCGGAAGTCCACATCCTGATACACTTCACTGTCCGATACACTCACCGAGTCAATCGCAGCCTGATGCAGAAACAGTTTTCGGATGGCAAGCTGCTCAGGAATCACACAATAGGGGTCACCCTCTATGCGCTGTCCCTGCGAAAGAGCATCAATGCGAGCCTGCTCCACATCCGACTTCAGGATAGCCTCATCCCCCACAATCCATATCACTTCGTCAATGACATTGCTTTGAGTCTGAGCAGACAGAATGGAGAATGAAGAATAGAGAATGAAGAATAACGTCAATAGTCTTTTCATGTTCTTGTGTTTTGAAAATCCCCATAGGGGGATGGGTTAGAGGTGGGTCTTCTTTAATGCTGATTCACCGTTTTCACCACGTCGTCAAAAATCTCCACAGGATACTTCTTGCGCAGCGACTCCACCCACTCTTGTTCCAGTTTACTTTGGTAATCAGCCATCACCTGTCCACGCACATCCTTGTATGTTCGTGGCTTCTTGATAATATTTCCATGGACAGCCGTTTCGGGATAGCCACTCATCTGCTTCACTTCCTTTGTCTTGTCACCAAAAACCAAACGGTCAATAGTCGCATTGTCGCCCTGCTTAAACAATCCACGCTCAATACGCACTACCTTCACAGAGTCATTGTTCAGTGCCTCCACAATGGTCGTAGCCCAGTCTGGCTCATCCACCCCCTTCAACAGCTGCTTAGCCTTTTCCACAACAGCAGCCTCCGTTCCGTGAATGATGATGCCGCTGTAGCGAGGCTCCGTCCACTTATACTGCTTCTTGTTCGCCTTATAGAACGTTTCCAGCCCAGCCTCATCCTGCTGTGCCTTGTCCCACACGGCAGACTTGCTGATTTCATACATCAACGTACCGTCGTGATACTCCTGCGCCAAGTTCTTTGCCTCCGAATCAGAAGCCACCAACTTGGCAAACATTTTATTGATTTCTTCCGTCCGTGTCACACCTTCCAGATTTGCAATCGAGTCAATATAGGCACTGGCAGAAGCCTCCTTGATGCCACGCTTGTCAAGAAAAGCCAAAATCTTCTCGTGATGAAACTCGTAAGGCTCAAACGGATGTCTGTCTTCCAAATAAATAATGTGATAGCCCACCGTGGTCAGCACTGGTGCCGACATTTCCCCTGGCTGCAAAGCATAGGCAGCTTCTTCAAAATCGGGAATCATCATGCCCTTGCCAAACTGACCGATGCTACCACCCTTCTCTGCACTGGCTTTGTCCTGCGACCACTCCTTTGCAACCTCGGCAAATCGTGCAGCCAACTGTTCAGCAGGCACAGCCTTCAACACAGCATAGAGGGAGTCCACCACACGCTTCACGCTGGCGTGCTGTTCATCCGTGGCCGTCTGTGGCATGAAAAGCAAGATGTGGCTCGCAGTCAGCATATCAGCCCCTGCAAAACGTGCTGCCGTATTGTCATAGGTACGCCGAGCTTCCCGTTCAATGAAAGCCGTATCCACCAACGTAGGCAGCAACATCTGCTCCTTGTAACCTTCCAGTTCTGCTTTGATGCTACTGATAGTGTCCACCTGGGCATCTTCAGCCGCAGCCACTTTCAGTTTGAAATCCACATACAGCGGCACATATTCCTTCACGTTCTTCTTGTCCAGTACCCCGTCCACATTGTTCTTGTTAAAAGAATATTCAAACTCAGAACGCAATACTGGCTTTCCGTTTATCTTCATGATGACGGGGTCATCCGTCTGCCCCATCGCACTGCAGCTTACCATCGCTGCCAGGGCCATCGTTATAATCTTTTTCATGTGTGTACTACTTCACAAAATGCTTACTGCGGACGACTGTAATTAGGTGCTTCACTTGTGATGATGACTTCGTGCGGATGGCTTTCCAGCACACCGGCATTGGTAATGCGAGTGAACTTGGCATGGTGCAACGCCTCGATGCTGCCGGCTCCACAATAGCCCATGCCGGAACGCAGACCACCAACAAGCTGATAGACTACTTCTTGCACAGTGCCTTTGTAGGGCACACGTCCGGCAATGCCTTCGGGCACCAGCTTCTTTGTTTCGTCCACACCTGTCTGGAAGTAGCGGTCTTTCGAACCATTCTCCATGGCTTCCAGACTGCCCATGCCACGATAGCTCTTGAACTTACGTCCGTTGAACAGGATGGTTTCACCTGGGGCTTCGTCAGTACCAGCCACCAGCGAACCAATCATCACCGAATAGCCACCTGCAGCCAATGCTTTCACCACGTCGCCAGAATAGCGCAAACCACCATCGGCAATCAGCGGAATACCCGTACCAGCCAAAGCACAAGCCACATCATAGACGGCACTCAACTGGGGCACACCTACACCTGCCACCACACGGGTAGTACAGATGCTGCCAGGGCCAATGCCCACTTTCACAGCATCGGCTCCAGCCTCTGCCAATGCAAGGGCTGCTTCTGCTGTGGCAATGTTACCCACAACGATATCTACTTCGGGGAAATTCTGCTTGGCTTCGCGCACCTTCTCAATCACACTCTTGGAGTGACCGTGGGCTGTATCGATGACGATGGCATCCACACCAGCCTTGACCAGTGCCTCCATGCGCTGGAATGTGTCGGCAGTGACACCCACACCTGCAGCTACACGCAGACGGCCTTTCGAGTCCTTGCACGCCATGGGCTTGTCAGCAGCCTTGGTAATGTCCTTGTAAGTAATGAGTCCTATCAATCGGTTCTCATCATCCACTACAGGCAATTTCTCAATCTTGTGTTCCAACAAAATGCGGCTCGCACTGGCCAAATCTGCTTGCTGATGCGTAACCACAAGGTTTTCCTTCGTCATCACCTCGTCAATCTTGCGGTCCAGGTCTGTCTGGAAACGCAAGTCACGGTTGGTGACAATGCCGACAAGTTTGTTGTCCTTATCCACTACGGGGATGCCGCCGATATGATATTCAGCCATGATGGCAAGCGCATCTTTCACCGTCTTGCCGCGCATGATGGTGACGGGGTCGTAAATCATGCCATTCTCGGCACGCTTCACAATGGCCACCTGCCGAGCCTGGTCTTCGATAGACATATTCTTGTGGATAACACCGATGCCACCTTCACGGGCAATGGCAATGGCCATCGGAGCCTCCGTGACAGTGTCCATGGCGGCAGTCACAAACGGAATCTTCAACTCGATGTTACGAGAAAATTTTGTACTGAGGGAAACTTCGCGGGGAAGGATTTCGGAATATGCCGGAATCAGCAGCACATCGTCATAGGTTAATCCTTCCATCACAACTTTATCTGCAATAAATGATGACATAGAAAAAATACGTATGTTATTATTTTATTGCGTGCAAAGGTAAGGATTTTAAATGAAGAATGAAGAATGAAGAATGAAGAATTTATCGTGGCATCCTCTTTTTTAACCATTCTTCATTCTTCATTCTTCATTCTTCATTCATCAATTTGCCATTTCACTGATGAACTTAATGCGCACCAGGCGGATGACTTCATCCTCGTAATCCCCCTCAATGCTGTTCACCGCAGTGTCAAGGTCGTCCGTGTCGCTTTGGCGGAAATAGTCGTAGATTTCGTCGATGCAATCCTCATCAAGTTCCTCGTCAAGGAAATAGTCGATGTTGATTTTCGTGCCACTATAGACAATGGCCTCCAGCTCGTCCAGCAATTCGTCAAAGCCCAGACCATTCGACTTGGCAATCTCCTCCAAATCTATCTGGCGGTCTATGGCCTGGATGATGTTCACCTTCATCTTCGACTTATTCGCCACCGTGCGTACCCGCATATCCGTCGGACGCGTGATGTTTTTGTCCTCGCAATAACGCTTGATGAGGTCGCAGAAAGCCTTGCCATAACGTCGAGCCTTTCCCACACCCACACCAGGGATGGTCTGCATCTCCTCCAGTGTCACGGGATAGAGCGTAGTCATCGCTTCGAGCGACGTGTCCTGGAATACAATGTAAGGCGGCACATCGTGCTTGCGAGCTTCACTCTTGCGCAGCGCCAGCAGCATGGAGTAGAGTTCCTCGTCGGCTACAGCCTGTCCACCCTCCTCCATGTCGTCGTCGAAGTCGTCGAAGTCGCTGTCCTCTGCCACCATGAACGATGTAGGCTTCTTGATGAACTTCTTGCCCTCCTTCGTCACCTTCAGAATGCCGTAGTTCTCCACTTCCTTAGCAACGTAGCCACTGAGTTGTGCCTGACTGAGCACAGCGTTCCAAAGGCACACCTCCACATCGGCTCCCGATCCAAACTCTTCCAGCCGCTCATGCTTATGAGCCAGCACCGTCTCGTTTTCGTTGCCGCGCAGGATGTCCACGATATAGTCAATCTTGAAATTCTCCTTCGTAGCAAGAATGGCCTTCAACGCCAGCACAAGATAATCTTTCGCTTCGACTCTATTTTTCGGATTCATACAGTTATCACAATGACCACAATTGTCTTTATCGTAAGTTTCACCAAAATAGTGCAGCAACATCTTCCTACGGCAGATGGACGACTCGCAATATGCCGCTGTTTCGCGCAAAAGCTGCCTGCCGATGTCCTGCTCCGCCACAGGCTTCCCCTCCATGAACTTCTCCAGCTTGTGCAGGTCCTTATGGGTGTAGAAAGCGATGCACCGACCCTCGCCGCCGTCTCGACCGGCCCGACCCGTCTCCTGGTAATAGCCCTCCAGACTCTTGGGAATATCATAGTGCATCACAAACCGAACATCGGGCTTGTCGATACCCATGCCGAAAGCGATTGTGGCAACAATTACGTCGATGTCCTCCTTGATGAAGGCATCCTGCGTGTCGCTGCGCATGACCGATTCCATGCCCGCATGATAAGCTGCCGCCTTGATATCGTTAGCCTGCAAGATATTGGCAAGTTCCTCCACCCTTTTGCGGCTCAGGCAATAGATAATGCCACTCTTGCCAGGGTGCTGCTTGATATATTTGATGATTTCCTTGTTCGTGTCCTTCGTTTTCGGGCGCACTTCGTAGTACAAGTTCGGACGGTTGAAGGATGACTTAAATTCCACCGCATCCTGAATACCCAGATTCTTCTTGATGTCTGTCCGCACCTTGTCCGTGGCAGTGGCGGTCAGCGCAATGACGGGAGCATCACCGATTTCGTTGATGATAGGACGGATACGCCGATATTCTGGGCGGAAATCATGTCCCCACTCCGAGATGCAGTGCGCCTCGTCGATGGCATAGAACGAAATCTTGATAGACTTCAGAAACTCCACATTCTCCTCCTTCGTCAGCGATTCGGGAGCCACATAGAGCAATTTAGTCTTGCCCGACACAATGTCAGTCTTTACCTGTTCGATGCTCGCTTTGCTGAGCGACGAATTGATGAAATGGGCGATGTTGTCTTCCTCACTGATATACTTGATGGCATCCACCTGATTCTTCATCAGGGCTATCAGCGGAGAGATGACGATGGCAGTTCCGTCCATCAAGATGGCAGGCAACTGGTAGCACAGCGACTTGCCTCCACCCGTTGGCATCAGGACAAATGTATTCTTGCCCTCCATCAAGGTACGGATGATTGCTTCTTGTTCTCCTTTGAAGGTGTCAAACCCAAAATAATATTTCAACGATGCTTGCAAAGTGGACTGTTTTTCCATATTATCAGCACGGGGTTAAAAACTTGATAGGACAAAGATATGCAACATAATTTTCTTATCAAAGAAAACGCCTTGAAAATTAACTTTATTTACGATTTGCTATGCACCATTTACGTTTTTATCGGCAATTCGCGCAAAGAAATACGCCATTTGTGTACAAATGCAGATAAGTTTAATTTTGATGAAACATTGAAACATTGAAACATTGAAACACAGCCACCCCACAAGAATGAGGATGGCTGTGCTTATATTTCTGAGGAGGTTTTTGTTTTCCTTAGACACTTACTTCACCAGAATCTTCTTGATAGTGCCATCGGCATACTTCACGATGTTGATGCCTACACGAAGTTCGGGCAACTGCATACCGTTTACATTGTAGATGGCAACAGGCTCTGCGTCGCGATGGGTCTCCAACAGGCAGATGGAGGTCAGCAACGGTTCCTCATATTCAGGCTTCTCGCCACCCAGCTTGTCAAGGCAGAAATAGTCGGGCGTGTTCATCGAGCCCCACGGGTTCACGTCGCTGCCACTCATAGTGAATACCAGACGCTTCACCTTGCCCAGCTCCGTGAGGTCCACCCAACGCCATGTTTCCACAATATAGGCGGCATTCGGGTCACGGAAGTCGGCCAGATAATAGTCCACGGAACCAGTCTCCACACCCTGGGCATCTATACCCGTCACCGTCACCTTCAGCCAGTCGCCCTTGCCAAACTGTCTTGCCAAGTCTGTACCTTCCTGAATGGCTTGATAGGTAGAGGCGGCATTGGTGATATAGAAGCCACTCACGATGTCCCCATCGTCACCCAGCACTTCTATACCCATCGGGTGGCTGCGGTCCATCTTGAAGACGGCGAAGCGGGGAGAATCCTCGGCACCTCCGCCTACACAGGAGTTGTAGCGGTCGGCGGCATAAGTTGTGAACGTTGACGATGTCCTGCTACTGTAGGCGAAGCCATAGGCATAGCTGCCGTTCTCGTCTTCCAAATAGCCTGTCTCAAAGCGGTAGCCGCCCGAGATGAAGAAGCCCTTGCAGTCGCGGCCGTTGTGGTAGCTCTCGTCGTCCAGCGCGAGGTCGTCAAAGCTCGCAACCAGCGGCTGTCCTTCCACGGCAATCCGGCTCTCGCCCGTATAGACCTTCTGCTGAGCGTCGATGACGGTCACGGTGTATGTGCCTGAGTAGGCTGCAATAGTGCTGACGGCGATGTCCGCGTCCATGACACTGGTGCTGAACGAATCGTCCACAGGCTTACCCTTCGTGTCGGTCCAGCTCACGGTGAAGGGAGCCACGCCGCTGCTGATGTTGACCTTCAGCGCTATCTTCTCGCCTGGAACTGCGGTCAGTTCGGGGGTAGTACATTCCACTATCAGTTGGTTGCGTACCTCCTGGTCGGCCAAAGCCTGCTGATAGGCGGCCGCAATGTCGTCGCTGGCCTGGTCGATGGCTGCCTGCGTGGCGGTGGTGTTGCCGTTGACTGTCTCGGCTGCTGCGATGGCGTCGCAGATGGCTGCGTTGATGGCTGCGTAATAGTCGTTGTCCTTGATGCCGTCATAGAAAGTTGTAGCATTAGAAATTTCTGCACGCAAGGTGCGCTTGTCGGTTACGGTCAGCGTATATTGTGCGCTGCCCTCTTGGTAGTTTTTGTTGCCGGCGAAGGTAGCGGTGATGGTCACTTCGCCTGCCGAGATTGCGGTCACTTCTCCGCTCTCCAAACTCACGGTAGCGATGTCTTCGTCCCCGCTGCTATAGCTGACGGTCAGTTCGTGGGGGTTCGTCAAAGTGGGAACGGTGAAGGGGTCGTCCACGGTGGCGAAGAGTCCGCCGACATTCTCATAGGCGAGTTCCGCCTCGGCCTGACCGATGAAGATGCCTTCGAGGGTCTCGCAGTCGGGGTCGTCGTCGTTCTCGTCTGCCACCACTTTGTAATATACGTTGTAGGAGCCTGCGTCGGTGCCTGTGGGCAGGTCGGCGGTCCAGTTCTGTCCGTCGGTGGAGTAGCGCATTTCGCCGCCTTCACATTCGGCTGCCTCAATCAGTACGATGGGCTGGCCGATATAGACGAGTTCTGTCTTGGCGACAGGCTGCTTGGTGATGTGTTTCTGGTAGAGGATGAAGGGGGCGGTGTAGATGGTGCCGCCGTATTCACCTTTACCCGTGACTGCAAGGCGGAAGGTGCCTATGCTGAGTCCGCTGACAGCAGTCCACTGGTTGTCATCGCCTAATTGTTCAAGGCTTGTAGTAAAGTCGGTGCCGATGTTCAGGGTAATGGCTTCGGTGCCGATGTTGTCGGTGACGGTAGGCGTGAGTGCATTGCTCTCCACCAGCTGGAACTGGTCGTCTCCATCTTTGGCGATGCGGATGCGGTCGGCTGCAAGGGTAGCAGTAACGTCTATCGTCATGTCGCGCACGTTTTTATACAACACCGTGGCATTAGAGAGAGGCATGGAGAAGGAGAATTCGCCATTGTTCTCGACGACTGCAACATTGGAGCCTGCCCCTTCCACATTCACCTCAACATTCTTCAGCTTGTAGCCTGTTGTATTTGCTTTGACCTTGATGTCGGTTCCAGCCTCCACCTTTTCTATCTTGCCATTTACTGGCGTAGCAGTTTCATTGCCTACGGTGATGAGGATGTTGCCTGTGTCGGAGGGGTCGAAAGTAAGGTCTGACAAGGCATAGAACACAAAGCTGTTCGATTGAACTTTGTTTTTATAGTTACCTTTGCCTTGCACTTCCAGGCAATAGGTGCCAGGAGCAAAATCGAAGTTTTCCAATGAATGAGATTCATTGTCCGAATCTATTACGAACACGTCGTAGTCTGTGCCGTAGGTGAGATAGACATTCTGCCCTGTATTCTTCGATTCGAGATTGTCCTTCACTTCGATGAAGCTCGCCACAACCTGTTCCACATTGCTGCAGCCTACAGGCAGATAGCTGTCACCATTGGGGGTCACAGCGATGCGTGTATCGGCTGTGCCATCGCCCATCGTGGCAGTCACCATGTAAGACAAATTGCGACATATACCATATAAGACAGAGACGTCCCCGTCGGGCATGGGGAAGGTCCAGGTCGTATTCACTCGGTCGTATTCGATGCCTTCGAAACTATCTCCACCTTTTTGTATCGTGTTGTAGCTAAGGGTGTAACCTTCCTGGATGGAAAGAATCACCAGAGAGGACTCGTAAACATCGGAAACAACACCGTTGACAGGAGTGGCGTTGGTGCCGTCGATAGTGACAGCCATGCCGCCGCCATATTGTTGAGGAATGAACGAGAGTTTGCTCTGTGCACAGTATTCCACTTCCAGATCTACGGAATAGTCAGGCATCACGAATACCCAAGTGTTCTCGGCGATTTTAGTTGCCTTTTCGCCATGGGGAGAGGGTTCTGCTTCCTCTATCTTGATGTATCCGTAGAGCCAGCCAGCCTCGCCTGTAGTGTGAGGACGGAAGTGGACGGTATAGAAGCCGTCCTTATCCACTTTGACAGGCGTTTTATCTTCGGGAAAAGACATATATCCATTCTCTACCCAGAATTCACAATCTTTAGTGAGGTAAAGGGAATAGGCATATTCTTCATTTTCATTACTGATGATTTGCACCATCTTGTAATCTTTATTGATTTTCCCGTCGGTAAAGTTGCCGACGATGTAGTAGGCTGCCTGTACACCCGACACAGCCCCGAGCAGCAGCGCGAGCATAAGTAAAAGCTTTTTGTGTTTCATCTTTTTATTTGTTCTTATGGATTACACATTATAATATATACTATTATCGCTCTTGTATTCCTACTGACCATTACCGTAGGCGGTTCCTGCATCTGGGTGTGCGGCATTCACGTGGAGCTTAAAGCCGAAGCTTACATCTACACCGTTTGCAGAGAGGACGAGCGTAGCCGAAAGATAGCTGTCGGTGTATATTCTCTTGAAGTAGTTTGGCATCTGGCCCATTTTAATCACTACTGCTGCGGGGTAGGTTTCGCCCGTTTCATAGTCTATCCCTGCTTTTTGGTAGTAGAGGCCTATATACCAGCAGGTGCCGTCATCCCCGTAGCCCTGTGCCTCGCCTTTTGCGTTCAGCCAGAACTCGTTATGGTTGCCGGTGTAAATGTCATTCAAACTGCCGTCAGCAGATTTGAGGTAAACGTTGTTGCCGCCCTCAATAAGATTCTCCAAATCTTCTGCACTTGCCAGACCAAGGGCTGCAGCTATTTCGTCAGGAGTAAAACTTTTTGAACCGCTGAAATAATCATTTTCAGGGTCACTTGTCACACGGATTCCGAACTTTGGTTTAACGACCTTGACACTCTTCACGCGCTTCGAGCCGTTATAGGTAACAGTGACGACCTGTCCCTTCTCTGCTTTCTTCGGACGAATGGTCCATTTGTCGGCAACCTCGGAGTCGTCATTCAGTTCCACATTGTGCTCCTGCGCCATGGCGCTCGTTGCCACCATCAGTAGCAACGCGAGCAGAGAAAAAATTGTTATTCTTCTCATAATTGTTTTGATTTTAGATTAGTTATAATATTTGTGCGTTGCAAATTTACTTTGTTTTGCATTTAAAAAAAAACTTTTCTCCGCAAAAAGTACACTTTTTACGGAGAAAAGTTTCGAAAAGACAAATATTTACCTTTTTATTTCCTATTTGTCTTCCGTTTTTTCTTTCAGCACAAACATATTGGCCTTTTCCACTTTCGATTTAGCGTAGTCCACAGTGACTTCATATTTAGATACATGCTGCGAAGGAATTTCGTACATGACATCCATCATGACGGTCTCGACCAAGGAACGCAGTCCGCGAGCTCCAAGCTTGAATTCAACGGCCTTATCTACTATGTAGTCAAAGACGCCGTCGGCAAAGGTGAGCTTCACACCATCCAATGCAAAAAGACGAATATACTGCTTGATGATAGAGTTCTTCGGCTCGGTGAGAATACGCAAAAGGGCTGTGCGGTCGAGTGGTTCGAGATGGGTAAGGATGGGCAGACGACCAATGATTTCCGGAATTAAGCCAAAGGACTTGAGGTCCATCGGTGCGATGTACTGCATCATGTTGCTCTTGTCGAGCTTTGCCACATTGCGCGAAGCATCAAATCCCACCACATGGGTGTTGAGTCGCTGGGCAATACGTTTTTCGATACCGTCGAAAGCGCCACCGCAAATAAAGAGGATGTTCTTGGTGTTCACCTGAATGAACTGCTGTTCAGGATGTTTGCGCCCACCCTGTGGGGGCACATTGACCACAGAGCCTTCGAGCAGTTTCAGCAGTCCCTGCTGCACACCTTCGCCGCTCACGTCGCGAGTGATGCTGGGGTTGTCACCCTTACGGGCAATCTTGTCGATTTCGTCGATAAAGACGATACCACACTCAGCCTGATTCACATCGCCGTCGGCAGCCTGCAACAGTCGCGTCAAGAGGCTTTCCACGTCTTCACCCACATAGCCTGCCTCGGTCAGCACCGTAGCATCGACAATGGCAAAGGGCACGACCAGGAGTTTGGCAATGGTACGAGCCAGCAATGTCTTGCCTGTACCTGTGCTGCCGACCATGATGATGTTGGATTTTTCCAACTCCACGTCGTCCTCCGCTTCGGGATGATTCAGACGCTTGTAGTGGTTATAGACAGCTACCGAGAGGGTTTTCTTGGCATCTTTCTGTCCAATGACATACTTGTCAAGATATGCCTTGATTTCGGCTGGCTTGGGCAAATCTTTCATCTTCAGCCTTGAAGGCTTTTTCACATTGGCAAGCACAATTTCGTGCGCCTGCTCTGCACATTCGTTGCAGATGTAGCCGTCAATGCCCGATATGAGCAGTTCTGCATCACGCTCGGAGCGTCCGCAGAACGAACATTTCTTTTGTCTTGGAGCCATATTGAATTTGACAACGGGAATTAGTTCTTCCTGATCAGCACTTCATCAACCATGCCATAGTCCTTTGCCTCCTGAGCCGTCATCCAGTAGTCGCGGTCGGAGTCTGCCCAGACCTTGTCGAATGGCTGGTGACTGTGGTCGCTGATGATGGTGTAGAGTTCCTTTTTCAGTTTCTGAATCTCGCGGGCAGTGATTTCGATGTCGCTTGCCTGTCCCTGGGCACCGCCCATGGGCTGATGAATCATGATGCGGCTATGGGGCAGAGCCGAGCGCTTGCCTTCCTTGCCTGCTACGAGCAACACCGCTGCCATTGAGGCTGCCATGCCTGTGCAGATGGTCTGGATGTCGCTATTGACAAACTGCATGGTGTCGTAGATGCCCAATCCTGCATAGACACTGCCACCAGGCGAATTGATGTAGATGCTGATGTCCTTGTTGCTATCGACCGAGTCGAGGTAAAGCATCTGTGCCTGCAACACATTGGCTGTGTAGTCGTTCACTTCGGTGCCCAGAAAGATGATGCGGTCCATCATCAGACGAGAGAACACGTCGAGCTGAGTCACGTTGAGCTGGCGCTCTTCCAGAATGTAAGGATTCAGGTAGCCTGACTGCGCCTTCACCACATCGTCGAGCACCATGCTGTTGATGCCCACGTGCTTAGTTGCATATTTTCGGAAATCGTTTATCATAGGGTTTCTTATTCTTCAAACAATTTGTTAAACTCTTCTGCCGTTACAGTCTTTTCGTCGAGTGTAACCAGTGCCTTGAGGGCAGCACCCAGCTTCACCTCGATGCAACGGTCGATGAGGTTATCCACCGTTTCGCGCTTCTTCAGCATCTCTTTCACAGAGTTTTCAAGATATTCTTCAGGCAGGTTCATCATGCCGTACTGAGCAAACTGCATACGGGTCACTTCCTTGGCCATGCCCTTCACGTCGTCGTCGTCCACCTTGATTTGGCATTTCTCCACGAGCTGCTCCTTGATGAGGTGCCAAGTGAGTTCCTCACGGCTCTTCTCGTAGTTGCGGTCCACCTTCTCCTGGTCGCCGTCGGCATTGGCAAGCATAATCTTCTTCAGCTTGTCGTCGGGGAATTCCAGCTGACCAATCTTCTCCATTTCGTATTTGCGTACATCAAGGATGAATCTGTAGTCAGAATCCTTGGCAAACTGATCGGCAATGGATGCCTTGATGCGAGCACGGAAGTCTTCTGCGGTCTTCACTTCACCGCCAGGATAAACGCTGTCAAAGAGGTCCTGCGTCAGTTCACCTGGCACGAAGCGGGTGATTTCTGTAATCTGAATCTGGAAGTCGCCCTTGTGGTTCAGCGCATCTTCCTTGGCCACCTTGAGCAGAGAGGTCAGCTCAGCCTCGTTGTTGTCGTAGGCAGCAGCAGGGTTGAACTTCACCACATCGTTGGGCTTGGCACCCTCGAAGAGCTTCTTCTGGTCGTCATTCTTGAAGTAGCGTGGCAACATGACAGCACCTTCGGCTGTGACGGGTGTTTCCACATCCAGCTCGGTAATGATACCCTTGATCATGTCACCGTCCTGATATTCCTGCACCGTGTCATACTTTCCACCGCGCTGGCGATACATGTCAAGCTGGTTTTCCACCATTTGGTCGCTCACTTCCACGTTGTAGTATGGAACCTTATCGTCTTTGCCCAGGGTTGCGTCGAACTCAGGAGCCAACGCGATGTCGAACTTGAAAGTGAATGTCTCGCCTTCCATCATGCTCACGCTGTTGTTTTCTTCCTTTGGCAGTGGACTGCCCAGCATATTTACCTTGTTTTCACGGATGTAAGCAAACATTTTATCCTGCAACAGGACGTTGATTTCTTCAGCCATGATGCCTGGGCCGAACTTCTTCTTAATAAGTCCTGCGGGCACCATGCCTGGACGGAAGCCTGGCAAATTAGCTTTTTTCTGAGCCTCTTTGATGCCTTTCTTATAATTCTCTGCATAGTCTGCCGGTTCGACGACCACGGTCATCTCGGCGTTCACCTTGTCGATGTTCTGAATTGAAATGTTCATTCTGATTCTATTCTTTAATAATTATGTATTATTTCTTTTATTTTTACACAATGTGTCTTCGTCAGACACAAATCGGCTGCAAAGGTACGACTTTTTCTTGTAACCACAAAAAAATAGCTCGTAATTCCATGAAGAATCCTCATGTGCCAATTCTTTTCTTGACGACACACACATCTTTTCTTGACGACACCCGAATCTTTTCTTGAAATCACACTTTGATTCTTATAAATCATGACGTGATTCTTAAAAATCATGACGTGATTCCTAAGAATCAAAGTGTGATTTATAGTTTTATTGCGGGTGTGAGCAAGAATGGTGTGCAGTGCTGAGAAAAAAGATTTGATTATCTGCCCATTTCTCAGATAAACAAATCCTTGGAATGTATGGGATTATTTCTTGAATTCGCCGTTGATGCGGGAGAGCAAGTCGGGACGCAGTTCGAGCGCACGCGCCATATCTTCAGCTGCCCCACGTTTGTCGCCGACGGCAAGGCTAAGCTGCCCACGCAAGATGTAGGCTTCGGCGTTTTCGGGTTCTTCGCTGACGGCTCGGTTCACCTCCACGGTGGCGGTGATGAGGTCTTTCTGTTTTAAGGCTGCAATGGCTGACTGGAGATGGGAGTTCATGAGAAATGGGGGTTATGAGGTTAGCTGAATGGTGTTGTCGGTAAGCATGACGTTTTCGCGGAGCATGAGGTGCAGGGTCTGGCGAACCAACGTGGGGCTGTAGGGCAAAGCGTTGAGTTCGGAGAGCAAATGGGGTTTGCCATCAGAAAGCAGAGACGAGATGGCTTGAACGATGTGCTGCTCCTGGTGACGATGCAGGCAGACGTCGCACTGGCCGCAGTCTGCTGTGACGGTCTCGCCAAAGTATTCGCGAAGCATCCGACTGCGGCAACGGTCGGTGGAGAGAACATAGTCCTGCACGTGCTGAATGCGTTGGAGGAATTGCTGCCTACGGTCCAGATAGACGGAAGGGGGTAACTGAATTTGAGCAGTTTCTACCCGTTTCCGCGTAAACGTGATGGTGGGTGAACTGCGGTGGGGTATGAAGTTGATGACTTGCTGGTGATCAAGCTGTTTCAAGGTAAGATAGACTTCGGTGGGTGTCAGTCCTGTAATCTTGGCAAGGGCAGCTTCTTCAACGGGAACGGCTTCGGCAAACAGTCCGGTATAGTTGCGCAGGAGGGCTGTGAGCACGAGGTCGGCGTTCTTGTCGGAAGCGCGCAGGTTGTAAAGATCTTCTTTGTAGAGCAGGACTTGCACACGCGAGCAGAAGTCGTTGTCTTCGCAGTATTCTATGTAGCCTGCGTTGTTGAGCAGGGTGAGGGCGCTGTTTGCGGTGGCTCCGAAGACACGGAAACGTTTGCAAAATTCTTCCAGGCTAAAGAGGAAGGTGCGTCCTTCTGCTTCGCCAACACCGACTTGCAGGAAGAAGCAAAGGGATTCGTAGATGTCGCAGATGTATTCCACAGGGGGATAGTTGAGGGACACGCGGCGAGAAAAGGTTGTGAGGTCGGAAGGCTCGTAGAGCAGGATGGCGTAAGAGGTCTTTCCGTCGCGCCCTGCCCTGCCAGCTTCCTGGAAGTAGGCTTCAAGGGTGTCAGGGGCTGCGTAGTGGATGACCAGCCGCACATCGGGCTTGTCGATGCCCATGCCAAAGGCGTTGGTGGCAACCATAACCCGCACCTTGCCAGCAGTCCAGTCGTTCTGTCGCGATTCGCGTTCTGCATGGCTCAAACCAGCATGATAGTTGGTGACGCTGATGCCAGCGGCGGACAGTTGCTTGGCTATCTCGTAGGTAAGCATCCTGCTGCGTATGTAGATGATGGCACTGCCCTCGGGCACACTTTGAAGGATGTGCAGAATTTCGTCCACCTTGCTGCCTGTCTGCCGAACCACGTAGATGAGGTTTTTGCGCTCAAAGCTCATGGAGAAGACGTTGCGCTGGCGGAAACGGAGCTTGTCTTGTATGTCCTCAACGACCTGCGGCGTGGCGGTTGCCGTCAATGCAAGCACGGGCACATCGGCTGGGATGAGCTGGCGCATTTCGGCAATGCGCAAATAGGCTGGACGAAAGTCGTAGCCCCATTGGGAAATGCAGTGGGCTTCGTCCACCACAAGCATGGAGATGCGCGGAATGCGTCGGAGTTTGGCACGAAAAAGGTCAGTACCCAACCGTTCTGGGGAGACATAGAGGAATTTGTAGTCGCCGAGAATGCAGTTGTCAAGCACACGGACGATGTCGTCGCGCATCATGCCTGCGTGGACGGCTTCAGCCTTGATGCCTCGCAGACGGAGCTGCCGCACCTGGTCTTTCATGAGGGAGATGAGGGGTGTAATCACAATACAAATGCCTCCAAGCGCCATTGCGGGTACTTGGAAGCATATGGATTTTCCGCCACCTGTAGGCATCAGTCCCAATGTGTCACGTCCGTCAGCAATGCTGCAAATGATTTGCTCCTGAATGCCACGAAAGCTTTCATAGCCCCAGTATTGCTTGAGAATGGAGAGAAATTTTTCTATGGACGCCACTCGGTTTTTACGGTTATACGGTTGTAAGGTTATATGGTTTTACGATTGTACGGTTGCGGGGGAATTTGCATTAGGTTTGATGTCTTCTATTTTCAACTGCACTTCACCATGCCGGTGGGTGTTCTCCTCGATGGTATAGACGATGTCGAAGGCTTGCTTGGTCTTGATAAACCTTGCCTGCCCACTTTGACCGAAGGCGATGCCGTTCATCACGTGGTTGGAGGTGTTGTCAACCAGTTCCAACTTGATGTGTTCCTGCTCTCTGCCCACCACCTTGCTGGTGCCGAAGTCGAAGACTTGCTTGGAACAGAAGACGGGTTTAGGATTGTCGGGGCCGAAGGGTCGCATCCGTTTGACATCGATACAGAAATGCTTGGTGATGTCGCTGAAACTGAGCACGGCATCAATGTCGAGGACGGCAAGGGTCTGCTCGGGTTCGATGTGCTGGTCCACATAGTCCTGGAAGCGCATCTTGAAGGCTTCCACGTTTTCCACTTTCAGCGAGAGGCCTGCAGCGTAAGTATGTCCGCCGAAGTTGTCAAGCAAGTCGCTGCAACTCTGTATGGCTTTATAGACATCGAATCCGCTGACAGAGCGGGCAGAACCTGTGACGAGATCGTCGGTGCGAGTAAGTACCACGGTTGGACGGAAGTAGATTTCGGTAAGACGGGAAGCCACAATTCCGATGACGCCCTTATGCCAATCTTCATTGTACATGACGATGGAAGAGCGCGTCTTCATTTCGGGATGGTCCTCCACATATCGGCTTGCATCTTCGGTCATTCGCTTGTCCAGCTCTTTTCGTTCTTCGTTGTAGCGGTTAATTTGCTCAGCCTTTTCAAGCGCTTTCTCGCTGTTGTGCTCCACGAGCAATTTAACGGATTCGCTTCCGTTCTGCATTCGTCCCGAAGCATTGATGCGAGGCCCAATCTTGAAGACGATGTCAGCCATGGTCAAGTCGCGGTCTTTCAGTCCACACACCTCAATGATGGCTTTCAAGCCCACACTTGGGTTGTTGTTCAACTGGCGCAGACCGTGATAGGCAAGAATGCGGTTTTCGCCCATAATGGGGACAATGTCGCTGGCAATGCTGACAGCCACAAGGTCGAGCAGGGGTATCAACATACTGAATGGGATGCCGTTGCTAATGGCAAATGCTTGCATAAACTTGAATCCCACGCCACATCCCGAAAGGTCGAGATAAGGATAGGTGTTGTCAGGCATCTTGGCGTTGAGAATAGCAACAGCAGGAGGTACCAGAGCGTCTGGTACATGATGGTCACAGATGATGAAATCGATGCCGTTGTCTTTGGCATACTGTATTTCATCGACAGCTTTAATTCCGCAATCCAACACAATAATCAGTTTTACACCATGTGAAGCAGCAAGGTCAACACCCTGAATGCTTACGCCATACCCTTCGTCGTAGCGGTCGGGTATGTAGTATTCAATGTTGGAGTAAAACTGCTGCAGGAATCGATAGACAAGGGCTACGGCAGTACAGCCGTCCACATCGTAATCGCCATAAATCATAATGCGTTCACGATTGCCCATAGCTTGGTTCAAACGTTCTACCGCCTTATCCATACCTTTCATCAGAAAGGGATCGTGGAGGTCATGGAGCTGGGGACGAAAGAACTTTCGGACTTCTTCGGCCGTAGTGATGCCTCGGTTCATCAGCATTCTACAGAGCACCGGACTAATTCTTGTCTCATTAGCCAGGGCTTCCGCAGCATCTACCTGTTCCTGTGTTGGAGCTTTGTAGTTCCATTTGTAACTCATTATATATTGTCATTTTTTTATTCAATTTTAGGTTCAACCATTCAGCGTTTTCCTTCCAAATAAAAATAGAAAAGCAAAGATTACGCCAAATTAGTTTGTAAAGGTATGGATAAAAAATGACATCAATGCACATTGAGACGTTAAAATCGGTTAAATGTGCGTTTTTTCCAGTGTAAAGCCAATACTTTCCACCGTTTCCCGTAGTTTTTCGTCAGAAATATTTTCACCTTCGACAATCATTCTGCCTGTCTGCAAATCGACCGATACATTCGTAACACCAGGGATGCTGCGGACATTTTTTTCTACCGTTGTACGGCAATGGTTGCAACTCATTCCTGAGACGATATATTCAGCAAATTGACCACGAACTTCTGCCTGCTGGTGTTCGCAGGAACAAGCGTGATGATGGTGATGGTCACAGGAACAAGTATGCTGGTGGCAAAGCTTCATGCGCAAGACATTTAACAATAGGAGAGCAAGCAGAACCGTAGAAGCCCATTGCCACCAACTGGTTGCCTCGTGACAACAGGTCTGAGAACCCACCAAAGAGGAAGTAAACCATTCGCGGGGCAACAGACAGTCTATGCCAACGCCAAAGAGTATGGCACCCAAAACAATGGATATCAGATAGAACACCAAAGTCTTACGTCCAAGCACTTTCCCGATGACCAGCATGGAGGCTGCATTGCAGGCTGGACCAGCCATCAACAAGACTAATGCGGAACCAGGGGTGAGGCCTTTCAGCATCAGCACTACGGCGATGGGGATGGAGCCTGTGGCACAGACATACATGGGAATGGAAATGCAAAGCACCAGGAGCATGGACAGGAAGGTATTATCCTTGAATACAGCAAAAAACTCATTGGGGACAAACACGGCAATGAGTCCTGCTATCAAAAGTCCCACCACAAGCCATTTACCGATGTCTTCCATCATTTCAACAAAGCCAAAACGCAGTGCTTCCACCATTCGCTGAAGGAATGTCTGATGTTGCTGTTCGGAATAGTTGCTTGAAGCATTCGTCGGATCTTCCTTCTGTTCTGTTTCTTTATCAAACAAATTTACAAAAGTTCCCCCCAACAGAGCTGTCACCAAAGCTGCAACGGGACGCACTACGGCAAAAGGCAATCCCATCAGAGAATAGGTGGCAAATATGCTATCGACACCAGTCTGCGGAGTGGCAATCATAAAAGAAGAAACGGCTCCCTTGCTGGCACCTTCGCGGCGCAACGACATGGCGGTAGGTATCACGCCACAGGAACAAAGCGGCAAGGGTATTCCAAAAAGAGCGGCATTAACCACTGAACGGAAAGATTTACCAGACAGATATTTTGTGTAAAGCCTGTTGGGAATGAATGCATGCATCAGTCCTGCTATCAGAAAACCTAACAGCAAAAACGGGGACATCTCGTTGATGAGGTCTAAAATCTCTTTCATAATCGTCAAGCATTTGCTTTTAAAGTGCAAAAGTACACCTATTTTTCAATATAAGCAAGACTATTCTGCATTTTCTGCATTCTTCATGGCGCATACTTCATTTTAAATTCATACCTTTGCAGAAAATTAACGGAAACAAGCACTACAAACATGAAAGAAATCGTATTAAGCGGCATACGCCCAACAGGAAATCTGCACCTCGGCAACTACTATGGAGCAGTACAGAATTTTGTAAAAATGCAGGACGACTACAACTGCTTCTACTTCATCGCCGACTGGCACTCACTCACCACACATCCCAAGCCAGAGGACATCCAGAAATCGGCAAACACCATTCTTGCCGAATACTTGGCTTGTGGCATCGACCCAGAGAAATCGACCATCTATATACAGAGCGATGTACCAGAAACCATCGAATTGTACCTCTATCTGAACATGAACTGCTATCTGGGTGAATTGGAACGTGTGACTACCTTCAAAGAAAAAGCACGTCAACAGCCTGAAAACGTGAATGCAGGACTGCTCACCTACCCCACCCTGATGGCTGCAGACATCCTGCAACACCGTGCTGCCAAAGTACCCGTCGGAAAGGATCAGGAGCAAAACATGGAAATGGCCCGCAAATGTGCACGCCGCTTTAATTATATATATGGTGTGGAATTTTTCCCAGAACCACAAAACTTCTATTTCGGTGACCACGCCATCAAAATCCCAGGACTTGACGGATCGGGCAAGATGGGTAAAAGCGAAGGCAATTGCATTTATCTCTATGAAGACGCCAAGTCTATCGAGAAAAAAGTAAAACGAGCAGTCACCGATTCAGGCCCTACAGAACCCAATCAACCTAAGCCAGAAGTGATTCAGAATCTCTTCACACTCATGGAGATTGCCTCTTCCAAGGAAACTTACGACTACTTCAACGAAAAATGGAATGATATGTCCATCCGTTATGGAGACATGAAGAAACAATTGGCGCAGGACATCGTCGCAACCATCGCACCCATCCGTGAACGAATTTTGGAATATTCTTCCAACCAAGAACTGCTTAACAAAATCGCAAAGATGGGCGCAGAAAAAGCACACGAAAGTGCTGCTGCCACCCTCCGCGAAGTTCGCAAAATCATCGGATTCAAGGTGTACTAAATAAACGGCTTTTACTGCAAACAATTCACAACGACAGGTTTAACGATTAAATCTGTCGTTGATTTTTTATAGAGTGAACTCAAGCACACACGAGGTATGTAACAACAAAAAAAGCCTCCAGCACATTTCTGCGCTGGAGGCTCTCCAAAAAAAGGGGCGGCGACCTACTCTCCCGCATTGCGGTGCAGTACCATCGGCGCGCCCG
>CADCLN010000015.1 GCA_902802265.1 uncultured Bacteroidales bacterium | reverse complement strand
CTATACAAAGGTACTAATTTTTAGTTAAACAGGCAAAGAAATTTAGTTATATAAACTTAAATACCAAAGAGTTATTAATTATTCAGTAAACACTAATTAAGCAAAAAATGGAGAAGAGGTTGTGTCATTTTTGAGCACAACCTCTTCTTTTTTACAAAAGTTAAGTTTTGAATCGACAACAGCCGTGTCTTGAATCGACAAGTGCTAAGTTTCAGTGGAAATATGTTTAATATGTGTAAAAAAGAGACTTTGATGAAAGGCCGCACTCGCAATGGATTAAGAGAATTTTAAACCATAGATTATACTTGCTTTTTTTACCACAGATTACACAGATTGCCCAGATTCCTGTGAGAATCCCAATGGCAGTCTGTGTAATCTGTGTGTAATGTTTAAAAAGCGTGCAACGAGATGAAGAATATACACATAAAACACGTATATTTTTAGTGTTTGGAAACATTTTATTTGATATAATTTTAATGTTTGGAAACATTTTATTATCTTTGCAGCCAAGAACGATAAATTAAAGAAATATGGAGGAACAGATCAGTTATCTCATCAAGATTTTCCAGCGTAGGTTGGCTGCCACGCCAATGTCTTTTTTTCGCTATTTATACAAGCAGATAGATTGGGACGACACGCTGATTGGCATAAAAGGTCCGAAGGGATGTGGTAAATCAACCCTGATGTTGCAACATATCAAAGAGACTTTTAAGGGAAAAGAGTTGGACAAGGTGCTTTATATTTCGCTTGATAACCTGTGGTTCAGCACTCATGAAGTCATTGATGTCGTGGACTACCATTATACACATGGCGGAACCCATCTCTTTATTGACGAGATTCACTATTACAAACATTGGCAAACGCTGCTAAAGAATATCTGTGATGACTATCCTGGACTTTATGTGGCTTATACTGGTTCATCAATGCTTCAATTGGAAAGCAGCGAAGGAGATCTTTCACGTCGCCTGACTATGTATGAAATGCGAGGTTTGTCGCTACGTGAGTTCTTGGAGTACGAAGGCATATTGCAGATTCCATTTGTTTCACTTGAACAGTTGCTTGCGGATCATGTTGGCATTGCTATGGAGGTATGCGGCAAAATAAAGATACTGGAGCATTTCAAGAAATATCTTGAAGTGGGGTATTATCCATTCTATAAGGCTGTGCATCATGGTTATTACCAAAGGCTACAGAATGTGGCCAATCATGTGATAGAGGTGGATTATCCTAATATTGAGGATATCACGATGTCAACGATTCGCAAGACGAAAAAATTGTTGATGATTCTTGCTGAAAGGGTACCGCAACTGCCCAAGATGAATGAGATCTACAAGGAGTTGGAAACAGATCGCAACCAAGGATTGAAAATGCTTTATGCGCTTCAGCGTGGAGGTTTGCTTCTGTTGTTAGGCGATGACGTTAAGAGTCCAGATAATCTGTCACGCCCAGATAAAATATATATCAATAACCCTACTATGATGTTTGCGCTAACCCCCAAAGTTGATACAGGTACACTTCGTGAGACGTTCTTTTGTAACCAATTATCACAAGGTCATGATGTACGCTATCCAAAAGCGGGTGATTTCCTTGTGGACAGGACATATCTGTTTGAGGTCGGTGGGAAAGGCAAGACCTTCGACCAGATAAAGGATATCCCCGATAGCTACCTGGCTGTTGATAATACTGAGATTGGTCATCGGAACCGCATTCCATTATGGATGTTCGGACTATTGTATTAATATACAACTGCCCACCGAACATATTTTAGGGGTATTATCTCGAAAATTATATCTATATTTGTACACGAGAAAAAATTTGAGGCAAATGTCTTTTATTCACCCTTATTTGCTTTTTCAACCTGATTGGTCAGTTCGATAAATTCCTCTACGGACAGCTGTTCGGGGCGTTTGTTGAAGATTTCGTCGGAGAGTAGGGGACTGTCCTTGGGGAGAATCTGCTTCATGGGGGTGCGCATCATTTTGCGACGCATGGTGAAGACGGTCTTGACGATGCGGCGGAACAGGGCTTCGTCGCAGCCCAGGGTGGTGCGCTGGTTGCGTGTGAGACGGATGACGGCACTTTTTACCTTGGGCGGCGGGTTGAAGACGTGTTCGGAAACGGTGAAGAGGTATTCCACATCGTACCAAGCCTGCACAAAGACGCTCAGCACACCGTAGGCTTTGGTGCCAGGATGGGCAGCAATTCGCTCGGCAACTTCTTTTTGTATCATGCCAGTGCAGCAAGGGATGATGTGACGATTCTCCAGCATTTTGAAGAAGATTTGACTGGAGATGTTGTAAGGATAGTTTCCTGTAAGCACAAAGGAACTGCCAGCAAAGGTTTCGGCAAGGTTCATCTGGAGAAAATCGCCCTCGATAAGTCCTTCCTGCAGCTGGGGAAAGTGCGTGTGGAGGTAGGGCACAGATTCGCGGTCAAGTTCTATGGCTTTGAATGATCGGCCTTTTTGCAGCAGGTACTGTGTGAGCACACCTGTGCCTGGCCCTACTTCGAGAATGGGGATGTGGGGGCAGGCATCGACGGTGTCGGCAATGGCTTTTGCGATGTGTGGGTCAGTTAAAAAGTGTTGACCCAGAAATTTCTTGGGTTTTATGTTGTTCATTTCAAGTGAAAAGTAGTATCTTTGCACGCGATTTTGCTGCAAAGGTACGAAATGCGTGGGTATTTTTCCATAAAAAAACTGTTAAATCTGCTGCTCCCTTTCTGTTTGGGTGGCGGGATTCTGTATTGGATGTATCGTGGCGTGGACTTCGGACAGATGGAGCGGACGTTGCTGGAGGAAATGAATTGGGGCTGGATGCTCTTTTCGTTGGTCTTCGGTGTGGCGGCTCAGTTGTTCAGGGCTTTGCGTTGGCGGCAGTCGCTGGAGCCGTTGGGTGAGCATCCGAGGCTGATGGACTGTGTGCACGGTGTATTCATTTCGTATGCGTCGAGCCTTATTGTTCCTCGGAGTGGAGAACTGACACGTTGCGGTGTGTTGGCAAAGTATGACGGTACATCGTTTGCGAAGGCATTGGGAACGGTGGTAACGGAGCGTGTGATAGATGCCTTGCTGCTGCTGTTGCTGTGTGCAGGAGTGATGTTGAGCCAGTTGGCAGTATTTACTCGCTTTTTCGACGAAACCGGAACGGATATGGTAGAAGTGTTGCGAGGTTTCACGGCTACAGGCTACTGGGTGACAGCACTTTGTTTGGTGGTGACGGCCGTGTTTCTCGGTTTTGCCTTCAGACGTTTTGCTTTCTTTGCTCGCTTTCGCCAGGCGGCAGCGAATGTGAAGGCCGGTGTGATGTCGTTGCGGGATGTGAAGAATAAGCCTTTGTTGGTGTTTTATTCGCTGATGATATGGGTTTGCTATTTCCTTCATTACCAGATAACATTCTTTTGTTTCGACTTTACGGCTGGGCTGGGATTGACGGTGGCACTTGTAAGCTTCATCGTGGGAAGCATTTCGGTGATTGTACCCACGCCCAACGGTGCAGGACCGTGGCATTTTGCCGTAAAGACGATACTGGTGCTCTACGGGCTGCGTGAAGTGGATGCCGTGACGTTTGTGTTGATTGTCCATACGGTGCAGACGGCGTTGATACCCCTGTTGGGTGTATTCTCGCTTGTGTCATTAGGAATGAGAAAAATAAATCGTAATAACGAAATGATATAATCACTTAAAAACGAAAAACAAATGGAAGTAAAAGATTTAACCCCGCAGGTTGTTTGGCGCAATTTTTACAGCCTGACGCAGATTCCCCGTCCATCAGGACACACAGCGCAAGTAGCTCAATTTCTGGTTGATTTTGCCCACGCACATGGTGCTGAAGCTTATATCGACGAAGCAGGCAATGTTGTCATGAAGAAAGGTGCCACTGCCAGCATGGAAAACCGTGCTACGACGGTGCTTCAGGCACACATGGACATGGTGCCACAGAAGACGAAAGGTTCGCAGCATAATTTCGAAACAGATCCGCTGGATGTCTATATTGACGGTGAGTGGGTGCGTGCTCGCAACACGACACTGGGTGCTGACGATGGCATGGGTGTGGCTGCTGCCATGGCTGTGATTGAAGACGACACAGTGGCTCATGGTCCTATCGAAGTGCTGATTACTCGCGATGAAGAAACGGGCATGGACGGTGCTTTTGCCTTGAAACCCGATGAACTGGAAGGCAAGTATCTGCTGAATCTTGACTCTGAGACTGAAGGCGAAATCACAATAGGTTGTGCCGGCGGCATGAATGTGAATTGTGAGATGCAATACCAGGAATTGGAGGTTGAGGCTGAAGGTATGGTGAGCTATCTGGTGGCAGTGAAGGCTCTGCATGGCGGTCATTCGGGCATCGAGATTCACAAGGGCTATCCCAATGCAAACAAACTGATGGCTCGTTTCCTCTTTGCGGCTATCAATACCGACTTGGCTTGGCTGAGCAGTCTGCATGGAGGCAATATGCGCAATGCCATTCCGCGTGACGCTGAGGCTGTAGTGCTGGTTCCGAAAAAATCGGAGGAAGAGTTTCTGGCTTTGGTTGCCAAGTGCAAGGCTGTCTTTACAGAAGAATTCAAGGATGTGGAAGGTAAGGAAATTACCTTTGTGGCTGAACCTTGTGAAATGCCGACAAAGGCTGTGCCACAGGACATTCAGGAGAATCTCGTCAATGCATTGATGGCTTGTCACGACGGTGTACTGCGTTACATCCCAACGATTCCCGATTTGGTGGAAACTTCCTGCAACCTGTCTATTGTTAGTATTGCTGATGGCAAGGCCGAGGTTCGTCTTTTGGCACGTTCTTCGCAGGACAGCATGAAGAATTATCTGTGCAACGGTTTGGTGGCTTGCTTCTCAATGGCTGGCATGAAGGTGGAACTGGAAGGCGGTTATAGCGGTTGGCAGCCCAACCCCAGCAGCAAGTTGGTGGCAATCATGGCAGATGTTTACGAAAAGATGTTTGGAAACAAGCCAATTGTCAATGCTTGTCATGCAGGACTGGAGTGTGGCATCATCGGTGTGAATTATCCTGAAATGGATATGGCAAGTTTTGGTCCCACATTGGTTTCACCCCACACACCCAGCGAGGCTTGTCTGATTCCCACTGTGGAGCGTTTCTACAATTTCATTCTTGAAATTCTGAAGAATATTCCTAATAAGTAATTCATTCAACTTTCGGAAGTAACAAAAAGCGTTTTCTCTAATGAACATGTATTTTTCTCTAAGGAATTAAGGAATCAAGGAAAGTCGATGCAAGCATCGATAAAAATTGGCTACCGCCGAGCTAAAGGTTCCTAAATTCCTAAATTCCTTAGAGAAAAAAGAATAAACACCTGTTCCTTTGATAAGTAAAAAAAGAACAAGCGAACCTTTAGTTAAACAATTTATGCTGAATACAAATAAAAAAGTAAAACTGTACTACTCTATCAGCGAAGTGGCACAGAAGTTTGGTGTTACGGAGACCTTGCTGCGCTACTGGGAGAAGGAGTTTCCCAACATTCATCCAGAGAAGGGCGGGCGAGGCATTCGTCAGTATTCGCAGGAGGATGTGGACCAGGTGGAACTGGTCTATAACCTGGTGAAAGTGCGTGGTTTGACTTTGCAAGGTGCCCGCGATGCCATTAAGTCAAAGGGTGTAAAAGTGAAGTCGCAGATTGACGTCATTAACCGACTGACACATGTACGCAATGAATTGCAAGCCATCAGCAAGGAATTGAATGGCTTAGTATAGTGCCGCTCCCCCTGCGATGGCTTCCTGTACAAGGAAAAGTGTGTGAATTTGTCCTGAATAAGTAGTGTTGTCGCACTTCTCCATGGCGATGGTTCGTGTGTTTTCGAAAAGATCACGGACATCTATTATCTTCAGTCCATGTCCCAAGTCGAAAGCGCCTTGTGGCTGTGTGGTATCATACCAGTCATAAAGTGCTTTCACTTCTTCTTGGGTATATGTCCTTTTGTATTCCATTTCTATTTATTTTTTAAGCATTCAATCATTTGGGTGGCAGCACGTCTCGATGCTCCAGCACCGCCCAGTATCTGGCACATTCGGTCATATTCGCAGAGCATCTGCTGGCGACAGCAACCTTTGGGAAGAATCTTGGCAAGACTTTTCTCGATGTTTTCCACGCTCATGCGGTCAGCAACCAGTTCCTCCACCACTTCTTTGTTGGCTATCAGGTTGACCAGCGAAATGTAGGGCACCTTAATGATGCGTTTACGCAGGAAACTGATGAGTTTGCCGACGGGTGTGTAGTAGCATACCACTTGCGGCACATGCAGAATGGCCGTTTCCAGTGTGGCTGTTCCCGAAGTTACCAATGCTGCAACGGATTGGTTCAGTATTTGATACGTCTCTCCAAAACGCACGTTGGCTTTGATGCCCTTTGGAATGAAACGTTGGTAGTACGATGCTGGAATGTTAGGCGCTCCAGCGATGACCAGCTTATAATTCTTGAATTTGCTGGCAGCCTGCAGCATCATGCCCAGGTTATCTTTGATTTCTTGTCGGCGGCTGCCAGGCAGGATGGCGATGGTGCATAGTTCGCTAAAGTCTTTGAATGTCTTGCGCATCTTCTCGACAGCATCCACACAGGGATTGCCCACATAATGAATGGTGTAGCCACGCTGGGCAAACCAATCCACTTCAAACGGCAGGATGGAGAACAGCTCGTCCACGTCTCGGCGAATGCGCTTGATGCGGTACTCTTTCCAAGCCCATATTTTCGGGCTGATGTAGTAAAACACGGGGCAAATGCCTTGAGCATGAACGTATTTGGCTATGTCCAGGTTGAAGCCAGGATAGTCCACCAGTATCACTACGTCGGGTCTCCACTGAGCAATGTCTTGTTTGCACAGTTTCATGTTTCGCAGAATGGTGGGCAGATGCATCAGCACGGGGATAAACCCCATGTAGGCCAATTCCTTATAGTGCTTGACGAGGGTGCCGCCCGCCGATTGCATTCTTTCTCCGCCAATGAAACGGAACTCGGCAGCGGCGTCTTGGGCTTTCAGCTCTGCCATCAGGTTTCCTGCATGGAGGTCGCCCGATGCCTCGCCAGCGATGAGGTAGTATTTCATTCCTGTAAAATCTTTAGTGCTTTGAATGCATCGTAGGCCGTCAGGTCCAGTTGCAGCGGAGTGATAGCCACATAACCGTGGTCGTAAGCCCAGGTGTCTGTGGTTGAGTCGAGTGGGTCGAAGGGTGCATAGTAGCCGGCAATCCAGTAGTAAGTCCAGCCGTGTGGGTGTTGTGCCTCTTGCCATTCTTCATGCCAGTCGCCCATACCCATCCGCTGCACTTTGATGCCTTGGTAGTGCTCTGTTGCGGGTGCGTTCACATTGAGGCAAACCCCTTCGGGCAGTCCGTTTTGCAGCACATGTGCCACTACTTTCTCCACTACAGGGCGCATCGGCTCGAAGTTGGCGTCAGCCTCTATGTAGCCACTGGAAAATGCCACCGAAGGCACTCGCTTGATGCAACCTTCGAAGGCAATGCTCACGGTGCCGGAGTAGTGGGCATTCACAGCACAGTTGTTGCCGTGGTTGATGCCGCCCAACACCAGGTCGGGACGACGGGGCAGCAGCACTTCGAAGGCCATCTTCACACAGTCGTCGGGTGTGCCCGAACAAGCCCACACCGTCAGCCCAGGTTCTTCTTTAATCAGCTTGTTTCGCACAGGGTCGTGGGCTGTGATGCCCATCGAGGCTCCGCTGCGGGCTGTATCGGGGGCTACTACAAACACGTCGCCAAACCTTCTTACCATATCCACCAATGCGGCGATGCCCTTTGCTTGGTAGCCGTCATCATTGCTTATCAATATCAGCGGTCTTTTCTCCATTTATTTTTCTACTGAAAGAATTTGTGACAAATTAGGATGTTTCGTTCCTTTTTTCTTAAAATCCGCACAAAAGTACGCAATAATCTTCATAAAATTGCCCTGTATTGACAAAAAATCGCGAAACAGGCAAAAAAAATCCGAAAAACTTTTGCAGAGAACAAAAAAAGCCCTACCTTTGCACCCGCAAATGCGAAACGAGCGGCGCTCCATCGTGATTGCATGGTCATTGGGATATGGTGTAATTGGCAACACAACAGATTCTGGTCCTGTTATTCCTGGTTCGAGCCCGGGTATCCCAACCACACAGCGGAGCTTCAAGGCACAAAGGCTTTGAAGCTCCGCTGTTTTAGTTTCCATCCTTCACCCACGCCAGCCGATTCTTCACTCTCAAATACACAGATTACGGATTAAATGCGGATTAAATCTACACTGATTATCAGCAAATAAGAATTACTCTTCTTCATAGTCGTGCCATTGGTAGTTCCGCACTCCTACGCGGTTGGAGCTTTCTGTCAGCAGGCGAGCCTGGTGTTGCAACTGGACGATTGCCGTTGCCGGTTTCTGATATTTCTTTTTCTCCATGGTTTCTTTTATGTTGTTTGGTGGTTAAATGCTATTAGTTTCATTGATTTTCTTCGAAGATGTAGGTGTTAGAGGCAGAATAGAACTCCCGAAGGATAACGGGGGCAAAGGAAGGATTATGGGAAGAACCATTATCCCTTTTCAGATAATAATTGTCTGAGACTCTCCTGATATATAATCTATCACTATAAATCTTGTCGGAGTTGTTGTTGACGATGTCAGCCCAAGACTGTCCTTCCTCTTTTACAAGGTCATCAACGGAGATTGATTTCGTTAGCTGGTAGGTGATGTCCTGACCGTTCACTTGGATGCCCTGGAAGGAAGGCTGTAACTCATTAATAGCTTCTTCTCCCGCCCATGTTTCATAGGTGTTGAACGATGGATTAAGAATGACTTGGAAACCATAGTCTTTCCATCTGTCATCAATCGTGCCAGATCGGTTCTGCCTAAAGACGATGTTGCCATTGCCTGTCACTGTCATTTCCTTGGCATGTTCTTCGTTACTACCGCCCCATCCCGTGCCGCTCACAAACGTGAAGGAGCCGTTATTAAACGTGAATGTACAGGTGTTGTATATACCGTAATTGAACGCAATGGTCACCGTAGCTCCGTCGGTAAGCGCATTGGCCAGGGTCGTAGTGGAAGTGGTTTCTGCCATCCTCAAGCCCAGTTGGTAGAAATTTCCTGCTTCGTAGCTCTTGTTGGTTACAGACTTCGTGTAGTGCTTGGTGCCGTCGGTAGCAGCGTATTCAATGTCGTACCCGTAAAATCTATTCATGACCACGTAGATGGGACCGCTGGCAGGTGTGCGGTTGATGGTGTATTTATAGGCGTCTCTTTCCCCCTCTTTTTGGGCAGAAATATCCATTCGCGTAATGGTGTTGGTCAGGTCGGTATTGCCTGTTTCGTCCTTGATGGTGTAGGCACAGATGGCGAACTGGTTCTCCAGCGTGACTGGCGGCAGCACACCATCCTCTGTCAGCTGGACGAAGGATGTAGCGAGGTCGTAGTTCTTGGCTATGCTCTCCAGCGTGCCGTCCTGCGTGGTCGGTGCGGATTTTGCTTTTCCTTTCTCGTCAGCCATCGTTGCGGGATAAGTGATGTTCACATATGGATTGCTTCCTAAGTTGTTCAGGGTCACGGTGAAGGCGGCTGACTTTCCGTCTGCTGAGATGTCGTCAGCCGTCAGGGGTTCGCTTACGGCCTTGTTAGTAACATTATTATATCCCACGGCAATCTGGTCGCCTGCGGCGAAGGTCTTTGCCAACAGTTCATGCTCTGTGTCCAAGGTCAGTGCACGGGTGATGGCGTTGTCGCTGTCCAGGCTGACGGTGGTCTTCAGGGTTATTGTTTTCGTGGACGGCTGTTGTTGCTGCTGTTCTGCAAAGCGGTCTTCGCTGGAACAGGCTGTCGTCATTGCACCCGCCATGGTGAGTGCTGTGATGCAGAGGTAGCTGGAAATCTTCATGGCTTTGTTCATTGTTTTTGTGTTTATTGCCATTTCATGTTGCAATCATTCGAATTTGCCGCAAAGGTACGAAAAGTTTTCAATTAATGCCATTGGTTTTATTAAATCTGTTGTTTTAGAAATGAAATTTGCAGTTTTGAACTGTCATGTAGGGTGGTTTCATGTAACTTTAGTGTAACTTTTATGTAACTTTCATGTAACTTTTTTGTGCTTATTTTGCTGATTTACCGTAATAAACGCTATTTAGTGCAGCTTTGTTTGAAAAAAGTATGTAGGAATTTTGAAAATCTCCCACCGCAGTGGCAATGCAGTGCCAGTTGAGTGGCAAAGTTCTCCCACTTCAGCAGCAAAGTTCTCTCACTTCAGCAGCAAAGTTCTCTCACTTCAGCAGCAAAGTTCTCTCACTTCAGCAGCAAAGTTCTCTCACTTCAACAGCAAAGTTCTCTCACTTCAACAGCAAAGTTCTCCCACTTCAGCAGCAAAGTTTTCTCACCGCAGTCTGAAGCCTTTGCCACAGAGTTGGTAAAACTTTGTGGATAGACAGCACAACATTTCCTTTCTTTTTTGCACGCGTTTCAGATAAATGTTGTATCTTTGCCGCCAGAAAGTTTGTGGCAGAATATACATTATTAATAAATAAGGATAATGAGAAAGATTTTTTGTTTCGTTTTTGCGCTGCTGACATCGTTTGCGGCAGAAGCAAAGAGCGTGGTGTTCACGTTGACGGATGGCACGCTGGTGTATTACCTGTTGAGCAGTACAGACTCGCCGGTGATGCACATGGAGAATGGTGGCGTAGTGGTCAATACGGATTACTACCAGTTTTCTGGAGTGGCGAACTTCTACATTTCTGCAAAGGACGACCCGAACATTCTGACGGGTGTGGACGAACTGCTGCAGTCGAAACCCGCTGCGCTTGTGGGCGGTGTGCTGACCCTGAAGGCTACCGATGGGCAGGGCGTGAAAGTCTATGATGCTTCGGGCAAGGAAGTGCCGGCTGAGATAACGGTGCAGGGCGACGGTGTGGCTGTCGGTCTGCAGCGGTTAGGGCAGGGCGTCTATGTGGTGAATACAGGCAAGGCCAGTTTTAAGGTAATGAAAAAATAAAGAATAGGCTATGAAAAAGAATTACACAAAGATACGTTCATGCGCTATTGCGCTGTTGACGTTTGTTTCTGCTTCCGTTGCCCAGGCAGAAGTGGGCGATACGCTTTGGTTCCAGTACAATGACCGTTTCTGTGCACCTGAAATCTATGATCTGCAGGAGATTGATTCGGTTGTGTTCAAGACCGCTTCGATGCGAATGTACAAGAAAGAAGGGGCTACCGGTGCAAAATATCTGACGAAGTCGTACAAGAAGGAAGAACTGGGTGCATACACCTTCAATAATCCTGGTCGCTACATTGTGAAACCTGGCACGTATGGTAATATTGATTTTACCAACGAAAACTCGAAGTTCTGTTTCCAGCGCAGTCAGGAAAGCGAACACTTCATCTGCTTCTGGGAAAAGGGGCTGGAGAAGAAGGCGAATGGCAACATCACGCTGGGGAGCTCCACCTGCAATGTGAACACCATGCTTCGGAATGCCGAGAAGATTTGGAAAGTGTATGTGGAGGAACTGGGCTTCCTGGAGCCTGGCAAATCTACGACCGACAACGTGAAGCTTGAAATGTTCATCGTGAACCAGACAGACTGGCGTGCCGACGGTTCGGGACAGAAAGGCACGACCTATTATTATAATGGATCGACCAAGACGAGCCGCGAGTACAGAGTAGGTCTGTTTCATTGCAATCCCTGGGCAAGTAGCAGCAATGTGACGGTGGCTCACGAGATTGGCCATGTGTTTCAGTATCTGGTTAGTGCAGACCTGGGCGATAGCCACGGACTGAACTACGGCTACAACAACTATGCGCAGGGCGGCAACGAATGGTGGGAGGACTGTGCCAACTGGCAAGCCCACAAGGTGTATCCTGCTCAGCAGTTTGCCGAGAATTGGTCGAACAACCAGAATATGCACCACATGAATATTCTCAGCGAAAATGCCCGCTACAACAACTGTTACTACCAGGACTGGTGGTGCCAGTTGCACGGACTGAACACGGTGGCTCGCGTGTGGCGTGAATCCACCAAGCCCGAAGACCCTATCGAGGCCTATATGCGCATCTTCGGTCTGGATGTCAACACCTTTGCCGATGAGCAGTTTCTGGGTTATCAGCACATTGCCAGCATGGACATTGACCGCTGGCAGACTTACGGCCAGGGGCTGATAGGCAGCGAACAGCAACGTTTGCAAGAGCCGACGGCTGACATCGTCGAGAAGAATCTCGGTGGCGACCGCGATTACTGGGTGGTCAATCCGGAGTATTGTCCCGAAAACTATGGCTACAATGCCAACCCCATGAAGATTCCGGCTGCCGGCACGGTGATTAAGGCGCACTTCAAGGGCATTGTGGGAGCTGCGGGCTACCGAGAACTTTTCCCCGACCGTGCAGGTTGGCGTTATGGCTTTGTGGCTTACAGCAGTGACGGCACACGCACTTACGGCGAAATGGGACGTGATGCCGAGGGAGATGTCACGCTGACAGTGCCTGAAAACTGTAAGAACATCTGGTTCGTGGTAATGGGTGCCCCGACGAAATACTGGCGTCATCCTTGGGACGACAATACAGCCAACGACGAGCAATGGCCCTACGCCGTGAAGTTTGAAGGCACAGACCCCTACGGAGCCAATCGCACGTATGGCGAATATGCTGAAGATTATGAACGTAGGGACACGACGGTGGTGATCAATGCCAACCTGGCGTATAGCTCCAGCAGCTATAGCAGCGTGAGGGTGCAGTACGACATGGATGCCATTTCAAAGGCTTTGGGTGTATCGACTGCTCAGATGCAGGCGCTGAAACGAAATACTTCGACGGGCACAAAGGGTAGTCTGCGTTTTGCCGCTGTCAGGAAGAATGGCTCCTACTATTATAATACCACCACCACAACCTCTACGGATCAGTGCTATGGTCACTGGTTTACGACGGCAGGCGATGTGACTTCCTACAGCACTTCGGCAGCCATCTTTGCCGAACTCTATCCCGACAGCTATGGCTGCTATGTGGGGCAATATCCAGGACGGTTGAGAAAGGGCAATACATACGTCTTCCGTCAGGCTGTCATCTATACCCATACAGACGGTAAAGAGTATTCTGCCGTCATGGAAGTGCACTTGACCGTGAACTAAAACGCCCCTTCGTGGACGAAAAAGTCAAAAAACTTTCCGTCTGAAAGAAATAAAAGCCGAAAACATTTTGCGGGTTCAAAGAAAATTCCTACCTTTGCACCCGCAAATTGCATAGGCACGTCCCATGCAATTGTCTTGTTGCCCCCTCAACAAGGGCGGCGAGGGGAAACGGAAAGGATGGTCCGGTAGCTCAGTTGGATTAGAGCAACAGCCTTCTAAGCTGTGGGTCAAGGGTTCGAATCCCTTCCGGATCACCAAGAAATGGGAATAACGTGAGAGCGGGATTCATCCATAACGAACAATTAAAAACAGAAACACCCCTAATTTTCAAAATAACTTTGGCGGTTTGTTTGTGTCAATTTCGCAAAAAGCAAGCATTGCGGGCTTGCAGACACGGCACTCCGTTTCTTCTTCTCCAAAAAGTATTTAGAAAATTCATAGAATAAAGAAAAAACCGATATGTCAAAAATTTGTCAGATTACAGGTAAGCGTGCCATGGTGGGTAACAACGTGTCTCACTCATTGCGCAGAACAAAAAGACAATTCAAAGTCAACCTGTTTGTAAAGAAATTCTACTATGTAGAGGAAGATTGCTGGATTTTCCTGAAAGTGAGCGCAGCCGGTCTGCGTATTATCAATCGCATTGGTCTTGATGCCGCTATCCGTAAGGCGATAGACAAGGGCTTCCTTGATGTCAGGACGTTGGAAAGCCAGGTTATTGGTTAATCGAATTATTAACAGAAAAAGGAGAAATCAAAAATGGCAAAGAAAGCTAAAGGTAATCGTGTACAGGTCATCCTTGAGTGCACAGAAATGAAAGATAGCGGTCTTCCAGGAACATCACGTTATATCACAACCAAAAACCGCAAGAATACTCCAGACCGCCTGGAACTGAAGAAGTATAACCCCATCCTTAAGAGAATGACAGTTCATAAGGAAATTAAATAATCCCTGAAACACTATGGCAAAGAAAACCGTTGCAACACTGCAGAATAAGGACAGCCGTTCTTTCACAAAAGTCATCAAGATGTTCAAGTCGCCCAAGACTGGAGCATACGCTTTTGACGAGAAGATGATTCCTGCCGACATGGTAAAGGATTATCTGAAGAAGTAATTGAAATGTGACTACGCTTTTCGTTTTATTGCCGACAATGTGCCTCTAACAGCCGCTGTCGGCACTAAAAGATAACTTATTATAGAGCCTCTCCGTGAAAATGGAGAGGTTTTTTTGTGTTTGTTTCATTTATTTGTTGTAAATTTGTGGCCAAAATAGGTTTACAAACACAAAAGACGGTAGAAAGAACTAATAAAATTAAGATTGACTATGGGATTTTTTGATTTTTTTTCAAAGAAAAAGAAAGAGACATTGGACAACGGACTTGCCAAAACAAAAGAAACGGTGTTTGGCAAGATAGCACGTGCCGTGGCAGGTAAATCGACCGTGGACGAAGACGTGCTGGACAATCTGGAGGAAGTGCTGGTCACCAGCGATGTGGGTGTCGAAACGACGCTCAGCATCATTCAACGCATTGAGGAACGAGTGGCTCGTGACAAATATGTCAGTACGGGCGAACTGAACAACATCCTGCGTGACGAAATAGCCTCCCTGCTGACCGAGAACAACACGGACGATGCCAACGGATTTGAAATCCCATCCGACCATAAACCTTACGTCATCCTCGTTGTCGGTGTGAACGGTGTCGGCAAAACGACAACCATTGGCAAACTGGCATGGCAATTCAAGCAAGCAGGCAAAAAAGTCTATCTGGGTGCAGCCGACACCTTCCGTGCAGCCGCTGTGGAGCAGATTGTCATCTGGGGTGAACGTGTGGGTGTGCCCGTCATCAAGCAGCAGATGGGCAGCGACCCAGCAGCCGTGGCATACGACACCGTCAGTTCAGCCGTGGCAAATGGTGCCGACGTGGTTCTGATTGACACCGCCGGACGTTTGCATAACAAAGTGGGACTGATGAACGAGTTGACCAAGATTCGCAATGCGGTGAAGAAGGTTGTGCCCACAGCTCCAGACGATGTGCTGCTGGTGCTCGACGGCTCTACCGGTCAAAACGCTTTTGAACAAGCCAAGCAGTTTACCAAAGCCACCGAGGTGACCTCGATGGCCATCACCAAACTCGACGGCACAGCCAAGGGTGGAGTGGTGATAGGCATCAGCGACCAGTTTAAGATTCCAGTAAAATACATCGGACTGGGCGAAGGCATGGAAGACCTGCAGCCCTTCAACCGCCGTGCGTTTGTGGATTCACTCTTTGGAGAATAAAATTATGAGAAAAAACACCGTTGACATCATCACATTGGGTTGCTCGAAAAATCTGGTCGATTCTGAGCGGCTGATTTGTCAGCTTCAGCTGAATGGCTACACCGTGCATCACGACCCCGAAACGGTCCGTGGCGAGATGGTTGTGGTCAACACCTGCGGATTCATTGCCGATGCCAAGGAAGAGAGTATCAACATGATACTGGAACTCTGCGAAGCAAAGCGGCAAGGGCGCATTCGCGAACTGTATGTGATGGGTTGTCTCTCTGAACGTTATCTCAAAGAACTGAACAAGGAAATCCCCGAAGTAGATAAATTCTACGGCAAATTCAACTGGACCGAACTCCTGAAAGACCTCGGAAAATCTTTTGACCATGCCCACGAATACAGCCGCCAACTGACCACCCCCAAGCATTATGCCTACGTCAAGATAGCCGAAGGTTGCGACCGTCAGTGTGCCTACTGTTCCATCCCCCTGATAACAGGCGTGCACAAAAGCCGTCCGATGGAGAGCATCCTCAGCGAAGTGGAGCAGCTGGTGCAGCAAGGCGTCAAAGAATTCCAAATCATAGCCCAAGAAATTACCTTCTATGGCATAGACCTTTACGGGCGGCAGATGATAGCCGAACTGGTTCGCCGCATCAGCGACATTCGGGGTGTGAAGTGGATTCGTCTGCACTATGCTTATCCCACCCACTTCCCGTGGGAACTGCTCGAAGTCATGCGACAGCGCAGCAACGTCTGCAAATACCTCGATGTGGCCCTGCAGCACATCAACACCCAGGTGCTGACCAACATGCAACGTCACGTCACTTGCGAAGAAACCTACCAGTTTGTAGAACGTCTTCGCCGCGAAGTGCCCGACATCTGTCTTCGCACCACCCTGATGGTCGGCTTCCCTGGCGAGGGCGAAGCAGAATTTCAGCAGCTGCTCGACTTTGTGCGCTGGGCACGTTTCGACCGCATGGGAGCCTTTGCCTATAGTGAAGAAGACGGCACACCAGCTGCGAAAAAATTCAAGGACGAAGTGCCAGCCGCGGTCAAGCAGCAACGTTTAGACCAGCTCATGGCGCTGCAGCAAACCATCTCTGCCGAGGTGCAAGCCCAGAAGATAGGCACCACACAGCAAGTCATCATCGACCGCAAAGAAGGCGAATACTACGTCGGTCGCACCCAATACGACTCCCCAGAAGTCGATCCCGAAGTGCTCATTCCCGTCAGCGACGGCCCCCTTCGGCGCGGCTCCTTCTATAATATGGAGATTGTAGATGCCGACGACTTTGACCTCTACGGAAAGAAAACCTCATAACTCCCCATAACCAATGAACAACAGAACATTTATAGACAGAATGGCAGAAGTGCTTGGTGCTGATGCCGACGAAATGCAGACACAAGTCTCAGCCCTTGTCAACCTGCTTGTCAACCAAACGAAAATGGGCAACACGCTGACTGTGAAAAATCTGGGAGTCTTTGAACCGAAGACCAAAGCCGCCCGCAGAATGTACAACCCCACCACCAAGACCTTCAATGCAGTTCCAGCCAAGCAGACCATCGGTTTCAAGATGAGCGGAACATTGAAAGACAAGCTGAACAGTTAACCCCTCACCCCCGCAGAATCATCATGGAAAAATACTACTTGCAAAGCTTTGCTGAAGCATTCGCCCGTCAAAGCGGATTGTCACAGACCGTGGCAGAACAGCTTTCAAAGACCTTCTTCGACACCATCCTGGAAGGACTTGAAACCGACGGACTGGTCAAAATCAACGGACTGGGCACATTCAAAATCGTAGAAGTGGCACCTCGCGAAAGCGTCAATGTCAACAACGGAGAGCGCATCCTGATAGCTGGTTACAAGAAGGTGAACTTCATCCCAGACGAATCCACCTTCACCGAAATACCATCGGACGAGGCCTTTGCCATCCTGCAGGAACAGATAGCTAACATGGCTTCGCCAGACGAAGACGCCTCGACTGCTGCAGACGACACACCCGCTGCGGCCGAGGTCGAAGGCATACAGCTGGATGCACCCCAACTGGAGAATGTGGAGCAGCCACAGAACGATTTTTCTGCCATCGACCTGCTCATCTCCACCCCCGAGAGCCTCGACGACCTGCGTGCCCAGTACGAAGCAGCCAAAGTGCGTGCTGCCGAAACGCTGAAAGCAGCCAACGAAGCCAACAACGAAAAGTGCCGTCTGGAAAAACTCATTGCACAACTGGAAGCCAACACACCGCCACTCGTAGCAGCGACACCCATCGTTACGGAAGGAGAACCCGCCGGAACAGAAGCAAAGCCAACCTCGGAAACGCCAGCGGAAGAAGTCGTTCAGAACGAAGAACCCGTGAAAGAACCAGCCGACACTGCTCCCGAAGCCCTTTCTCGTTACCTCAACGACAAACCCATCCACGACGAACCTGAAGAAACACCCCGCAGACAAAGAAATTGGCTGTGGTGGCTCCTGATACCCATCATGGGGCTGCTGTTGGCAGAAGTGGGCATCCTTGTTCACAAATACAATAATAAGCAGGCCACACCCACCGAGCAACCACAAAAAATAAAAACCACAAACCCCCATCCATCCACAACGGCAAAACCGCAAACCCACAAGACGGATACGTTGTCTCAAACTCAGACCGATACCACTAAGACAGCGGCGCAACCCATGCGGACCTACACCCTCAAGCCAGGCGATTCGCTCACCAAGATAGCCCAGCGAGTCTATGGCAGCAAAGACTCTGTCCGTGTTATTCTTCGTGCCAACAAATTCCCCAATCCCGACAATGTGCCCGTCGGCGCAGTCATCAATTTGCCATAAATAAAAATCAAATTATAAACCACATTAAAACTACTACCTATGAAAAAAATCTTTTTTGTTCTGCTGCTCGCAGCAATGGAGTTGACTACAGTGGTTAACGCACAAGAGATTAACGGTGACTTGAACCACAACGACGCTCTCGATGTGGAAGATGTCACGTTGCTCATTGACGGCTACCTCACAGGTGATGCCGAGTACATTATCCCCAAGATTGACTTCTATCAAGAGGACAATAGTCTGATTTACGGCAAATGGTGGAATACAAGGGGTGAATTCATTTGGTATAAGGACGACGGCACAGTCAATGGTCTGTCTTTTCAGACGTACAAGTTCTTCCCCTCTCAAGGTCGAATCCTCATGTACGACAATGGCACTCTCTTCACAAGCGTCGATGTGGTCTATCTCACCGATGAAGTAATGATTCGGAGATATTCCGACGGAACCCACGAAACCTTCACCCGTACCCGACCAGAGGTGAAGGTGACAAACATTACACTCTATACGTATGACGATTGGGGACTTGCTGATGAACTCACATTGTCTATCCAAAATTCCAATGGTCAAAAAGAGAGTAAGCGATTGTATGCCTACATCGAACCCGATGCTGCTGACAATAAGAATGTTGTGTGGAGCAGTAGTAATGAAGACGTGGCTACGGTCGTAAACGGAACGGTTCAAGCTGTAGGCGAAGGCTATGCTTATATCGTTTGCGCCCTTGCCGATGGCAGCAATGTGTCAGATACCTGCATGGTGAATGTGCAGAGAGTCAAAGCCTACAACAACGGTCATGAATATGTTGATCTGGGTCTCAGTGTGAAATGGTCAACGATGGATGTCGGTGCAAATTCACCCGAAGAACGAAGCACCACTCGATTTGCTTGGGGGGAGACAACGCCCAAAGATGTAAAAACTGCTTCATGGTCAAATTATAAGTGGTGTGCAGGCACAATGTACAGCCTGACCAAGTATAACACCCGTAGCGAATACGGCACGGTAGATAACAAGACTGTCCTTGAACCTGCGGACGATGCAGCGAATGTCATGTGGGGCGGCACATGGCGTACTCCTTCCGTTAATGAATATAAAGAATTGGCTAACAATTGTACTTGGACTTGGACAACCCAGAACGGCGCAACAGGTTGGAAGGTGACAGGCCCAAATGGAAATTCCATCTTTATGTACTGTTCTACAGCAAGTAATTCTTCGGAAGAGTATTGGTTGAACGAAATATCTTCCAATAGCCCCCATAAGGCTTATACTATTTTATATACGTATGTAGAGATTTTCTGGAGTCCTGTCACAGAAGAACGCGGCTATACTCGTAGAATCCGTGCCGTATGCGAATAATTGCAAAACCTAAAAATCATATACCTTCAAAACATCAAAAACTTATGAAAAAGATATATTTCATATTACTGGCGGTGCTGATGACAATTTCAGCCCATGCCCAAACAGGAGTTTTAACTCCTAAGATTGATTTTTATGAGAACGACAACAGCATGATTGCTGGTAAGTGGTACAAAACGAAAAGCACCTTCATGGATTTCCATGAAGATGGCACAGTAGATGGCTATTGGCCAGACCGTACACTGGAGTACAAATTCTTTCCCTCGCAGGGACGTATCGTCACCTTCAACGGAGGTGCTTACTGGAATAGCCTTGATGTGGTCTATCTGAATGATGAAACCATGGTGGTAAAGCGTTTGGAAGGCTACTTTGAAACTTATACCCGTACTCGCCCTGTACAGGAAGTGATTGCCCTCTCCATTTGTGATGCGGCAACTGGCAAAATCGTTTCAAGTTTGGAAATGACCATGAACAACGGCGTAGGTTCCACCCAGCAATTGCGTGCCTCTATCCGCCCAGACGATGCCGACAATCAGGAAGTGGAGTGGAGTAGCAATGACGAAAAAGTGGTTACCGTGGAAAATGGCTTGGTTAAAGCCGTAGGTGCAGGCACAGCCACCATTACCTGTGCAGCTACCGACGGCAGCGGAGTGACAGGCACTTGCCGCGTGACGGTATCCAATCTTGTGACAAGCATCACGCTCTCATCCACATCTTTTATTCTGATGAAAGGTAAGTCAACTACTTTGACCGCAGAGGTGAGTCCTTCCGATGCCACGAATCAGAAACTGACATGGTCTTCTGGCAATACTTCCGTTGCCACTGTCAGCACGAGCGGAGTGGTGACAGCCATAGACTATGGTGCTTCCCTCATTACCTGCGAAGCCACAGATGGTAGCGGCGTGAAGGCGACTTGTATTATAACAGTCAAAAACCTCAATGGTTCGGAAAGCGGTCACACATGGGTCGATTTGGGTCTTTCCGTGAAATGGGCAACTATGAATATCGGTGCAAGTTCATCTACAAGCTATGGCAGTTACTTTGCTTGGGGCGAGGTGGAGACAAAGAACAACTACGACTGGTCAACCTATAAGTGGTACATCAATCCAACAGGGAAAATCAGTAAGTACAATACTGCGCACCAATATAGTGGCCCTGTACCCGACGGCAAGAGTACTCTTGAACCAGAAGACGATGCAGCCAATGCAAAATGGGGAGGGAAATGGCGTATGCCTACTTGGCAAGAATTGAATGAATTGCGTTTATACTGCACATGGACTTGGACTACTCAGAACAGTTCCACTGGCTACTTGGTGACAGCTCCCTCTGGTGCCTCCATCTTCTTGCCAACAGCTGGACAAAAGAATGGAACAGTCATTGAAAATCGGAGTATTATTGGCTACTATTGGTCAAGTTCGCTTGTCACTCCCACCACTGATGCCTTGAAATCCTGGTACTTGGAATTCGATGGAAACAGGGCTTTTACTACCTATCCCGATGGGGGTTCCCGCTGTTTAGGACACAGCGTCCGTGCCGTGTGTGAATAATTGTAAGATAAAGTCAAAACCAGCCTCAAATAAAACTAAAACTAAAACTTCAAACAATATGAAAAAGATAAGTTTTTTATTGTTGGCTGTTCTAATTGCTGTTTCAGCCAACGCTCAGGTTCTCAATGGAGACCTGAACCACAATCAAGGTCTCGATGTAGAAGATGTTACCCTGCTTATCGACGGCTACCTCACAGGTGATGCCGAGTACATCACCCCTAAAATCAACTTCTATCAGGAAGATAACAGCCTGATTCAGGGCAAGTGGTACAAGTCAAAGACAGCATCTATTGAGTTCAAAGAGAGCGGCATAGCCGAAGGTTTTGGAAACGGCAATGTGTATGAATACAAATTCCTTCCCTCGCAGGGTCGAATCCTTCTGTTCTCCAACGGATCTATCTATAACAGCTTTGATGTGGTTTATCTCACCGATGAACAGATGGTTATCCGATATATCGACGGCAGCTTCGAAGTCTATACCCGTAGTTACCCTACAACGAAGGTGAACAGAATAGAAATTTGCTATTCAACTAATTGGGACCCCGTGAGTCATCTTTATATGCACGTCTATTCCAACGACGTAATAGATGATGAGCGTTTGCGTGCCTTTGTCTTCCCTGAAGATGCCGATAATAAAAATGTTATTTGGAGCAGCAGCGACGAGGATGTAGTTTTCGTAGATAATGGCTACGTGATGGCTGTAGGTGAAGGCACAGCTGTCATCACCTGTGAAGCTACGGACGGTAGCGGTGTGAAAGCCACATGCCCCGTGACAGTGACAGAGATTCGATGGGTTACAAAAATCGCGCTTTCCGAAACATACATTACTTCTCAGATAGGTTATAGTTATCAGCTGACAGCCACCGTGACTCCCTCCAATGCTACGAACACGTCGGTGACATGGAGATCCAGTGACACATCGGTAGCAACAGTTAGCAATAACGGCGTAGTTACAACCCAGGGTGTGGGTACTGCCACTATTACCTGCAAAGCTGCTGATGGCAGCGGGGTTGAAGCAACCTGTAAAGTAGTTGTCCGCGGCAACCCTGTCACAAACATTACGCTTTCACCGTCAACCCTTACCCTCGAAGCAGGCAAGACGAAGTATATATCTGCCACCGTGACTCCATCCAATGCTACGAACAAAAACCTGACATGGAAATCCAGCGACACATCTGTAGCCACAGTCAGTGCAGGTGTAAGTGGTGCTAATGTGACTGCTCAGGGTGTCGGTACTGCCACGATTACCTGTGAGGCAGCCGACGGCAGCGGCGTGAAAGCTACATGCACGGTGGTGGTCAAGACTTACAACAACGGTCATGAATATGTTGATTTGGGTCTTTCTGTGAAATGGGCAACGGTCAACATCGGTGCAAGTTCGCCCGAAACCCCTGGCAGCTACTTTGCCTGGGGAGAAACAACCCCCAAAAGCACCTACAATTGGGGTACGTATAAACACTGTAAGGGCAGCATGACCACCCTAACGAAATACTGCAGGCTTGAATACTTTGGAAATGTTGACAACAAGACCGTGCTCGACCTTTCTGATGACGCAGCTCGCTACAACTGGGGAGGCACATGGCGTATACCGACATACAGTGAAATGAACGAACTCATCAAAAAGTGCAACGTGAGTTGGGCCGTACAGAACGGAGTAGAAGGTCGTAAAATAACAGGTCCGAATGGAAACTCCATCTTCCTGCCAGCTACAGGCTATTACAGCGACTCCAGCATCCAAGGTACAGAAGAAAATACGGCCATCTATAGCACAAACTCAATCTATGCGAATGGAGATTCCCACTGTTCCTGTCTGTACTTCAATAAACAGGGCAATTTCAATCCTGGTATGACAGGTTGGTACCGTTACAACGGGCTGTGTGTCCGTGCCGTTTGCGAATAGCTCGTTTTTACAGATCATAAAATTCTCTTAGGGAAGAAGTGACAAGTGCCGTGTTTTGTTGAATCGAAACACGGCACTTGATTTTTCAAGACTTAACACTTGAAGAATCGAAACACGGCTGCCCGTCAATTCAACACTTAACTATTGTAATTGGTGCGTCCCCTGCCTTTAGGACGGCGTTTGCAGAGCCACTTTACTTTAAATACTCTTAAATTAAAACTGCAACAACCTTTTTTAGCAAATTTTTTATCCACGCTGTCAGCATAAAGTGTTAATTTTGCACCCGAATTTTAAAAAATGACACTTAATTTATGGCAGAAGCTATTGATATTCGTGAATTAAACGAAAAAATCGAAAGGCATAGCGCCTTTGTCACTAACCTGATGACCGGCATGGAACAGACTATCGTCGGGCAGAAACACCTGGTGGAGTCTTTGATTATCGGTCTGCTTTCAGACGGTCACATCTTGCTCGAAGGTGTGCCTGGCCTGGCTAAGACGAAGGCTATCAAGACGCTTTCATCGCTGATTGATGCGCAGTTCAGCCGCATCCAGTTTACACCAGATTTGTTGCCCGCCGACGTTATCGGTACAATGATTTACAGTCAGAAGGACGGGCAGTTCATTGCAAAGAAGGGTCCCGTCTTTGCAAATTTTATTTTGGCAGATGAAATCAACCGTGCCCCTGCCAAGGTGCAGTCGGCATTGCTTGAAGCTATGCAGGAACGTCAGGTGACCATCAGCACAACCACTTACCCGTTGCCGAAACCTTTCCTCGTGATGGCTACGCAGAACCCCATCGAGCAGGAGGGTACTTATCCGCTGCCCGAAGCTCAGGTGGACCGTTTCATGCTGAAGGTCATCATCGACTACCCGAAGCTGGACGAAGAGAAGAAGATTGTCCGTCAGAACATTTCGGGCGATGAGGTGAAGATTCATCCCATCATGACGACGCAGGAGATTGAGGATGCCCGCAAGGTGGTGCGTCAGGTCTATCTGGACGAGAAGATTGAGCAATATATTGCCGACATCGTCTTTGCCACTCGCTATCCCGACAAGTATAACCTGAAGGAGCTGAAGGGCTTGATAGGTTTTGGTGCTTCGCCTCGTGCCTCCATCAACCTGGCATTGGCAGCCCGATCGTTTGCTTTCATCAAGCACCGTGGTTATGTTATTCCAGAGGATATCCGTGCCATTGCACACGACGTGCTCCGTCACCGCATTGGCTTGACCTACGAAGCTGAGGCAAGTAATGTCAATTCGGAGGAGATTGTCAGCAAGATTATCAACAAAGTGGAGGTTCCATAGGAGTGTGCCCTTCAGCCTGCGCAATGTATCATTTTTGACAAGTAGTGGAATACGAAGAACTTTTAAAGAAGGTCCGCAAGATTGAGATAAAGACACGTGGTCTCTCCAACAATATTTTTGCTGGAGAGTATCACTCTGCCTTCAAGGGACGCGGTATGGCTTTCAGTGAGGTGCGCGAGTATCAGTATGGTGACGATGTGCGCGACATTGACTGGAACGTGACGGCGCGTTTCAACAAGCCCTATGTCAAGGTGTTTGAAGAGGAACGCGAGCTGACTGTGATGTTGTTGGTAGATGTGTCGGGCAGTCTGGATTTCGGTACGCAAATGCAGACCAAGCGCGAGATGGCTACCGAGATTGCTGCCACGCTGGCTTTTTCTGCCATTCAGAATAATGACAAGATAGGTGTGATTTTCTTCTCGGACCGCATCGAGAAGTTCATCCCTCCGAAGAAGGGACGTAAGCACATTTTGTTCATTATCCGCGAACTGCTGGATTTCCAGCCTGCCAGCAACAGGACGGACATCGGCATGGCGATAGAGTACATGACGAATGCCATCAAGAAGCGTTGCACGGTGTTTCTGCTGAGCGACTTCTTTGACCATCAGGATTATACCAGTCAGTTGACGATAGCCAACCGCCGACACGATGTGATTGCCGTGCAGGTTTATGACCAGCGCATGACGGAACTGCCCAATGTGGGCATTGTGAAGATGCACGATGCCGAGACCGACGAGGACATTCTGGTGGACACGAGCAGCAAGGCTGTGCGCAGGGCTCACCACGAATGGTGGATTCAGTATCAAGGTTGGCTCAAGACGGTGTTTACGAAGTCGAATGTGGATAGTGTCTCTGTCCGCACCGATGAGGACTATGTGAAGGCGCTGCTGAATTTGTTTAAGAGAAGGGCATAGACCATTTACCATTTACCAACTTTATTTACTATTTACCATTTACTATGTACCATGTACCATTCGTCCCTTTAACTTCCCTTTAATTTCATTTCTTCATGAAAATATTTCAAAGATTCTTCATTGACTTCGTCGAGCCTCTTACATACTCCCAAAAATCTAAGCCTCCCCGCAGGGGCAACTTCGGCTTGATTTTTATGTCGTATGTTTCGAGGGTTCTTATCATATCTTTCCTGTCGTTGCTTTCGGCAAAAGCACAGGTGACGGTGGATGCCAAGCTGGATTCGGCAGACATCTTCATTGGTAGTCGCATGGGTATTTCGTTGGAAGTCAGTGCAGACGCAAAGGACGAAGTGGAATTGCCGGAGTATGATTCCCTGCAGCAGATTGTGCCAGGACTGGAGTTCATGAGTGCAACGCCTGTGGATACAGAATATGTGAACGAAGGCAAACGCATGGTGCTTAAACGGAAATATTATGTCACCTCGTTTGATACTGCGCTCTACAACATCCCTCCGATGGAGGTGAAGGTGAAGGGAAAAGTGTATAAGTCGAAGAATCTGGGTATGAAGGTCATCATCCCCTTCGAGATTGACACCCTGCACGTTGACAGCATTTTCGGACTTAAGAATGAGATGGCTCCCCCCTTTGTGTGGGAAGACTGGAACCTGGTGTTCTGGCTCTCCATCCTGTCGGTGCTTATCACGCTGCTGCTGATTTATGTGGCTGTACGCCTGAAGGATAACAAGCCTATCATTCGCCGCATCAAGACGAAGAAGCACATTGCTCCCCACAAGGCTGCCATGCAGAAGATTGCCGAAATCAAGGAGGACAAGGCACTGTGGCAGAGTGAAGACTCAAAGGAGTATTACACGCAGCTGACCGACACCCTGCGCCAGTATATCCGTGAACGCTATGGATTCAATGCGATGGAGATGACTTCGTTTGAAATCATCACGAAGTTGCAGGAGGTGAACGACGAGGAAGCCATCAACGAACTGCGTGAATTGTTCCAGACGGCTGACCTTGTGAAGTTTGCAAAGTACAGCACGCTGATTAACGAAAACGACCGTAACCTTGTGACTGCCATCGAGTATATCAACCAGACGAAGCAGGAAGAAACCGAAGAACAGAAGGCTCAGCCCGAAGAAGTCGTGGTGGTGGAACCACACTCCAAGATGACCAAACGTCTGCTGACAGCGGGTGTGGCACTGGCTGCCTTTGTGCTGATTTGTGTGGTAGGCTATTTGTGTTACAGAATTTATATGTTGACATTGTAAGATGGAATTTAAGAATCCGCTTTTTTTCATACTGCTGCTGGCACTCATACCTTATATATTATGGTATGTGCTGAAATACAAGAAGAGTTTGCCTTCGCTGAAGGTGCCCGAAACCATCAAGTACAGGATGGCACCCAAAAGCCTCCGACTCTACTTGTTCCATCTGCCCTTCCTCTTGCGACTGGCTCTTTTCACGCTAGTAGTCTGCATTTTGGCTCGTCCGCAAAGCAAGCACACCTGGAGCGACACCGACGCCGAGGGCATTGACATCATGCTGGCAGTCGATGTGTCCACCAGTATGCTGGCACAAGATTTCAAGCCCAACCGTGTGGAGGCTCTGAAAGTCATCGCTCAGCAGTTTATCGAAAAACGCCGCAACGACAACATCGGTCTGACCATCTTTGCAGGAGAAACCTACACCCAGTGTCCGCTTACCACCGACCACGCTGTGCTGATGAGTCTGTACAACAGTGTGGACTGCAACATGGCTGCCCGTGGCATCATTGACGACGGTACTGCCATTGGCGACGGCATCATGAATGCCATCCTCCGTCTGAAGGATAGTCAAGCCAAGTCGAAGGTTATCATCCTTTTGACCGACGGTGTGAACAACAGCGGAAATATCTCTCCGTTAACTGCCGCTGAGATTGCCAAGAAATATAAAGTTCGCATCTACACGATTGGTATCGGTAAGAACGGCATGGCTCCCTATCCGCTGCCAACAGGTGGCACGGTGATGCTGCCCGTAGAGATCGACGAACCCACCATGAACAAAATATCGAATGAGACAGGTGGACGCTATTTCCGTGCTCAGCAAAATGCTGACCTTACAGCCGTATATGCCGACATTGACAAAATGGAACGTACCAAGTTCAGTGTGAAGGAGTTCAGCAAGCGCAGCGAACTTTATGAACCTTATGCTTTAGCTGCATTTCTGGTGCTTTTGCTTGAAATTCTGGTTCGTTATTTAGTATTAAAGAGATTGCCTTAATTATGTTCAGATTTGCAAACCCCACATACTTGTACCTGTTGCTGATCATCCCCTTGCTGATTGCACTGTATGTGCTTATTCGGTGGCGGATGAAGAAGCAATTGAAAATGTTTGGCGACCCACGGCTGATGTCTCACCTCATGCCCGATGTGTCGCCGCTGAGAAACCATCTGAAGTTTGCCCTGATGATGACAGCCCTGGGTTTAGCCATCGTCATTATGGCACGCCCCCAGTTCGGTACACGCAATGAAGAAGTGAAACGTTCAGGCATCGAAGTGATGATAGCCTGCGACGTGTCCAACTCCATGCTATGCCGCGATGTCAGTCCCAGTCGTCTGGACAAGTCGAAGATGATTGTCAGCAAGTTAATTGAGCAATTCGATCAAGACAAGATGGGACTGGTTGCCTTTGCCGGTTCAGCCATCACGCTGTTGCCTATGACCTCCGACTATGTCAGTGCCAAGATGTTTCTGGAACAACTGAATCCAGCCACCATCCCTGTGCAGGGAACCAACATGGCAGAAGCCATCCAGCGATCCGTGGCAGGTTTCTCGGAGAAATCAAAAGTGGGACGGGCACTGATACTCATAACCGATGCAGAAGACCACGAATCGGGAGCTGTCGAAGCAGCAGAGCAAGCCAAGAAAGCTGGCATACAGATTTTTGTGCTCTCGGTGGGAACCACCAATGGTGGCCCCATCCCGATGGGTGGAGGTAATTACAAGAGAGACCTGCAAGGAAACGTGGTCACCACCAAACTGAACGAACAGGTAGGCAAAGAAATTGCCAAGGCTGGGGGTGGCATGTATATCCATGTGGACCAGACCAATCAGGCACAGAGCATCTTGGCTAAAGAAATAGAGAAGATGCAGAAAGAAGACATCTCCACCTCGATGTACTCCGAATACGATGAACAGTTTATAGCTGTTGCCATTCTGCTCTTGCTCGTGCTTATTGCAGAATGTTGCATCACCGAGAAACAAAATCCCTTGTTCAGGAAGATTACTCTATTTAAAAGGAGATAGAAAGGATGAAAAAATACTGCTTATATATCATTATTTGCTGTTCCGTCTGTCTGTCGGCGTTGGCTCAGAACAACGACCGTGATTATATTCGCATGGGAAACAGAGCCTTCCGTGCCGAACAATATGACAAGGCTGAAACGTATTATCTGAAAGCCCTCGCAAAGGAACATTCCTACGAAGCCTTCTATAATCTGGGCAATGCTTATCTTTTACAAGGCAAAGATTCCATAGGAGCAAGCAAATATTTGAATGCCGACTCCGTAGGCACCACCAACCAGATGAAACGAGCGATGAACTTCCATAATCTTGGCAACGTGTGGTACGCACAGGGCACTTCACTGCTGAAAAGCAACCAAGATGCGACATCAGCCTTTCAGAACGCCGTCAATCTTTACAAAAGCAGTCTGCGTTGCAATCCCGATGACCACCAAACCCGCTACAACCTGGCGATGGCCATGCACCAACTGAAGAAGAGCCAGGACAACAACAACCAGCAGCAGGGCGGTGGTAATGACAATAAAGATAAAGACAAGAAAGAAGATAAAAAGGACGAACAACAACAACAACAGCAACAACAGCAGCAGCAACAGCAACAGCAACAACAGCAACAGCAGCAACAGAAAAAGGAAGAAAAGAATCAAATGTCGGAGCAAGCTGCCGAACAATTGCTCAACTCTGCTCAACATGATGAGAAAAACGTTCAGCGCAAGGTAAAACATCAAAATGCCAATCGCAAAAGTCTGGAGAAAGACTGGTAAAATATACGTTTTTAAGTTTTTACGTTAAACTACTGAAACCGTACAAATGAAAAGATTATTCAGCGTATTTATATTATTGACAACCATATCCGTCCGTTTATTTGCTGATGGCTTCACACTCACAACTTCTGCCCCCTCAACGGTAGAAGTCGGCGACAAATTCCGTGTGCAGTTTACGGTAAACACCCAGGGAGCCAGCCACTTCACACCGCCCGATTTCAAAGGTTTTGAAGTCATCTATGGTCCCAGCACTTCTTCGCAAAGCAGTTTCCAGATTATCAACGGACGCACCACACAAAGCAGCAGCATCACCTACACCTTTGTGGTACTCTGCAGTGTGGCAGGCACTTATACCATCAATCCGGCCTCAGTGACCGTTGACGGTACAGTGATTAAGTCGAATCCTGTCAAGGTGAAAGTCCTGTCGATAGGGCAGGGCGGCAGTTCGCAGGGACAACAGCAGTCCTCTGGCAGCCATTCTTCCTCACAGCAAGGCAGTCCGCAAACCTCACGTCCAGTTACTTCTGGCAGTAACATCTCTACCAACGACCTCTTTATGACGGCAACTCTCAGTCGTACAAACGTTTACGAACAAGAGGCTGTTCTGCTTACCTACAAAATCTATACACTGGTCAACCTGACGCAGCTGGAAGGTAAACTCCCCACACTCGACGGATTCCAGATACAGGAAGTATCGTTGCCACGCAACAAAAACTTCCAGCTTGAACAATACAATGGTCGCAACTACCGCTCCGTCATTTGGAGCCAATACGTACTCTTCCCCCAAAAGAGTGGCGACCTTGTCATCCCCTCCATCACTTACGAAGGCACCGTCGTTGTACGAGCCCGAAACATTGACCCCATCGATGCCTTCTTCAATGGCATTACCGGTATGCAGGAGATGACCAAGCACATCACCACTCCCCGCCTTGTCATGCATGTCTCACCTCTGCCCAACAAACCCGCCAATTTCTCTGGAGCTGTGGGACAATTCAGCATCAGTTCTTCTCTCAGTCCACAAGAGGTCGATGCCAACGATGCCGTCACCCTCAGACTGAATGTGAAAGGTGTGGGCAACATGAAACTCATCAACACCCCCGAAGTGGCATTCCCAAAAGACTTTGAAACCTACGACGCCAAGGTGAACGACAAATTCTCCCTCACTCGCAGCGGCTTGTCAGGTTCCAAGGAATTTGAATACCTCGTTGTTCCACGCCATGCAGGCACCTACACCATTCCTGCCACCGATTTCGTTTATTTCGACACCGAAAGCAGAACCTACAAGACACTCCAGACCGAACCTTACACCCTGAAAGTGAACAAAGGCGCTGGGGGCAATGCACATACTGCAGACTACTCCAACAATCAGCAAGATGTAACCGAACTGAACCAAGACATCCGTTACATCAAGCAAGGCGACGTGACGCTCTATCAGCATGGCGAACAACTCTGGGGCACAACCCGTTATGCACTCTACTACGCCGTGCCGTTCATCCTCTTCATCGCCGCACTCGTGATAGGGTACAAACGCATGGCAGCAGCCAACGATTCTGTACGGGTACGTGGACGCAAAGCGAATAAGACTGCCCTGAAACGCATGAAGAAAGCCAACAAACTGCTGGCAGACAAAAAGCAAAGTGAATTCTACGACGAAGTGCTTCGAGCCATGCTGGGCTATGTCGCCGACAAACTCAACATTCCGCAGGAACGTCTAAGCAAGGACAACATTCAGTCGGAACTCACGGCAAGCAACGTCTCGCAGGAACACATCGCCGCCTTCATCAAGACGCTCGACGACTGCGAATTTGCACGCTACGCACCAGGCGACGCCACCACCAACATGGAGAGTGTCTATAATAGCGCCATCCGTATCATCACACAGATGGAAGGCTCCATTTAAACGAACAATTAACATTAAAAGTCAAACGTATAACTTTCCGATGTTACGCAAAACCATTCTATACGCCATCTTCATAGCGTTCTCTGCATCCGCTTTTGCCCAAACGAAGCAAGAGGCAGACAATCTTTACAGCAAAGAACACTATGCCGAAGCCGCCCAAACCTACGAAGCCATCCTTGCGAAACAAGGCGTGGCAGCAGAAATCTATTACAACCTGGGCAATTGCTACTACAAGCAAGACAATATTCCTCTGGCAATCCTCAACTACGAGCGAGCTCTCGTTCTTAGTCCAGGCGATGGCGACATCCGTTCCAACCTCGCCTTTGCCCGTGGCAAAACCATAGACAAGGTTACACCTCCCTCCGAAATGTTTTTCGTCACATGGTGGCGAAACCTCACGCATTTACAGAGTCTTACCGCATGGGCTACTACCGGCATTATCTGTTTCGTGCTCGCCCTGGTGTGCCTGCTCATCTATTTCCTTGCTTTCAGTATCCCCATTCGCAAAGCAGGCTTCTACTTGTCAATGCTCTTCTTCTTCCTTGTCGTCCTGACCAACCTCGCAGCCCATTCACAATACACAGAAATGGCAAACCATGCCGCTGCCATTGTCATGGACCCCGCCATCTCCGTGAAAAGTTCTCCCAGCGAAAACAGCACCGACCTCTTCCTCATTCACGAAGGCTCCAAGGTAGAGATACTCGACAGCACCATGAAGAACTGGTACGAAGTGAAATTTGAAGAAGGCAAACAAGGCTGGATTCCTGCCCAAGCCGTGGAAATCATCTAAAAACAAAACCGCAAAAATGGACTTCTCGCACCTCATACAACTTGATCACGAATGGACGTTGGCACTCAACGGCAGCGACTCCATCTTCTGGGACAACGTCATGTACACCGTGACCAACACCTTTTCCTGGTCGCTTGTTATCCTCACGCTGCTCATCGTCATCTTCAAGAACAACACCCTGCGCGAATTCCTCCTTATCTTTCTTGCCCTCGGCCTGCTGATAGTCGTAGCAGACCGCATCTGTTCGGGACTTGTAAAACCCATGGTAGAACGCTGGCGTCCTACGCAAGACCCCCAGCTCATGTACATGGTTGACGTTGTCCGCGGCTATCGTGGCGGGCGTTACGGATTCTTCTCCGGCCATGCCTGCAACACCATGTGTGTGGCCGTCTTTCTTTCCTGGCTTTTCCGTTACTCCAAAGTCACGCTGACCCTCCTGTTTTGGTCGCTATCCACCACCTTCACCCGCATCTACTTAGGTGTTCATCACATAGGCGATGTCCTTGTCGGCTTCCTTGTCGGCATACTGCTTGGCACCTTGTTCTACTTCCTCATGGAGCGCATCCGTCGCCGCTGGAGCATCAAGCGACTTATCTCCACCCATTTCACACCCTCCGGCTATCTCGTCAGCGATATGGACGCCCTCCTCGCCGTCATCTTCTGCAACTACATCTTGGTCATTATCTTTGCCATGACCCTGGGGCTGGGGTGAAATATTTACAGGAAATGTTTTTTCGTTTATTAGGAAAATCTACACTTCCCGCAATAAAGGACTGTCGCATAGGCAATGCTTTTCTTTTTATTGCCTATGTGACAGTTCTTTATTGCCTATTTAACTAATGATATTTTTATAATATGGAAGTATGCAAAAAGGAAAGAAAATTTGTTTTCCTATTTTTCTTGTTTCGTTCATTTACATTATGAAAAATCAGCTATAAACTCGCTTCAAATGAATTAATATCCTAAATCTTTCAATTTTTTTTCCACTGTATGGTCATGGTCGTAATAATGTGATAAATATTTGCGATAATATGCTGCGGCTTTTTGCTTATCGCCTTTAGCTGCATAGCAATCGCCTAAACCTTCATACCCTAACCCATCCACTTCAGCTTTTTCATAACATTGTATAGCTTTATCATATTCTTTTTTTTACATATGGAAAGACTGTTTCCTTTTGGAATGTGTGTCTTCTATAAATGGAGTACGTGTTCTATATAAAGTATTGCTGTCCGCTAAAGTTTCATAGTATCAAGAAATCCCATCTTCAGTGCCGATATACAGGCATTGTGGGTTCGTTTTTGTAAAAAATCTGTCATATTTGTCATGGACTGATTATTATGTTGATATACAATTGATTTAACTATGACAGATTCCCTGGATAATCTGTCATAATCTGTCATGATCTGTCATGGAATCTGTCATGCTATAGCAGACTGTCAAACAATGATTTAAATACATCCATGACGGAATGACAGATTTTTTCTTCAAACTCGTATAGAAGAAATTCCCCTATAGGAAGCAAGCCTGTGAAAGGTATAACAATTACAGATTTCGGTTGCTGTAGCACTGCATTGCCACTGCAGTGGCAATGTTCTCTCGCTGCGGTAGCACTGCAGTGTCGCTGCAGTAGCAAAGTTCTCTCGCTGCAGTAGTAATGCAGTGTCGCTGCAGTAGCAATGTAGTGCCACTGCAGTGGTAAAGTTCTCCCACTGAGGAAATGCGTATTTTCCTTCTATGTTTGTCGGACAGATAAAAAACATTCATCGAAAATGAAAGCATGAATGTACAAACAAGAGCGCGTTTGGGATGGAAACGCGCTCTTGCTGGGTATGTAGTTTGGTGGGGTCTGCCCCCTTGTTTTCTACCATTTCGGCAGTTCGAAGTACCAGTTCTGCGGATTGAGGGTTCAAGCGACTCATGGTTGTTGTTACTAATTATTTTGTTTCGTCAGGTAGTACGCCTGTTTGACTTCGCCGCCTTCGGCGTCGGTCTTCGTCCACATCAGTTCTATCTTGTTGCCGGTGCGGTCGATGGAGGCTGCGTAGCTGCGGGGACGGTCTTCCTTGATTTCCCTCGCCTTGGCTTGTGCTCTGAAATACGCTTCGACTTCGGCTGTGTAGTCCTTCACCTTCTGTTCCATGCCTGGTTTCGGGGTGATGTGGCTGTCGTCCATCTCGAACTTGATGTCGGGCTTGAGCACCATCCGAAGCGTGTCGGCGCGCAGTTCCCACGTGCCAGTGGTGATGTATTTTATGTCGATGCGCCCGTTGAAGATGGGTGCGGGATGACGGACGATGGTGGTCTGGGTATAGGTGTGGTCGGCGGTGTAATCGACGATGACATCGTATTCGGTGGTCTTCATCATAATCCACGGCCCGATGAGTTCATGCTCCTTCACGTTGCTGCCAGTGCGCTCGCGGCTCTCAATGTAGGCTGCCAGCTCCTCGTCGGTGATGCCCATGGTGAATTTGCACCTATCGCTGATTTGCTTGAAACGGTCGGCGACGAGGTTCAACTCCAGCTGACGTTTGGTGGCGAGGGACAGATAGAAGTTGACGCTGGGCATACTGAAGAACTTTCGTAAAAGCGTGGGTGTATTCATCACCAGATCGGACATCAGCAACCTGTTGTGCTCGTCCTCGCTGACTGGTTTCCGCCACCGCGACGAGCTGTTGATGTGGTCGTAGAGCCTGTGGCGGGCGACGTAAAACTGCTGCACCTTGTCGATGAACGTGGCGTTGTCGATGTTCTTCCATGAGTCCTGACTACTGAGAAACACCTTCTCGGTCGATTCGTCGAGGCGGTACTGCTGCGGCGAGTTGTCGTCGGCGACGAGGTAGTTCAGCACCTTCTCCAGTGTGTCAACATTAATGGAATCGAGTCTGTTCTGATTGTCTATCAGATACTGCGCCATCTGAGCCGTTGCGGTGTGCTGGTTGCCGAGCTTGGTCAGCGTCTCGACGGTGTTGTCCATGTCGTGGATGGCCATCATCGCCATCAGCCGCCCATTGTCCACCTTCTGCTTGTGCTCGAAATACTGAGCCGTGCCGAAGGTGAGCACAATGGAGATGGTGGTGGCGAGGAAGGTCAGAGCGACTTCCTTCAGCCAGCCCTGCTTGGTCAGGTCGCGCCCGAACTTGGGCATCTTGAATTTCGCGTTCATAATGTTGTGCGGTTTTACGGTTTTACGGTTGTGCGGTTTTACGGTTATTTTACTTGTAGTACATGTGATGCTGTGATTCTTAACCGTATAACCGTATAACCGTTCAGCGTAGCGACCGTAAAACCGGACGAAACGAGTTGAGTGAATGTTATTTGACGATGACTTTCTTGCCGTTGTGAATGTAGATGCCCTTAGACAATCTACGATTGGACAATTTACTATTTACGATTTTGCGTCCGTCGAGGGTGTACCATTCGCCAGCCCATTTTTCACCTTCCGCTTCTTCACTTTCTACTTCATTAATGCCTGTCGGAACATCGACAGTGAAGCTATGGGACTTGCCGCAGCAGTAGCTGACCAGCTCGTGGTTTACGACCTCTGCGATGTAGGAGTCGAAGAAGTATTCACCTGGCTGGCCGACCTCGACCGGCATCTGGTAGGTGAAGGTGTAGTTGCCAGTGCCGATGCTGTCGGGCAGGGCGGCGAGGTATTTCTTGAGGCTCGTGCTTACTTTGACGGACTTCACTTTTTCGCCGTTGAAGTTGTGGTGTACGCGCAAGCTGAGGTTGTCGGACGGAACCCAGTGCGGCATATTGACGCCGAGGCGGTCGGCCAGCTCTACGTTCCAGTACCACTGTTCGCCGTCGCGCGAGAGGTAGCTATGGTTCTCCAAGTAGTCGTCGTAGTTGGTCAGGATGTCGTTGTTGACTTCGAGCGGCAGCTCGCCGATGTATCGGTTCTCGTTGTAGGCACAGAAGACGATGGTGCCGCCGTATTCGGGAACGAAGCTGAAGGTGACGTCGGCTTCGCCGTTGGCTGGGATGTAGGCGCCACATTGCAGCCGCGAGCCGCGAGCCAGAACGGGAGTGAAGCCATACTCCTCGGGCGTGATGTGTCCGAGATAGATGGGTTCGAGATAGAGTTTGCTGATGTAGTCCGACGACTCGTAGTTGCGGACGCGGATAGTGACGTCGCTGCGCTCACCCAGTCGGCCTGTGCCCTTGGTGATGCCGACGCCAACGATTTGCATGTCGTATGCCTTCTGGGTCGGGTACATGAAGAAGTGGCCCTCGGGGTCGCGCCCCACGATCAGGTTCTGCTCCACTGGTGGAATCACCTGCCACTCCTCGCCCGGATGGCGGAAACGCATCATGGGATAGAGGGTTACGTAATGTCCGGCGGCGAACATCGTGGTGTCGATTTCTACGATAAAGTAACCGTTGGCACTCTCATTGTAGGACACGACTGTACTGTATTCCTCATCGCTCATGAACAAGGGCTGCAGTTTACCCTCGGCATCCACTGTGCCCAAGGCAAAGTCGGCTTCCTCGCTGTCGGGTTCAAAGAACGAATAATATGCCGCTGCTTCGTTCTCATGATATCTCATGGGCATGTATTGGTAGATGCGGCCAACGCTTTCGCTGTTCTTGAAGGGCTGTGGCTCCATCTTCGGGTCGGTGTAGATGGTGGCGTTTTCGTGGATGCAGAAGCCGATGCCGCTGCTGCCGCTGCCCGCGCTGATGTTGTTGTAGGGATTGAGCACGGCGAGCGCGAAATAGGCATCGCCGCCACCGCTCCAGCCCCAGTTGATGTGGAACAGGCCGCCGCCGTCGTAGCCGTCGCACACGAAGGCATGACCGCCCGTATCGCTTTGGCCGCCATAAACCACCGGACGCCCTGCCGCCAGTTCGCCGTAGATGACCTCCTCCCATGCGTCGATAGAGGGGAAGAAAGTGCGCTCGATGTGTTGTGCGGCGTTGTAGTCGAAGTAGTTGACGAGAGCATACGCGACATTCCAATAAGCTGCCTCGGAGCCGCCTTTCTCAGCGGGTCCATACATCATCTCTATGGACTGTCCGCAGTAGCGCATCAGCGTTGCTACCGCCCTGCGCTCCTCGTCGGTGCCTACTGGGTCGTACCGTTTGGCCTCGATGTTCTTCACGTTATAGTCGTTGATCATCAGTTCCCATTCGAACCTCGTCGGCGGCAGGGCACCGAGATGCCACGTATAGTCTTGATTGTTATATTGGATGGTATAGTCGTAGTCAGGCAGTCCGTTGGGCACCATGTTGGGCCACTGCCAGAAGTTCATCACTTGCGCCATGGCGGTAGCCACGCAACCCGTGTAGCACTGCTTGTTGCGCAGCTCTGGTTCCGGTCCTTGGTAGGTCGGCAGCTGATCCCAATAGGGCGAGGCCTGATCCCAGTGTGTCTGGATGAGTGGTTCGACAGCCTTGCGGTTGGCACGGCGTGACGGCTGCGCAGTGGCTGCGCCTTGGCCATACGACGGTGTGGCGGTCAGTTCGCCGTCGCGGAAGTCGGTGCGGTCGCCGAGCGTGGCGATGGCCTCGTCGTACTGCTTCAGCCATGAGCGCATGTTCGCGGGCATCTGCTCCCAGTCGATGCTGCCCGTTGTGCTGTAGCCCAGCACCGGCAGGGTGCGCTGGTCGCCCGAGGCGATGACGAAGCCGCCGCCCTCCATGTTGAAGGCGTAAATCCTGTCGGCCTTCACGGGAGCAGCCTCAAGTTTCATGCCTCCGCCATTGGCCGGTGCAGCCATGCGGCGTGCCTTGCTCGACGCCTTTCCGCTGTTCATGTATTGCAGGGCGCGCTCCATCGCCTGCTGCTCTGTCAATGGTTGGGCGCAGAGCGTCACCCAGCAGCAAAGGACGGCTGCAAACGTCATCATAATTTTCTTCATAATTTATAATTTATAAATGTTATTTGTGTTCTTTCGTCATATAGAATTTATCTTCTACCTTGCCCTTGAATTCGAAATACTCTTTTTGGTCTGATGTATCTATAATGATCCACCGTCCTGCCAATTCGTGCTCCTTCACGTTCTGTCCCCTCATCTGGCGCATGGCACCGCTGCTACTAACTAACTGCATCATAATTATGATATTTGAAACGTTTCTGCTGCAAAGATACGGCTTTTTTTCTAAATAAATGGCAATCGCATGGAAAATATTTTTATAAACAGTTGTCAATAAAAAGGGGTGATGTGGGCTTTAAAATTAAAACAACGGCGTTGTTTTTAGAAACGATGACGTTGTTTTTAGAAACAAGCCCGTTGTTTTCAAAAACAATGACGTTGTTTCAACTTTGGAGCACAGTTTGGGAAAATTTACTTCCCACATTTGATGTTTTTGGGTGCTATTGTCGGTGGAGATAGATAAAAGCAAGAGCGCACTTTTGATTGAAGTGCGCTCTTGTAATAGTGTAGTATGATGCGGCTTGAAGCCTTTTCGGACTATCCGGCCTTGTGGCCTTACCACTTTGGCAGTTCGAAGTACCAGTTCTGCTGGTTGAGCAGTTTGGTGAAGAGGGTGGCGTCGTAGCCTTCGACTGCGGGGTTGGAGGGGAATGCTTTGCGTGTGCCTCGGTTGGCTATTTTTGTGGCGAGCCACTGTGTGCCTTGTTTTCCAGAGGCGTTCTTATGTTCGGCGATGCGTACAAGGTCGGTGAAGCGGTTTCCCTCGAAGGCTGTTTCGAGTGCGAGTTCGTCAACGATGATGTTTTCTACGGCATCGATGGTGTCGGCAAGGGTGGGAGCGGGGATGGCACTGAGTCCGTGGCTTTGCAGCAGGGTTGTGTAGTCGTAATAAACGCTGTCGAGTTTGCCGTAGATGTTGGTCATGACCTGTCCGTTGTTGGTGGATTGCCAGAGGGCATTCTTGCCGTCGGGGTCTGTCTTCATGATGCCTGCTCCGCGTGCGTGTATGCCGTATGTGCTGTTCCAGACGTCGTCCTTGAAGTTGAGCCACTGGTTGAAGCGGTTGAGCCGCAGGGTGTCGGTCATGTAGTACATGGGCTGGTAGGTGTTGTAGGTGAGCTGGCGGTAGTAGTCGATGGTTTGTTCGTATTGCCACTTGGTGCCGCCGACGGCGCTGGTGTATTGTACGAAATCGCCGTTTTCGTCATAGTAGAATCCTGTGCGTGGGTCTTCGGGTGTGACATAGACTTCGATGCCGGAGTCGCTGTGGATTTTCTTGTTGTAGGTTGTGCCGTTGATGGTATAGACGTTGTTGGTGGCTGTCGAAAGCGTCTTGATGGCAGGAAGTGTGTATTGGTTGAGTCCGTCTTTGAGGATGGCAAAGGCGAATTCGGGGTAGCCTGCTCGGTTGATGGCTTCGGCAAGTCTCAGCCAGACGAGGGTCTTGCGATAGACGGGAATGGCGTAGAAGAATTCGATGTTGCGTGCTGCTTTGGAGCAGAGTGGGTAGGTGACACCTTCGTAGCTGTAGTCGCCCTGAATGGAGCGTCCGTAGCGTGCGTCGTGGTTTTCGATGATGCCTTTGGTGTCGGAAACCGTGCCGATGTTGCTTTCCTTGTAGGTGATGTAGGTTTGCAGGAAGTTGACTTCGGAGTATGCCTCGGATGGGCAGTATTGGCGTTTGTAGTTGGGTATGACGGTGATGGCGCCGCCTACTTCGTATTCGCCTGTGCCTTCGCCTTCTTCGTTGGTTGTTTCAGCGGATGTCTGGCTGGACGAGGGTGTGTAGCCGTAGATGTCGGCTACGCGGGTAAGCATCTTGCCGAGTCCGGCATTGGATGCGCTGGGGATGGTGGTGATGACTTCGTTGGTCTGGGCGTCGTAGGAGTAAGTGTTTGCCCAGGTTCCCCAGTTGTTGAGGGAGATGTCGCTGATGGTTCCGGTGCGCATCTTGTTGGCGATACATCCCTGGAGGTAGAGCGGGGTGGTTTCTCCCTTAAGGTAGTCGAAGTAGTATTGAGCAGCCTGTCGGTAGTCGCTTTCTCCGTTGCCGCGCAGGAGGTAGAGGTCGCCGAGGACGAGGCGGATGGGGATGAAGCAGAGGCGTGCGGAGACGTCTCTGGCTCCGTTGTTCCAGATACCCCAGGTGTTGCTGGTGTTGCCGTACTGTGGGTAGCGGGTTTCGATCATCTGGGTGAGTCCGTCTTTGATGAGTCGGTCAACGAGGTTGTTTTTGTTGACGAGGTTGTTTTTGTAGTCGAAGTTTTCAACCACGTCGAGATTGCTGACGGGCTGGGTGATGTAGGGCACTTCGCGGTAGTTTTTGACCAGCTGCAGGTAGGCCCAGGCACGGATGGCGTGGACTTGTGCATATTCTGGTATCATGTATTTGATGTTGGATTTTACGGCACTGGTGTCGCAGTTGTAGATGTAGAAGTTGCAGTTGTTGATGATGTTGTAGTAGTCGGACACGTTGAGCATGGAGCACGACTGGTCTTGTGGGTTGTTGAAGTTGGAGATGGCGTGGAGTGTGTCGGTAGCGTAGTCTGTAGCACTGACGAGGTCGCCACGGATTTCTCCCAGGATGACCTGACGTTCTGCCACGTCTTGCATGGCGCGCATGATGCCCAGATAGGAGTAGAGGGTGTCTTGTGCGTTTTCGTAGGTCTTGTCTCCTGCATCTACGGTCATCATGTCTTCACAGGAGGTGAAGAGGGTGATGGATGCTGTGAAAGCGGTTATGGCTATAAATATTTTTTTCATCGTTATTTCTTTTTTTTGTTGATTTCGTCGAGCCTCTTACATACTTCTAAAAATCTAAGTCTCCCCGCAGGGGCAACGTCGGCTTGATTATTATGTTGTCTGTTTCGAGGGTTCTCTGAATAGTCTGAATACTTCAGGGATATTTTAGAGGTTGAACTTCACGCCAAGGTTGAAGGAGCGTCCTGTGGGGAGGAGTCCTGCGTCGATGCCTTGGTAGAGTACGCTGTTTCCGCATGAGAATTCGGGATCCTTGCCAAGGTAGCGTGTCAGTGTGAAGAGGTTGTTGGCTTCTGCCCAGATGGTGATGCCTTGAATCCATGGCGAGTTGATGGGCATCTGGTAGGTGAGGCGTACTTTCTTGAGTTTGAGGTAGGAGCCGTCTTCTATCCAGCGGTCGCTGAATCGCTCGTTGTTGACCCATTCTTCGGCTGTGGTTGCCATGGCGCGTGGGATGTCGGTCTTTTGTCCTTCGTGGCTCCAGCGGTTGACGGCTGCTGTGCTTTGGTTGAAGAAGCCGTTTACGCTTTCCAGTTGGCTACGCTGGTAGTTATAGACATCGTTGCCGAGGGAGTATTTGAAGTTGATGTCGAGGTTCCAGTGGCTGCCGAACTTGAAGTTGGTGTAGATGTTTCCGAAGATGTCGGGGTTGGGGTCGCCGATGATGGTTTTGTCGCTTTCGTTGATGATACCGTCGCCGTTCTGGTCAACGAAGCGGACGTCGCCTGCTTCAAAGTTCTTGTATGGGTTTTGTGCCACACCGGTGGGGTATTTTAGGTAGCCTGTAGCTGTGGCTGTACTGGCTGCTGCCTTGTCGGGGATGACACCGTTGGTCTGGTATCCATAGAAGAGTCCTGCGCTGCGGCCTACGCTGGTGAGGATTTCAGCTCCGTAGATTGAAGTGAGGTAGTCACCTTCGGGCAGGGCTGTAATTCGGTTTTTGTAGTGACCGAGGCTGGCTCCGATCTGCCATTTGAATTTGTTGGTGTTGATGGCGATGACGTTGACTTTAACGTTTACGCCGGTGTTGCGCAGTGATCCGTCGTTTGCATAGAATGTCTTCAGACCCGTCATGTATTTGATGGTTTTCTGTGTGAGCAGGTTGCTGGTGTTGCTGAGGTAGAATTCGATGCCTGTCTGGATGCGGTTGTTGATGAATGAACCGTTAAGGGCTACATTGAAGCGGCGTGTGCTTTCCCACTGGATGGCGGGATTTTCGATGTTAGCCAGTTGCAGTCCGGTTGCATTCTTGAGGTATGTGTAGGATTTGAAATAGGTGCGTGCAAGGCTATAGTCGATGTTGTCGTTGCCCGAAATGCTGTATCCGGCTGAGAGTTTGAGATAGTTGATGCCTTTTGCTTTTTGCATCCAGCTTTCGTTGGAGAGTACCCATGCTGCCTGTATGCTGGGGAAGAGTCCCCACTTGACGCCGAAGAGCTTGATGCCGTCGGCAGTTTCTCGTCCGAAGCGTGAAGATGTTTCTGCGGAGAATGTGCCTTCGAGGAAGTAGGTGTTTTTGATGCCCCACTTGGCATTGAGGTAGTATGCCAAATTGCGCCACTTGTCCTGATTGCCTTCTACTTTGCGGTAGTCGAGGGAGTTTTTCACGTCGGGCATTTTGTCGTTGCCTGCATTGTAGCCACTCATGTAGCTGTCAGAGAAGGTGTTGCTGGTAAAGCGCAGTCCACCGAAGACGTTGATGTCGTGGATGCCGTAGTTGTTTCCCCAGTCAATGCGGAAGTCTTCATAGACGGATGTCTCCTTGGAGAAAAGGGATTTGACGAAGGAGGTTACGCTGCCGTAGCCGATATAGACGTATTCGGGGATACCTGCTTCGGGGAGAAAATATTTTTCGTTTGTACGATTCAACTGATAGGCAAAGCGATTGGAAATGGAGAGATTGGGTGTAATCTGCCATTTGGGGTTGACGTTGAGGTTGAACTGTGTAACTTCCTGTCGGTTTTTGTTTGATCCGTCACCGTTGTCAAGTATCCAATAGGGGTTGGCAAGGGCTGAGTTGGTGCCATAGGCACTGGCAAAGCTGAAAGGATAGTTGTCGTCGTCGAGGTATTTGCCTGCATATACGCTGGAGAGGTGGAGCTTGCCGTCGTCGCCCGTGTAGTAACCGTATTTTGAAAGGAATGGTGCCTGAATGAGTCCCAACACGTTGGGGGAGGAGATGGTGCTTGATGCGTAGCTTTCAGCCCATCCGTTGTCGCGCAGTTTGTAGCCTAACTTGCTGTAGGAAAGGTCGAGCTGTGTGGATACGTTTTTGACCAGCTTAATGTCGGTGTTGAAACGGATGTTGAGGCGGTCGAAACCGTTTTGTTTTGCAGTGGATTGTGAGTTGGTGTAGCCCAAAGACAGGTTGTACATGGCGATGTCGTCACCACCTTGTACGCTGACTTTGTAGTTCTGGGTGGCTGCTGTGCGGTAGAGTCCGTCGCTCCAGTCGGTTTCGTTATGGTACATAGGGTACCAGTAGTAGTTGGGGTCAGCATTGAGGAACGGGATGGATGTGGAGGATGTAGAGTGGAGTTTTCCGTACTCTGTAGTTCCTATGATGTTGCTGGCATAGTTACGGTATTGGGAGGCGTTCATCACACTAATGGTGGAGGGTGCCAGTTCGAAACCTGCATTCAGGCTGACGTTGATGCGTGTTGCCATAGAGTGTCCTCGTTTGGTGTTGATGAGGATGACACCATTGGCTCCACGTGAGCCGTAGAGTGCAGTTGCGTTCTTGACAACTTCGATTGATTCGATGTCTTCGGGGTCGATACCTGCCAAGATGTTGTTGTAGAAACCGTCGTGAATGCTGGTGCGGTCAAGCTGCATGTCTATGAACATTCCGTCGAGGACGATGAGAGGCTGTGCGTTGGTGTTGAGTGAGTTGAAGCCGCTGACGAACATGGCGATGCCTTGTCCGCGAAGTCCTGTGCGGTTGATGGTGTAGATGTCGCCATTGAGTTTATTTTCAATGTCTTCATCTACGGTTACTGCACTGGTGTTGACGGGGGTGGCTTTGTTTACAATGGTCGTGGCCGTGGTGGGTGCATAGACGGCGTTGAAGACGGTGGAGTAGAGGCCAACATCGGGTGCTTTTTCTCCGTCGAAGGCTACTTGCACATCGTTGTATTCGGGTACGGTGATGTAGAGCGAATTGACGAATTTGGGTACTTTCAAGGTGTAAGCTCCATTTTCGTCGGTCATGACGGTGTAGCGATTGTGTCCGTATGCTTTGACGTTTGCTCCATCGACAGGTTTTCCTGTTGCAGCATCGTAAACATAACCGCTGACGGTTTTCATTTCGTATTGGCGTTCTGGTTTTGCTGGTTTTCTCTGGGGCGCACTCAGGGAATCGGGTGTTTCGCTTTGTGCCCACACTGCGCTGGTGGCAGTGAGCAGGCAAATGGCAAAACCTGTACGCAGTATATTTTTATTTATATGCTGTTTCATAATTTCTCGATTTTTTGTTTCGCTTTCGTTAGAAATTGTTTGTCAATGTGAAGTGTGGAACTTTTATTCCTTGGGCTTGAGGATGATGGAGTTCACCCAGATGTTGCGAGAGTACTTGTCTTTGTCGTTTGACTTGAAGTTACTCTTGAGATAGAGGGTGGGGTAGGCATTATCCAGTCCGTAGTAGCTGATAGGGAATTCAAGGTCGCGAGCCAAACAGATGGTGTCGTTGTATTCCACATTTTCCAGTTTGTTGTCTTTGATAATGTATCTGGGGGGTCTGTTCACAAAGATGTTTCCACCGGTGAGTGAAGCTCCCAGTACATCGACTGCGTCTTCGTTGGGATTTTTGAGTGTGGCTTCAGAGTCTTTGGTGATGCGGCCATTTTCTGTGTCGTAATAGAGGTAGGCACGGAAGCGGTTGGGTTTGTCTTCTTCCGTGTTGTAACCGATGACGACAAAGAGGTCGTATTTGCCTGAAAGCACGAATTTGTTCGGCCTCATCTGTAGTTTGAAGTAGGCTCCAGGGTGTGAGGTCGGGCTACTTGCGTTCATGAGCAGATAATTGTATTTGTAAACAGAATCTGCAATCAGTGTGTCAACTGGGTTGTTGTCTAAATCGAAGCGAATGAGTCCTGGATTTCGGTAGGTATAACTGCCTTCTGACTCGACACATTGCACATCGGAGTGTTCAAAAGCGTTGGCACTTTCGAGGTCAATCACGGGCGCATAAACGGTGGATGGAAGTTTCCAGTCGTTGATGATGTAGGCATAACCGTTGCTGGTTTCGATGGGGTCGGCATTGCCGAACATTTGGGCAAAGTTCTCTACCTCGACCGTGTTGCTTCGGTTGGTTTCGTTCAGTGTGCCTGCTGTTTTGTATTTCAGGTTTGCTGTGGATTTCAGTGAATCTTTGCGTGCATCGATGGCGCGAATGTCGTCAATGCTGGTGATGGGGATGCGCTCATACTGCCAGTTTGCGTTGAAGATGAGGTGCTGGCAAATGGAGTTTTTGGAGTAGAGGTTCACCATGGAGTCGAGTTCTTCTTGTGTGAAGCTTGTCTTAGACTCGTAAGTGGTGTCATTGCCCAGTTCGGTCTGGGTGTGGACGGTCTGATTGTATTCTTGCTTGAATTTGTAGTAGTTTTTGGTTTTTTCAAGCAGGTTACTCCAGACGGTGTTGGTTGGCATAATCATCACGTAGTTACTGTCTTCACGATTGAGGTAGGCTTTTGTGAAGTTTGTAGTGTAACTGTTGGAGATATAGGTGATGGAGTCCACCCATGTGATTTGTCCGTTGACAGTAGGGCCTTGTGTGGACGCAATTTCGTTGAATTCTGTCTTCTGGAAACTCTTGATGAAGGTGTTGATGGAGTCCAGTTCGCCTCGTGTAGCCAAAAACTCGTAGAGGTTGGGCTGATAGGCAGCTGCGCCATCAAGGACGTGGAGCACACCGTTGCTGGATGCAATGTTGGGCTGAATAATTTTTTGTCCTTGCAGGGTGGCGTCGTCAAAATTGAGCCATGCTGCCTTGTTGTTGAAAAGGTCGAGTTTTATGGAGTCTCGTCCGTTGAGGATGTGTGTATAGCGCGTCATGTTGTTGCGAATGAGTTCGTTTTCAACTTTGTAGATGCTATCACGGATTCCTGTGGCAAGCAGACCTTTGTAGTATTCATAATTGAAATGTCCGTTGACAGGTGCCCAAACGGTCATGGTTTGTTCTCCGTTGAGGAAATCTGCATAGGTTTGAGATGAAGTTTTTTCTTCGGTCTGCGAGAAATACACATGCTGAAGGATGTCGGCATATTGCGACAATTCATGTGTATCTTGTATGTTCTGCCAGATGGTTTTCGTGTCCATCACATCAGGATTGACATCGAAGTGGTCATCTTTACAGCCTGTCAGGACAGCCATTGCTGTGGCTGTGATGAAGGTCAGCTTGAGCCATTTTCTATTGTTGGATTTCATATTTGCTGTATGTTTTTAGTGGGTATTACCAAATGTCTTCATTGCTTTCGCCTGCATAGACAGACTTGGGTACAAACTCTAAGTAGTCGAAGAAGAACTCCGTGCTGGTGCTTGAAAGTACTGATTTGAAGCGGATGTAGTAAGTTTTTCCTGCTTCGAGCTGTCCTGTATAGATAATCTTACGCAAGTTGTTTTGGCTGTCGCGAGCTGTACCGCCACTGACTTGCACGTATTTTGGACCTTTCATGAAGCCCATGTTGCGCATGGTCTTCTGGTTTTCAAACAGGGCTGTAGAGTCTGTTCCTGTCGGCGCAATGGTGCTTTCTGCCACCCAACCTGTCGAGGCTGTAGATGTACCGGAACCTGAACGCAGGTCGATAGGAATGCCGATGGCTGGCAAGTTTTTGTAATTCTCTCCGAAATAGATTTGAGCCATGCCTCGATTTTCGTTGGCCCAGACACCGTAGCGTATTTCGTAAGTACCTGTATAGGGAACTGGTGGCAACTTCATGGTGAAGTCGTATTTACCACGAATGTTGAATTCGTCAATCTGGTAGTCCATCCATGAACCAAGACCTGTAGAGTAGGAAGTGTTTGGCAGATATTCAAAGTCGGTGCCCGAACCCATGTCAACAATGCCTGTCAGGTATCTGCCAATCTTGTCTTCGTTGAAATACCAGGAGTTGATGCGATTCTGACGAATGTTGTTGGTCATCAGTTCTGGGAACAGTGCTGTGATGTCGTAGCGGAGTCGCTCGTTGAGGATGGTATTGGGCACACGTTTGTTCCAGATGAGGATGTCGTCGATGGGGTAGTAGTAGCCGTTGAGAGCATTGTTGTCGTAATCTTCATTCGAATCGCTGATTCTGATGCCTTGGTCTTCGGGCTTCATTTCACCAGAATTCTCCTTATAGGTTTTCTGGTTATAAACAGAATTGCGGTTGATACGACGTTGGATGACTCCGCCTCCACCAGCGGGACGGCAACCTGTAATCTTCACAGAGCGACGTTGTATGCCGACGGTTTCCCAGTATTCCCATACGTTTACGTAGAATTGGGAAGATGTGCGTGTCTTCATCATGGAGGCATCGCAACCATACTCGTTGGCAAATGTCACCATATTATTATAGGTAAGACGTTCCGGCAGGATGTGGTATGCCACAAACTGGTTGAGCCAGTTGTAGTCGTCGGAGTAGTCGTCGCCCCAGCTTGTCTGGTGACCACAGTTGGTGTCGTCGTCGAAGTTGTTGTTGTCCATGACCCATTGTTTCAGGGACTCAAGGTCTGTGATGCCGTAATTTTGATAAACCGAATCGGGCTCCACAAAGATGGTAAAGCTGGTGTAGCGATGTTCGGGGAAAAGTCCTTCCCATCCGCCGTTCATACCATTGTAAGTGGTACCACGTACATCATCGTATGTTTCTTCCCAAGCCTCGTCTTTATAGGTGGTGAGTTTTGAGTTCCATCCTGTCTTTTTCAGCAAATCGCCAAAGAAGCGCATGTTTGGAGTGCTGATGACGAGGTCGGCGATGGTAGCCGTGGAGGGTGAAAGCACATGGTCAACCACATGGATATACCCGTTTTCCACCTCGATGTCACCTTCGATAATCTTTGAATTTGTATTCACATAGATGGTGGTGTTGAGTGCTGTGTCGCCAGATTCAGTGACATTGGCAACTTCTGTACCGTATGAAATGCTGATGTATCGGTCGTTCATGTTGGTTGTACCCAGTGCACCTATTTCAAAGTCTGTGGTGGCATAAGCCTCGGAAGAACCATTTTCGATGATGGAGTTGAACACGATAGACTTTGCAACGGAGTCGGGCAGCTCGTCCAGACTGAGTGAAGAAACCTGTGGCTTTTCCATGCGATAGAGTGAGTCTATGTAATGGGCAATAGCCTCGTTGGTCGGTGCAAAACAGGTGTAGTGGCCACGTGCACTGAGCAATTCGCTCATGGAAGATTTTGAGCGTTTGCTGGGTGTCACTCTGTTCAGTATTTTCAGATAACTGCTAAATCGGTCTGGGTTGTTGACGAAGTGGTCAGTCATCATTTCACCTGTAAAAGTGTAGAGATCGCTGTCGTCAATCTTCTCCGTACAAGAATTCAGCGAAATCGCTGCTGCCCCTCCAGACAGGAGAGCAACATAGAAAAATTTTGTGATATTCTTTCGATTCATAATGTCTTTCCTTTTTACATGTTATCGGTACGACTGCTTGATTCTGTCTGCTTCCACACGCCGTTCTGGTAGAGCCAAGTGTTGCTCTTGAGTTCACCATCATAAACGGGTGAGAAAAGAGACTGCATATCTGCAAGTTTTGCTTCAATGGCCTTGCGATTGGTAGCATATTTACGAGTGAGCAGTTTCAACATATCTTCTGTGTTGCCACGGCGTTGTGCATAGCGAACCAAGTCGAACCAGCGTTTGCCTTCACACATAAACTCACGCTGACGTTCTTGCATCACCAGACTTTCAAGTCCTGCCTGAGTGTCGAAATTGTTTTCAAACTTCAGGGTATCTGTAGCACTTGATGTCACTTCGTAAGGGTAGGGGTTAGAACGTTTGAACACGGCACGCACACAGTCAAAACCTTCTTTAAGCTGAACCTTGTCGGATGTCAGACGAGAAATGGCTTCAGCCTTCATCAGCAGCACTTCCGACATACGGTAGATAATCCAGTTTGCATCTAGTTTTGAACGGGTTGTTGTTCTGTATGTCAGCAGATTCGTGTTGTCTGTAACCATCGTGCTTGCACGGTTGGTTGTCTGTTTGATTTCCGAATAGACGTACTTGTTCAGCTGGAAAGAAGTTTGACCCTGGCTTTCAAAGAGAGCCGTTTCCCAGCGGCGGTAGTCGGTCTTGGTGAATACCGTAGTCGGATTGACCGTGTTAGGTGTTGATTCAATAGCTTCGAATAAGGCGGTAGAACCCACGAATGTGCCATTCTCACCTCTCAGGTTTGTGTAGAGATTTGCCACAGTGTTATTGCTGTAAGTGTCTCCATCAAACTGCAATTCAAAGATGCTTTCGTTGGAATTTTTTGTACTGAAAAGCACTGAGTAAGCTCCTCTTTCTTCCGATGTGCTACCCAATTGTCTCCAAGAGTTGGTCGAGGAAATGTAGTTGGGTTCCAACAAATCTTCTATAGTAAATTTCAGGCTGCTGGCACCTACATAGATCTTGGAAAGTTTCTTCAGCATTTCATCCTTTGTCATCTGAATCACCTTGTTGCAGTAATCCAGACACTTCTGGTAATCCTCCTGAGCAGTGCTGCCGTAAGGAATATCTACGTAGGGCACTTCTCCCTCGTAGTAATTCTGTGTAGTAGGCAAAGTGCGGTTGAGGAACGGATGGCAATTACCCTCCTTGTAACTGGCTCTCCAAAGATAGACGTCAGCCAGCAGCGTATAGATTGCTTTGCGGGTAATACGTCCTTTGTTGAGCATCGTCGAGCCATAATCTGTCATGGCATCATCCTTAACTGCTTCCAGGTCGTCAATGATTTTGTTCAGCACGGTGAGCTGAGGCTCCTGTGTCTGTCGGAGTTCCTGTGAATCATTGTTATAGTCCTGAGTTACGTATGGAATTTCGCCAAAAGTACGTATCAAATAGAAGTGGCAGAGTGCACGCAGGGCAACCATTTCAGCCTTGATGGGAATCCATGCCGACTCTGAAAAACTTTCGTCATTGGCCACGACGTCTGGGCCATGAGCCAACACCTTGTTGCTGTAGTTGATGGCACTGTACAGTGCTGTCCAGCTGAAGATGTTGTAAGTGGGCAGCAGGTTGGCATTCAGGATATTTGCCACTTGTCCTGTTGCACTGGTTTCTGTTGAGCGTTCAAAATTGTCTGAACGCATCTCGCCCCACTGCACCATCTTTGTGGTGATATCGTCCGAGGCAAGACGTTTGTAGCAACCATAGACAGCGTTGGTCAGGTCATTCTTGTCTTGCCAGAATTCCTCTTCCACAATGGCATCGGTCGGCGTAATGGTGAGAAAATCCTCACAACCGGCAAGCATTCCTGTCCCTGCAATGGCTACGGTGCAGATAGCTATGTTTTTATATATTGATTTCATATATTTGCGTTTTTACGCTGTTGTTACGATTTAGAATCCTATATTTACACTGAGTGTGAACGATTTAGCACGTGGTGTCTTAGAGTTGTCATAACATACACCCCATGAACCGTAACTCACTTCTGGGTCAACACCGGTATATTTTGTCAGGCAGAAGAGATTGTTTGCCGACAAAGCCAGACGCAGCGACTGCATACCGATGCTCTTGCAAACCTTCTGTGGCAGATTGTATCCCAGCTGCATATATTGCAGACGCAAGTAGTCACCCTTTTCCACATAGCGGTCACTTGCCAAAGCATTGTATGAAGCACCGATACTGGCATTCATGGCACGTGGAATTTCCGTCACGTCGCCATTCTTTCTCCAGCGCCAAGCCACGGCAGCACTCTGGTTGATGTTGCTTCGCATCCATTCATTTCTCAGTCGAGCCATGTTTGCAATCTTGTTGCCCAATCGGAAGTTGAACGACAGCTTCAGTGTCCACTGACCATAATTGAAGTTCAGACCAAAACCACCATTCAGCTTCGGGTTAGAGTTGCCCAGATAGACAATGTCCAACTCGTTAATCTGACCATCGTGGTTAATGTCCTCATACATGGCATCACCGCCCTTGAACTCATAATTCGTGTTACCATAATTATAATACATGTGGAGCGGATTACCCTTGGCGTCGAAAAGGATGTTGCCGTTTTCGTCACGGGCTACAGGCACAGTGGCATTCTCGCCGATAGACTCTGCATAGGCAGCCGTATTCTTGCCGTAAGTTTTCATGGAAACATCCGTGTATCCACTGTGTTCATAATCGTATGCGTAAACACCTGCAAACTTGAAACCATAGATAGAACCTACTGCATTTCCAATCTGGATGCGCTGCAGATAAGTCGCATTGTTATAGTTGAAGTCGCCGTTCATGGATGCAAGCACACTGGCATCCATTTCCGTAATGGTGTTCACATTCTGAGCAATGTTGAACGAAGCAGTCATTGAGAACTTGCCCACTTTGGCAAACTTGCCTGTGTTCATGAACAATTCCCAACCGTGGTTACGCAGACTGCCCACATTCTTCCAGCTCAGCGATCCGAAACCTGTTGACCCAGGAATACCTACATCCCTCATCAACAAGTCGGAAGTCAGCTTGTTATAATAGTTGAAGTCAAATTGCAGCAAGTCGTTGAACAAATTCAGGTTTGCACCCAAGTTCCAAGACTTTGTTGTTTCCCACTTGATGTCGGTCAGTCGCAGATTGTTGGGCTGAATGGCAGCATACTTTGATATGCCGTAAGCACCTGCCGAGCGATAAGCATTGTACATCAGGTATTCGTTGCCAGGTTCACGACCCACCTTACCCCAAGAAGGACGGAACGAGAGCAGGGAAATGATGCCCTTCGGGTCAATCTTTTCGAAGAAAGGCTCCTGGCTGATATTCCAACGGGCAGAGATGCCAGGGAATGTACCCCATTTGCGGCCAGCACCAAACTTCGTGGAACCGTCTCGGCGAACCGTTGCATCCACGGCATAACGACCGTCGAAGAAGGCAATGTGGGCACTGGCAAGCATGGAAGCCTTACGCCACTGTGAAGTACCCGAAGAAGAATTGCGCAAGTAAGCCTGGGCAATGGAAGAGGTAAGGCCCGTCGGCACACCATCTTGCGACAGATTTTGACTTGTGCCGTTACCTGTGGTAAACTCAAACTGAGCCATCACACTTGCCGACCAAATGTCGGTGTTCGTCTTCGGAATGAAAATCAGTTTTTCGCGGTTTGTGAAAGCCAGCGACTTATATTCGCTGTTGCTGGTCTGGTTCACACCCGACGACCAACTGTCTGTTGTCAGCGAATTGGGGTAATATGTATTGGTCGATTCGTTATAGATATCCATATAAACCTCCGCATTCAGGTTCAGCTGATGACCTTCATCGTCCTTCGACAGCAGCTTGTACTGCAAGCTAAACTGAGGGGTGATGCGGTAGGTTGACTGATTGTTGAAAGCCAGATTGGCAGCAGCCACAGGGTTGCCGATAGCCTTCATGTCACTCAGATAATTGGAAGAATAAACATTGTTGCCACTGCCGCCCGCTGTCGGATTCGTTGGCAGCATCTTGTAGTAATCACCTGTCAGGTAAGGTTCCTGGGCAGCCTGGTCGTAAGCATATTCATAAATGCTCATGTTCGGCATAGCCTTATAGGCAGCACCCAGAATGGATGTCGTGTTATACTGACTTCTGTCCGTATCATAATTCCAGTTGCGGTGATTGTCTGTGTAAGTCAATGCAAAGTTTGTCGAGAAACGGATGCGGTCGCTCACATCATAGTCCAATACCAATCGGGTAGAGAAACGATTCAGTGTCTGCTTGATGATAGTACCCGTCTGGTGGTCATAACCGCCCGAAATGCGGAAACGAGCCTTCTCGCCACCACCCGTCAATGTGAGGTAGTAGTTGTGGGTCTGACCAAACTGGTTCACGGCATCCACCCAGTCCGTATTCTTGTTGAAGTTATAATACTGAGTGGGGTAGGACTTGTCGTAATTCAGTTCGACCATGTTCGACGAAGCCGTGTTCTGTTTCGGATTGAAATATGCCTCCTTCAGCATCATGGTGTAGCCATCGCCGTCCAGCATATTCAGTCCCTTTGGCGACCAAGCTCCTGTGAAGCGGTAAGAGAAATTGATTTTAGTCTTACCTGTAGCACCACGGCGGGTAGTAATTTCAATCACACCGTTTGCACCTCTCGAACCCCAGATGGCTGTGGCGGCAGCGTCCTTCAACACCTTGATTTCCTTGATGTCTTCGGGGTTTACCGAAAGCAGCGTGGAGAATTGCTCCTCGTTGTCCAGGTCTTCAAAATTTACGTCAGCCACATCGTCGGGCAAGTCGAAGATATTACCATCCACAACGATGAGGGGTTCGGCCGAACCGTTGATGGTGCTGACACCACGCATACGCATTGAAGTACCCGAACCCAGGTTGCCCGAATTGGAAATAATGTCAAGACCTGCAATCTTGCCCTGCAGAGCCTCGTCGGCACTGGCAAACGACAGACCCTCCACATCGTCCATGTTCATGGTCTGGGTGGCCACCGAAACCTCCTTCAGCGGAATCGACATACCGTTGCTCATGGTTTTGGGCTTTGCCTTCACCACAACTTCCTGCAGCTGTGTGTTGTCCTGCATCTTGATGCTGAACTTTGTCTTGTTGCCAATCACCTCTGAGTGAGTTTTGTAGCCGATGTAGCTCACCACAAGTCTGTCTTTCGAATTCTTGATGACCATGGAGAAGTTACCGTTCACGTCGGTCACGGCAGCTTCCACAATACGGTTGTTGGCATCCCGTTCCACCACGTTTGCCATCATGATGCCGCCAAAGTCATCATAGACATTACCGGTAATGCGTTGGGATTGTCCCATTGCTGAACTTACGCAGAAGAACAGCACAATGGTTGTAGTAATAAACTTAATCTTGTTCATAATGTTCTTTTTTGTAAGTTAGGGGTTATTTGATGAGTCTATATTTAATAAGGTACGCGCGAGCCTTAGCCTCCGTACTCCAGTCAGCGTCATATCTGCCGTTGGCCAGCGTCTTGTAGTTCAGCACACCGTTGATGCCGTGAATCACAGCCGACGACGAGGAGGTAAGCATATTCTTGTCCACACCGCCTGCCTTTGAAGTAATGTAGTCGCGCACCACGATGTTGCGGTCGCTGGTGACGTCGTAAGTCTTGTTTGTCAAGTCTGTGACAGAAAGCGTGTTGCCACCTGCAGAAGAAACGGTCACTTTGTAATAAGTACGCGTTTCGCTGTTCATCGTAGCCGTTTCGTAAGCCGTCGGAGAGATGGCGGGTTCATCCACAAACACGCTGTTGTCCTGGAAGTGATACTTCACGAAATTCACGATAGCCGTAGCCATTGCCTTGGCTTTCAGGTTGCGGGCATCCTCTTCCTCCTTCGTCAGTTCCTTCCGTTCTTCCACTTCGAGGTCCAGTTCCAGCAAGTCGCGCAAATCCTGCCATGTCGGCAGTCCCTGTGCGATGGCTGCATCGATAGCCTCATTGGTCGGCACATAAATGGTGTAGCGGTAGTTGTTGAAGAAACGCACGTTGGTGGCATCCGAAACCTTGTTTCCAGTCGCCTTGTCGTAGCATGGCAGACCGCCATTGTTTTCAAACACATTATATTTCAGCTTCTCAGCACTTGATGTGATGCCGATTTCCTGCAGCACCTCAGCGTCCGTCTGGCAAAGCTCGTAGAAATTCTTGAAGTTAGGATTGTTGTGCAGGGCCGAGAACACCGACTCGATGGTAGGCTGCAACGGACTTTCCAGCGTATAGGCGAAACCGTTACCATAACCGTTTGTCTGCTCCGACTGGTCGGCAAAGTCTGTCACCTGGACAAGATTGTCATGATCAATCTGCCAGCCACCGCCGATGGTCATGGGGTTACCCTCCGTGGCACGTTTTTCGGCATCCTTCACATAGACCACACAACCATTTTTTGACACGTAGAAATGCTGTGCACACTCCACACCCGTCTTCGTTTCGTCGATGCCAGTCACTGCGCTGTGGTCTTCATGGATGATGGTGTGTGTTTCCAGCATATCCTTCAGGCGGTTCTCCATCACATCGTTGCTGACCGAAGTGGAACTTCCGCCCATGTCAATGGTGCCCGTGCCGGTCGTGATGTCATACTTGTAGTTGTATGCCGTAGCCTTCGGGGCATTGTTCTTTGTGTCCCATGTATATTGGAAAGCACGTCCCACCAGCAGACTGCCGTCGCGCGACGGATTGTAGAACGACAGCGGGTCGATGTACCAGAAATTTCCGTCGGCTGGCACAAAGAACGAGAAGCGCGAACTCATGGCCAGCAGATACTTGCTGTAGGTCGTCGGGATGCGTCCCAGTGTTTCGCTCAGGATAGCCCATCTGAAAATTTGCTTGTCGGTCTCCGTATAGGTAGGCGCACTTACGGCTGCATACTCGGCAGGGGTGGTCACTTCGTCCATCACATAGATGACGCCGTTGTTTGCCAGTAGCACCGTGTCGATGCGGTTGCGGTGATAATCGTCATTCTTGTTGAACATGGCGTCCTGCACGGAGTTCTTGATAGACTCGAACTTGCTGGGCACACTGTTGTTAAACGACTCCTTCATCAGGTTGTTCAGCATGGCGGAAATCACATTGCGTGGGATTTTATCCAGTGCATGATACACCAGGTCGAGGTCCTGCGTCTCTGGAGTAATCTGGTCCAGATACTCACTGGCGTATGCCTCGATGAGCGACTTGCCGCCGCCGCCGAAGAAATACTCCATCATCTTCTTGTCGCTCGGACTGAAGATGGCAGCCATGTCCTGTTCCTTGCTCACCTTGCTGTCTGTCTGGTATGTGTTCCATCCTGGGTCGAAAATCAGCGGCTGGTTATTTTTGTCGAACACGGCGTTGCCCGTCGGGTTCTCCTTCGGATTTGTCCCTGCATCGCTGTACAGCGTCGCGTTGCCTTGCGAGCGGTTGGCAAAGTAACGCTTCTGGAACACCGAGTCAATCTGCTCGCCATACAAATCCTTCGCGCGCTGCGTCAGGGCTGCATCGTAGATAGGCAGCGAGAAACGATCCAGCAGGTGCGAGAAAATCTTCGTCTTTCCATTCGTCCTCAATACCTCAGCCATGTTCTGCGGATTCACCAGCACCCTGTCCAGCCTGTTGATGTAGCCATTCTGGCAGGTAATGTCCTGTTCCACCACGCGGCTGCCATACACAAACGCATCGTTCTCGCTTCGTGTCTTCCCCGTAAGTCGCTGGAAGTCCTCCGAAGTAATCTCGTTGTTGGCCATCTGGGCCGTCAGGAAATGCGTAATCATCGGCGTTGTGCCGTCCATCACCAGGTACAGTCCCTTCTCTCTGAAGCGTTCCCAGTAATGCTCCTCGTCGGCGTTGTAGTTCACGGGCAGATCGTCCCCCTTTAGGAAGGGGATGGAGTCGGTGATGTCCGACGCTGTTTCGCGGCGCAGGTTCAGACCCTTCTGCGGCAAATCGTTCACGCCGCTGCCAGCCTCCTTGCTCGACATCATCTCCAGCAGGTAGGCATTGTTAATCATGGCTGCATTCAGCAGCAGCTTCTTCTGCGACTGAGTCAGCTCGTCGTAATTGCGCACTCCCCAGCTATTCGTCTGAAAAAACTCGCTGAACGCCTGGTCATCGGCGACGAAGATTGTCTTCGACCCTGTTCGTGCAAGCACTTCCTTGTAGTTGAGGTCATCAATCAGCTTGACGAAATTGGTGTAATTCCCTTGCTGTTCAAGATACCCATAGATGCTCGACCCTAACCATGATGGACTCTCGTTGTCCAGCTTGTAGTCGTCCTGGCATGAGTAAATTGCCCCGCAAACGGACACGGCAAGAAGTGCCCTGGTGGCACTCTTTCCCATTTTAGCAAGACGTTTATTCATAGATTATATAAAATGTTAGTTATATTAGTATTGGTAGCGATTCAAAAAAACGCTTTCGGTAAGGTATTAACAATTTAAGGCGCAAAATTAGTTATTTTATCATAAACCGCGATAAAAATCTGCCATTTTTTTCCCCTTTCCCCGAAATCAAAGCCGCAGACAGAAAAAAGAAAAAAACTCAAAAAAAAACACCTCGAAACATAAAGACGAGAGACAGCCACATGCGGCCATCTCTCGTTTATTATTTCACGATGGACTTCATTTATTTCGCCACCATCTTCTTTTTGCCCTGGATGTACACACCCTTCTGTGGAGCAGTTCTGAGGCGGCGGCCCGTCAGGTCATAGATGCCAGCATCTTTGTGCACAGCACCAGGCACATTGTCGATACCTGTAGCTTCGCCTCTGCCCTTGATTTCGAGCGAAGCCTTGCCCACGTTCTGGACCACCATGTATTTATTACCCTTCCCTTGAAGATATTTGTCTCCATCTTCCTTCACGCTCATCTGAATATCTTCCAAAAGAATGTCATAAACACCTTCTGCCACATCCTTGCCGACGTTCAGCGTTATCGTAAAAATGTTGCCTTCTCCTGCTTGGATGTAGTCGTTCTTTTCCCATGTAATGACAGCAAACTTATATCTGCCGTCTTTGGTCTTGGCGAAAGCCTGCGTAAACACATCGTTCCAGCGGCCAGGCACAATGCTGATATCCTCCATCGTGATACCTTCCGGCAAAGTCAGATAAGCCCCTATACCACTGATGGTGTTCTCGTTTACCAATTCGACAGTCAGTTTCACCTGCTGACCCGCTTCAGTCTGAATGTTGGAAATGCGAAGTTCATTTTCACCTCGCTCGGCACTTGCCAACATCGGCACAAATACCATCGCTAATAAAACAAATAGGTTTTTCATAATCACTTAGTTTTTAAAATGTTAAACAATAATTAGAGGGGATAACAAATAGTGTGTTCAACAATTCTGTTGCAAATATAGTGTTTACCTTTGATTTAACCAAATAAAAAGGGAAAAATTTTTTAAGGGTGGGTAATTTGTCGATGATTTTAAGGAGGGGGGGATAGGACGGACTCTTTGCTGGAAAAGAACTTTAAGCCAGAAAAAAATGTTTGCAACATTTGCAACATTCGGGCAAAATTGTAATGTCCATGTGGCAGTCGCCCTAAACTAAGTTAACGTGAGTTCGGTATAAGAAAGTTCCTCAAAAAGTTGTAGGAGTGAGAAATTATTTGTATCTTTGTATGTAAAAACCAAATAATTACAAATACAACAAATAAAATCATCACTCCTATGAACACTGCAAATATAGTGGAAATTTATTGTATATTCGACGAATTCTGTAAATTTTTTGAGCCAGAACTGAAAAAACACCTCATTGACACCTCTGGAAAGCGTCGTCGCAACCGAAAAAGTCGTGTTTCGGACGCTGAAATCATGACCATGCTGGTCCTTTTCCACACTTCCCATTACCGCGACCTGAAATATTTCTATCTGGGATATGTATGTCAACACATGCGCAAAGAGTTCCCCAACACAATATCATACAACCGCTTTGTGGAGCGTCAGGCAAAGGTGGCACTTCATCTGCTTTTGTTCCTCAACACCTGCGCTTTGGGCAAGTGTACGGGCATATCCATCATCGACTCCACACCTTTGGTGAGCTGTCACATCAAGCGCATGCACATGCACAAGACAATGAGGGGACTGGCAGCAAAGGGCAAGTGCACAATGGGCTGGTTCTACGGATTCAAGCTGCACCTGGTCATCAATGACAAGGCAGAAATCATACAGTGGATGCTTACGCCAGGAAATGTTGATGACAGGGATCCACTTAAAAACAAGGAGTTTACGGACAAACTCTTTGGAAAGCTCTTCGCCGACAGGGGGTATATCAGCCAAAGTCTTTTTGAGACGCTTTTCGTGGATGACATCCATCTCGTCACAAAGATCAAGAAGAACATGAAGAATTCCTTGATGAATCTCTATGACAAGATCGTATTGAGGAAGAGGGTGATTGTCGAAACCGTGAACGAAGAACTCAAGAACACATGCAACATCGAGCATACAAGACATAGGAGTATTGATAATTTCTGTGTCAACCTCTTTGCTGCCATCATTGCATACAACCTCTTGCCTAAGAAGCCTGAAATGAATATCGAGATTATTGACAAAAGCAGGATTATTGCATGATTCTTATACCGAACTCACGTTAAGTTATAGCTATTGTATATATAATAAAAGCCGTAACTTTGCACCGTCATTTCGAAAGGACACCGAGAACACAAACACAAAGTTTAACCACAACACAAACACACACAACAATCATGGGAAAAATCATCAATCGAGCCAAGAAGCAAAAAATCGGCTTTAACCCACATTGCAAATGTGTAACATCCACACCTCTTAATAATTCATAAAATCTGCTTGTCCACAAGGGGATTCGTTCCGTTTTTCGCCTCTTCCCGT
>CADCLN010000014.1 GCA_902802265.1 uncultured Bacteroidales bacterium | reverse complement strand
TTGCCACTTCGACTACTTTTCGATATTTTAATTGTTAAACACTATTGTTAGAACACAGATTGCATTACGACTTTTCAGCACGTTCTGCAAATTTTGCTTACAAAATTAATAATTTCTCATGACATTACGTTTGTTTTGCACGTTTTTCTTGCAGAGTGTGTTTATTTTTAATATAAATTAAGGCAAAAACCACATTCAATCGGCATGGGATGCAAATGTAGAGTTGTTCGAGGAAATCAATCATGTGCTTGGTGACCAACTTTTAATATCGTACAGAGTCTGTGAATGTGGCTGTGAGGTCTATTATGTACATGATGAAGGTGACTTCTTCCCAGAAGAGGTGGCAGTCAGTTCCAGCGGAGAACCATTCGAGGATGCTTGTGATGACATCTACACCACCCTCAAAGATGCTATCAATGATTGGTGTGAGAAGATGAACATCGAGCAAGGTGAGCACACCGATGAGGAAATGATGAACTTCATCAATGAGTATGAGTATGACGATGATGACACCTACTTCTACATCCGTCAATTTACCTTTGAATAACAAACCAGCGGTGGTATTTGGTCAAAGCCGATGGCATACCATCGCACAACACCAAAAACTCTATGTATAACGATGATAACAATTCAGAAATGATAGGAGCGTTTTGCGAACTCATGTTCCCTAAGAAAGGACATTGTAATGGCATCATTGTTGAGGATTACGACACGGAATGACTTGTTCAGTTGACTAACGGAAGAGAAGTTGCAGTTTGTAAGGACGAGGTTTTCATAATATAAGATTTGGTGAGTCTATTTGGCGCATCTGACATTTGGACTCTCTTTCTTTTGGACGGCAAGAAACTGTTATAAGACTGATGGCTTGTAATCTGCAGCACATCGAGCAGAAATATAAATTCGGCAACAAAACGTGTTTATTGCCGAATTTATATAAAATGGTTATAGACCAGCTAATTCATTAACTGGCTGGTTTTAGCCCAATAAAAGTAAGCCTCTGGTGACTGACGTTTCAATCGGTTCAGACGATTTGGAAGTGATGGCTGGATTTCGAGCGTTGCGATGGACATAGGATCACCATTGTATCGCTCTATCTCTGTTTGTCCTTTTTCGAGCAGAGTTGCGATATAAGCAGCACGTGCAGCATCAATAATAGCATTATCGATAAGGTAACACAAAACTACAAAAAGCCCTTGAAACAGCAATTGTTTTCAGGGGTCATTTTTATTTTGCCGTAAAGGGTCAATGTTTTTTTGCTCGCCAGGGTCATCGTCGCTTGCCCTCGGGGGTCAAACTCGCGCGGCTATTCCACATGGGTTCTGTATAAAATAAGGGAGATCCAAGAATATTTTTGATTTGTGTATAGAATGAAGTTGGTGAGTGTGGACACAAAAGTAAGAATCAAAGCGTGATTCTTATAAATCACACCATGATTCTTACAAATCACGCTTTGATTTATAAGAATCACGCTTTGATTTCAAGTTTGCACACAACTGCTGAAAAGAAAAATACCCAGTGACGGCAAGTTTTTTTCCGTGTGCAGGCAAGTATGTAATGGTGTGCGGGTAGAATAGGGGACAAAATTATTTCTCGAAAGTTATCTTTACGCCACCCGCCTGCTTGGTGAAGACAAAGAGATAGGGCCAGAGGCGGTGGTTGGCATGGTCGAAAAGACGTGAGGAATCGAAGGATTTGCCATTGACGCGGGTTTCAAAGTGCAGGTGCTCGGTGGTGGCACGGCCGGTGCGGCCTGTGAGTCCGATGGGTTGTCCTGCCCATACCCAGTCGCCCTTTTTGCAGAGGTTTTTGGATTGGTGGGAATAGAGGGTTTCCAGTCCGTTGGCATGGCGAATGATGACGGCATTGCCGTAGGCGTAATGAGGACCGCTGAGGGTGACGTGACCAGGGAAGGCGGCACGGATGGTGTCGTTGGGGAAGGTCTTGATGTCGGTGCCTCCGTGGTGACGGCTTCCGCCATAAGGACTGATAACTTTACCGCCAGGCAGGGGATAGGCCCAGTCGGTGCCTTCGGTGTATTGCTTGAAATTGATGGTGAACTGGTTCTTGTGGGCAAAGGGGTCCTTCGCCGTTTCGTCCTTCAGTATTTGCCACTGGTCTATGTCTGGGATTGAGTCCTTACTTTGGGAATGAAGGGTGGAACAGGAGGAAAGCAGGATGGCGGTAAGTGCGATTAACGTGCTAATTCTTGGCATATTCTGTCTTGTATGTTTTGTCCTGTCTGGGTTTTGAGCAGTCCGTTGTTAATGATGGCGAAGGCAAGCATGTGACCGTTGGAGGCGGTGATATACCCTGCGAGGGAGGAAACACCGGTGACGGTGCCAGTCTTGGCGTGGACGTTGAGGTAGGCAGGACCTGTCTTCATGCGTGAGGAGAGGGTGCCGTCTTTACCGCTGATGGGCAACGCCTCGAAAAGGGAATAATAGATGCCGGCATTGTGGTAGGCATAGCGAAGCATGGAAACAAGGCACGAAGGGGTGAGGAAGTCGTAAGGAGAAAGACCGCAACCGTCGTGGATTTCGCAGTAGGTGCTGTTGGATCCAGCCTTGCGCACGACGTTGCTGACCAATCTGGCTCCGTCGGTGGCAGAAGCGTTGGCACCTGTGTTGAAGTGGGCTATTTGGTAGAAGATGGCTTCTGCATAGAGGTTGTCGGAGTTTTTCAGGGTGCGTTCCAGCAAGTCGCTGAGGTGTTTTTCGTGGACATAAAAGAGTTGTGCCTGTGGGGAAACGGGTGAAAAGCCATAGGATTGACGGTCGGGCAGTAGTCCTAATTCCGTGCAAAGGGTTTTGAGGAAGTGTTCGGCTGGGTTGAAGAAGATGTCGGTGGGGTATTTTTCGCTCCGCGGTGAGAGTCGTCCACGGTCGAAGAGCAGCGGACTGAGGTAGGGGTGGAAGACGGAGGGTTTGTCGTCCCAGCACCAGCCGTTGCCCAGCAGCAGGGTGTCCTTGAAACTAGTGTCGGCGAGGATGCGCCCATGGATGCTGTGGATGCCTAAGGAGCGGATGGTGAGGGCGAGTTGCTGCAGGTCTTCGTAGGTGTAGGTGGGGTCGAAGCCACCCACGATGTGGATGTTGCCCTGCAGGACAGAATCGACGATGTTGCCAGTGTAGTAAGCGCGTGTGCTCACAATATGGTTGCTGCCGAGGAGGTCGAGGGCAGAAATGGTGGTGAGCAGTTTCTGGCAAGAGGCTGGCCGCATGACTTTGTTGGCATGATAGGACCAGAGCACAGTGTCGGCGGTGAGGTCGTACACCTGGATGCCTGTGTTGTAGTAGGCTGCGTCGAGTTCGGGAAGGAATTTGTCGAGGGCAGCACGCACGGTGTAGTCCCAGCGTGGCTCTGTGGCGGTGTCGAACAGTTGGCCCGAAGCGGTGAGCGACAGGCAGAGCAGGGCTATGAGTGATATCTTTCTATGCATCGGATGAAGTCTGTTTCGTTTTGTGGCGTGATGAAATATTCGTGGCTGTTTTTGAGCACGATGACAAGTGCGCCGTGGCGTATTTTGTCGATGCGGTCGATGTCGTCGATGGGGATGCGGACGGTTTTGCTGAATCGTCCGTTCTGTATCTCCAGAAGGCCATTGCTGTGCACGATGTAGCGGGTGCTGGTAACTCTGGAGACGACGATGACCATGAAGGTGAGCAGCAGCAGGAGCAGCAGGCCGATAGCGGCAGGGGGCAGCGGCATCCAGTATAAACACACGACTGCAAGCAGCAGGACTGCCAGCAGTGCGTAGTGTTTATAGGATATGTGGGCTTGAAAGGTTCGTTGCATTTATGGATTTACGTCGGAGAGGGGGCTTGTCATGCCGACTTCGATGCGGTTGCCAGCCTTGAAGATTTGCTTGGCAAGGTTCTGGACATCGTGGGCTGTGATGCTGTTAACGAGCTTCTCATAGTCTGTGACGGTGTCCATCTTGTAGCGGGTGATGTTGATGAGTGCGTTCATCCAGTAGTTGTTGTTCTTCAGGGCTTCCGTGTGGGAACGGAGCATGTACTCCTTGATTTTCTGGAGGTGTTCGGCAGACGGACCGTTGGCTACCATGTTGTCGATGCCCTTATAAATAATCTCGGTCATGCGTTCACGTTTCTGCGGTGCTGTGGGTAGCTGTATCTGGAAACGGGCAATCTTTTCGGGATAGTCGGAGATGTTGGCACTGACGGGCACACCGTAGGCTCCGCCCTCGTCTTCACGCACGGTTTCGGTATATACCATTTCCATGGCTTGGTCGAGCATGCTGAGGGTGAGCTGGTTGCGCAGGTTGTCCTTCATCGGGGCGTGGTAGAGGAAGAGCACGATGGAGTTGGGGGTTTCCTGGTGCTTCTCGAAGACGTTTTTGATGTTGCCTTTGGCGAGTCGGCGGTCGATGACCTTGTACTTTTCCTTTGTGTTCAGGTTGGGCAGTGCACCGAGGTATTTGGCAAGGAGCGGAGCGATGCTGTCGGCATTGCAGTCGCCCACAATGAAGAACTCGAAGTCGCCGGCATCGGCAAAGCGTTCTTTGTAGATTTCCAGGATGCGGTCGTAGTTCATGCGGTCGAGGTCTTCGGGTTTGTCGCGAAGGGCACGCACATTGTTGTTGTAGAGCACTTTGGCAATGGTGTCTTGCAGGGCTGTCTGTGGGTCGAGTTCGGCGTTTTCCAGATTTGCCTTTGAACGTTGAATCAGTGAATTGAAGGCTTCCTGGTCTTTGCGTGGAGCGGTGAAGCAGAGGTAGGTGAGCTGGAGCATGGTCTCGAAGTCTTTCTTCACACAGTTTCCGTTCAGCCCCTCCGAGCGGTCGCTGATGACCGGGCCTGCACTGGCTTGAATGCCTGCCAGACGTTTGTTCAGGTTGGTGGAGGAGTAGTTGCCCCAACCGCCAACGCTGACGACGTTTGTGTTGGACGATTGCAGGTATTCGTCGTTGCTGTAGAGCGATGTGCCACCCCAGCTGCTGGCACGCATGGCTATCTGGTTGGGCGAGAAGTCGGTCTGCTTGACGTGTATCTTGATGCCGTTGCTCAGGGTGATGAGCTTGGATCCGAAGACGTCGGGCTTGATGCTCTTCACGGTGCCTGGAGTCGGCATTTCGGTGATGAGCGGGTCGTTGTTGACTTCTTCCACGTAGGGGGCAATCTGTTCGCTTTCCACTTCTTTCACGATGCCGAGCAGTTCGTCCTTGGTGGGATAGACGATGCCATCCTTTTCGGGCATGAACATGGCAATGACGAAGTTGGAGTCGGGCATTTGCGTAAAGATTTGGTTGACCAGCTGCACGGGAATTTGTGGTACCACTTTGTTCATGGTGGCGTATTCCCATTCGATGCCTGGAGAGGGTTCGTTGTCAAGGAAGTGTTGTACGTATTCGTTGACGTAACTGCCGCTTTGCACTTTGTCGCGATGCAGATAGGCACTCTCTAACTGAGAAAGGAATTCTGCCTTGAAGCGTTCAAACTCGCTGGCAGTGAAGCCGTGCCGCTTGGCACGCAGAATTTCACGGTAAAGGGCTTGGATGCCTTCCTTGTATTGATTTTCTTTGCAAACGGCCACACCGTTGAAGGCGTCTTTGGTGTCGGATACCAGATATTTGCCTATGCTGAAGCTGGCACCGAGGAAGGGCGCATTTTCTTTTTGCAGGATTTCGCGAATGCGGTCGCGGAACATGGAAGCCATAGCTCCCTTTGCATAATTAATAATGTAATACTGAAGGTTGTTCTTCATTTCACGTGGAAGGGCTTCGTCTTTCCACATGAGGTATGCAATGGTTTGCTCTTGCTCCTTGTCCTTCAGCACCGTAACGATGGGCTCCTTGTTGTCGGGAACAGGGAAGTAGATGCGTTCAGCAGCATCGGCTGGCGCGGGCTGAATGTCGGCAAAGACTTTCTTAATCTTCTGTTCCATCTGGTCAAGGTCGATGTCACCCACAATGACAAGTGCCTGCAAGTCGGGACGATACCACTTCTTGTAATAAGCACGCAGCACATCGTGTGGGAAGTTCATCACCACATCCATCGTACCGATGGGCAGACGTTCACCGTATTTGCTGTTGGGATAGAGTTGTGGAAGTCCGACGTTGTACATACGCATCATGGCAGAACTGCGCATACGCCACTCTTCGTTGATGACACCGCGTTCTTTGTCAATCTCCTTGCCTTCGAGCAGCAGGTCGTGGCTCCAGTCGTGCAGAATGAGCAGACAGCTGTCGAGTGCACCAGCGATCTCAACGTTTACATTGTCTATATTATAGACGGTTTCATCGAAGCTGGTGTAGGCGTTCAGGTTTTCGCCGAACTTCACGCCGATGGTTTCAAGATACTTCTTCAGACGGTCTCCAGGGAAGTTGGTGGTACCATTGAAGCACATGTGTTCCAAAAAGTGTGCCAGTCCGCGCTGGTTTTCTTCTTCCTGCATCGAACCCACTTTCTGGGCGATGTAGAAGTTGGCTCGTTTTTCTGGCCAGTTGTTGTAACGCAGGTAGTAAGTCAGACCATTAGGCAGTGTTCCTTTTCGTACTGCTGGGTCCAGTGGAATGCTCATATCCTGTGCCGAACCTGCAACAAACATACAGCACAGCATGAGAAGTGGAAGTAGTTTTTTCATTTATTTAATTATTAATCTGAGTGTTCTGAATAATTTGAGAGTTTGTGCAATCTGTGGTTTATTTCTTATCCAAAGCGTGTGGCGCATAGTCCACGGTGTAGTGCAGACCGCGTGACTCTTTGCGTTCCAGGGCTTGGCGTGTGATGAGATAACCCACGTTGATCATGTTGCGAAGTTCGCAAATGTCCTTAGTGGGCTTGACGCGCTTGAAGAGGTGTTCGGTCTCTTCGTAGAGCAAGTCAAGACGCTCCCATGCACGGTGCAGACGCAAGTCGCTGCGTACAATGCCGACGTATGTGGACATGACCTGTCCTACCTCTTTGGCATCTTGTGCAATCAGCACCTTCTCCTCATTTGTCATAGTGCCTTCGTCGTTCCAGTCGGGGATTTTCTCGTTGAAATCATATTGGTCGATGACTTCTAACGAATGTTTGGCGGCTGCATCTGCATAGACAACAGCCTCGATGAGCGAATTGCTTGCTAAACGATTGCCACCATGCAACCCTGTGCAAGAACATTCTCCCACAGCATAAAGTCTGCGGATGGTGCTCCGGCCGTCTAAATCCACCACGATGCCACCGCACATATAGTGTGCCGACGGAGCAACAGGAATGTATTGTTTGGTGATGTCAATACCAATGCTCAGACACTTAGCGTAAATGTTGGGGAAGTGGTGCTTGGTTTCTTCGGGGTCTTTGTGTGTAACGTCCAGGCACACATGGTCGAGTGCGTGAATCTTCATCTCGTTGTCAATGGCACGTGCCACAATGTCACGCGGAGCCAGACTCAGTCGCTCGTCGTATTTCTGCATGAATTCATCTCCGTTGGGCAGGCGCAGGATGCCTCCGTAACCACGCATGGCTTCGGTAATGAGATAGGCAGGGTGAGTTTCCTGTGGATTGTAAAGCACGGTGGGATGGAACTGCACGAACTCCATGTCTTTTACTTTGCCCTTGGCACGATAGACCATGGCGATGCCGTCGCCTGTAGCAATGGATGGATTGGAAGTCGTGGCATAAATGGCTCCTGTACCTCCTGTTGCCATCAGGGTCACTTTCGACAAGAATGTTTCTATCTTACCTGTGTTGGGGTTCAGTACGTATGCGCCGAAACATTCAATGTCGGGTGTGCGTCGAGTTACACGGATGCCCAGATGGTGCTGAGTGATGATTTCAACGGCAAAAAAGCCCTCATAAATGTCGATACCATCGGTATTTCGAACTGCCTCGATAAGTCCGCGCTGAATCTCTGCTCCCGTGTCGTCGGCATGGTGCAGAATGCGGAATTCGCTGTGCCCGCCTTCGCGGTGCAGGTCAAACGAGCCGTCGGGATTCTTGTCAAAATTTACGCCCCAACGCACCAAGTCCTTGATGCCTTCGGGTGCACGAGTCACCACTTGCCGCACAGCTTCGGGGTCTGAAATCCAGTCACCCGCAATCATGGTGTCCTCAATATGTTTCTCAAAATTGTCCACCAGCAAGTTGGTGACCGAAGAAATGCCGCCTTGAGCCTTGGCGGTATTTGCTTCCTCAATGGTTGTCTTGCAGATAATAGCTATCTTTCCCTTGTGGGCAGCGGCTACTTTCAGTGCGTAGCTCATGCCAGCCACACCCGAACCAATGATTAGGAAATCGTATTTGCGTGTCATGATAATAGTTTTAAAGTTGCAAAATTACGCTAAACTACTGAAAAAGCCAAGCAATTAAGTTTTTTTTACCCTATTCCTTCGGTTTTCGTGCCGAAAAGAAGTACAAACCGATGTGATGCGCCCACATTATTATATTTATAGACGCGAAAGCATCTTTTATTTTGCCCACAATACGGATGCAATTTCTTTTGTGTGTACAAAAACTCTTGATGTGCGTCATTGATTGTTTGTCTGGATTCTCATGGAGGCTATAAAGGAAAAAAATTGGTGCTTTTCACGTTTTTTGAGCAAAAAAGTTTTGTTGAAAACTGGAAAAGGTGTACCTTTGCAGCGTTTTTAAGGTAAAAAGGGTTCCGAAACATTGTTTCGGGATTCTTTTTTGCTCTGTCTTTTGATATTTATTTAACTAAACAAGAAATAATTATGGCTTATATGTCACAAGAAGGGTACTACAAACTACGTGCCCAAATCAAAGAGCTGGAAGAGGTGGAACGCCCTAAAGTAATCCAGCAGATTCAAGAGGCTCGCGAAAAGGGCGATTTGTCAGAAAACGCAGAGTATGATGCCGCGAAGGAGGCACAGGGCAAACTGGAAACAAAGATTGCCCAGCTGAAAGCGCAGTTGGCTGATACCAAAATCCTGGATGCCAGCCGCGTGAAGACAGACGAAGTGTCTATTCTCTCGAAAGTAGAACTGAAAATGGTCAAGACGGGTACAAAAATGACTTACACCATTGTGAGTGATGGCGAAGCCAATATCCGTGAAAACAAAATCAGTGTCACAACCCCTATTGCGAAGGGATTGCTGGGTCACAAGGTGGGCGACATCGTCACAGTGAAAGTGCCTGCTGGAGATATTGACTTGGAAATCATCAGCATTGGTGTGGGATAAAATATAAAATAGAATAAGATGGATATTTTTTCTAAAATAGCAGCAGGAGAGATTCCCAGCTACAAATGTGCAGAGAACGAAGAATTCTATGCCTTCCTAGACATTAACCCCTTGGTGAAAGGACACACGCTGGTCATTCCACGTCGCGAAGTGGACTACATCTTCGATATGGATGATGACGAAATTGCCCGTTTTCAGCAGTTTGCCAAACGCGTAGCCATCGCCATCAAAGCCGCCTTTCCATGTATAAAGGTGGCTGAAGTGGTCCTTGGACTGGAAGTTCCTCATGCCCACATCCACCTGATTCCCATGCAGAGCGAATCCGATGTGGACTTCAAGCGTGAAAAGCTGAAACTCTCACCCGAAGAGTTCCAACAGATTGCCGACAAAATTTATGCAGAGTTCCAGAAATAACTCTTAATAATTCAACTTTCGGAACTTGTTTCCCGCTTTGCGGGTTTGAAAAAACAAAAGAAAAAAGTCTATAGGCTTTTTGCCCAAAGACTTTTTTCTTTTGTTTTTTCTTTTTTTAAAGACTGCGACTGCAGTCCAATCATACCAAGTTATTTTTTCAGTATTACTTACAAGCCGCACAGTTCTCCTACTGCCGTGGCATAGTTCTCTGACCGCTGGCGCACAGTTCTGCCGCTGCGGTGGGAGAACTGTGCTACTCGTCTGGCACTGCATTGCCACGGCTGTGGGAGAACTGTGCGGGGGCAGCGAGAGAACTATGCAACGGCAACGGGAGAACTGTGCCACCGCAGTCAGAGAACTGTGCTACTGTGTCTCTGTGCCCTCTGTCTTCTCTGCGTCCTCTGTGCCGATTTAACAGCAGTTAAGTTTCGTCTCTTCAACAGCCGTGTTTCGAAGAGACAAGTGCTGTGTTTTGAAGAGACATTTGTGATGAGTTAACTTTTTTGGTATAAAATATGTAAAATCGAAATAACCTCTCTCCACCACTTTTTTGCTAAACCTAAAGAAAAAAACACACCACCATAGCAATTTTTTCAATAATCTTTACCTACATATAATATAAATTCACTACCTTTGCGCCGTGTTCTTAGGAACATGACATTTTATTTGCTCAATCACACCTCGAATTAGGCCCTCGAAAACGTGTTAAGAGCATTTTCAAATCACATGAAGCTTGCGCTTTAAGTGCAGGTTCTCCATAGTGATTTGAAGGTCGGCCTAAACCTTGAGGTGTGTATGGTGAATTCCTGCGCTTTTTTATTTCTCGTAAATTGTGCAGGCTTCCCATTAAAGAAGCGACAATTTATTAACTTTAAGAGCAAATAAAATGATGAAAAAAGGTCTTTTATGCTCAAGGCTATGTATCTATCAGAAAAGCATACTCACTGATTCCGTACTATATCTCCGCTTCAACAGGTGTGAGCCATTTCCCCTTTCTCTACTTACAGGTATTACCAGAACCTACTGACAGAGAATGCCGGAAAGCTCACACTTTTTTGTATGCTATTATAACGGGTGAATAGATAATTCTCAGACCCTTGTATATGCTAATTATCCAACTATTATTAACCATAACATTTTATTAATTTCCTAAAAACAAATCAAACTTATGAAACAGAATTTTTTCATGTTACTGGCAGCCGTGCTGCTGAGTGGCGCAAGTGCATTCGCACAGAGTGGCAACAACGAATCCCTGATGGGTGATGTAAATGGTGATGGCAGAGTAGATATCGTTGACGTAACAACCGTCATCGACATTTATCTGAACACAGTTCCTGATACACCACAAACAACAACTTATTATTGGTATGTAGGACAAACTAAACCAACATCTCAATCATCAGTAACTCCACAAGATAGTGGAACATTTACAAATAATAATTGGCACACAATAAATGTAAATAATACATATTCATTTGCTTCACCAATTTACAATTCTGAATCAAATCCAATATCGGGTGATAGTAAAACAAATTGGTATGTAGCATTACCTGCAGATAAATCATATGGAATTTATGATGTAGTTGATAGAAATGAAGTAACTAATGGAAACTGGACAAAAGAATCTTCTTCTATAACTGTTAATGGTGTTTCATATAATATATATAAATCAGTTGGAACATATCGTGGTTTCGAAGTATGGTGGATTCATTAATAATAAAAATATAAAAAAATTATTCATAATAAATATGGCAAAATATACTTATACAGATTCAAATGATATATTATTTAACAATTTGGATTCTAATCCATCTCCTAAATTTTCAATTGGTGGAAAAATCTATAATAGTCAAAATAAATTTCAATATGCTAATGAAGATGGAATAGAACCTGTTGTAAATGCAGTAGAGATAGATTGGAATGGTGCTCAATTGTCATTACCTGAAGAATTAAATTGGGGAACAACTATAAATTTACTATTAGCAGAATGTATTTGGAGTTTAGAGACTATATTAAACGAAAAGTGCACCTCACGTCGGGGGTGCACTTTTGCTGCTAAGAAGGGGCAGCATTTGTTTTGAGAGAGATTGTGGACCTTCTTGCAGAAATCTCTGCTGCTTGGTCTCTGTTTTTGAATCGGTCGCTTCACAGCTGCCGAGTTCATTGGATTGATTTTAGGTTTAGTTAAAGCAATATATTGTATGAAAAGTAAAAGTTCTTACTGCATTGTCTCGTTCAGGGGCTGCACGATGAGGCTGTCTGTTTGCGGTTTAGCCTTTGCCTGGCTGATGTCCTTGACGCGGATGGCATTCTGGATGTCTGCCTGACGAATGTAGGGGTCGATGGCTATGGCATCTTCTGTACCTTCGGCGGCTTGGTCACGGAGTGCGTGGTCTGTGGCTCGTCCTACAGTCAGAGCAATGGCTACTACAGCGGCTGCACGGAAGAAAGGTGCAAGGCGGTGTTCGGTTGCACGATTTTGCGGTTTTTCCGTTGTACGCTTTTGCTTTTGTACGGTTTTGTTGCTTTCTTCCTGAACCAATGCCAGCATCTTTCGGTCAAACTCATCGCCCAGCGTCTCTGCTTTGGCATTGACTTCAGATTGAAAGAGTTCTGCATATTGCATGAGATGCCCTGGTACATCTTCTCCTGCAAAGAAGGTGCGGAGAATCTGCTCTTCGTGCAGGGTGGTCTGACATTCGAAGTAGCGTTCTATGAGTTGTTCGATGTACTGGTAGTTCATTGCGTTTAAATGATTGCTCTATAATGATGACGGTTCAGCGGCAGAAAAGTTACAATGATTCTTCAAAAAATTTCGACCTCGGTAGATATTTATTTTCACGTCGGCTTCGGTTGTGTTCATGATATCTGCAATCTCTCTGTATGTTTTCCCTTCTATTTCACGTAGTTGTATGGCGGTTCGTTGTTTTTCGGGTAGTTGATTGATGAGCTCAAAGATATGGTTGATTTTTTCTTCTTGCACCAGACTTTCGTGTACCGATAGTTGGTGTTTGTCAGGTTGGTCGTGTTCCTGTTCGTTGAGCGGAATAACTTTGTTGTGTGCCAATTCCTTGCGGTCGAGTGCAAGATTGCGGGCTGCCGTGATGGCAAAGGCTTCCAGATTCTGTATGTTGCCCAGTGTGTCGCGACGTTCCCACAGTTTAAGCAGTGTGTCTTGCACGATATCCTCGGCATCTTCGCGGTTGAGCGTGATGCGGAGGGCTGTGCGGAACAGCACATTCTTCAGAGGGAGTATGTCGTGAGAGAAATCCACGGATAGTTAGTTAACAGATGATAGTTCCCTGTGTGCCGTCTATGGCATCGGCGCGGGTAATGATGACACGTTTTACACCGGCATGGATGGCTTCGAGGGCATTTTCTATCTTGGGAATCATGCCGCCCGAAATGGTGCCATCGGCGGTGTATTGCTGGAAGAGTTGTTCGTTGATGTGTGGAATGACGGAAGTTTCGTCTTCTGGATTGCAAAGGACACCCGCGTGTTCAAAGCTGAAGATGAGTGTGACATCGAAGTAAGGAGCCAAAGCCTTTGCTGTGGAGCTGGCAATGGTGTCGGCATTGGTGTTAAGCAGGTTGCCTTGTCCGTCGTGGGTCAATGGAGCCATGACGGGGGTGATGCCTTGCTGGATGAGGTTGGCAAGCATCTGCCCATTGGCTCGGTCAACATCGCCCACGAAACCGAAGTCAACTATACTTTCGGTGCCATCGTCCAGTGTTACTTTCTTCAGTGGACGTTTGTGGGAACGGATGGCATCCATGTCTGCACCCGTCAGTCCCAGTGCATTGATGCCACAGGCTTGCAGACGTGCCACGATATTTTTGTTGACCAGACCTCCATAGACCATGGTGACTACACGGAGCATGTCGGCATCAGTGACGCGACGCCCACCAATCATGGTCGAATCTATGCCAAGCTGAGCTGCTATCTTGGTGGCAGAACGGCCACCTCCATGTACGAGGACTTTCGGACCAGGGATGGCTGAAAAGTCTTTGAGTAATTGAGCGAGAGTGGTTTCGTCTTCCACAATCTTGCCGCCCACTTTGATGACTGTGAGTGTTTGCATGATGTTGTTTCGATGTGACGTTATTGCAATTATAGATGTTCTTCGAAATAGCGGGTGATGACGTTGTGCAGATGGATGCGGTCTTTGCCGAACATGTTGTGCCCATCGCCAGGGTAGGTGAAGAGGTCTGGATAGGTGTTGGCATTGATACAGGAACGGATGAAACTGAGTGTGTGTTGCGGCACACAAACGGGGTCATTCAGTCCGTAGATAATCATGAGGCGTCCCTGCAGGTTGGTTGCCTTATTGAGTAAAGATGTAATGCGGTAGCCGTCGGGATTGGTTTGTGGCGTGTCCATGTAGCGCTCGCCATACATGATTTCATAGAAGCTCCAGTCTATGACAGGGCCTCCAGCCACGCCCACTTTGTAAGGACTTTTGCCTGTGAAGAGTCCGTCAGCAAGTGGATTTTTCTGCTCCGAAACGAAGCTGGTCATCAAAGCTGTAGTCATGTGTCCGCCAAACGACCAACCATGAACGCCCAGGCGTTCACTATCCACATAGGGCAAAGACTTTAGGAACTCTACACCACAAAGCTGGTCGCGCATTTCCTCAATGCCCAGTTTACGGAAGGTGGCTTGTTCAAAGGCTCTGCCACGATGTTCTGAGCCTCGGTTGTCAAGCGTGAACATGATGTGGCCACGTTGTGCCATGTAGGTATCCCATCCGCGTGCATCGTAGTTGTAGCGTGCGTCAATCATGTGGGCATGAGGTCCACCATAGACGTAAGTGATAACAGGGTATTTCTTCTTGGAATCGAAGTTGATGGGCAAAATAAGTCGATAGTACAGGTCTGTTACGCCGTCGGCAGCCTTGATGGTTCCAATCCGTACTTCTGGAATGGCATAGCCGCCTTCCACCCATTTGTCTTGGGCTGTGAACAGATTGCGTGCCTTCCCTGTTGAGATATTGATAAGGTCAATAGCACGTGGACAAGTTGGTGTGGAATAGTTGTCGATTAGGAATTTACCCGATTCTGACAGCGTGATTCTGCTGTGCCATCCTTCCGCATTTCCAAGCAGTTTCTGCTTCCCAGATGTTGTGTTTACGCTGTAAACAGATTGATTGAGCGGATGCGATTCGTTGGAAGTGTAGATGATGGATTTTGTGGCTTTGGAGAAACCGATGACGTTGATGACCTCGAAAGTTCCTTGTGTCAGCTGTTTGTCTAAAACCGCAGCACCTTCTTTCGGGAGGCGGTATAAATAAATGTGATTGAAGCCGTCTTTTCTCGACTGATAAATGAAACGTGTAGCATCCCACGGCAGGAACCGGATGGGGTGGAGTGGTTCTACATATTTGTCGTTGTGTTCTGTAAGCAATGTGCGGATGAGCCTGCCCGTTGTGGCATCGTATTCGTTCAGTGTCAAGTCTGTGACATCGCGGTTGAGTTCAATGACATAGATGCGGCGTGAATCAGGATTCCAGCCAATGTTGGTGAAGTAGCGGTCTGTTGGGTCCCCAGATTCAAGGTAAATGGTTTGTTGTGTCTGTAGATTGTAGATGCCGATGGTGACCAGATGTGACGTTTCTCCAGCCATGGGGTAGGGGTCTGGTTCGAGTGTTGCGCAGCGGCTTCCAAGGGTTGCCAGTTCCTGGGCAGGGTAGCATTGAGAGGTGGTCAATGGTGTGACATTGACTTGGGGATAATGGCTAACCAGGGATTGATCCATTCTGTAGAAAGCCAGAAGGTTGTTGTCGGGACTCCAGAACAGGCCTTCGCTGCAACCGTATTCGTCGCGGTGTACGGCTTGTCCATAGACAATGTCGGCAGAACCGTCAGTAGTTATTTGTTTGCCTTCCACAAACAGGTTGCAGTTTTTTATTTCTACCTTTTGCTTTGTCTCCCTTGGAGGGGCTTGCGGTTGTTCAACGACTTTGTCGCCGTCAAAAGAGAAATGACGGTTTTCGGGTTGCAAAGTGGTGTAGGTGCTTCCGCCAGGGATGAGGTCGTCGAGCGTGAAAAGCTTGTCTTGAGCCATTGCAGAAAGAGTGGTTATGAATGCAGTGAAAAATGTCAGTAAATGTTTCATAAGATTTCTTTTAAAGGAATAAGTACAAAATCACGTTCATGCATGTGCGGATGCGGAATGGTGAGTGAAGGTGTGGAAATCTGAACGCTACCGCCCCAATCGTTGAAATCGAATTGGGGCGTGGCGTTACATTCTTTATAATATAGAAGAATGTCTATGTCTATGATGCGGTCTTCGTATTGTGGCTGTTCTCCACGCTGTGCAGGTTGTGTCTTCCGAGTGCGTCCCAGCTTTTTCTCGATGGATTGTAGTTTTCGGAGCAAGGCACATGGTGTTAGCGATGTCTCTACACGGACGGCTGCGTTCAGAAATTTGTTGGACGATTGAAATCCCCATGGCTCTGTTTCGAGGAACGAAGATTGTGCCTTGATAGTGCCAATTTGTTCGGCTATCAGTTTGATGGCATTCCGAATGTTCTGTTCCTTATGTCCCAGGTTGCTGCCCAGCGAAAGGAAAGTCAAGTGCATCTTAGCTGACGATGAGCATGACATCACCATAAGTTCCGAATTTGTAGTCTTTCTTCAGAGCCTCATTATAGGCATTCATGACGACAGAATAACCGCCAAAGGCTGCTACCAGCATGAGCATGGTGGAAAGTGGCATTTGGAAATTGACAAGAAAAGCGTTGCATACCTGGAAGTCGTAGGGCGGGAAAATGAATTTGTTGGTCCATCCGTCAAACTCCTTCAGGATGCCGCCTGGACCCACCGCTGTCTCTGTAGCCCGAAGGGTTGTTGTACCCACGGCACAAACCTGATGCCCCCCCTCTCTGGCTCGATTCACGATTTCGCAAGCTTTTGCTGATATGAACATCTGTTCGCTGTCGGTCTTGTGTTTCGTCAGATCTTCTACGTCAATGCTACGGAAATTACCCAGTCCACAGTGCATCGTGATGAAAGCCTCTTCTATGCCCTTTATCTCCATGCGCTTCATCAGCTGTTTGCTGAAGTGCAGACCAGAGGCAGGAGCCGTCACAGCCCCTTCATGTTTAGCATAAATCGTTTGGAAATTCTCAAGGTCATCCTTTTCGGCCTTTCGATGAGAACGGACATCGTCGGGCAGTGGCGCTTCGCCCAAAGCATAGAGTGCTTCCTTGAACTCATCGTGCGGACCGTCGTAGAGGAAACGCAGTGTGCGTCCTCGGCTGGTTGTGTTGTCAATCACCTCTGCCACCATCGACTCGTCTTCACCAAAATACAACTTATTGCCGATACGTATTTTGCGGGCAGGATCTACCAGCACATCCCAGAGGCGAAGGTCGGGATTCAGTTCTCGAAGCAAAAACACCTCAATGCGAGCGCCCGTTTTCTCCTTGTTGCCATACAGGCGGGCTGGAAAAACCTTCGTGTCGTTGAAGATAAAAGCGTCGCCCTCATCAAAATACTCAAGAATATCCTTGAAAGTGCGGTGCTCAATCTCACCCGTCGTGCGGTGCACAACCATCATCCTACATTCGTCACGGTTATAAACGCGTCCTTCACCAAAATTCTTAAAGGGAGGGTAAAGCGCAATTTTGTCTTCAGGAAGCTTGAACTTGAATTGTGAGAGTTTCATGTCTTTTTCTGTTTTTTCTGTATATTAAATATTTATGATGCGATATGGGCATTGATCCATTCGTCAAAATGCTCAATGTCAAGACAGTCTTTCAGCGTATAATCGCCAATGCGTGTACGAATCAACCCTGTCAGATAAGCACCAGAATCCAGCGCCTGTCCGATGTCGCGTGCCAAGGCTCGGATGTATGTACCCTTTGAACATACTACCCGAACCACGAGTTGCAGATAGGGGGCATTCAAGTTTTCGTGCTGGTACTTAATCCGCTCCTTCTTGTCGTCCATCTCTGGCTTCATGCCTTCGGGGGTTATCCACTCCAGGCTGACAAGTTCCAGTTCGTCAATCACGAGCGTTTTGGGTTTCAGTTCTACTTCTGTGCCAGTTCGAGCATATTTGAAGGCGCGTTTTCCATCCACCTTTACGGCCGAATAAACGGGTGGAATCTGGTGAATTTCCCCGATGAAATGGGACAAAACCTCTTCTGCTCGCTCCCGTGTAATCTGTTCTGTGGGAAACCAGGCATCTTCGGCAGTCTCCATGTCAAACGACGGTGTTGTAGCCCCCAACTTGATGCTGGCAACATATTCCTTGGTGCCAGCTTGCAGACGGTCAATCTCCTTGGTTGCCTTGCCTGTGCAGACAATCAGCACACCGGTAGCCAGGGGGTCAAGCGTTCCTGCGTGCCCCACCTTGACCTTCTTCACCCCGAGTCGGCGAGACAATTCGCCACGCACCTTCGACACCAGGTTGAAAGAAGTCCAGCGGTAAGGCTTGTTGAAAGCCAGTATTTCAGACATCGTCACGTCGCACATATCCCCTTCTTTTATTTACACGATCTGAGAAACGATAGCCACCAAACCAACGATAGCGCAATAGATGGCAAAATAAATGAGTTTGCACTGCTTTACAATGCTAATCATCCACTTGCACGCAATACAACCGCTGACAAAAGCGGCAACGAAGCCCACGACGAGTGCCGACATAGGGATGGCAGCCTCTGTGCCATGCTCTGCCAGATACTCGGCACTGGGGCTGACGATGTGCTTAAAATCCAAAAGGGCTTCTCCTAAAATCGGAGGAATCACCATCAAGAAAGAAAACTGCGCCAGGTTCTGCTTCTTGTTGCCTAGCAGAAGACCCGTGGCGATGGTGGAACCGCTGCGTGAAAGCCCTGGCAGTACGGCCACAGCCTGTGCCATGCCAATGATGAAAGCATGAAGCGGCGAAATGCCTTCACGTTCCTGCGGCTTGTAGAAATGCGTCATGGCCAACAGACAGGCTGTGACCAGCAGACAAACACCCACCACGATGAGGCTGCCCTCAAAGATGGCATCTACATAATCCTTGAAGAAGAGACCCACAATGCCAATCGGAATCATCGAAATCAGAATATTGACAGCATAGCGCTGCTCGTCGTTCAGTCTGCCGTCCCAGCGGAACAAACCCCTGAAAATCCAGAAAACTTCCTTCCACAGGATGACCAGCGTGGCAAATACCGTAGCCACATGTACCACGATGTCGAAAGTGAGACTGTCAAACGCTGCCGTGCCCAGCAGATAATGGCCTATCTGAAGATGGCCGCTGCTGCTCACAGGCAAATACTCAGTAAGTCCTTGTACAATGCCAAGAATCAAGGCTTGAATATCGCTCATACCCTACTCCTTTTTGAAGGCCAAAGAATAGCCACGATGACAAAAACGAAACCAAACAAGCTCACCATAGGAGCCACCTTGATACGTGTATCACTAAAGATTTCTGGATTGAAAGCCTCCTCTGTGGTGCCGTTGCCCGACATCAGGATGAAGCCCAGAATGATGATAGCTAACCCTATCACCAACAGAATGTAATTGATTTTTGAAAAAGCAAAGTTGTGCATATCGGTAATAATTAATGGTGAATCATATATGATACAATTTATTGGTTGACATCTTCAAGTATTTCTGCAAAGAGACCAGTGTGCATAGCGTTGTGATGATGAGGCCGAAGACCAGCACCGCACCACCCACAATCATCAAGACATCTTTGCCCACAACCAAGTTGATTTCAGGTTCATATTTTTGCAGCCAAACAAAGCCCGAATAAAGGATGCCGTCAGCCACGATGCCGCTGAAAATCCCCAGCGTAGCACCATTTGCCAAAAACGGACGGCGAATGAAACTCCACTTTGCGCCCACCAGTTTCATAGTGTTGATAATGAACCGTTTGGCGAATATAGCCAAGCGCACCGTGTTGTTGATGAGTGCAAACGAAATGTAAGTAAACAGAGCGGCGATGACCAGCAAGACGACACTCAGCTTCTGGATGTTTCGGTTGACCGACTCAATGAGGTCTCGCTGATAAACGACATCTACCACGGCTGGCGTCATCTTCATTTTCTTCACAATGTTGTCCATACCTTGCGGAGTGGCATAGTCAGCCTTGATGTTAATTTCGAAAGAAGCCGTAAACGGATTATAGCCCAGAAACTCTGTGGGGTCAGAACCCATGGCGCGGGTCGCTTCCTTCAGCGCATTTTCCTTTGAAACGTAAACAACCGACTTGACGTATGGATCCCGTCGGAAACCGTCTTTTAGTTTTACGATTTCTTCGGCAGGCAAATCATCAGAAATCAGCACACTTACATTGATGTTTTCACGTACATAGTCCGAAAGCCTATGTGCCGTCAGCACAAAGAACACAATAGTGCCCAACAAGACCAGCACCAACGTCGTGCTGATGGCGGGTGTGATGAAATGCGTGGAAAAAATAGAGGAATGTTTCTTCATGTGCGTGTATATGAATCTTTAGTCAAGTCGGGTGATTAATGGTCATTCGTTTCTACCCCCTTGAGGGTGGCAGAGGAAGCCGCCGTGATTTTTACTTTGACAAAATCTCCGATACGGTGCGAACCACGGTCAAACACCACCACCTTGTTTTGCTCCGTGCGTCCAAACAGCTGGTCCTTCGACCGTTTGCTTACACCCTCTGTCAGGATTTCAAATGTCTTTCCGATGTCTTTCCGGTAACTTTCTGCCGACAACTCATTCTGCAAAGCAATCATCTCGTTCAAGCGACGGATTTTTTCCTCCTCGGGCACATCGTCGGGCAAGTGCTTCGAGGCATACGTGCCAGGGCGTTCCGAATACTTAAACATGAAAGCGCTGTCATATCCACACTCCCTCATCAGCGAAAGCGACAAACGGTGGTCTTCTTCCGTTTCGGAGTGATAACCCACAAAGAGGTCCGTTGTCAATCCGCAGTCTGGCAAAATGCGGCGGATGGCAGCTACCCTGTCCAGATACCATTCGCGCGTATATTGGCGGTTCATCAGCTTCAAAATGCGGTTACTGCCCGACTGCACAGGCAGATGGATGTGCCGACAAAGATTCTCGTGACTGGCTATCACCTCCAATGTCTCGTCGCTCATGTCCTTCGGGTGCGAAGTGGTAAAGCGAACACGCATCGTGGGTACAGCCTCGGCAACGACAGACAGCAGCTGCGGGAAACCCACGTCTCCACACCGATAACTGTTTACGTTCTGTCCCAGCAGTGTCACCTCCTTGTACCCCCTTGCGCCCAGATCCTTCACTTCAGCCAGCACGCTGTCCACCTCCCTGGAACGTTCTCGGCCACGCGTATAAGGCACGATGCAATAATGGCAAAAATTATTACACCCCCTCATGATGCTTACAAAACCGCTTACATGGCTGCCGCAAACACGTTCAGGGACGATGTCGCGATAAGTCTCCGTGGTCGAAAGTTCAACATTGATAGCCTTTTTGCCCATTTCTGCACTGGCAAAAAGTTCGGGTAGTGAAAGATACGCATCAGGTCCAGCCACAAGGTCAACGGGATGATGCAAAATCAAATCCTCCTTCACACGCTCTGCCATACATCCCACCACACCGACAATCAGCCTGCGCCCCTTTCTCTGCATGGCCTGGAGTGCTTCCAGCCTGTTATAAATCTTGTTCTCTGCATTTTCGCGAACAGAACAAGTATTGAGTAAGATGGCGTCAGCATCTTCCAGCGAACCGCATACCTCATAGTCTGCCATCTTCATGACCGATGCAATCACCTCACTGTCGGCAACGTTCATTTGGCAGCCATAAGTCTCAATAAAAAGTTTCTTCATGAATCAACCCTTTATTCGTCGTTTTTATCCCATTCACAACAAAATGGAGTGCAAAGTTAAGAAATATTCTTCATTCTTCATCCTTCATTCTTCATTTTTCTTTAACTTTGCACCCCAAATTAGTTTTTTTTACTCATTCTGTCCGTATAAAACCCAATAATAAATTGAATTATAAATGAGATTGGAGTTTCAAAAAATCATCGCAGGCAGTCCTTTCACGCTACCCATCGTCTCGGCTGTTGCCATCGCCGTGTGGTTGTTGTTTCGTCCCAGCAACGATGAAGGAATGCGTTTGTGGCTGGGCATGGGTGCCTCTGCCTTTGCCGTGTATTTGTTGGCAGAACTGAACAACCGGAATGTGTTGCTTCGAATCAGTTCCAGGTTTATCAGCAGTCTTTTTGCCGTGCTGCTGGCGGTGATAGTCCAGCTGCATTCTTTTCAGTTGGGGCACGTTGTGCTTGTGTTGTCCCTTGTGTCTTTCTTCCCGTTTTTCCAAATGTATCAGTCCGCAAGCCCCCTCCTTTCATTCTTCACCTACCTCCCGCTGGCATTGGTGTCGTTGGTCTTTCCGCCGATTCTTTTTCTTGTGCCAGTCTATTGGCTTTGTCAGATGTATATGCGTGGGTTCTCGCTGAAAAGCGGGATGGCCTCCCTTTTGGCATTGGCATTCCCTTATTGGATGGCCTTTGGTGTCAGGTTCTTCCTCGGTGAATACGACGCGTGGATTCCCGTTCAGATGGCGTGGCCAACCGTCTTCTCCCCCTCTTTCTCCCTGTCCGGCTTTTTGCCCATCCAAGACGAATTCACCGCTGCTGACATTCATGCAAACTACGAAAAAATGTCCCCCCGACAAATCGTTCAGTTCGTCTATATTTTGCTGCTGCTTGCCGTTGGAATCGTTGATTTGTTTCTGAAAAAATATCTTGATAAAACCCGCACCCGCATCCTCTATCATGTCATCGTCATTCATGCTTTGTTCGTGATCTTCCTCCTCTTGTTCCAGATGCAATACTTTTATCAACTTCTTCCCCTTTTGGTTGCAGATGCCGCCATCATGGGTGGTCATTTCATGGCACAGACCTACAACAGGTTCTCTCATGTCTTCAGCATCATCTTCCTCATGGCCAGCCTTGCCGTCTGCTTCATTTCCTATATTTCATAACCTGAGAACTTCAAAAAACGAAAAACGCAAAAATCCATGGATAGTCTGAACGAATTCTTTGTCACCTACGGCTATTGGGGGATGGGGCTTGCCTCCTTTTTGGCAGGCACGTTTGTGCCCTTCAGTTCTGAAGCCGTGATGGGAGCCCTGCTTGCTGCTACGACCATGAACCCCATACTCACCGTCGTCAGCGGTACCATCGGAAACGTCCTCGGCAGTATGTTCAACTATTACTTAGGACGTATGGGTGACATCCGTCGGATTTCACGCTGGATGCACGTGGGGGAAGACAAACTGGAGCGCACCAAGCAGTATGTAGAAAGGCGGGGGGCATGGATAGCCTTCTTCTCTTTCCTTCCGGCTTTTGGCACAGCCATATCTATCGCCTTGGGCATCCTGCGAGCCCATCCCCTGGGTGTATTTCTCTACACACTCACAGGAAAACTCCTGCGTTACATCATGGTTGCCTATTCCGTCATGGCGTTGAAATAACGGAAAACGGATTTGGCCATCCGGGCTAAATCCGTTATTTTTTCAATCTTCTGAAATCAACTGGATGCCATTGTCCAGGATTTCTATGATTCCCTGTTTGTAGAGTCCGCCGACGGCTTGCTTGAAAATTTTTTTGCTGACACCAAATTCCCGATAGATGTCTTCGGCAGGGGAATGGTCGTGGTAGGGACAGAATCTTTCGTGTTGCTGAAGCCACTGCACCAGACGGGGTGAAAAGTCGTCTATCAAAATGGTTCGGTCGCCTGTCATCTGGCTGAATCCCACTGTTTCGCCTGTTCGTGAACGAGGGGCTTCGTCTGCTGAAGGTTTGGTCAGTTTATCTACACGCGACGTGCAGACTATCCTGTAGGTAAGGTCATCGATGTAGCAATAGACCAGATAGCGTTTGCCCACCTGCATAGGTGTCTTCTGTTCCTTGAATGGGCAGAAAAGGTCTTTCTGCAGTCCCCAGTTGAGGAAGGCACCGTATTCATTCTTCCAGGTACATTCCAGATAGGCAAATTGCCCCACTTCGATGAGGGGGTGTTGCGTGGTGGCGGTCAGCCGTTCTTCGTGGTCGAGGTAGAGAAACACATCGACGGTGTCGCCCACCTTGGTGTCTTGCTGCAAATATCGTTTGGGCAGGAGGATGTCTCCGATGTCTCCGCCGTCGAGGTAGGCTCCGTGGGGTAGGATTCGGGCTACCTTTAACAGGTTACGTTTGCCGAGTTTCAGTTTCATTTTGGGTCAATGGATATTTATCTCACCCACAATTCGGGGTTCAGTTCTTGGGTTTCGTTGCGCAACTGGAAGTGGAGCGTGTAGTGCCCGTCGTTGTCGGTGCCGATGCTGCCCAGTGTGCTCCGTGTCTTTACGCTTTGCCCTTTGGCTACCTGCACGCTACGTAGGCCTGAATATACACTGATGTAGCGACCGTGGCGCAGCATGACGATGTAGCCCCCGCCATATTGGAAGACGCCTGTCACTTCTCCGTCGAAGATGGCACGGGCTGATGCGCCAGCCTGAGCGCGGATATCAATGCCTTTGTTGACTAGAACAACCCCTGGCAATCCTGGCGGTGTGTATCTGCCGTAATGTCCTACTACGTTGTAGCCGCCTGTGACAGGCATGGGTAGCCGTCCCTTGTTGCTGGAGAAGCTGGAAGAGAGTTTGCTGTCTGTGCTATAGGAAAAGAGTGGGGTTACCTGATTATTATTTTGATTGTTCCGATGGTTCTGTGTTTTCTGATTTTTACGAGTAGTCTGAGATTTCTGATTATTTTGTGCCTTTTGTGCCTTTCGCTTGGCTTCCGCTTCGGCTGCGGCTTTGCGCATGGCTTCTTCTGCCCTGCGTTTGGCTTCTGCCTCTGCCCTGCGTTTTCGTTCTGCCTCTATTTCTTCTTGAATCAGTTTGTCAATCTGCGCACTCAAGGCCTGTTCCTTTTTCTGGTAGTCGGCAATTTGTTGTTGCACGTTGGCGAGGTTCTTGTTCAGAAAATCTGCCTTGGTTTGGCAAGCGGATTTCATGCCTTGCAGCGCCTTCTTCTTCTGTTCCATCGTATTCAGGTTCACCTGCATGGTGGCACGTGCATCCAGCAGCTGGTTGTGTGTCTGGGTGACTTCTGCCTGTTTCTCCTTAATCAGTTGTCCTTGTGCCCGTTGATAGGTGATGTATTCGCGTATATAGCGCATGCGGCGGAGTAGTTGTGAGAAATTGTCTGCCGAGAAGATGAAGGTGAGTCGTTGCTGGATGCTTTTGGCACGCCGTTGTTGCCTGAGGGCATGGGCATAGCGTGACTTTCTTTGTTCCAGTTGTTTCTGCAACAGTTTCAGTTGGGCTTCCAATGTGTCGATGCGCATTTGCATCGAACCCATCTCTCCGTTCAGGCTGTCGATAGACTTCCCCTGTCGGGTAATCTGATGGTCAAGAATGAGCAGACTGTCCAGATTGGTCCGTATGTTCTTGTTCAGCTGCTGTGCCTTCTGCTGCTGCAACTTGCGTTGCCGTTCAGCTTCCGCCTTCTGTTGCTGCAGCTGTTTCTTCTTGTCCACCTTGACGGGCTTTGCCTTTTGGGTGGTCTTGGTGCTCCGTTTGGCTTTCTGGGCATTGAGTGGCATGGCCAGCAGCAGGCACAATAATATATATATGTATCTACGTGCTATCATCCTTTATCTTTATAAGTCAAGGATTTGGCGCAATAGCACTTCTGGAGCTACTTGCTGGTATTTGTTCGACGGAATAGTGTGTGCATCCCACTTGCTGTTGTTGTTTTTGCCAGAAAGTCGCAGGTTCAGGTCGATGGTCTTGCTGCCTGTGGGGATGGTAAACTGCAGTTCGTCGGTGTCGGTGCGGAGTGCCTGTTGCCAGAAATGATACTCAATGGCGTTGTAGCTGAGTTCTTGCTGTGCCATCGAGTTGATGTCGTCGTAGGTCATGATGACATAACGCTTGTTGTATCGGTCGATGAGTAGGGTGGCGGTGGGTGAAATCTCCATGCGTGCCACCTCTGTAATGCCAAGGATGGGGTCGAGCAGTGAAACTTGTATCACCTCGCCCAGTCTCATGCGCAGTGTGCCTGAAGTGCTGATGTGCTGGTTTTCCACCTTGACCGAGGCACGTATCTTGGCTGTGAAATTCGAGTCTGTAGTCAGTGTCGCTGCCGAAGGTGTGGCAGCAGCAGATGGCAGGGTAGTGGTGGGTTGTGTGGTGGGCTGCGTCGGTGTGTCGGGACTGCTTGCATTCTTGCTGCTGCGGCAGGCTGCGAACAGGACTGTCAAGGCAGCAAGGATGAGTAAATGTGGTGTACGTATTTTCATGTTGTGTCGAAAATTTTTTGCAAAGGTAGCACTAAATAGAAAAAAACGCGCTAAAGTTTGCCACTTTTTAAGGAAAAACAATAAATATTCTTCATTCTTCGTTCTTGGTCTTTCATTTTTTCGTACCTTTGCCCGCAATTTGTATAAAGTCTAACTGTTTTATTATTTTAATTTTAAAACCCGTGGAGAGGGTCTTCAAAACATTATCTTAAAATGAAAGTAGCAATTGTAGGCGCAAGTGGCGCCGTAGGACAAGAATTTCTCCGTGTGCTCGATGAGCGAAATTTCCCCATTGATGAGCTGGTGCTTTTTGGCTCCACCCGCAGTGCTGGCCGCAAGTATATGTTTAAGGGTAAAGAGTATGAAGTGCAGCTGCTGAAGCATGGCGATGACTTCAAGGGTGTCGATATCGCCTTCACCAGTGCCGGTGCCGGCACCAGCAAGGAGTTTGCTGATGACATCACCAGGTTTGGCACCGTGATGATCGACAACTCCAGCGCTTTCCGCATGGACGACGATGTGCCTTTGGTGGTGCCTGAATGTAATGCCGCCGATGCCTTGAACCGTCCGCGTGGCATCATTGCCAACCCCAACTGTACCACCATCATGATGGTCGTCGTGCTCCAGCCCATCGAAAAGCTCAGCCATATCCAGCGCATCCATGTAGCCAGCTATCAGAGTGCCAGTGGTGCTGGTGCAGCAGCCATGGCTGAACTGCAGCAGCAATACAAGGATTTGGTGGAGGGCAAGGAGCCTACCGTCAACAAGTTCGCCTATCAGTTGGCATACAATGTCATTCCACAGATTGACGTCTTTCAAGACAATGGCTACACCAAGGAAGAAATGAAGATGTTCAACGAGACACGCAAAATCATGCACACCGATGCCAAGTGTTCAGCCATGTGCGTGCGCATTTCCAGCCTCCGTGCCCACAGCGAAGCGGTTTGGGTAGAAACCGAAAAGCCCATCAGTGTGGCCGACGCACAGGCAGCCATTGCAGCCGCTCCTGGCGTAACCCTCATCGACGATCCCAAGAATCAAAAATACCCCATGCCGCTCTTCACGGCTGGCAAGGACGATGTCTATGTGGGACGTGTACGCAAAGACCTTGCCAACGAAAACGGACTTACCTTCTGGCTCAGTGGCGACCAAATCAAGAAAGGGGCCGCCCTCAACGCCGTCCAGATTGCCGAGTATTTGGTGCAGCAGGGAAATGTGTAGGCAAAGCGGTCTTCAAAGCCTAAGGGAATGAAAAATGAAGAGGAGTTAAAGGGAAGTTAAAGGGATGATACCATTGCCTCGCCGCCAGCATCCCATTCGTCCCTTTAACTTCCAAGCAAAGCGATAACTTCCTTTTAACTTCCAATCAATAACTTGAATTGTATTGATAAGGTCCGAAAAAGGTTGCTTTTGGGGCTTGAATCTTTGTCTATTTGAAGAAAAAGCGATTTTTTGCTCAGTTTTTTTGCTTGGTTTTTAATTTCTTTGTATGTTTGCCGCGAACAAAATTGAAATGCGAACATAATCAAAAAATGCAAATAAGATGAAATGCGCAAAATTATTCTTTGGGACTTTCTTGTGCCTAATGTTGACAGTGGCTTGTTCGGAAAAGAAGATTATTCCTGCAGAGCAGTTGCCTGTCGGTGCGAAAACCTATGTGGAACAGAGTTATCCTGGCAGAAGCATTACATACGTCAAGAAGGATTCTGAGTTTTTCAGCACGAAGTATGAAGTCAGGCTCGACGACGGGACTGAGATAGAGTTCAACAAGGATGGCGAGCCTGTGGATATTGACATGGAAGATTAGGTAATACTATAAACATCGTGATATGAAGAAAATTTTACTCTCTCTTGTGGGCTTTTTATGCTCATTGGTGACTATTCAGGCTGAGGTTGTCACTTTTTCTGCCACAGGTCAGCCTGCAACATGGAACGACATGGTTGCAAGGAAGGCTGACGGCACGGTGATTGCCAGTGGCGCAGATGTTGCCAAAGGAACTCAAGTGACGTTTACCGGTACAACGGGTGTTGGGTATCACATTGACTGGTATGTCAATGGTGAAAAGAATGCTGCCACAGGCGGTGTGCTCACCCTCTCTATTGATGCCGACACGCAGGTGGAAGCTAAATACGTGGAGCACTATAAATTTATTTTTGCAGGTACTCCATTCGTGAAGTATGCTGACGAAAAGGGCATCATTGTGTTGTCGCAAAACTATTATCAGCATTCTTTCCAGGTGGATGCAGGTGCGTTTGCCTATACGCTGGATTCGTGGAAGGGTAGCAACGGAAAGGTGTATCTGCCAGATAATATCCTGACGGACACGATTGTGACTCGCGACACGTTGACGGCTGACGTGACACTCACGCCTCATTATTTGCGTAACGAGAGTGATTTGGGCGACGGCACGGCGACGGCTGTGTGGCGTTTTGCTTACCCCGACAGCCTGGCACCGCTGTTCAGAAACTTCGGAGGTGCAGGGGCTGTGTGCAGTTATGTCATGCCGACGTTGATAGAGAACGCATACGTTGACCTCAATATGTCGTGCGATGCTACTAACGGCAAGATTGACAACGAACACCGCGTGGGCATGGGCAGCACCTTTGTGGGCAAAGGTACGAGGTTTACGATTCCTGCCCGATATGGCACGGTGTTCAAGCTGGTGGCTGAGCAAGAGTTTTCGGCTACAACCATTGCAGGACGACGTGACTATGTAAAGGGCATGGAGGCTGCTGGCCATACTGCCACATTATATTATTATGACTCAACGAAGGACTCCATTGACATCGTCATCGGAGAGGACTTGGCCCTTGTCTCTATTTCTGCATCCTATCCTGGTGGCGACAACATACTGTCGTGGATTCCAAACTATAAAACGGCCGAAAGTGAGCTTGGCACTTTCTCGAAGACAGGTGAGGCTGGTTGTCTGCTCTTTAACCTTTCCGACATTATCAACAATGGTGGGCTGGTGGTAACACCCAGTGCTCTGGATAGCCTTTCTTCACAGATTGAAATGCCTGTGCAGAAGGATGCAAACAAATTTATTTCTGTGAGCTTCGAGATTGCCGAAGGTTTCAGTTTCTTGCCGAAGGCTGCCTACGTCCCCATCAAGATGGAGGGTGCTGGTACGACAGGAAAAGTGGAGTTGGTGCTGGTGGACGAACAGGGTCATCAGCTGGACACACTCTTTACAAATGTGAAGTCGGACTCGCTGATGCTTGACACACTGAAGAATCGTGCAAAATCGCAAGAAGAATGTTTCTATGGCAAGGTGACGTTGATGATTTATGTCTATGGTGCTGCCGCCAATTATCGCTTCGGCTTCCCCATCTCTGTGGAGGGCGAAATCTGCGAGACGGTGACTTGTGGCGAAGGCAACACGTATGCCACATACGTCACGAAGAGTGCCATCGACTTTGACGGTCTGTTTGGCGTATATGCCTACGAGGTTGTCAGTGTGGACGAAAGAAGAAAGGTCATCAAGAAGAATCCGATAGAAGAGTGTCCGATGGGTGATGCCATTCTGATTCAGACGGATGTGCCTGGTGCTATCTACAACATTCCACTCACTCGCCGCGATGACCGCTATGACCCAGAGAGCAATATCCTCCATGTGTCTGACGGCACAGTGGTTGGTGACCGCACAAGATATATCTTCTCTCAGGAATATGGTATCTATGCGTTTAAGGTTTCCACCTTCGGAGAGACTATTCCCGAGGGAGAGGTTTATCTGGAGTATGACAGTTTCACTGACCCCCTGGCTTACTATCTTGATTCCAGCATCCCGACAGACATTGACGTGGTGGATGGCGCAACAGACATAGCCTCTAAGATGAAAGAGACACGCCGTGTGCTCAGAAATGGTCGCATCTATATCGTAAAACCAGATGGTACGGTTTACACCATGACGGGTGTACGTGTGCAGTAAAATTCCCCTCAAACAAAAAACTCAGTATTAACCCTTTAATTTTTTTAAAACAATGAAGCAAATGAAGTATTTAATGGCACTTGTATGCCTGATGATGTCAGCTGTATGTTTTGCTGACGATGTACCCATCCCCGTAGAGCAGTTGCCCGCAGCTGCCAAGGCTTTCGTTCAGAAAACTTTCCCTGGCAAGAAAATTATCTATGCAGAGAAAGATTATGGCAAGTATGAAGCCAGACTTGACGATGGTACGGAAATCGATTTTGACAAGAAAGGTAATTGGGACAAGGTGGACTGCCACATGACAGCAGTGCCCGCAGCTATTATTCCAACCGCTATTCAGCAGTATGTAACTGCCACTTTCCCTGGTCAGATCATTACCAAGATTGACAAAGAACGTCGTTATGGCTACGAAATTGAACTTTCAAACGACATCGAACTGAAGTTCAATAAGAATGGCATGATTATCGGCATGGATGACTAAAAGTCATTGTATAGAGAATACAGAGAAGACGGAGAGCACAGAGAAACGTACATGATGGTACAAATCTCTGTGCTCTCTGTCTTCTCTGTGCTCTCCGTGTACAACCCTTACCTCCAGACGGTATTTGTGTCCACCTTGTAGCGATAGACCTTGATGAGTTTGGCATCGAAAATGAGGGCAGAGTAGCCAGGAATCTGTCCTGTGCTGTTGGTCGAAGAACCATAGCCTATGGCATAGGGAACAACCATATGCACTTCATCACCCTCCACCATTTCTTGCAGGACGGTGCACATACCGATGATGTTCTGGCTGACTGCCAGCAGGGCGGGCACAGCCGTAGTTGTCTGGATTTCTTTAGATGTGTATGTTTGGTTAAACACATAACCTTCGGGATGGTTGGCTGAAGGAATGAGCCGTCCTCGGTAGTGCAGACGCACACTGTCTGTGTAGATAGGTTTCAATGTACCTGTGCCATTTGCCTTCTTCTGTATATAGACATAAATGTTGTTGTCCGCAGGATTGGCATCGGCATAGGCTTGCTGGTAGTAGTAACCCAGCAGGCGTGTCCAACCGTCAACACCCTGCTTGGCCAGCGAAGCGATAGAATCGACATAGTGCTGGTTGCGTTCCTGCCAATTGTGGTACTCTCCTTCTGCCACGCTTTCCTTGCAGGAAGTGGTGCAGAGGGCACCGAGGAGACAGAGAAAGAGACCCCCTCTAACTACCCCTCTAGGGGAAGAAATGGTAAATGGTAAATGGTACATGGTAAATTACTTGAGGTTCTTCAGCAGACTGGTAATGCTCACTTGGTCTTCGATGATGCTACGCAGGTCAGCAATGTTCACACGCTTCTGCTCCATGGTGTCGCGGTAACGCAGAGTCACGGTGTTGTCCTCCAGTGTCTGGTTGTCAACTGTGACGCAGAAGGGAGTACCGATGGCATCCTGGCGGCGATAACGCTTGCCAATCTGGTCTTTCTCTTCATATTTGCAGTTGAAGTGGAACTTCAGGTCGTCGATGATTTCGCGAGCCTTCTCTGGCAGACCATCCTTTTTGGTGAGTGGGAAAACTGCCAGCTTGATAGGAGCGAGGGCTGCAGGCAGACGGAGTACCACACGTGTGTCGCCGCCTTCCAGTTTCTCTTCGCAATAGCTGTGGCAGATGACGGAGAGGAACATACGGTCCACGCCGATGGAAGTCTCGATGACGTATGGGGTGTAAGAAGCATTTTCTTCGGGGTCGAAGTATTCAATCTTCTTGCCGCTGTATTTAGCGTGCTGGCTGAGGTCGAAATCAGTACGGCTGTGGATGCCTTCCACCTCCTTGAAACCGAATGGCATCTTGAATTCCACGTCGGTAGCAGCATTGGCGTAGTGAGCCAGTTTGTCGTGGTCGTGGAAACGGTAATTCTCTGCCCCGAAGCCCAATGCCTGATGCCAAGCCATGCGGCGCTTCTTCCATTCCTCAAACCATTGCAGCTCTGTGCCAGGTTTTACGAAGAACTGCATCTCCATCTGTTCAAATTCGCGCATACGGAAGATGAACTGACGAGCCACGATTTCGTTGCGGAAAGCCTTGCCAATCTGAGCGATGCCGAAAGGAAGCTTCATGCGGCCAGTCTTCTGCACGTTCAGGTAGTTCACAAAGATTCCCTGTGCGGTTTCTGGACGCAGATAGATGGTTGATGCGCCTTCAGCAGCAGCCCCCATTTCCGTCTTGAACATCAGGTTGAACTGGCGCACGTCAGTCCAGTTGCGCGTTCCGCTGATGGGGCAGACGATTTCTTCGTCCAGAATAATCTGCTTCATGCCTTCCAGGTCAATGCCACCAGGAGCGTTCATCACCTCCTGATACCGTTGGTGCAGGGCATCGCGCTTGGCCTGATTCTCCAGCACATGGGCTGAAGTGGCACGATACTGAGCTTCGTCGAAACTGTCGCCAAAACGCTTGCGGGCCTTGGCTACCTCCTTCTCAATCTTGTCGTCATACTTGGCAATCTGCTCTTCGATGAGCACGTCTGCACGATAACGCTTCTTCGAGTCGCGGTTATCAATCAGTGGATCGTTGAATGCGTCCACGTGGCCGGATGCCTTCCAGATGGTGGGGTGCATAAAGATGGCAGAGTCGATGCCCACGATATTCTCGTGCAGCAGCACCATGTACTGCCACCAGTACTGCTTGATATTGTTTTTCAACTCCACGCCGTTCTGACCATAGTCATATACAGCACCCAGTCCGTCGTAAATCTCTGAAGATGGGAATACAAATCCGTACTCCTTGCAGTGGCTGACCACTTTCTTGAAAATGTCTTCTTGCTGTGCCATTATGTTAGTTGTTTTACAAATTATCGTGCAAAGGTAAGAAATATTTACCATTTACCATTTATCATTTACCATTTTTAGCGAAAAACAAGGCGAGAAAACAGATTCTCGCCTTAAAACGTCTCAAAACATTTGGTTCTAAACGCCAGCAGGGGTTAGTTTACGTATGGACTTACCAATTTACTGAAAACAGGTTCTCCGCCAGGAACACGTTCCCAAATCTCATAATCAACGTGAAAACCTTCGTGGAGTTCAATGGCAACGCGATTTTTTGTAAGCCAAGTGATTTGATAAGTTCTCGGGCCGATGGTGATCGACCTTTTGCTGTTATATGTGATGTTGTGCACGAAGCCCTGAGTAGCGGTCGTGTTGATGAAATAGGTGGGAGTGAGGATGTGGTACGCATGGGAGCGGGGATTCCGTTTCTTGTCTTCTTCGTTGAGGCGTTCCAATTCGTGATTCATATCGCGCATTTCGTCTATCATGCCAAGCACTCGCCATGAACCGAGAAACGGATTGTTCTTGTCGCGTTGAATGGGAACCATGAGCGCATCGAAGATTACTTTTCCTGCTTCGGAATATTTGTCCGATTCGTAATACTCCGTACACCAGTCGTTGTCGGGGAAGATGGCTCCACTGCCGCTTTTGCTCCACCATTTCAGTGTGAAATGCTGCTGGTTGCTGTCGTAAATGCGTGTGGCTGTGGAATCCTGTGGGTCGGGTGCTGAACCTGTGTAGTTGAAGATGCGCGAATCGTTTTTGCCAAGTCTGTAATGATTGCCATCGACCACCATCATCAGCGTCACGCTGTCCGTGCAAATCTTGTATTGGTCAAAGGGTTCTTTGAACATATCCCCTCCGCGTCCAATCGTGTGCATGAGTTTATACACGCCGCGTGGATTCTCTTTGGCTTCAGGAGTGTTGAAACTTGGAACAATCTGCAAATGAGCGATTTTTTCTTGTAGTGCAGAATCGCAGAGATTTTCTTCTTGTGCCAGGCAGGTAACGGGCAGCATCAGGCAAACGCTTGCCAATGTATGAATCAATGTCTTTTTCATTTCTGTTTCTTATTTGAAGTATTAAAAAATTCTGCATCAGGAAAACGCTTCTGGAGGACTTTCTTCTCCTGCTCGCTCATTTCACCCGTGACGAAGAGTCTGTCGATGGTCAGTGTGTCCATCCACTCGGGCAGTACGACTTTACCTGTAAACGTCACTTGCAGACTCTCGATGTGTGGCAACTTCTTCAGAATTTCAGGCACTTCATCCACATTCAGATAGATGCCGCCGTTCCATTTATCTTGCCACTTCAGTCGTTCCAGCGATTCTGCTTCCTCATTGGCAATACGCACCAGCCAACCAATCCGTGGAGTCATCTTGCCTGTGATGCTATCTACAGCAATGCCAACAAAACCTGAAATCAGTTCCATGGGCGTTTCGCTCACCACCGTACCCTCCGCGGGGTCAATTACGTCGTACTTGAAGCCCACACGCACCCGTTCCGAGTCCATACTTTTGGTTTTCGGAACTTTATCCAACGTCTTTCCGTCCTTGTCAGGAAACAGCTTCAGCAACCAACCGTCCAACTCCGTGGGCTTGGCAGAGCTGCAGCCACCGCCCTTCAGTTCTTCTACACGGTCTTTCTTTACGATACATTGCCAGAACTCCCTGTTTGGCTTTCCCTCAGCCGCAAGGACAAACTCCGTGAGGACAGGCTCCAGACTCTTCACCCATTCCTGCAAACCGTACTTCTCCAGCTTGCGAGTTTTGTCAAGCACCCGCTGCCAGTCTTGAGGCGTACCCTTCAGCGTGATGTAAGGAATGCCACAGGCAATGCGCATAACTCTATACGTAAAATAAGATTTCACGCTCTCCATCAGCGTGATTTCCGAGGCAATACGCTCCGTCTGTCCTGTGGTGGAAAAGTCAGCCGTGATGGTTTGTGCGATGTCCCCCTTCGTATGTTTCTCGATTTGTGCAGCAAAACCGTCCAACAGTTTCTGCCAGTCAGCCTTTCCCGACAACAAATCCTGCTGCGATTCCACTATCAAATCCATTTTCCCCTCATGGCTTACCAGTTGGTTGCGTAGTTCTTCGGCATGGCCATTCGCATAGCGGGCAAATCCCTGACTAATGAGCAACCACACCATGTCGGGCGAGATGCAGACAGGACGATGGTCAGCGTAAGCCCTCACCATGCAATGGAAAAACACATCCTTCCCTCCACTGACCAACGTGTCGTTCTGAAAACTCGTAGCTATCACCTGCTGCAAATCCTTTCCGTTGATTTGCTCGTCGTTCAGAATGAGTTGGGCAATCACATCCCCACTGCGTGGGTAGAACGTCTCTTTAGGCGCGGGCAGGTTTTCATCTACTGTAAATGTAAATTCCTGCGCATTCGTTGCAGCACAGAGGAAGCAGAGAAGACAGAGAAGGACACAGAGCCACCTCAAGGGAAACTGCACATTGTAAATAGTAAATGGCAAATGAACAAGTGTCTTTTTCATTGTGAAGATTGTTTTAATGTTCAACATTTTTTGAATTTTCGGCAAAGGTAAAAGTCTTTACCCAAAGACACCAAAAAATGTCGTTCACAAATCCTTTACAATTATCACAGACCGTTCACAAATAATTTACACTGTAATGCCAAAAAGTAGAAAATCAGATAGAAAGTACGTACTTGTCCCAATCCTTCGCACTTCCCTGCCCACCAAACACTTTTTGTTGCATTCGCAGTCGGCTTTGCGAAATAGTGCTTGTGGCAGTCGCCATCAATTTAGCCATATTCGACGGTGAAACCTCCAGTTTGATAAGCATACAGATGTGATATTCCGTTTCCGAAAGACTGTAGAGCGAATAAAGGCTGTCGCGGAACGTAGGGAAAGACTCCAGCAGTCGCGACTCTATCAGCTTCCAGTCAGCCTCTTTCAGCACTTTGCCAGCAGCAAGACGTTCTGCCAACAACTGACTCACATCCTTATCATAGAACTGCCGCTTGGTCTGCACAGGGGCAACATCCTCCTTTACCTTCTTTCGACGACGGAAACTGATAAACACAAGCCCCAGCACCACCGCCACGGCAGCCAGGCTGATGCCCCACAACCTGCGTCCCTGCTCACTCCGCTCAGCCAGCAAGTCCGTATTCCTCTTCCTCAGCAACTGATTCTTCACCCGCTCATTTACATTTTTGATTCTCATCCTCACCTCTTGCTGCTGAATGCTGTCAGCCGGCAGACGCACCGCCAACGCACGGATGGTCTGGATATCTTCCTGCGAATACCTCATTCCCAGCGTGTCGCCATCCTGCTTGCAGAAATAATGTGCCAGCTGCTGCATACTGATTGCTTCGTCGAACAGTCCGTTGCGCAGATATACATAGCCCATCTGAGCGTAGATGCGGCTTTTCAGGTGGACTGTCACGTGTGTGCTATCCTCCAGCAGGGCTTTCTGAAAAAATAGCAGAGCCTTCTCTCCGTTCTGCATGTCAGCATTCGCACGTCCCACATAGTAATAAGCCTCTGCCAAGTGTCCGCTGCGATTATCTCGTTCATAAAACTCGGCCACTTGGTTGATGACAGAATCCGACGTGTGTTTCACCATCATCTTGTCATCCACCTTCACCCTCAGCAACTGGTAGTACGCCCAATCCTCGCTCTCTGCAGCCGGCACAGCCATCCGCGCCAACAACCCCTTTGCGCTGTCGGCATTCACCTTCGTCAAACTGTCAATCTCGGCCAGCATCTGCTGCTCGCTTCCAAACCTGCCACATGCCGTCAGCAAGCACATCGTCAAGAACAGGACACCGTATTTCATTCCATCCCCTCAGTTGTTAGCCCAGCAGGTTCAGCGTGAAGCGTGCGCCCTTGACGTAAGTGGAGACCACTTCTATGTCGCCGCCCATTTTCTGAGCCATGCGTTTGCAGATGGGCAGACCCAGTCCGTCGCCGGTAGTCAAGTCGCGGATTTCCAAGAAAGGCTTGAAGATGTCCTCCTGCTTTTCGGCAGGGATGCCGCACCCCGTGTCTGTCACCACGAACTGATGCTTGTGAGCACCGCGCTTCTTATACTCCAGCGTAATCTGTCCGCCCTCAGGCGTATAGATGGCTGCATTGTTCAGCAAGTGCAGCAAGATGTGACTGACATACGCCCTGTTGATGCTTGCCGACATCTTGGGCGCATCCACCGTCAATGTCACACCGCTCTTCACCTTGCTTCGTATCTCGTTCATCACATTTTCGCACAGCGCATCCACCTGTACATCTTCTCGTTCCACGTCTCCATCGCCCGAATTCTCCAGGTCAGACAACGTCTGAATGTGCGCCGAAAAATCCTGCAAAGCCTTCACCTCAGGCAGTCGGCTGTCCAGTTTCTGCAGCGTCGGTTCCAGCTGAGCCGAGATGTTGCTGATAAACTTAGCCTTCAGTGCATTATTCTCATCGGCTATCCGAATCGTCTTCTTCTGTTTGCGTGTAAGGAAGATGAAGCGCATCAGCACGAAGCCTCCCAGCACCAGTATCGCAGCCAGCACCGCACTCAGGATGCCCAGTCCCACGATGACAGCCTGCCGAGTCTTCAGCCCGCCGTCCTTCTCTGCGATGGTAGCCTCCAGCTGGGCAATCTGTCCTTTCAGCGCATCAGTTTCATCTTTCAACTTCTGTGCACTTGCCGAATCCTTCCATGCCACGTAACTTTTGTAGCTCTCGGCCACCAGTGTGGCGCTACCACTTTTGCGCCCGTTGGCAATGAGTGTCTGATACACCTCGTCCACCTTGCCATACTCCTTCGAGGCTGTCAGCCTGCTGGTCATCTCCTTGAACGTTGCGTTCCCCTTCTCGTTCTGCCCGAAGGAGTAGTAGCAGATGGTCTTGCAGTAAAGCAAATCATTCTTGATGCCCTCATCGCCGCTGCTGGCAGCATACTGCTCCATGTGGGCAATCTGCTCCTGCGCACTGGCAGCCCTCCTCATCTTCATATACATTTGGTAACGCACCTTCGAGGTTTGGTAGTGCAACGCAGCCTTGTTCTGCCCCTTGCCGTTAGCCTCGATGTTCTGGTCAATGCGGCGCAACAGGTCGAAAGCTTCTTTGTACAGATTTTCGTTGTAATACAAGGCGGTAGCCTTAACGCCGCACTCCACACCCTGTGCCATTTGTCCTTTGCCGACATAATCTTCAAACGCACGGATAAACAGCGAGCGAGCATTCGCCACATGTCCCTTTCCGTTCTCTGCTTCAGCCCTTTCCTGCAGACTGCTCAGGTCAGCCCCCTGTACAGAACCTGTTGTCAGGCCCAGCAGCAGGCTCAAAAATACGATTAAAATATTCCTTTTCATATTATATAAATAAAGATAAATAAAAACACCCTGCAAAATTAGGCATTTATTATCATTCCTCCCCTACAGAAATGCGAAAAAAACACCCCTAACGTGATAATTTTCCCGATTCTCTCCGTTTTTGAGCCTTTTTAGGGCTGTTACGACGATGCTGTAGCTTTGGTAAAGTGTTACCATAGCATCGGTAATTTTTTACCAATGCAGTGGTAAATCATTACCAATGCAGTGGTAAAGTTTTACCATAACTGTGGTAAATTCTGGTAAAAATGGGGCGGAGAGATTCTTTTTGACATTGAATTGTGCCATCTGTGTAATCCGTGGATTTGACTAGACGACACACAAAAAGGGGAAATAAAATACCTCTTATAGCAATATATTTGCATAGATAGAAAAAAATTCTTTATCTTTGCGGCAGAAAAAAGATGAAAGCAGATGATAGATACATTGACCCATGAGGCTATTGAACTGCTGAAGCAGCTGATAGCCACACCCAGTATAAGCCGCGACGAATCGCAGGCTGCTGATGTGCTGCAGGGCTTTTTGCAGCAAAAGGGTTTTCACCCCAGACGGCACGGCAACAATGTGTGGTGTTTTTCGCCGCATTTCGACGACAGCCAGCCTGCTGTTTTGCTGAATGCCCATATCGACACGGTACGCCCTGTGGCGGGATGGCAGCACGACCCTTTCACTCCCTCCCTGGAGGGCGACCGCCTCTATGGCTTGGGCAGCAATGACTGCGGCGGGGGGCTGGTCTCCCTGCTCAGTGTGTTCAGGGCTGTTGATGGGAATTTCATCTTTTTGGCTTCTTGCGAAGAAGAGGTTTCTGGCAAGAACGGCATCGAGAGCATCCTGCCGCTCCTGCCTCCGATAGACTTTGCCATTGTGGGAGAACCCACGGGAATGCAGCCAGCCATTGCCGAGAAGGGGTTGATGGTGATTGACGCTACGGCGCATGGCAAGGCTGGTCATGCAGCACGGAACGAGGGTGACAATGCCATCTACCGTGCCATGGAGGATATTCTGTGGCTGAGAGACTGGCAGTTTCCCAAACAGTCTGACCTGCTGGGACCTGTGAAGCAGACGGTAACCATCGTGAATGCGGGCACACAGCATAATGTCGTGCCCGACCAGTGTACTTTTACGATAGATGTGCGCAGCAACGAATGTTATACCAATGAGGAGATTTTCCGTTTCTTCCAGTCGCATCTGCGTGCTGAACTGAAGGCACGTTCTTTCCGTCTCGCTCCGTCGCACATCCCGATGGAACACCCCTTTGTTCAGGCTTGCATCAGAGAGGGACTAAAACCCTTTGGGTCTCCCACTCTGAGCGACCAGGCTCTGATGCCCTTCCCTTCGCTGAAATTGGGGCCAGGCGAGTCTTCCCGTTCCCATACGGCTGACGAATACATCAAAATCAGTGAAATAACAGATGCCATTTCACTCTATTTGCGCTTGTTTGAAAAAGACCCCCTCTAACTCCCCCTCTATGGGGAGGATAAAAAATCTGTGAAATCTAAAAAATCCGTGTAATCTGTGGTGTGTTTTCGCTTTTTTGTGGTTATTTGCTTGATTTTTTTAAAATTTATACATTATATTAAATATTATTTTTATCTTTGCCCCAATTTTTAATCTTTCTAACCAAAACACGAAAGGAACTTTTCTTATGAACATGAAAGTATTTGTTAAGCGAACAGCTCTGGCGGCGATGCTTGTAGTGCTTGCCCCAGCCTGTGTGTTCGCTTCTGGCGCATCCGACGATGTGGCAGAGAAAAAGATGTGTGTCGTTATCCACGAAGTGAATAATGCTACAACTGCCTTCGACTTGGCAGAAAAGCCTGTTGTATCCTTCGACGACACCGATGTAAAACTGGAGTGTGGCACTGTCACCGTTCTCTACTCTTTGGAAAAATACCTCAAGATGACCATTGAGGAAGTGAGTGTGGAGACGGGCATGGAGTCACTCTTCGACGAGTCTTTCAAGATTACAGACTCTGAAATTACCGCTCAGGGCTGTAGCGGGCTCTCGCTCTATTCCGTTGACGGAAAGTGTCTTGCCACAGGAAGGGCAGATGCCAATGGCGTTGTCACCCTCTCTACCAGCACGCTCCGTTCTGGCATTTATGTAGTAGTTTTTGGAAATAAATCATTTAAAATCTATAAGAAGTAATGAAAAAGTATTTTATTTGCTCCATGCTCTTCCTTTGCGGCATGGCACAGCAGGCTCTTGCCCAGGGTTATTATCTCTACAAAAACGGACAGAAGCAGCAGATTGTCCGTGCCAACGATGTAGATAGTCTCGTGTTTTTCAAGGAGGAGGAAAAAACTCCAGTCGATCCTGACCCAGTCGATCCTGAAAACCCAACTGCCAACAAGAATGCCACGTCGCATACCGACTCCCTGAACAGGGATTGGCTTAACCGCTTAGATTTCGACGACATTTCCGAGTTGGAAAATGCCAAGCGTGGACTCATCGAAGCTACTCCCGACCTCGTCATCACCAACGCAAAGGGGCAGGAAGTATGGAACATGGCAGCCTACAAGTTCCTGCTCGACGAAGGCGAAGCCCCTTCCACGGTCAACCCCAGCCTTTGGCGTAACGCTATATGCAATGTGCAGTGCGGACTCTTCAAGGTTTGCGAAGGCATCTATCAGGTGCGTGGCTACGACATGGCAAACATGTCGTTCATCAAGACCAAAACGGGCTGGATGATTTTCGATGTGCTCATGTGTAAAGAGGTGGCAGAGGCAGCCCTCGACATTTTCAAGCGCAACGTCGATGCCAATCCCAACATTGTAGCAGTCCTCATCAGCCACAGCCATGCCGACCACTACGGCGGTGTCGGAGCCATTGTCAACGCCTCCAACATAGCCGATGCAAAGCTCTCTTTGGCCGACCAGATTAAGAGCGGAAAGATTGCTGTCATCACACCTCAGGGCTTCATGAAGCACGTCATTGCTGAAAATGCTTATTGCAGCGCAGCCATGTCACGTCGTGCCAGCTTCCAGTACGGAGCCAATCTGCCCAAAGGCACTACAGGTCGTATGGCCATGGGTATCGGTATGGGCGAATCTACTAATTCGCCGCTGACCCTGATGCCGCCTACCTACGAGGTTTGCCAGGACGACACAGTTGACATCGACGGCACTACAGTCATTTTCCAGCTCACTCCAGGCACCGAAGCACCAGCCGAAATGAACGCTTACTTCCCCGACTACCGTGCACTCTGGATGGCAGAAAACTGCACAGGTACCCTGCACAACCTCTACACCCTGCGTGGTGCCCAGGTTCGCGATGCCGAGGGTTGGTGTAACTACATCCTTGCCGCCGAGCGTAAATTTGCTGACGAAACCGACGTTGTCTTCCAAAGCCACAACTGGCCACACTGGGGCACACAGGTCATCAAGGAATACTTCGAAAACACCGCTGCCATCTATAAGTTCATCCACGACCAGACACTCCACTACGTCAATCTGGGTCTCACACCCACCGAGATTTCCCGCACCCTGCAACTGCCTGCCAAACTCGACAAAGTGTGGTACACCCGCCAGTATTACGGCACACTCTCCCACAACATCAAGGCCGTCTATCAGCGTTACATGGGATGGTACGATGCCAACCCCGTCAACCTCGATCTGCTCACTCCTTCCGAAACAGCCAAGAAGCTGGTGGAATACATGGGTGGCAATCCTGAACGCATCCTTTCGATGGCTCGCGCCGATTATGCCAAGGGCGAATATCAGTGGGTAGCACAGGTGACCAAGGAACTCGTCTATGCCGACCCCTCCAACATGGAGGCTCGCCGTCTCTGTGCCGACGCACTGGAACAGTTGGGCTATCAGAGTGAAAGCGGTACTTGGCGCAACTGCTACCTTACAGGTGCTATGGAACTGCGTGCCGGTACACCTTCCGAAACACTCTATGGTTCGGGTGAAGGTCTTGCCAACATGCTTGGTGCCGGCAGTATTGATATGATTTTTGAGTATGCTGCCATTGCTACCGATTACCGTACCGTTGAAGACAACGACATCGTCGTCAACTTCATCATCGGCGATGAAAAATGCTGCGTGGTTCGTCGGAATGGGGTTGTTCTTACCTACATGAACGAGACCTTCGACGGGGCTGACGCTACAGCCCGCGGTACAAAAGCCGCCCTCGTCAACTACCTCAATGGCAACTTCACAGGACTTACCATCAGCGGCAATGCTGCTGCTGTCACCAGCCTCTTCTCGGGCATTGGCAAAACCGTCTTGAACTTCAACATCATCGAACCGTAAACAACTGCCACATTCTCAATCGAACCTATAAGAAAGCACATCCCTCGTTCCGTCAGCGGATCGGGGGATGCGTTTTCTTATAGATATACGTCCAATTTAATGGCAGTTAAGTTTTGAAACGACAGGTGCCGTGTTTTGAATTTTCAACAGCAAAGTTTTGTCTCGAGAAATGTTTAATCTAGACCCTCTCTAACTCCCTCCCTCTAGGGGGAGGATTTTTTAGGGCGAGGATGATAGAGGGTGAAAGGTTGTGATTATTTGCTGAGCATCTTTCGGGTCTTGACCGTTCCGTTTGAATAGATGTCACGCTGGATGATGAGTCCTGCACGGGGTGCTGAGAGACGGATGCCGCTGAGAGTGTAGTATTCGGTGCGGAGGGGAGTGGGGGTGTCTTGCTCAACACCGCTGATACCTGCCAGTTCGGGATTGATGGGCGGAAGGGGGGTGACGGTGACGGTGCCTGGGTCACGGTTGGTGGCTCCAGGGGTGACCACTACCTTCCAACAGTCGGACTGACCGTAGGTGGCATGGATGGGGTAGAGCGTGCCGTCGTCGCTGCGGGCCACGAACCGCATGGTGTGGGTGCCGAAGGGGATGAGTTTGTTGAAGGGAGGTGTGCTGAAGGTGATGTAGTCGAAACTGGTGCCGTCGTTGAAGCCGTTGATGGAGGTGTATTGTCCTGTCTCGTAATTGCCGTTTGTGTCGTAGAGGGCAAGTCCGAAGGTTCCTGTGAAACAGGCATCGTGGCAGGTGAGATCGTGGGCATTGATGCGGGCACAGTTGTTGTAGCCGCCACCTCGGTCGAAGGAGGGTGTCACCACGGCGAAGTGGCTTGCTCTGAAGGCTGGGGCATATTCTAAGTAGGCTTCGGTGGGCTGTACGCCGATCAGGGCATTTTGGTTATAGTTGTAGTTGCCCAGTCCTGCCCCGTCACCGTCGCTCCCTGGCTGTAGCGCACTGAGGGCGAAGTAGCCATTGTGGAGTCCACGCCAGCCCCAGTTGATGTGGAAAAGTTGGGTGTTTGCGTCGTAGCCGTCTAGGATGAAATAATGGCCGAAAGTCCCTCCGTCGTGAGATGAGTTGCCTGAATAAGGGATGGGACGGCCAGCCTGCAGTTCGCCAAGAAGGAGGGACCTGAAGGCGCCAGGACTGAGGATGTCGCGTTGCTGGAGGTAAGCGTAAGGATTGTAGCCGAAGTGTCGGATAAGGGCGCGTAGGGATTTACCGTCGGTAGCGGCGGATGTGCCCTTTCCGTCGGTGTTCCATTTCATGTCAACCGCTACGCCGATGTGGTAGCAGAGTTTGGCCACTTCGCGCGCTTCGGTATCGGTGTAGTTGGCATACATGGTACGTCCGTAGTCGTTGAGGTAGTAACCATAGTTATTGCGGATATTGTTCCAGTCGTAAGTTTGTTCGCTGAAATTGACGGTAGCCGAGGTGTAGTTGCTGTTGGTGTATGTACCCCCTTGACCTCGTGAGGGGTATTGCCAGTACGCCATGATTTGTGCCAGGGCTGTTGCAATGCAGCCTGCTGTGGCATGGCCTTTATAGGTGCCTGTGTTTTGGGTGTAGGGGACTGGTACTTGGTCGTTGAAGGGGGAATCTTGTCCCCAGTGGGAAGTGAGGAGAGGCGAAACCGACACTCCTTGCTCTTTGTCTTTTCCCTCCATCGCGGAAGGGGTTAGGGAGAGAGACTCTTCCTTCAGAAACTCAAGCCAATAGTTGAGGCCGTCGGGCAGGTTGGTGGGGTCGAAGGTGTCGGTGGTGTTGTAGCCCAGGATAGGCAGACATTGCTCGTCGCTGCTGACGATGACGTAGCCAGGGTGACTGTTGAAAATGTAATAGGCTGGCTGGTCGCTGCCTGTCCTGCCCTTGGCTTGCTTCACATTGTTGACGGGAGTGAGTGCGTCGGGGGTGGTACCTGTGAAGTCTGCAGCAATTTGTTGGGCTTGTTCCATGGTGCGATGCTCCGCGAAAACGGAAGCACACAGGGCACAGAGGAGAAGGAGGGCACAGAGGTGTTTCATGTTGGGAGGGTGATGTTTATTCGTTTATTCGTTTTGGCGTTATGACGATGAGGAGTTAAAACTTTTTCATGGTCATGATGATGCTGTCTTGTTCCATCCAGGTGGCGGTGGATTTGCCCTGACTGTTGTAGATGATGCCTGTGAGAGGCATTCCTGCCTCGAAGACGATGGTGTCTCCAGTGGGGTTGATGTGGCCAGTGATTTCTCCCTTGGTGAGGTAGGTGGTGCTGAGTCCTGCTGAGACGACGTGGCAGAGGAAGTCGGGGTCGGATGCGTCGGTCGTGCCGGAGAAATTGATAGAGTCGGCAATGGTTTCGCCGAGGGCTATGCCCAGGGAGACGGTACCCGTTTGCTGGTTGTAACGGAAGTTGAGGGGCATGGTGATGAAGTCATATTCGTATCCGTTTGCCATCCAGCCTCGCATGGCGAGTTGTTTGCCGTAGTGGGTGTCGCCTTCGTCGTAGGGGGTGACGTGGGTTTGCCAGGTTTGGCGGGTGTAGTCGTCGCCGCTTACGTCGGTGGCTTCCACATTCCAGATGCCTTGCAGACTTTCGTAGGGTATCTGGTCGTTGTCAAGCAACGTGACATGGCAGGTGGACTGAGTGGTGGAAATCTCGGCTCCGTTGGCATGGACGATTTGCAGGGTGAAGGTGCGGTCGGCGTTGATGGTGTGGTCGTCTATTGCCCAGATTTCTATGTTGACGGTTTGTTTGTCGGCGGGGATATAGAAAGTTTTGCTGGTGATGTAGAAATGCTGGTCCTCGATGGCTGTCTGGCTGCTGCTAGCTGTCACGGCAATTTCTACACGGATGGGGCCGTTCTGTTCTCCTGCGACGGAGATGGGGATGCGGAAGATGCCTTTGCTTTCCTTGAACGTGTAGGTGGCTGTGCCCATCTGTACGGTGGATGGGGCGGTATTGTAGGTGTCTCCCTTCTGGCAGGAGGCACAGAGGGCACAGAGAAGAAGGAGGGCACAGAGATGTTTCATGTCGAGGGGTTGATGTTTATTCGTTATGACGTTATAACGTGATGACGATTTTTGTGGGGTTTCGTGATTAAAAATAGCCTGGGTTTTGTTGACCCTTGATTTGTGGGTTTACGTTGAACTCGTCGGCAGGGATGGGCCACAGCAGACGGTAGTCATCGGCGGAGTAACTGAGGTGCAGGTTGGTGTGAAACAGCAGGGGTTCGCAGTTTTGGGTGTCAAAGTCCCAACATTCCTGTGCTTCGCCTCGGACGAATCCTGTGTTCCAGCGTTTCAGGTCAGCCAGTCGGTGCCCTTCTGCCAGGAGTTCGCGGTGTCGCTCGTCTCGGATATATTCGGTGAGCATCGTTCCCGTGAGAGGAGCCACATTGGCAGCGTAGTAGCCAGCATCAAGGCGTGCGGTGACGAGCGGACGCAGGTAGGCTTGTGCCTTTTCTGTCTGCTTCAGGTTGTCGTAAGCCTCTGCTGCGATGAGGTAGAGTTCGGCTGAACGGAAGGGTTTAGCCATATTGACGAAGTTAGACTGTGCACTGGTGCCGTAGATGTCGGGATTGCCTGGGTACTTTGCCAAGCGGAACACCTTGCCCTCTCCGCCTGTGTTGTTGATGGAACATTCGGCGAAGTAGGCATCCCATCGGCAGTCGTTCAGTTCATAGAGATAGACCACGTCGTTGGTGGGGATATAGTCGGCGGCATGATGGCTGTTCGACATGAATGCGCTGCCTGTGGGCAGTCCGTGGTAATTATAGTCAGCCTGCACTCGCCAGATGATTTCGCTGCCTTCATCCTGTTTCCACAACTTGGCGAAGTCGGCAGCCGAGGTGAGGGGATATTGTCCGCTGTCAATCAGGGTGGAGGCCACTTCTGCAGCCCGCTTGTTGTCACCCATAGCCAGCAGGATGCGTGCTTGGAGGGCTTGGATGGCAGCAGTGGAGACGTAGTAGTTGTCTGGGGGAGTGATGCCCGACTGTGTTTTGAGCAGGTAAGCCTGTTGCAAGTCAGCCATGATGAGCAGGTAAGTTTGCTGCAGGGTGCTACGTCCAGGATAAGAACTGTTGTCGCTGCTGGGCTTGTAGGCTGTGACCAGCGAGAGTCCGCTGGCTGTCTGGTTAATGTCGGAATGGATGTAACTGCTGCAGAAGAGGTTTGCCAACTGGCTGTAGGCGTATGATCGGAAGAAGTAAGCATCAGCCATGCAGCTCAGGAGTGAGTCCGTTTGTGTGGAGGGGAAATTATGACGTTGCACAGTCAGCGGCACACCGTCAATGAAGAAATTGCACTGGGCAATGAGTGCGTAGTAGGAAGCGTAGATGTCCGTGACCTCTTCGGTGTTGGGATAAATGTTTCCGTTGTAGATATCCATGAGTCGGTTGCCATTCCCCATGACGGCATGGAAGTCGTCGAGCTGGATATCGGAAAGAATGACGTGGTTGCCCGACGTAACGTTGCGCATCAGGGCATAGAGCCCTGTCCAGAAGTTGCGGCAGTCCTTGTAACTGTCGAGGGCCTGTGTGTCGGAAATCTGTCCTTCGGGTTGTACGTCCATATTGCAGGAAGCACAGAGGGCACAGAGAAGACAGAGGACACAGAGTTTTTTGAATGGAGTCATGGGTAAATGGTCAGAATGTGATTTCCACTCCGAAGGAATATTCCCGGGTGTTGGGGTGATTGAATGTGATGATGTTGACATCGGGTTCTGGGTCGTAGCCTGTGTATTTGGTGAAGGTAAGCAGGTTGCGTCCGCTGGCATAGAGGTTGATGCCGTGAACAAATTTCAGCGGCTTCAGGTATTTCTGTGGAATGTCGTAGCCGATGGTGAGTCTTTTCAGTCGCAGGAAAGAGGTGTTTTCGAGCAGATGGGTGTCGAACTGAATGGTTTCGGTGGCTGCAGGGATGTCGGTGACTTGTCCTGCGGTGGTCCACAGGTTCTGCATGGATTCGCTTTGGTTGTAACTGGTGGCAAAGGCTGCGTTTTCGCAGAAATAGCGGTCATTGTTCAAGGCCCATTTGCCGAGTGTCCAAGTGAAGTCGATGTTGCAGTAGAGTCCGCGCCACTGGAAGTGGGTGCCAAAGCCACCTGTCCAGGGGGCATAACGTTGTTTGCCTGTAAAGACGGCATTGTTGGTTTCGTCGTAGATTTTTGTAAGATTGCCGTCGGCATCGTACCAAACTTGTTTGCCGTCGCGTGGGTCAACACCTTGACGTTTTACGAGGAAAAATTCGCCGAAGGGCTTGCCTACTTGCAGTTTTTGTCCTGTACCCGCTATGGTGTATTCGTCCAGACCATTGAAGAGCGCCGTAATTTTGTTCTTGTTATAGTTGAGGTTGGCGTAGAAATCCCAATGGAAATCCTTGTTTTTCAGAATGTCAATATTGAGTGTGAGGTCGATGCCTTGGTTGGTCATGGCTCCGATGTTTCCGTTGCCGTAGGCATAGCCGGTGGTGTAGGAGTAGGGTATGCTCATGAGCATATTGCTGGTCTTTTTCCGATAGAAGTCAAGACTGATGCTGAAGCGGTTGAAGAGTCGGATGTCGAAGCCCACATTAAACTGAGCAATGGTTTCCCAGGTGAGGTCTTCGACACTTGGCTGTGAAAGCAAAGTCCCGCTGTAGCCGTTATACTGGATGCCGCTGCTGGTGGCAAGTCCGAAGTAGGTGTAGTCGCCAATGCCAGAATTGCCGGTAGTTCCGTAGTTGATGCGCCAGTCAAACTGGTTCAGAACGGTTTTCAGTCCACTGAGGTTCTGCATGAAGGACTCGTTCATCATGTTCCAACGTCCACCCACCGACCAGAAAGTTGCCCATCGGTGTTTTGCAGAGAAACGTGAACTGCCGTCACGACGAATGCTGAGGTCAACAGCATAGCGGTCAGCATAATCCCAAGAAATTTTCCCGAAGAAGGAGTTGTAGGTGGTTTTCGTGGCAGGTTGTGAGACAATGGGTTCTTCGGTAGCATTGGTGAGTAGCAACATTCGGCTGTCGGTCAGTCCGTAACGACGAACACCGAAGCCACGGTCTTCGGTGATGATGCTTTCCTGTCCGAGAAGAACGGCGAAGTGGTGTCCCTCGAAAGGACTGAACTTGTATTCTGCTGTGTGGGTTGCCGTGAAGTGGTAGTAGCGGCTGGTGCTTTGCGCGTTCCAAGCCGATGTGCCGTCGTCAAACAGATTGACAATATCCCCCATCGGAGAGACGTAGGTTTCGGCAGGACGCATGATGTACTGATATTTGTCGTCGTATGCCGAAAGACTTTGGTTAGCTCGCAAAGTAAGTCCTGGCAGGGGAGTCAGTTGTTCATAGAGTGTTCCGTCGATGTGGATTGTCTTGGATGCACGTTCTCGATACTCGTTGGTGTAGAAGGGATTGTAGAGTTTGGATTCGTGCAGATAGTCAGCCCGTGCTCCAAAGGTGGCATTGCCTTCTGCATCAACGGTGTAGTATTGGGTGGCATCGTCTGGACGGGCTATACGCGAGAACACGGTGGGGTTGTTGGAATAGACGTTAGAGGAATTTTGTTCGGGGTTGGCTTGGCTGATGTTGTAGGCTAAGTTGATGTCTAATCCCACTTTGAACAGGCTGTTGATTTTTACGTCTTCGTTGAAGCGGATGCTGGTTCGTTTGATGCCAGAAAGGGGCTCGATGCCCTCTTTGGAGAGGTGATTGAGCGAAATGTAATAATTGGTGTTGGCGCTGCCTCCCTGCACACTGGCATTGATTCCCCAAGTGGGGGCATGGCTGTTGTAGATGTAATCCCTCCAGTCCGTATCGATGCCGTTTTTCTGAACAATGTTTTTGTGGTTCATCCAGTTGCTGTTGTTCAGCAGTGCAGGGTCAAGCTTCTCGCGCAGGGTCATGTATTGGTCTGCGTTCATCATCTTGATGCCCGAATTGATGGGCTGAGCAATGCCATAGAGTGCACCGACTTTTACGACGGGAGTCTGTTCAAACTGTCCCTTCTTGGAAGTGATGACAATGACACCGTTGGCAGCGCGCAGACCATAGATGGCGGTGGAACTGGCATCTTTCAGCACCGTGATGCTGGCAATGTCGGAGGGGTTGAGCGCATTGTAGGTGTCGCTGTTGATTGGACTTCCGTCTAGAATAATCAAGGGTGCATTGCTGGCGGAAATGGAGTTGATGCCTCGCAGACGAATGGTGGCACTGAGGGCTGGTTCGCCAGAAGAAGAAAGGGCAGAAAGTCCTGCTACCTGACCGGCAAGCGCATCGGTGAAATTGGCTGCGGGGATGTGCTCAAAAGCCTCCCCTTTGATGGTGGCTACAGCACCTGTCACACTGCCCAGTTTGCGGGCAGACCCATAGCCCAAGACAACGGCTTCGCTGAGCGATTCAGCCGATTCGCTGAGGGCAATCTTGAGGCTTTTGCCTGTCTTGATGGCTACTTCCACGGTCTGCATACCCATCATGCTGATGGTAAGCACCTTGGCGGTCTGTGGAACCTGCAGGCTGAATCGGCCGTCGGCATCTGTAGCAGTACCTATGTTGGTGTGTTCTTTAACAACAACAGATGCCCCAGGGAGGGGCAATCCATCGTTGGCATCGACCACACGCCCTGTGACGGTGCGGTTTTGCGCAAGGACATGGAGCGTGAAAAACCATGCCAGAAAGAATAAAAAGAAGTGTATTTTCTGATGGCTACTCATTGAGGTAGAGGCTTATGAGTGAAGTCACATCGGAAACGGTGATTATTCCGTCATTGTCCAAATCTCCAGCGGCAGAAAATGTGCTGTCAAGATAATAGTTGATGAGGGTTGTGATGTCATCAACAGTGACTTCTCCATCTCCGTCAATGTCTCCTTCAACAAAGGTTGTTTCTGGGAAATAGGCATCTGTGTTGATGAGGAAAGAGGATGCAGCAAAACCATCGCCGTTGGCATTCTTCATGAGTGTGGAGAGTGCCCGTACTTCATGACCGCCCGTCGCCCGCTGGAACGACAGGTAAGCATAGTTCTTGCCGGAGTCGTGACCTTGTGCCTGAGCATAGGGTGCAATGGCTGTGACGTTGTTGTCCTCAAATCCGTGGATATAGATGAAGATGGCTTCGTTCACTGTCAGCGGTTGTGGCAGTTCAAAGTTCAAGCTGTAGAATTTTGTCTTTCGGTAATGGTCTTTTACTGTCTTGGCAGTACACGTCGTGGTGGCCATTGGTTCAGCACTGGGGATGTAGCCCTTTTCCTCATCGAGAATGGCACGGTGTATGTCACAAGAGAATTTTACATTGTTCGTCATCGTAGAGAAAGCACCGACAGGCATCCAGATCTGTGTGAACGTATAAGGTGCAGCAGGCTTTTCGTAAAGATTGAGTATGCCGCAAAGTCTGCCTGTCAGTTGTTCCTTGTTCAGGTCGATGATGTCCTCCCAGATTCCCTTCGACGGTGCACCGAAAGCGTAGTTTGAGCCCGAAGAGGCTGTCCAGTATTGCTTCGTAAGGTCGCAGTTGGTAGCCCCATACAAGCGGCTGGTTCCATCAACTTCCCACTGGGTGTTTCCACCAAACTTCACAAAGCCGCCACGTGTGTAGCTGTCGCCCATTCCACCTTCAGCCCGAACAGCGAGGGTGGGGTATGGCATGGTGTTGCCAAAGTCGTTAGCCACAGCCGTGAGTGTCTCTTGCGTGGTGATGCGGCTATTGCTTGTGTTGTTGTCGCCTTTGTTCCAGGATGTCCATTCAAATGCTTGACTGTCACTGTTGGAATAGCTTTGCCAAGTGGTTTTTACCCCTGCTGGCAACAGCGTGTTGGGCGCAGACTTTTCGTAATAGCCATCGACAGACATGCCGTAGTAGAACGCTCCTTGCGGAATGTCGTAGAGGGCCATCGGAAGCAGGTTGCTGATGCGTATATTGTCCAGCAGAATGGTGCCGCCGTTTTCTCCCTTGTATCGGAAGGCTACACGGATGTTGCTACCCTCAAATTCGGAAAGCGGAATCTGTACGTGGTGCCAGTGGAAACCCATGAGTGTTTCGTTGGTGGATATGTCGTCGCCAGAATGAAGGTCGGCAAAAAGCGGTGCCACATCGTCGCTGGCTTTCCACATCAGACGGTAGTCTTCAGGACGATTGCTAGGCATGCGCATATTTTTCGAAATCATCACTTCTACATCGAAGGCAAGCGAGTCGCGGTCGATGTAGGCCGTGTGTTCTCCGTTTTCGTAGCTCTCTATATAATAAAATGTATAGGGCATATAGGCAATATCAAACGAGAGGTAGTTGTAGCCAGCAATCTTCGAAGGAATCAGTTTGCTTACAATCCATTCGTCCTGCTTGGGCGCAGGCGTAACCAAGACGGTGGAGTCGGCGCTCCATTGGTTGTAGCCGTTCATCACCATGGCTACCATGGAACCATGTGTGGCGTATGGAGCAATCTGCCCATCTGTCTGATAGACCATCCAGGCAGGGCACTCGCCGTTCACTTCGGAGATGTAGTCAGCACAATTGCTGTATCGTGTCCAGTTGCTGCTGTTGATATAGGCCCACGTGGTGCCGTCCCAATCCTCGAAGGAGTCGAAGTGGATGGTGTCGGCAGCCGTATAGGAGCTGTATCTGACAGCAGTTTTTGAAGCACGTGACTTGCTCTTCGCAGAAATACCCTTGATCAAGGTACGTGCTGAAGGAGCTGGCTTGTGCTGCATCGTGGCAAGTGCTTGAACATCTTGCTGTGTGAGGGTGAGTTTATGCTGCAGTCCGAAGGGGACAGCACAGGTGGGGTTTACGTCTTGGGCGGCTGCACGGATGCTGACGGCAGCAACCAGGGCTGCCAGCAGGCAGCGTTTACCATGTATCATTTCCTTTTTTCTTTTATTTACGCTTCCTGATAATCGTTTGTTCGCGGTCGGGTCCCACACTGACAATGGTGATGGGTGTTTCCAATTCTTTTTCCAAGAAAGCAATATACTCGGAGAAAGCCTTGGGGAACTGCGCTTCGCTGCCAAACTGGGTGAGGTCGGTCTGCCATCCTGGCATTTCTGTATAGACGGGGGTAATGGTACCGTCAGTAATGTCGTAGGGGAAGTCGCGCGTGATGGTGCCGTCGCTGAGCTGATAAGCCGTACAGGCCTTGATGGTGTCGAAGCCGTCCAGCACGTCGCTCTTCATCAGGATGAGTTGAGTCACTCCGCTCACCATGATGGCATAGCGCAACGCTACCAAGTCAATCCATCCGCAGCGGCGTTCACGACCTGTCACCGCTCCGTATTCGTGTCCGATGGCACGAATCTGAGCACCGGTTTCGTCGAACAGTTCTGTGGGGAACGGACCAGCACCGACACGGGTGCAATAGGCTTTGATAATGCCGAATACCTCGCCAATCTTGTTGGGACCAATGCCTAAGCCTACGCAGGCACCGGCACAGATGGTGTTGGACGAGGTGACAAAGGGGTAGGAGCCGAAGTCGATGTCAAGCATCGTGCCCTGTGCTCCTTCGCAGAGCACACGCTTCCCGTCCTTGAGCAGACGATTGATTTCGTGTTCTGTGTCAACCAGCGGGAATTGTTTCAGGTATTCAATGCCCTCCATCCACTTTTTCTCCACCTCGGTGAGGTCGTAGTCAGTGTAGTTCAGCGCGCGCAGCATCTGTTCGTGGCGGGCCTTGTGTGCCGCATATTTTGTCTCGAAGTCGCACAGGATGTCTCCCACACGCAGTCCGTTGCGGCTGGTCTTGTCGCTATATGTGGGACCAATGCCCTTGCCCGTGGTGCCCACCTTGTTCTTGCCCTTCGCCGCTTCGTAGGCAGCGTCCAGCAGACGGTGGGTGGGCATGATGAGGTGGGCCTTCTTCGAGATGTGCAGTCGGCTGTGCAGCTGGTGGCCACTTTTTTCCAGTTCCTTGGCTTCGTCCATGAAAAGGTCTGGAGCCAGCACCACACCGCCACCGATGATGTTCAGTTTGTCGCCCTGAAATATTCCCGACGGAATGGACCGAAGCACGTATTTCTGCCCCTCAAACTCCAGTGTGTGTCCGGCGTTGGGACCTCCCTGAAACCGTGCCACCACGTCGTAGTGAGGGGTCAGTACATCTACCACTTTTCCTTTGCCTTCGTCTCCCCATTGGAGACCTAAAAGTACATCTGCTTTCATATATGTTGTTTTTTTATTTTTCGTTATTCGTTTTTCGTTTTCCTTTTTCCTTTTTGCCCGCTTTTAGCCACATGGACGATTCGGCCAGTTCTTTGTCAATCCTTGCAAACCGTTTCTCTTCGCGGGTCATGTTCTCAATGCGCTGCTTCTCCAGCTTCTTGTTCAGACGGTAGATGCGGGCATAGCAGACATTGCAGATGCCGTAGATATATACGGAGCACCGCATTTTCTTGAACCGTGGTGTGCGGCAGGTGGCAGCAGCTTCCTCCACATTCTTGTTGACCAGGTCCCAAATCCTTCCACATCCCTTGCAGATGTAGTGGTGGTGTGGCTGCGAACCGAATGCGGCTTCGTAGAGTGTCTTTCCCTGCACCTGATGGCTAAACACAAGTCCCACTTCGTCCAGCAGGCTTAGTGTGCTATAGACTGTGGCACGGCTTACGGGAAACTTCGGAGGCATCATCGTGCAGATTTCGTCCGCGCTATGATGTCCGTCCATGTCGAGCACGATGTCCATTACGGTGTATCGCTCGGGGGTTTTTCGTTTGCCCTGCCCCTCAATGTATTCATCGAGAATGGCTTTCGCTTCTGGATGTTTAACCATATAATGTGCCTGCAAATTTATGTCATTTTGCGGCTTACAGCAAATAATCTGACATCTTTTTGGCTTTTTGGGCATTATTCTCACTCTGTAATGCAAAATTCTGTAGCGTTTTGACGGCAGCGGTTTGCAATGCCGGCACCTCGCTGTGAATGTCGCAAGCCAGCTGGTCGAGCAATTCTTCGGCAGAACGCTCGTTCATTTCTCCCTTTCGCAACACGTGGCACATGGTGTAGTAACCCACCACCTGCCGCATGGGTATTTCGCTGGCTATCCATTCAAACGCTTTCTCGCTGGCATACGGCAATCTCCGCATCAGGTTCAGCGCAAAAATCTGTGCCATCTCTGCTGTGCGGATGTCCTCCACCCAGATGTCGCAAAGTTCCTCGTCGAAATCCGCTGCAGGCATCAGGATGGTAGCCAGAATCCTGCATTCCCTCACACGTTCTTTCCACAGTGTTTGAGCCAGATGGTGGTCTGGTTCAAACGCTTTGGAGAGTTCATGGAGGCGGGGCAGTTCCACTCCGAAGTTCACACGGTAGTCCTCCGTCTGTCGCATGGCAGCCGAAGCCACACCATTCATGCAGGATCGGAGTTCCTTCTTGATGTCGGTAATAATGTCGTTCTTTACCACGGATTACACGGATTTTTCAGATTATACAGATTCATTCTTTACCACGGATTACACAGATTACACAGACAGGAAGGCCTAAGAGGAAATCTGTGAACCTTTAGCTCGGCGTAGCCAAATCCGTGGTGTAAATTCAGAAGGATTAATCTGCTTAATCGATGGTTTTACTCGTTGACCAGTGGCAACACAGAGTAGTCCCTGGAGTAACGCAGCATCTGGTCAGCATAGCCCTCCGTGTAGTCAATCTTCACGTCGGTGATGTTGCCCTTGCTGTCCTTCACCGCTGTATAGACAGGGTTGATGAAACCCTTATACGGGGCAATGTTCAGCTTCTGATAACGATCCAGCACTTCTTGATGCAGGGCGGGGTCAATCTTTACGCCGTAATTTTCCACCAATGCCTGAGCAGCCTTGAAGTCGCCCGTTGACTTGATGCGCTGGATTTCGGCCAACAGTTCGCCAAATATAGTGCGCAGCTTTTCGTAGTCGTTAATCTTCAGGAATGTCTTTCCGTCGCGTTTCACCATCTCGCACACATTCTCGGCTTTACCACGCTCAAACGACCAGCGGGCAATCAGCGCACGGTTGCGCATGTGTGCTTCCTCAATATTGTTGCCTGGCTGAATGCGCACCAGCTGAGTCATCATGCCGTTCATCATCTGCACATAATAGCTCGACTTGTATGCCTCCTTGTTTGGAGTCAGTCCCAAGTCCACCAACTTCTGGTCGGGCAGATAATATAGGGCAAAGAGGTCTGCACGAGCCTCTTCGATGGTGCTGCCATAAGCCTTCAGTGAATCACCGTCAACACCCTCCAGCAACTTGCCGCTGCCGTGTCCCAAACATTCGTGCAAGTCTGTGTGCAGGTCGTCGCACAAGTCGCCATACTGCTCAATCAAGTCTTTCTCTTCCTGCGAATACACAAATTCATCCGTGAAACCATTCCCCTTCGCTGCCTTGTTGTATGCATCTGTCAGGTTGCCGATGGTTACCGACTTCGACCCGTGGTCTTTTCTTACCCAGTCGGAATTGGGCAAATTGATGCCGATGGCAGTCGAGGGGTACAAGTCACCAGCCAGGATGGCGGCATTGATTACTTTTGCCGTGATGCCCTTCACTTTGTCCTTCTTGAAGGCGGCATCCACAGGACTGTGGTCTTCAAACCACTGGGCATTCTGGCTCAAAGTCTCCGTGCGCTTCGTGGCTTCCATGTCCTTGAAGTTCACGATGCTCTCCCACGAACACTTCAACCCAAGCGGGTCGCCGTAACACTCGATGAAACCGTTGACAAAGTCCACCAACGGCTGGGTGTTCTCCACCCATGCGATGCTATACTGGTCGAATGTTTTCAGGTCGCCCGTCTCGTAATAACTTATCAATTTGTCGATGACCTCCTGCTGCTTTGCATCCTCTGCAAACGGGCGAGCCAGCTTCAGATTCTCCACCACCTTCTGCAGGGCTTTGCCATACAGACCATTCGTGGTCCATCGCTTCTCGTAAATCCGCCCGTTGGCATCCTTCACCAAGCGCGAATTCATGCCATACATCACGGGGTGCAGGGTGTCGCCTTCAGCCTTCTGTTTTGCATAAAATTCTTCAGCCTCCGCCTGGCTCACTCCTTCGTAGTAGTTCGACGCGGAGGTTTGGATAAGGTCAACACCTTCAGCCAGATTCACACGCTTCTGCAGCACGTCGGGATTGAAGATGACATGGCACAACTCGTCCAGGTCAATAGCTTCATCGTCAATGGTCAGTTGTTCGTTGACCACTTCCCTGAACCACTTTTCGCTGAACTCCGGCACAAACTTCTCGCAGCCATAGTGATGGTGAATGCCGTTGCTGAACCATGTGCGCTTCAGGTAAGTTTCCAGTCCCAGAAACTCCTTGTTCTCCCTGTCGCCGTCATACTGCTGGTATATATCCTCCAGCACCTTGCGGATGCGCAGGTTGTACCTTCCGTTCTGGTCCCACAGGATGTCGCGTCCCCACAGGGCTGCCTCCTGCAGATAATAGATAAACGTCTTTTGTTTCAGGCTAAGAGTCTCAAAGCCTTCCACCTTGTAGCGCAGCATTTGCAAATCCGCAAACCGCTCGTCGCTATACTTAAAATCGTCCTGTGCCTGCTTCTCGCTCACACAGCCGCCAGCCACTAATGCCGAAAACATCATTACTTTCACTTTAAATTTCATAACATAATAAACTATCAATTAATTTTTTTATAATAATCCGTCAAATTCGTTCAATTCGTCAAATTCGTAGTCCAAAAGAAATCCGTCGAATCCGTTTAATCGTTCCGCAGGAACTTGTTGGTTAAAAACACAAATAATCCGAGTAATCTGTGAAATTCGTTTAATCGTTCCGCAGGAACTTGTTGATTAAAAACATAACTAATCCGAGTAATCTGTGAAATCTGTGGTTCTGAAAAATCCGAGTTCAATCCGTTGTTTTGTCCAGCGAAGTCAATTGATACGTTCTCCAAGCCTCCGGTGTCATCCCTGTCTCCTTCTTGAACGCCGAATAAAACGACTGCCGATTGCCGAACCCCGCCAACATGGCAACGTCATCTATCGTATAGTGCAGTTTCGGGTTTCTTAAATATTTCATCGCATCCTTCACACGATATTTGTGCACCAGTCCTGTGTAGCTCATGCCGAACAACCGCTTGAAGCTACGTGAAAGCTGTGACACATCCACACCCATGTCTGCAGCCAGTTGTGCCTGGCTATAATCGCAGTCGCGATACCGCTTCTGCCTTACCAGCAACTCCTTAATGCGTTCTTTCATCTTCTTTTCATTCTTCTCGGGGTCAAAATTTTTGCAAAGTAAACGCTTATTTTTTGAAAATGCAAATAGTTTTGGAAAAAAGCGTGACTTCAAACGATGGTTTAACCTTTACATATTGCTATATGGCTACAACGTCAGCTACTTGTCCCTCCTTTCGCCTGCACCTCCGCACAGGCGAAAGGCCTGTTTCTTGCTGTTTTCAGCCATATTCTTGCAACCGTTCTGCATGAAAACAAACAAAAACAAAGTTTTTTGGCAAAAATCTGTCATTTCCGTCATTTTTCTTTTATCGTGCTGATAACCAACAGGCTTACCAATGACAGATTTCTGAAAAATCTGTCATAATCTGTCATGATCTGTCATTTCTGTCATGGAATCTGTCATCCCTCAACAGGCTGTCAAACAAAGGCCTGGACATGCCGATGACGGAATGACAGATTTTTTTTCGAAAACCGCCCTGAGGGAATATGCCTGGAGGAGACACAGCGCAGCGGCACAGTTCTCCTGCTGCCGTGGCACCGCTTTCCAATTTCGGCGGCACAGTTCTCCCACTTCAGTAGCACAGTTCTCCCACTTCAGCAGCACAGTTATGCCGCCCGGGTGGCAATGCAATGCCAGACGAGCGGCAAAGCACTCCCGCCGCGCCGTCAGAACTCCGCCGCGGAAAATCCTCCCCTATAAATATATATATAATAATGTGTACACCCCCGTCCCCGCCCTGCGTATCCCGAAAACCCGTAAAAAACGCCCCGTGATGAAAAAAAATCCCCGAAACGCTTGCGTGTTCCGCGGAAAGTGCGTACCTTTGCACTCGCTTTTC
>CADCLN010000013.1 GCA_902802265.1 uncultured Bacteroidales bacterium | reverse complement strand
AAAATCAAAATCTGTAGAACACAGTCACCATAGCGAAAATGTGCAAGTCACTGATTAGCAAGAAAAATCAGACTTGCAGCGTCAAAGTTGGGTTAAAATCAAACCATAGCATTGCCGCTGCCGGCGCAAAGTTCTCCCACTTCGGTAGCACTGCATTGCCACTGAAGTGGGAGAACTATGTCACCGAAGTAGCAGAACTATGCTACTGAAATGGGAGAACTGTGGCACCGCAACCACAATGCAGTGCCACTAAAGATTTAACCGGACATCAATGCCTTTTAACCGTCATCTTTTAGCGGGTCAGTTCCAAGGTGTCGAGGGCAATCATCAGTTCTTCGTCGGTGGGGATGCAGCAGACGGTAACTTGAGAGTCGTCGGCACTGAGGATGGCTTCCTTGGCTCGGCAGGAACGGTTTTTCTGCTGGTCCATCTTGACACCCATGTACTCCAGTCCGTCGGTAGCTCCTTCGCGTACTTCCCACTGGTTTTCACCGGCTCCGCCTGTGAAGAGGATGATGTCAACTCCACCCATGGCGGCGGCATACTGACCAATGTATTTCTTGATGCGGTAGCAGTACATTTCTTTGGCCAGACGTGCCTTGTCGTTACCTGCTTCGATGCCTGCAAGGATGTCGCGGAAGTCGCTGCTGAGTTCGCTCACGCCTGCCAATCCTGACTGTTTGTTCAAGAGGTTGCTGATGCCTTTGGTGTCAAGACCGAGTTTGTCCATGAGGAAGGTAACGGCTCCCGCGTCAATATCGCCTGAACGGGTGCCCATGATAAGTCCTTCGAGTGGGGTCAAGCCCATGGAGGTATCGACACATTTGCCATCCTTCACGGCGGCAATGGATGCACCGTTACCGATGTGGCAGGTAATAATCTTTTTGCCTTCAGGCTTCACACCGAGAAATTCGCAGACACGCTGACTGACATAGCGGTGGCTGGTGCCGTGGAAGCCGTAGCGACGCACGCCGTACTTGCTGTAGAGTTCGTAGGGGAGTGCATACATGTAGGCGTAGTCGGGCATGGTCTGATGGAAAGCGGTGTCGAACACGCCTACCTGTGGAATGTTGGGCAGCAAGGCTGTCACTGCGTTCACGCCCTTGATGTTAGCAGGGTTGTGGAGTGGAGCCAGGTCGTTGCAGGCAGCAAAAGCCTGCATCACTTCGGGAGTAAGCAGCACGGACTTGTTGAACCGCTCGCCGCCATGCACCATGCGGTGACCTACGGCATCCAGTTCGTCGAGGCTTTTCAGCACGGCATAGTCACCCTGGGTAAGCACGTCGAAAATCCACTGCACACCAGCGGTATGCTCGGCAATGGGTTTCTCCATCTTGTGCTTCTCGCCACGGAGTTTCACGGTAATAAACGAATCGGGCAAGCCAATCTTTTCGATGCCACCCGAAGTGATGACAGACTGGTCTGTCATGTCATACAATGCATATTTAATAGAACTGCTGCCACAGTTGAGTACCAAAATTTTCTTCATCGTTTCCTCTGGACTTATTTACTTCGCATCCATTGCCTGACAAGCGGTAATGGCTACCATTTTATATATATCATCTACACTGCAACCTCTTGAAAGGTCGTTCACAGGACGGGCGATACCCTGGAGGATGGGACCAATGGCATCGGCATTGCCCAGACGCTGAACGAGTTTGTAACCAATGTTGCCCACTTCAAGACAAGGAGCAACCAGCACGTTGGCATGACCGGCAATCTCGCTGCCTGGCGCTTTCTTCTGACCTACACTCGGCACGAGGGCTGCATCTGCCTGCAACTCGCCCTCAATCTTCAGCGACGGGTCGAGTTCTTTGGCCAAACGGGTAGCCTCAACCACCTTGTCAACGACTTCGTGCTTGGCACTACCCTTCGTGGAGAAGGACAGCATGGCCACACGGGGGTCGGCAAAGCCTGCTACGGACTTGGCGGTCTGAGCGGTGCAGACGGCAATCTGAGCCAACTGCTGTGCATCGGGCATGGGGGTAACAGCCACGTCGCCCATCACCAGCACGCCTTCTTCACCATACTGCGGGGTCTGGGTAATCAGCAGCATGGCTCCACTCACGCAGGTGATGCCTGGAGAGCACTTGATAATCTGCAAGGCAGGACGCAGGGTGTCGCCCGTTGTGGAGAGGGCTCCGCTAATCTGTCCGTCGGCATCACCACTCTTGATGATGAGACAACCGAAGTAAAGTGGGTCGAGCACCTGCTCGCGAGCTTTCTCAATGGTCATGCCCTTTTTCTGACGAAGCTGGAAAAGCAGCTGGGCATACGCTTCTGTCTTCTCGCTGGTTTTGGGGTCGATGATGGTTGCCTGGCCGATGTGCTTCAGACCGAGCTTTGCGGCCAAAGCCATGATTTCCTCCTTGTTGCCAATCAGGATGATTTCTGCCAATCCGTCACGCAATGCCATGTCGGCTGCCGTGATGGTGCGCTCCTCCAGTGATTCGGGGAGCACAATGCGCTGCTTGTTTGCCTTTGCACGCGCAATGATGTTTTCCATTAAAGCCATATCATGTATTGAATTAAAAATGAAAATTGTATTGTTGTCTATTTGAAAATGGAAGTTTTCCTTACCCTATAATTCATCGTTCTCTGTGCGAGCAATGATTTCGTTCTGGAGTTGTTCGGTCATGTCGTTGAAGTAGTCGGAATAGCCAGCCACACGGACGAGAAGGTCTTTGTAGTCGTCGGGGGAGCGCTGGGCATCGAGCAGGGTTTGTGTGTCAACAATGTTGAACTGGATGTGGTGTCCACCCATGCTGAAGTAGGTACGGATGAGGGAAACGAGTTTCCTTAAATCTTCCTCGCGTTGGAGCAGACTGGGAACGAAGCGGACATTGAGCAGGGTGCCGCCCGACTTGGTTTGGTCGAGTTTGCCCAGTGATTTCACTACGCTGGTGGGTCCGTTGGTGTCGGCACCATGAGCGGGTGACGTTCCGTCGCTGATGGCAAAATGTGCCATACGTCCGTTAACGGAGGCTCCACAGACGGAACCGAAGTAGTTGTGGCACGTGGTGGAGAGCATGTTGAGCTGGGTGGTGCCGCCACGGGTGTTGGGATGGCCCTCGATGGCTTCGACAAGGTCGTTGTAAACTTTCACGGCAATGCTGTCTGCATAGTCGTCGTCGTTGCCGAAGAACGGTGTGCGGTTCATGATGAACTGACGCATCTTCTCGTTGCCTTCCCAGTTTTTGCTGACGGCGTCGAGCACTTCCGCCATGCTGAAGTGTTTTTCCTCGAACACGTGTTTCTTCAGCGCAGAAAGACAGTCGGTGATGGTGCCCAGTCCGGTACATTGTATATAGGTGGTATTGTAGCGTGCACCACCGCTGTAGTAGTCGCGTCCACGAGCCACGCAGTCGTCAATAAAGAGTGAAAGGAATGTGGCAGGTGCGTAGAGCGAGAACATGCGCTCGATGTAGTTGTTGACAGCGAGCTTCATGTTGACAAAGTAAATCATCTGCTTGTGGTAAGCAGCGTAAAGTTCTTCGTAAGACTTAAAGTTGCGCGGGTCGCCTGTTTCCAAGCCTAATTTCTTCCCCGTCATGGGGTCAATGCCGTTGTTCAGGGTTATCTCCAAAATCTTGGGCGTGTTGAGATATCCCGTCAGAATGTAGGCTTCTTTACCGAAAGCTCCCACTTCGATGCAGCCTGAGCAACCGCCCTCGTTGGCATCTTCCTGGGTTTTCCCCTGCCGAACCAGTTCCTTTGTGTAGGTGTCGGGATTGAAACAGGAGGGGTAGCCATGTCCTTGACGAATGACGCGTGCACCCGCCATGACAAATTCGTCGGGTGTCACTTTGCTCACATGGATGCTGAGTCCTGGCTGCAATTCGTGAAGTTCTTCCTGCACTTCCAGAATGATGTAGGAAAGTTCGTTCACCGCATCGTTTCCGTCGCGGTCGATACCACCGATGTTGATATTGGTGAAGTCGTTGTATGTGCCACTCTCCAGGGCGGTAATGCCTACCTTGGGAGGGGCTGGCTGATTGTTGAATTTAATCCAGAAGCAGGATATCAATTCCTTGGCTTTCTCGCGTGTCAATGTGCCGTCGGCCAAACCTTTCTGGTAGAAGGGATAAAGATGCTGGTCGATGTGTCCTGGATTCATGCAGTCCCAACCATTCAGCTCGGTCACTGTCCCTAAATGTACAAACCAATACATCTGTATGGCTTCCTGCATATCGCGTGGGGCATGGGCTGGTACCCAACGGCACACGTCGGCAATCTTCAGCAATTCAGCACGCCGCACAGGATTCTTTTCCGCTGCAGCCATCTTTTCAGCCAGTTCAGCATGACGCTCGGCAAAGAGGATGGCAGCATCGCACGAGATGTCCATAGCCTGCAATTCCTGCTGCTTGTCAGTGGCTTCGGGGTCGTTAATGAAATCGAGCGAAGCCAGCACCTGTCTGATTTGTTCCTTCACATCGAGCAAACCGCGGTGATACATCTTTCCGTCCATCGCCGTATGACCACCGGCACGCTGCTCCATAAATTCTGTAAACACACCGGCATGGTAGGCTTCTTCCCATTCCTTGCTGACGTGGCTGAAGATGCGTTCACGCTGGGTGCGCCCTTGCCAGTATGGTATGACTTCACGCTCGTAAGTGTCGATGTCTTCCTGCGAAATGAAGTATGGCTGCAATTCGCGGTCGTTCAGCGTATGCAGGTCTTCCACTGTGTGGCAAGTCAGTTCGGGGAAGGTTGGCACAGCTTTGGGCACAGGTCCACGCTCACCCACAATCAGTTCGTCGTCGCCGATGTAAATGGTCTTCTTCTTGCAAATCTCATAGAAATTGCGTGCACGCAGGATGCAATTGGGCATCTTGCCATACCATTCCTTATAAAAAGCTGTCTCAATCAGGGCACGCTCAATGGTCAGCGTCGTCGGCGTGTCGATGCTCTGCTGATGCAGACGGCGCACACGGTCGTTCATTCCACCCTCGTTTTCGGGGTACTTCAGTGCAAAATTCATTTTGGAATGCGGTGACCGGTAAGCCACTTTCAAGGTTTCATTCATAGTCTTATCGTTGCCTATTATTATAAAATGTGGCTGCAAAGGTAAGGATAATTTACCATTTACCATTTATCATTTCCTATTTTTTTCTCACATTCTTCATTCTTCATTCTTCATTCTTCATTTAAAATCCTTACCTTTGCAGCCAGAAAAGCAATTCTGACAATGGAAAAATCGCTAAGAGACAAGATTATCACTCTGGTAAAGAGTGAGGTGGTACCAGCAGTGGGGTGTACTGAACCCATTGCCGTTGCCTTGTGTGTGGCAAAGGCTACAGAGACTCTGGGCAGACAGCCCGAAGAAATAGGTGTGTGGCTCTCTGCCAATATCCTGAAGAACGCTATGGGGGTGGGTATTCCTGGCACCGACATGATCGGACTGCCCATTGCCATCGCTTTGGGCACACTGATTGGCAAGTCGGAGTACGGACTGGAAGTTCTGAAAGATGTTGACAATGAATCTGTAATCCGTGCAAAAGCCTACATGCAGACAACTCCCATCAACATCTGCCTGAAAGAAGGTATCAGAGAAAAACTCTACATCGAAGTAAAAGTGACAGCAGGCAAAGAAAACGCCCTCGCCATCATCAGTGGCGGACACACGGACTTTGCCCTCATCCAAAAAGACGGCACGACCCTCTATGAAAAAGCAACCACCACAGCCATCAGCGACGACGACGACAATGCCTGGCTCACATTAAGCAAGGTCTATGAGTTTGCAACGACTGCCCCACTCGACGAAATCAGTTTTATCTCTGAAGCCAGAACACTCAACGAAAAAGCCGCCGCAGAATCTCTCAAAGGCAACTACGGACACACCCTCGGCAAGACGTTGACCCGCCCCCTGGGCAGAGGTATCTTTGGCGACACCATCTTTGCACACATCATTTCCTCCACTGCCTGTGCCTGCGACGCACGCATGGCTGGAGCACCCATCCCCGTGATGTCCAACTCCGGCAGCGGCAACCAGGGCATCTGCGCCACACTCCCCGTCGTGAAATTTGCCGAAGAGAACCACAATACTGAAGAAGAACTCATCCGTGCACTGATGCTCAGTCACTTGACGGCCATCTACATCAAGCAGTCATTGGGCAAACTCTCTGCCCTCTGCGGCTGTGTGGTAGCCTCCACAGGTTCAGCCTGTGGCATCACTTACCTGATGGGTGGCGACTATCAGAAAATTACTTTTGCCGTCAAAAATATGATTGCCAATCTGACAGGCATGATTTGCGACGGAGCCAAACCCTCGTGTGCCCTGAAACTGGCATCGGGTGTCAGCACCGCCGTACTCTCAGCCATGCTTGCCATACAGCGCAACTGTGTGTCGTCGGTCGAAGGTATCATCGAAGACGACGTAGATCGCTCCATCCACAACCTCACCAAAATTGGCAAAGATGCCATGGACGAAACAGATCATTGCGTGCTGGAAATTATGACTACGAAAAAGTGATTTACCACGGATTACTCGGATTTTTTAGAACAACGAATTGAATGCGGATTATAAGATTCTTCATTTTTTTAAAGATTCTTCATTCTACATTCTTCATTCTTCATTTTATTTTCTTACCTTTGCAGCAAATTTCTACGTAAAAACTGATATGAGACGAATCCTTTCCACCCTATTCACACTCTGCTGCCTCAGCATGGCGTTTGCCCAAATGCCTCAGCCTGTGAAGATGACAGCAAGCATCAAGGAAACCAGTGCCACCGAAGCTATCATCACTTTCGATGCCACCATCGACGCAGGTTGGCACATGTACAGCACCGAAGTTGTACCCGACGGACCCAACCCCGCCACCATCCACATAGACAAGATTTCAGGAGCCAAGCTCAACGGACCCCTGAAAGCACAAGGCAATGTCATCAAGCACTACGACGACATGTTCGGTGCCGAAGTGTATTACTTTGAAAACAAAGGACAATTTGTGCAGAAAATCACCCTGACAGGCGGAAAATACCACGTCGAAGGCTACTTGCAACATAGTTCCTGCAACGACCAGAACTGCACGCCTCCCACCAATTTTGAATTCTCTTTCGATGGCGAAGCTCCCCAAGGGGACACAGAAAAAACAGCGGACACAGAGAAAGTCACAGAAAAAGTCACAGAGAATGCTGACAGTGTCCAAAATGCTGACAACCCCGAAACCTCTGACACCCTGCAGGCTTCCGCTGTGGTTCCCACCACTGATGCCCTCTGGACTCCCGTCATTGACCAACTGAAAGCCTTCGAAGACGGAGGAAACGCCAATGCCACAGACTCCCCGCTGTGGTACATTTTTATTCTGGGATTCATCGGTGGACTCGTCGCCCTGGTTACCCCCTGCGTGTGGCCCATCATCCCCATGACCGTCTCTTTCTTCATCAAAAAAGGAACCACCAAGAAATCCACCCCCGAAGAAATGGCTGCCGCCAAAAAGCGTGGCATTCGCGATGCCATCATCTACGGCCTCTCCATCGTGGTCATCTATGTGGCATTAGGATTAATTATCACAGCTCTCTTTGGAGCTAGCGCCCTCAACAGTCTGGCTACCAATGCAATATTCAATATCTTCTTCTTCCTGATGCTGCTCGTGTTCGGAGCCAGTTTCCTCGGTGCATTCGAACTGACACTGCCATCGAAATGGACCAATGCCGTCGATAGCAAGGCTGGTAGCACCAGCGGACTGCTGGCCATCTTCCTCATGGCCTTCACCCTCACGCTGGTCAGCTTCTCCTGCACAGGTCCCATCATCGGATTCCTCCTCGTGGAGGTAGCCACCGACGGCGGCAGCATCCTGGCTCCCACCATCGGCATGTTGGGTTTTGCCATCGCCCTGGCACTCCCCTTCACGTTCTTCGCCCTGTTCCCCAGCATGTTGAAGTCTGCCCCCAAGAGTGGCAACTGGATGAACGTGGTGAAAGTAACCCTCGGCTTCATTGAAATTGCTTTCTCGCTGAAATTCTTCAGCGTAGCCGACCTTGCCTACGGATGGGGATTGCTCGACCGTGAAACCTTCCTCGCCCTCTGGATTGTCCTCTTCGCCCTGCTTGGAGCTTACCTGATAGGCTGGATTCGCTTTCCCCACGACGAAGACGAATACGACCAGATGGGCAATGTCGTGGTCAACCCGAAGACCAGCGTCACACGCTTCTTCCTCGCACTCATCTCCTTTGCCTTCGCCGTCTATATGATACCAGGACTCTGGGGTGCACCCTGCAAAGCTGTCAGCGCCTTTGCACCCCCGATGAGTACACAGGATTTCAACATCTCGCCCGAAGCCGAAGTGAAACCCATGTTCACCGACTACGAGGCTGGCATGAAGTTTGCAGCAGAACATAATATGCCCGTGATGATTGACTTTACAGGCTATGGCTGCGTCAACTGTCGCAAGATGGAAGCCGCCGTCTTCACCGACCCCACCGTGGCAGAACTGATGACCAAGAAGTACGTTCTCATCCAGCTCTTTGTTGACGAAAAAGCCAGCCTGCCCCAGCCCGTCGAAGTCACCGTAGCAGGCCAAAGCCGCAAACTCCGCACCGTCGGCGACAAGTGGAGCTACCTCCAGGCCAGCAAGTTCGGAGCCAATGCGCAGCCCTTCTACGTTCTGCTCGACAACGAAGGCAACCCGCTTACCCGTTCCTACTCCTACAACGAAGACATCACAGCCTACACCAACTGGCTCAACGATGGACTTAAAGCTTATAAATAAATAAATTACAACCCCTAAAAAACTGAACCATTATGGCAGAAGAAAAACAACAGCAGCTTCAGATTGAGCTGAAGCCAGAACAGGCAGGAGGCACATACAGCAACCTCGCCGTCATCACCCACTCAAACTGTGAATTTGTCCTTGACTTTGTACAGATGCTCCCAGCTATGCCTAAGGCACAAGTGGCCTCACGCATCATCATGGCTCCAGAACATGCCAAGCGTCTGCTCTTTGCCCTGCAAGACAATGTGCAGAAGTATGAGCAGAACTTCGGACAGATTCAGATTCAGCAGCCTCAGCAGAGCAAGGAAGGCCGCACCATCGCACCTTTCAACATTAAGAAGGGAGAAGCCTAAGGGCCAGCACCATGAACCACATTCCGTCCGACTGGGAAGCCGAAACAGCGCGGCGCGTACAGATTGCCACTGACTACTTTCGGGCAGGCTACAACTGCTCGCAGTCAGTGGCAATGACTTTTGCTGACCTCTACGACATTCCCATTCCTCTGATGGCACGCCTGTCCGCTTCCTACGGTGGAGGCATCGGCAGAATGCGTGAAACTTGCGGGACAGTCCTGGGAATGTTGCTGCTGGTGGGGCTTGAAGTGGAAAATGTAGAAGACAAGCCACAGCATCCTAACGAAGCAAATCCCTACCCTAACATAGCACTCAAGCAGAAAAATTACGAAGTGGTGCAACGGCTGGCAGCAGACTTTCGGGCACAGACAGGCAGCATCCTCTGCAAAGAACTCCTCGGACTCAACAAAAAAAGATCCGACGGCACCATTCCCGAAATCCAGATTTGTGCCACACCCGAACCACGCACCGACGAATACTACCGCAAACGGCCCTGCATTCGTATGGTGGAAACGGCCACCCGCATCTACATGAATTACCTGAAGGGAAAATACAGATCCCTATCAAAGTGAACGGGAAAAACGCTTGAGACATTGAGACATTCATGATACGCTTCTGATGTGTTTCAATGTCTCAAACGTTTTTCTTCCTTTCTTTTCAGCCCTTAATACGAAAGAAAAAATTCATAATCGCTACAATACCCTTAATTTTTGTTAACGTCCGTTCTTTTTTTACAAATTCCCTTCCTTTCTTTCTTTGGAAACGTTAACTTTGTCCCCACGATTTGTTTTTGTCGGTCCGTCATGGACAAATCGTTTGGAACAGTCAAACACGTTGGTGTTGACGCATCGTTGGAATTTTCATCATTGTTAAATAAACAAAAACACACATGACTATGAAACAGTTTCTACGCACCATCGCTTTTATTCTGGCGAGTGTCATTCCTACAGGAATGGCTGCAGTGGATTACGGTATCACAGTGGGCACTAACTATGTCACATCGAGCAATGCCAACAACATTACAGGTTCTGACATTTTGTCAGGCAAAGTAACTTACAATGCCAGCACCAATACGCTGACACTTAACAATGTCACCCTGAGCACTACTGCCAGTGGCATCGTCGTGTCAAGTTCTGCGCCAGACAAGTTCCACATTGTGCTGGAAGGTACAAACGTGTTCAAGCATCAGAATGGACAGGCAGCCGCAGTGGTCATCTACAAATCGAAGTCTGCCTCCGCGGCCATGATGAATTGTTACATCGAGGGCAAGGGTAGTCTCTATCTGGAAAACAACGATATCATTTGCAAAGACGGGGTTTGGCTGAACATCGGCAACGGTGTGATGGGCGGCGAAGGCTATGGCGGCCCTGCCATTTATGCCCGATCTATTTATGGCAGGAGCGACACAGACCCATGCTGGTTCAGCATCACAGACGGTGGTCTACATCTTTCGGGTTCCCCTTACGGCACTTTTTACAATTTTGGGGCGCTCGGCGGTATTGTGGGCTATAACTCCCCCAAGGTTTACACACCGGAAGGTGCCACTTTCAATTACGCAGGAATGTGTCTGACGGACAGTTACGGCGAAAAAGTGACTGGCGAGGTTTATATCGGTTGGGAGCGGTATGGACTGCGTGTGTCGGGTGTGGATGTAAACGCCAAGAACAAGGACATCATCGGCGACCTTACTACCGCCATTACCGGAACGGTGAAATATGACCCTAACGAGCGGACGCTGTTTCTGACCAATGCAATATGCAATCATCGTGACATCAGCGGAAAACAGGCGGAAGCCACCATCGTCAATACGGAGGGCAGCCTGACGATTGAAGCAACGGGGGATTGCCACATTTCAAACAGCTTTTCCCGTCAGGGGGCTTTTACAGGGGCAGCGGTGGCTTCAAGCCAAAATGTGACATTCAAAGGCAACGGCACGCTGGAACTGTATTCAAGCTGTGCCTATGCTGTAAAGATGGAAGAAGCTACGGACAGGACGGTGCTTTTCGTCAGAAGCCACGACAACACCAAGTTTGTTGTTTCCGGTTATGGCTGTGGCATAGATTGCAATGGTGGTAAGCTCTATCTGGGTCGTGCCACATTGAACATGAAATACGGCGGCATCAAGAACGTGGGAGAACTGGACAACCGTTACTGTGAGATTTCTTCGGACAACGTGTATTACGACAAGCAGTGGAAGGGCTTCTACAAGATTGGCAGCGGCGGCACACCTTCACCCTATGCGGGTCCTGTCAACTTTGTCGAGGTGAGCGACTATTACGGCATCAACGTTTGCGGTGTGCAGGTGACCGACCACAACTGCAGCCACATTGCAGCTCCCTACATCACGGGAGGTTCCATCAGCTACGACCCGCAGGCACATCAGTTGACCCTCGAAAACCTGAACATCGACACAAAGCAGCGGGCAGGGTTCAGCCCTATCCAGTTTATCAATGCTGCAAACACAGGCATGAAGATTCTGCTGAAAGGCAACAACGTCATCAAGCCCACCAACGGTGCAGCCATCCTGTTCTGGAGACCTGGCACCGCAACCAGCAATACCGACCCACATTATTATATTACCGGCACAGGGTCGCTGACCATTGAGGACGAAGGCATCCTGGTCGAAGACTACTGCAACCTGTGCTTCGGCAGTGGCAAAACGAATGGCGAAGGACAGGGCGGATGCACCATCAACGCTGCGTACCTGAGGTCGTACTTCACAGCACAGGGATGCATCAAGTTCACCGACTGCATGATGAACCTCACGGGTGGTGCCAACTTCGGAACCCTCTCGAACTTTGCCGAAGTTTCTACAACGTCGAGCTGCATGATCCGCACACCCGAAAACGGCAAGTATGACACCACCAACCACTACCTGGCAGATGCCGACGGCAACATGGTCGATGGCGAAGTCTATGTCGGTTGGAAAAAATACGGACTGAAAATTTGCGGAGTGGAGGTGACCGAAGTCAACAAGGACAACATCAAGGACGTGGTAAACAGCAGACCGACCATCTACAAGAAGGGCACTTCGTCCGACCCCGACAAAAACACCTTCTTCTACAACCCTTCCAACAAGACACTCTACATGGAGAACGTGTCCATCATGGACTACTGCGCAGACACCAACGCTCCCTGCATTGAAAACACGGGCGACAAACTGCGCATCTGGTGTGAAGGCAACTGCGAAATCGTGAACCAGCGAAGCGGTGACGCCATCCATTCCACCAAGGACTTTGAATTCTATGGCCCTGGCACACTGGACATCATGTGCCAGGACCAGAGCAATGGCATCATGATGGACGGTGACAACCTGGAACTGAGGTTCACCAGCTGCAACGTCAGCATCAGGCGAAACCCATCGACAGGCAGCACGCTTCAGGCCATCAACCACAACTCCACCGCAGGTCTGTACAGACTTCTTGTGGACAATTCCAACGTGAGAATACTGGGTTCTGCCCACGGCATTTCCCTCTATGAACTGAGAAACGCAGCCATCAGCACACCCCAGGTGTTTGTGCAACCAGCCAACGACACCTATTTGGGCTGCTTCCGTGCAGCGGGTGCAGGTGAATACTGTGGCGAAACTGTCTTCAAGCCAACGACCACCAACTACGGCATCAGGATAGCCGGTTGGGAACTGAACGACGTGAACCGCAACAATTTCTACTACGACAACATCACGGCAGGCACGGTCAGCTACAACCCCGACAGCAACACGCTGACGCTCTCCGATGTTGCTGCAAACTGTTTGCAGAAACGTTACTTTGGCGGCAAAATCATAGACTTGCACCCTAACGGCATAATCATTACGGAAGATGCACCCAGCAACGTGAAGATTGAACTGACAGGCAACAACGTCATCAGCAACATCGACGGAGTGGGAATCGCCATCTTCCAGAACACCACATTCAGAGGCAACGGAACACTCGACCTGGCCGACAAGACCATTGCCAGCTACAAGGGCAGCAACATCGTCTTCGATCAAAACTGCACAGTGAACGCTTCGCAACTCTATGGCAGCAACGATGAAGGCGGAAAAGTGAGCGTGCTGGACAACGCCAAGCTCAATCTGACTGGCAACAACAACGGCTACCCCACAGTCTGGGGACTTGACGGATTCTTTACCCAAGCCGTTGGCACCAACGTTGTCTTTACCGCCATCACCACCCCCAACGGTGCATGGTATGACACCAGCCAGAAGAAACTTGTCAGCCACGTCATCGACGGACACCGCGTGGTATATGGCCCCGTTCAGGTAGCACCCGTCACCTACTACGGCATTGAAGTGGAAGCCATCCAGGTACACTCCGCTAACTGCGACGACATCTTCCGCGATGTTCCCCACGAAGGCAAAATGCATTACAACTACTTGGAACACAGGCTCTACATGGAAGACTTCAAAGTGGAAGGTTCAAGACAAGTATATGGCATCTACGAACACAGCCAAGACCGAAAATTCTACATCAGCCTGTCGGGAGAAAACGAAGTGACAAACTTCAACTACTTCCGCTTTGGCGACGATGCCATCTTTGTAAGCGGTGACAACGGTTCGCTCTCTGCACCCCTGTCACTCATCCTCCCCGACAAGAGCCTTTTGTTTGACCGCTGCACAGTGGACGGTCCGTCCCGTATTGAATCGAAGTGCGAAGAAGGAGAAGTGGTCTGTTTGGTAAATGGATCGAACATCCACCTCTGGGGCGACAACAAAGGCACCCCCACCATCAGCGGATTCTCGAAGGACGACAACAGCCTCCTGATTCTTAATTCCAGGATGACTACACCCGAAAACTACACCGATGACTACAGCGGAGAAGTCATAATCCAGGCTATTGAGTACTACGACATTACCGTGAACGGCACAAAGGTTTCCAACATGAACAAGAATGACATCCTGGGTAATGGCACCATGAGTATGGAAATTAACGAAGAAACAGGTGAATACATCCTGACCATGACCGACGCCCACCTCGTTAGGCAAATCTACATCGACGACAATTGCGCTGCCGAAGCCGTTGTAATCATCCTGAATGGTCAATCAAGCATTACGACAGACCGCGAAGACTGCATCTATGCAGGCCGTCCTGTCATATTCCGCAGCCACGACGGTCAGGGCAAACTGACGCTCGAAACATGGTCCGCTGCAGGCATCTTTACCGTCGGCGACTACATCACGGTGCAAGATTGCGAAGTAGATATCTGTGCCGGAACGTATGGCATAGAAGGCATCATGAAGGCAGGTCCCGTTCCAGGAGAAATCGCTGACTATGTCACCTATGTAAACGTAACAGCAAACAACTACACATCAAGCCTGAAGATTGACACAAAGACGTATGACGGAGAAGAAAACCTCAAGGACGTTGGACTCCATCTGGCATCAAACAACGAAATTGTTCAGCCAGCAGATTGTGCCTACAACACAGACAGCCATCAACTGCGCGACACGGCAGATGATCCACTCCACAACACCGTTGTAGAAATCATCATGAAACCCACAAAGATATCTGTCGAAGACATCACCCGTCTCATCGACGACTATCTGGAGCCTGATAGCGACATCACCGTCGAGGACATCACCAACCTTATCGACCGCTATCTGGAACAGGAATAAACATCATATTAACCAGACCCTCTCCCTACCCCTCCACTCATTATGGGGATGAGGTGGGGAGAGAGTCATAACACCTTAACTAACATGAAAAAAATCTTACAAATCCTCGTCCTCATCGCGGCGAGTGTCATTCCAGGAACAGGAATGGCTGCAACAAACTACGGAATCCGCTTCGACGGAACAATGATCAATTCTGACAACTGCCAGAATCTGACCAGCAAGCATCTGGTTCAAGGTTCCGTCAAATACGACTATTCATCCAACACCCTTACGTTGGACAACGTCTATTTCGATGTTGATAACGAATCGTACTTCCTCAATGTGACCTCTTCCGTGAAAAACGGGTTGAAGATTGTGGTGAAAGGCTACAACTACATCGGCGATTGCAACGGCGTAGCGATTGGAATTAACAAACCCACCAACGCAAGTGTATCCAGTCCCAACGTCTATTTCCAGGGCGATGGTGTGCTGGCGCTTTACAAAGGTGAAATCGAAACCTTCGATGGGCCCAGCATCAGCTTTGGCAAAAGCAGTACAAGCGACACCGACGGCGGGCTCGACATCTATGCCAGGTACATTTCGAGCCGGAACAGTGCGGGCGGCCATGTATGGATCAGCGATGCCAACCTCCACCTGACAGGTTCCACCTACGGCAACGGAACCTTCGGCGGATTCACCTCAGTGTATATGCACAACGGCATTGCCGCCTATTCGGAAGACGGAAAAAACAAATACAGCTACGGCGGCGCCAGTGTCCTGAGAGACCAGAACGGAAACATGGTGACGGGACCTGCCTACATCGGCTATGAAAGATACGGACTGAGCCTCCACGGAAAAGAAGTGACCAAAGGCAACTACAACCGGCTGAACTTGGCAGACATCCGTCCCTGTAGCGGCACATTCAGCTATGTCCCCAGCACCCACACGCTGAACATGACAAATGCCGAGCTTAACAACATCAGAATTTCAGGGACACTGGACCATTACAGCATCAAAAACAGTATTGACGGTCTGAAAGTCAACGTGACAGGCACCTGCAAAATCAGTGAAAACCTTGGAACGATTGCAGTCCATTCCACAGGGGACATCACCTTCCAGGGCACAGGCAATTTGACGATACGCTCCTCTGCGGGCAGAGCCATCCACATGGCAGCCACAGGAAAAACGCTTGCCTTCAACAATCTGACAGCCTACGTGCAATACGGTGGCATCAACTGTAACGGCGGCACACTGTCATTGTCCAGATGCACCTTGGACGTGAATGGAGGCGGTGTCTATGTTGGTGGCATCAAAAACACAAACCAACTGATATGCTCCTATGCCGCCATTACAACCAGCGGCGTTTATTACGACCAGAAAAACTTCTACAAAGTCGGCAGTTCATCGCCCTATACAGGCACGCTCAGTTTCAAGCCTGTCAGCAACTACTACGGCATTATGGTCTGCGGTGTTGAACTTACGGAATATAACTACAACAGTGTGGCAGCCCCCTACATCGAGAGTGGCTCCGTCACTTACGACCCGTCTGCAAACGAGCTGACGCTGAACAACCTGACCATCGACACAAAGGAGCGCGGCGCATTCTCGGCCCTTACGATTTATAGCGGGGCCAAAAGCGGCATGAAAATCAAGCTGGTGGGGCACAACGTCATCAAGAAGACCAACGGTGCAGCCGTCGTCTTCCAGGAGCCCAGCAATTCAACAAGTGTTTCCAACCCACATTATTATATTGACGGTACAGGCTCACTCGTTTTGGAAGAAAGCGGAATCCTGTGCTTCGGCTACTGCAACCTGTGCTTCGGAAGCGGTTTGCAGGGCGGACAAGGCTTGGGCGGATGCACCATCGATGCCCAGTACCTGCAGTCCAAAAGTGCCGGCCAGGGCCGCATCTGGTTCACCGACTGTATGATGACCCTCCGAGGCTACGGCTTAGCTCCTACAATATATAACTTTGCCAACGTGTTCACATCCTCCCACTGCATTGTCCGCACGCCAGAAAACGGCTACTACAACACCAGCGACTACTATCTGGCTGATGCCAGCGGCAACAAGGTGACAGGCGAAATCTACATCGGCTGGCAGAAATACGGTCTGAAAATCTGCGGCGTGGAGGTAAACGAAATCATCAAAGACCACATCCAGGACCTCATAAACCCCACTCCCTGCATCCAGAACATCAACAGCTCCGGCTCACACCCCGCCTACGACTGCTTCAAATACGATCCGTCAACCAAGACGCTCTACATGAAGAACGTCTATATCAACGACACATACAACAAGGCCGACCCCCATGCAGTATGCATCGAGAACACCGGCGACGAACTCCACATCCAGTGCGAAGGCACCAACAGAATAGCCATGAGCCGTGGCAACACCGCCGCCATCTACTCCACCAAGAGTCTGGAGTTCCGTGGTTCGGGTTCGTTGCAGGTCTATGCCTCTACCGACAACGCCATCGAAATGGCTGGCGACGACCAGTACCTGAAGTTCTACTACTGCAATACCGAAGTGGATGGATTTGGCGGCTACGCCATCAATACTGACGGAGGCAACAAATTCAGGCTCTATGTGGAGAAAGCCAACGTCACCATCAAGGGATCAGTCCACGGCATAGCCTGCTACGAACTGACAAACGCAGCCATCAGCACACCCGAAGTGTTCGTGCAGCCAGCCAACGACACCTATGCAGGCTGCTTCCGCAAATTCGACCGTGGCGAATACTTTGGCGAAACCGTCTTCAAGCCTACTACCACCAGCTACGGCATCCTTGTGGGCGGTCATGAACTGAACGATGTCACCTGCAACAACTTCTACTTTGACGACATCACGAAAGGTACCATCACATACAATGCAAGAATCAACACCCTTACGCTCAATAACGTAACCGCCAATTGCACCCAGATGAGATACGTCAACGGCAAGGTGGTAAAATGGAACTCCAATGGTATCAACATCAAAAGCAGTGCACCAGATAACCTACACATCAATCTCGTGGGAAACAACGTGTTCCACAACATTGACGGTGTGGGCTTTGACATCAACAAAAACACCGTGTTCGAGGGTAACGGCACAATCAATGTGGGTCAGCACAGCATCACCTGCGACAATGGCGCCAACATCACTCTTACCGGATACTGCACACTGATCGGACAGCAGCTGTATGGGTTCAACGATGGCGGTGGCGCAGTAAGCATCAACGATGGCGCCTCGCTCTACCTTTCTGGCAAAGACAACGGCTTCTCCACCATCCGAGGGTTAGCAGACCTTTACACCAATGGCTACGCCACGGGTCAAAGCACCCCAAGAATCATCTCGCCGAACCGAGCATGGTACGACAACAAACAAAAGAAACTTGTCACCCACATCATTGACGGAGAAAAGACAGTATATGGACCCGTCACGATTGCACCCACCCCCTTCTGTGGAATCATAGTACAAGGCATCGACGTCTCCGGCGACAACTGCAACGACATCTTCCGCGACATACCCCATGAAGGCACCATGCGCTACGACTCCTTGTCACACACGCTGTACATGGAAAACTTCAAGTTAGCAGGTACAACACGCACAGTGGGAATAGAAGAATACACCTGTGGCAGAACCTTCCACATCAACCTCTCCGGAGAGAACGAAGTTTCAGGCTTCGGCTATCTGAAATTCAAAGACGATACCCGCATTGAGAGCACCGATGCAGGCAAACTGACCTTCAACAACAATTTTGGCACAACCATCTACCCTGCCAACGACCTCTCCTTCACCGAATGCACCGTTGACGGAATCTCCTACATCGAATGTCGGCAGACAGCGGACAATGCCACCGACACACAACTCAGCGTCTGGGCTTCAAACCTCAGCCTCTTAGGAAACTACACAGGCAACCCCACCATCAACGGGTTCTCCGGATTCTACCTCTACAACGCCGAAGTCGTCGAACCATCCAACTACACCGACACCCACAGCGGAGCCGTCATCATCGAAGCCGTTGAACGCTACGGCATCCACATCGGCAACACAGAAATTACCAGCCGAAACAAAGACGACGTCTATGGCGACGGTACCGTCCGCCTTGACCCATACGGAGAAGAAGGCGAATACCACCTCTACCTGAACAACGCACACTTGCACAACGGCATCTACCTCGACAACGACTGCCCTGCCGAAATCCTCGACATCACGCTCCAAGGCAACTCCTCCATCACGGTCGATCAGGAAACCTGCATCTACTCCGGAGTGTCAGTCAACATCCACAGCACCGACGGTCAAGGCAAACTCACCCTTGACACCCAATACGGCACAGCCATCTCCCTCAACGAAGAATGGGCAAACCTCACCATCGCCGACTGCGAGGTTGACATCTATGCAGGCATGTACGGCATCACAGGCCCACGTTGGTGGAACATCGACACCCAAGACCCCACAGGCGCACCCACATACGGCGACGACACCAGCTATCCCGTCTATCTCTACCTGACAGGCAGAAACCACGAGGCGAAGCTGACGGTTGACACCGAGAAATACCACGGCGACGACATTTTCTGGGGCATTGGCGTCTTCCTCCAGGGCGACTACGAAATCCTGCAGCCCGCCGACTGCATCTACGAAAACCTTCAACTGCTCCATGCCGCCGACCATACCCCATACAGCCAGGCGGTTGCAGAAATCACTGTGAAGCCCATCAAGATTTCTGTCGAAGACATCACCCGTCTCATCGACATGTATCTGGAGCCTTATAGCAACATCACCGTCGAGGACATCACCAACCTCATCGACCGCTATCTGGAACAGGAATAGAAGACTTGGGGCGAAAGGCAGCAACCAAAAGAAAAACCTGCCGCGCAAAAACGCTTAAAACACTTGAAACATTCGTTGCCGCGAATGTTTCAAGTGTTTTTTTCATGGCATATCCGCTTTTTTACCCCTCCCCTCTGCCCATTCACCTGGGGTGCAACCCTCAAACTTCCTGAAGGCAGCAAAGAAGGTGGTCTTCTTGAAACCACACTGCTCCGCCAATGTAATCGCAGGAAGGTCTGCGTAACGGTCCTCACGAGAACGGCGCTTGAATTCCTCTAAACGGTAACGATTGACAAAATCGTAAAAGTTTGTGCCTGACAGCTGGTTCAGCATCAGACTGATCATGGCGGGCGTGGAATCCACAGCCTTTGCCAAGTCGGAAAGCCGAAACTTCACGTTGCGGTAAGGGCGTTCCAGTTCCATGTATTCTTTCACCCTGCGCTGCAATTCTTTGTATTCACGGGTAGATGTGCGCTGCTGGCGCATTTCCACTTGCGCCTGCTCGTGTGCAAGGCGTTGGTTTTCCTGTTGCTCAAGCAACTGGCGCACGGCTGACTGTGCGGAGATTTCTTGTTCCAGCCGGTGCTTCTGACGCAGTAACGTGCGGTGGTGTTTTGACCGCCGGTGCAGACGTAGCAATGCCCACAAGGTGATCAGCAGCGTGAGGGCAAAGAGCATTTCGAAATAGAACAGGGGGGCTGGCAAGACGGTCAGGGTGTAGGTGGTGGCTGTCTCGGGATGTCCGGCAAGGCGCACAGTGAGGTGGTGTTTTCCGAGGGAAAGCCCCATAATGTCCACGTTTCTTCCGTCGAGCGTGGTCTGGAACGGTCCTGCATCGAGGTTATATTCGTAGTAACGCCCTGTGCGTTTGGCGTAGTCGAGCAGCAGGGGCACGAAGGTGAGTTTGTCTGTGACGAAGTTCCAGGTGAGCTTGATGGCTGGGTTGTCGATCAGTTGCAGCAGTGCACTGTGTCCCTGGTTGCGGTCGTCAATGCCCAAGAAGTCGAGCATCACCTTGCCTGGAAGGGGGTCGGTCAGATGGTTCAGTCCGTCTGCCGTGAGATAGACAAGCCCCTTGCTGTTGGCCATCCACAATGTGCCATCGGGTGTTTGCAGCACTTCTTGTTTGTTGAAGCCCAGCGAGGGCAAGCCGTCGGCTTCGGTAAACTGGCGGAAGGAGGCTGCGTCGTCGAGTTTGCCGTAGAACAGCCCCATGTTGGAACCTATGAGGTATTGCCCTGCGAAGGGGAAGAGAAAGTTGATCACGCCGCAGTAGGGCAATGAATAGGCTGTAAAGTGGTTCAAGTCGGTGCGCGACTTATAGACTTTGCTGCCGGTAAAAGCGATGACATCGCCGTCACTGGCCTGATTGAACGAGAGCATGGGTTCGGCATGGAAGAAGCCGTCGGGGAAGCCTTTCTCCATGATGACATCGGCCGAGGGGTCGTAGATGCAGAGTTGCTGCATGGTGCCAATCCAGGCTTTCCCCTGACGGTCGAAAAAGATGGAGGGAATGTAGGAGTCGGGGAGTTTGGAGTTGCGATAGTTATAATTGTACACATACTGCCAATGGTTATTGAAGACGAACAGCCCCAGGTTGCTGGCTGCGAACAGTTGCTGTCCGTCGGGCGTGACGGCGAGCTGGCTGAAGTTTCCTGCCGCCAGACCTTCGTCGCCCTGGGGGACAGTGAGGTGCATGGTCTCGGGGTTGTAGATGCGCATTCCGCGCTCATAGGTGGTGAGTACAAATCGGTCGGAAAACCAAGTAATGTCTGTTACCACGCTGGCATCGAGTTCTGCGGGGGAGTAGTAGCGGACGAGTTGCCTGTGCTTGTTGATGTGGTAGAAGCCCATGCGGGTGCCTATGAGAATGTCGTCGGCGTGGATGCAAAAGGAACGGACTTGCAGTTGGCTGGAGTCGAAGTCTCGGTATTTGAATATATGCAGAAGCGGACGCGAGTGGTAGTTGTGGGAGAAGCCTTCGAGGAAGAATCCAAACCAAGATACGTCAAGATGGGCATCATTCCAGTATGTATAAGACCCGTCGGACGGCAACTGCATACCGCTTGCATCGTTGTGCTGCCTGCCATACACGGCCAGCACACGGTTGTGGCGCACATCGAGTTTGTAGGGTTCGTTTCCGCTCACATAGAGTGTGCCGTCGGGACCGCCATGGAGGTCGCGGACATAGGTGACGGGGGCTATGGCATAGGGGGCAAGGGTGTGTCGGGAGATGTCGTAGCAAAGAAGTCCGTTACTGGTTGTTCCGATGAAGACTTTGGCATCGACCTTGGCGATAGCCGATGCTGTACCCATGTGAATGTCGCTGGACAGACTGACACGCTGCATGTGGTGCGAGTGGGTATCGAAACGTATAATCTGCCGCGCTGCACAAATCCACAGGTGGGTGTCGTCGTCAGGACAGAGGTCGTAGATGGCGTTGCCTCCCGAAATGACATCTTTCTCAAGGAAGAATTGCTGCACCTGGGTTTCTGAACTGTATTCATACAGACCCGCAGAGGTACCTATGTATAGACGACCGTCTAAGCAGGCAAGGCTGCTGGCATCTTTAATCTGTGTGCAAATGGGCCGACAAATCAACTGGGCGAAGTCGGCCAGAAATAGTCCCTTGTCTGTGGCTGCGAGAAGGGTGTGGTCGGACAATTCTGCTATGTCGTTGACGGAGATGGCCTGAGAGGGTTCGCCCATCTGGAAGTTGATGAGGGAACTGCCGTTGTAGGCTGTAAGCCCCTGGTTGGTTCCGACCCATATCAGACCGCGGCTGTCTTTGAAAATTTTGTTGACATGTTCTCCGTTGAGCCCGTCAGTGTTTTTGATGTTGACGGTTTGTGCGACCGTTCCAATCCACGAGGGGGAAAGGCAAAGGATGGTCAGGAGGATTGTGAGGGAAAGGATTCTTCGGTGCATAAAGGTTAATTTTTTCGGTGCAAAGGTAAAGATTTTATTTGTTTCAACAAAAATTTATGGAGGAATAAGTTCGTCTCATTTGGGCGAACCATTATTATTTACAGTTCAAACATCTGTTTAGCAGTCGTTTGAACTAAAATATATCTTTTGAAATAGCGCGGAACTAACTACAGGAGGAAAATATTTGGCTATTCAAGCATTTTATGCGTAACTTTGCAGAAAATTTGATATTCACCTAAAAACATTTTATTATGTACCTTCAGAATTTTAATCTTCTTGCGAAAAAAATGTGGCTGCCAATATGGGCACTTTTGACGTTTTGTTTACAACTCCATGCACAGGACCATCTTGTGCTGCATTTCGACTTTTCTTCGGTCAATGGAACCAGCGTGCAGGATGCTACGGAATCGGGAATCGCTGCCAAGCTAATGAACGATGCCAAGGTGGAGGAAATGGGCAAATACAGGGTGCTGAATCTCGCTACCGCTGGTGGGTATCTGGACATGACATCCAAGGCAGGAAAAGTGGTGCAGGGACTGAAAGATTATTCGGTTTCAGTGTATTACCGCATTGACCCCGCCGTGAGCATTTCAGGCAACGGGTATTTCCTGTGGTCGTTCTCGAACAGCGAAGCCAACACCGCCACAGCCAGCCCGTATAGTGGCTACCGTGTGAATGCGCAGCGTTTTGCCACCTCTACAGGGGGATGGCAGAACGAGACGGGCATTGAGGTGGGCAGTGCTTCGGCTACAGGACGCTGGATGCACGTGCTGTATCGACAAAGCAGCAGGAAGGGGGAGTTATATGTCAACGGTGCGTTGGTGGGCACGGCAACGAATGTGCCGGAATATGCCACGATTTTCACGACGGCTCCTGCCTACAACTGGATTGGCCGTCCGCCGTTCTCGGGTGACGTTTTTCTGACAAACACGCTGGTTGCGGATTTCCGTGTATATAATATATGTATAGACGATAATGAATTGAGGGCGTTGGCTGACAGGGTTGAGGACTTGGAGTATGCTTTCAACTATGGCACTCCTGGCGACCCCACCGCCTTAGGGCTGCAGGTGAAGGATGTGGAAGAAGGGTTGACGACGCTTGATGGCAACTATCCGCAGGGAGCCATTGACAATGTGAGGGATGCACTCAGCGTGGCAAAGACGATGCTGGAAACGGGCAGGGCTTCACAGACATTGCTCGACGGTGCGCTGGCTGCGTTGCAGAAGGAATGGGCAAACCTGTTGTCGAAGCGGGGGTTTGAGATGTGGCAGGTGAGCCATTATGATTCAAGCGAAGACCATGGCTTCGTTCATCCTGGTGCACTGCACACGCAGGCTGACTTCGACCGTGTGAAACGGCAGATTGCCGAAGGAAACAAGCAGGTGTTGGCTGGACTGGCTGTGCTGAAGGCCAATGAATATAGCGGCAGTGGCATTGCCACATGGCCGGTGGAAACCATCGTCCGTGGTGGCAGTAGCGGACAGAACTACATCAATGCGGCGCGTGGTGCTGCGATGGCTTACCAGAATGCCTTGCGATGGAAGATTGAAGGAACAGAGGATAATGCCAAGGCTGCGGTGCGTATCTTGATGGCATGGGCTAACGGTTGCAAGTATGTGAGTGGCGACACCAATCTGTCGCTGGCTGCTGGCATCTATGGCTATGAGTTTGCCAACGCTGCAGAACTGATGCGCAATTATGAAGGATGGAGTCGGGAGGATTTTCAGGCGTTCAAGGAGTGGATGCTGCGTGTGTGGTACCCTGCCAGCATCGACTTCCTGCGGCGTCGCCACGACACATGGGCCAACGGCGGTGGACAGGGAGGTATTCGCCCAGGGCATTATTGGTCGAACTGGGGTTTGTGCAACACACTGTTCCTGGTAAGCCTGGGGGTGCTTTGCGACGATGTTCACATATACAATCAGGGACTTTCGTTCTACAAGCATGACCAAGTGGGCGAGGATGGCTGGGCGTTCATCAAGGGACGCTACGGGTATATTTGGGATGCTTACCTGAGGGATGAGGTTCGGGTGAACACGGGGTTGAACGAGTATATAGACAATCTGGTGCCCATTGTGCACGACGATGCACGTGGTCCCTACGGTAAACTGGGACAGATGCAGGAGTCGGGACGCGACCAGGGACATGCCTGCATGGCTTTGGGATTGGCTGTGGACATTGCACAGGTGGGGTGGAATCAGGGCGATGACCTTTGGGCTTACCACGACAACCGACTGGCTGCGGGCATTGAGCATGTGGCTGCATTCAACTTCGGCGGTGTGACGGATTTGCCCTGGACGGAATATCGCTATGCAGACCGCGGTACGGCTTGGCACGGCACCTGGAACCAGACGGGCATTGCCGGCGGCAGCGGCGAGGCTCGCCCTTATTGGGACCGCATTGTGGGGCATTATGAGGGCGAAAAGGGGGTGACGATGAAATACTCCGAAATGGCTGCCAAGGCTCTGCGCGGCACGGCTGGCAGCGACGGCGGCGGACACAACTACGGCGAAAACTCTGGCGGCTATGACCACTTGGGCTTTACGACCCTGATGTGTACGCACGACAAGCTGGACCCCGCCATGGCTCCATACGTGCTGGAACCCTGCATGGAGTATAACGGACAGACGTTGCACCAGGCTGAACTGGGTGGACTGCGCAACCGCTGGTGGGCTGAGGATTTGACGGATATCCCCGCAGGAAGCATGGTCACGCTGCGTCCACAGTTGCCTGAAGGGGCTGACGAAAACGGAACGTGGGAATGGAACTCCGGCGAAAGGACAAAGGACATCACGGTGGCTGTAGATAGGAGTTTCCTGTATCGTGTCACTTATACTGACAGCCGTGGCGTGAAGTCTCGGCAGGTGTATAGCATTTCGGTGGCTGGCGACTGCAATCCGTCGGTTGACATTTTCAACGAAATGACCTATAACGGAGTGATTAAGAGCGACACAACCCTCACAGCCATGTATGGAGAATCGGTGTTGCTCTACATCAATGGTTCGGGTGGATATGGCTACTACCGCTGGGACACTGGCGAGACGGGACAGAGCGTCATCACAGTGAGCAACCTGACGGCGGACCGCGTAGTGACGGGACAATACATGAACCAGGGTGGGAATGTGCAGGAACGCAGGTTCCATATCCATGTGAAGGATGCCAAACCGCTGTGCTCGGTGAATGGGGGTGAAGAACAGGAGGGAACGACCGTCGTGGTGGAAGCAGGAAGCAACGTGAAACTTACGCTCGTCATTCCATCGACGTTGGGTGGTGGCGACTTTGTCTGGATGGATCAGCTGGGCGACACACTCGATGGTGCTTCGCCGACCGTCTCGGTGGACAATGTAACGTCTTCTGCTGCCTATACGGTAGTTTACAGCGGGGGACAGACCGCAATGTTCAATATCTATGTGAAGGAGGCTGCCGACCGTCTGGTGGATGTGGGTAACTACCTGATACATCACCGTGCCACAGACACCTACCTCACGAATAATGGTGGGGCTGTAAGTTTTGAAAAGGCTAACGGACAGCTTAATCAGGTTTGGTGCATCGACCGTTCTGCCAAGTTGGCGCGATATAACCTTATCTCGATGGCTGACAGCATGCTGATGAAAACCGACGGAGGGTTGTTTCAGGTGAAGACACGTCCACACCGCATAGCTTTTGCGGCTGGTACGGACTATTGTGCGTTCTACAATGCGAAGAACCAATACTGGTATCTGGACGAGGACGGACAACTGGTGTTGTGTGAAAAGACTGTACTGGACGATTTTCCGTTTGAAATCATCCCTGTGAATGCCGTCAGGGGTGACATCGACAGCGACGGTGCCATTACGACCAACGACATCACGATGCTCATCGACCTATATCTCAGCAGTGCGGATGCTGCAGAGGTGGCTGTGGCTGACCTCGACGGTGACAAACAAATCAGCGTGGAGGACATTACTTTGCTCATCAACATCTATTTGGAGGAATGAAGAACGGGTTATTGATTGTCGGGCTGTGGTTGTTCCGGAGTATGCCCTTGGTGGCACAACCCGATTACAAGATGGCAGGGCCTTACGAGGTGGTGGCGAGGGATGGTGAATACCGTGCCTCGAAGGGAGGAAGTGAACGGGACATGGCTGCAGCCTACGACTGTGCCGTAGGGGGACATAGGGACAAGGCTCTGGAAATCATCCAGGCATACGCCAACACGCTGCAGCGTTTGGACGGTCATGATGCTCCGCTGTGTGCCATTCAGGGTTACAAGCTGGTGCAAGCGATGACTTTGATGCAGGCACAGCAGACTCCGGAATGGGGGGCAATGGTTCGCAGGGTTTTTGTGCCCATGATGGAGAAGTTTGAGGCTGACAGTCCGTATGCCAACGGCAACTGGGGGGCTATCGTCAACCGTCTGCGAATGGCATGTGCCATCTTTCTGAAGGACAGTACAATGTACAGGGCTTCCATCGACTATTTCCTGTATGCCAACGACAACGGATCGTTGCCAAAATACATCGGCGAGACAGGGCAATGTCAGGAAACGGGTAGGGACCAGGCTCATGTGCAACTGGGGTTGGAGGCTTTGGCAGAGACATGCGAAATGGCATGGCAACAGGGAGATGACTTGTGGGGAGCACTTGACAATCGGTTGCTGAAGGGCTTTGAATATACGGCACGTTACAACTTGGGATACGATGTGCCGTTCCAGACATGGACGGACTGTACGGGGTTGTACAATGACTGGACTGAACCAGGACAGATGCAAAGGGGCAACCTGTGGCCCATCTACGATTTGCCTTACAATCATTATGTGAAACGCAGGGGGTTGAAGATGCCTTACACAGAAAAAATCCTAAGGGGAGTGAAACCCAAGGTGAAGGATTTCAAGATTTTGCATCAAACTTACACTTATCCGGCACCAACAGGCGCTCCGCTGAAACAGGATTACGATGTGTTCGTACAACCTCGTGGCAGCAAGGAATGGGCACGCATTGACACCTATATGGCTAAAGTGAATGCCTCTGCGGGAGACGGCAAGCACAAAATCAGCGAAATCTCATACGCTTTCTTTGATTTCATCGGCGATGTGTATGTGCGTGTTGTCTGTAAAAGGAAAAGGTTCAAGACGGCACGCATTCGCCCTGACTACAGGGGGGTGATTGCCCATGTGCAGAATGACAGCACTGTGCAATTTCTGCTTTTCCAGCCCGAAAATGTCAGCGTGGAGTTTGACGGAAGTATCACCGACAATCTGTTGCTTTTCACCAGTAAGCCATGTGTTTCGGCAGAAGAAGCCAGAAAGGGTGCCACGAAGGCAGGACGGAATTTTGTGTATTATGAACCTGGTTTATACACCAACGACACCATCCGTGTGGCATCTAACACGACGGTCTATCTTGCCGGAGGTAGTTACTTTACAGGCACGTTTGCCATTGACGAGGCAGAGAACGTGAGCATCCTGGGGCGTGGCATTGCCCGCCCTGCAAGGGGCTATGAGGGCTGTCATGTATATCGCAGCAAAAATGTACTGGTTGACGGACTGATTCTGAACACTTGTCCTGTGGGAGGTAGCGACGGAGTGACGTTGCACGACGTAAGGAGCATTTCTCACCCAAGCTGGGGGGACGGACTGAATGTTTTTGCTTCGTCTCATGTTCTCTTCGACCGTGTGTTTTGCCGAAACAGCGACGATTGCACCACGGCTTACGCTACACGGAAGGGTTTCTCAGGATCGGTGGACAATGTGGTGATGCGCAACTCTACCCTTTGGGCGGATGTGGCTCACCCCATCTTTATTGGCATTCATGGCGATGCGGAGAAAATGGATTCCATCACCCATCTGCGTTACGAAAACATTGACATTCTGGGACAGAGCGAACCACAAATTGACTATCAGGGATGCCTTGCCATCAACTGCGGAGACAACAACTTGGTGAAGGATGTTACCTTCGACAATATCCGCATTGAACAGATTGAAGAAGGGAGTTTGCTGCAAGTGAAGGTGGGCTACAATGCCAAATATTGCTCAGCTCCTGGTCGTGGCGTGGAAAATGTACTTTTTCGCAATGTCCGTTACTATGGAAAAGAACCTAATATGTCGCTCATTTTGGGCTACAATGAAGAACGAATGGTAAGGAATGTGGAGTTCGTTCAGCTGAAAATCAACGGAAAGAACTTCTACGACGATATGCCTGAAAAGTTGAAATGGTACAAGACTTCCGATCTGGTCAAAATGTATGTGAACGACTTGGTAAAAAATATCACATTCAAAAAATCTGACACTTCTGGCGAAGAATGAAAAAACAGATAATAATGAAACGAACAGCCATTTTGTGGACATTTTTGCTTTGCCTTTCCACCGCTCGGTCACAAATTGTTTTTGCAGACTATTCCGACCCCGATGTCTGCGAGGGAACGGATGGTGACTACTGGTTGACAGCCAGCAGTTTCCAGTGCACACCAGGGTTGCCCATTTTGCACAGCCGCGACCTGCTGCATTGGCAACATGTAAACTATGCCGTGGAACGTTTACTGCCCGTCGAACACTACGATTCCATCCAGCATGGTTGTGGTGTGTGGGCTCCCAGCATTCGACGCCATGAAGACACCTACTACATCTATTGGGGCGACCCCGACTACGGCGTATTTATGGTGAAAACCACCGACCCACGTGGCAAATGGGAAACTCCCGTTCTGGTATTGCCCGCCAAAGGAGTGATTGACACCTGCCCGCTGTGGGACGAAGACGGACGTGTCTATTTGGTCAATGCCTGGGCCAACAGCCGCTGCGGATTCAACAGTATATTGACTGTACGCGAACTTTCTGCCGACGGCACACGGGTTATAGGCCAGCCTGTCATGGTTTACGATGGAGCTGTGGAGGGGAATCATACCATTGAAGGGCCTAAAATCTACAAACATGATGGTTACTACTACATTCTTGCCCCTGCTGGCGGTGTAGAACAGGGTTGGCAATTGGCTCTGCGCAGCAAAAACGTATATGGTCCTTACGAAAGTAAAATGGTTTTCAATCAAGATGGCATTCATCAGGGAGGATGGGTGACCGACAAATTCCTTTGCTTTCAAGAACGTGGAGCCTATGGTCGCATACTCCACCTATTAGATGTTCGCTGGAAAGACGGATGGCCTATGATGCAAAGAAGCAAGCATGACCATTTGAAGGCTTCTGCCCACGAAGGCTACCAATGGCACGCCAATTATCAAGAACATTTTGGTTTCAAGACCCAGAATGGCATTCGCCTCTATAGCTACAACACCCGTTCTGCATTCAAGAATCTTTGGGAAATACCCAATCTGTATTTAAAGAAATTTGAGGGGGAAACTTTTTCCGACACGCTACACCTCACCGTCTCTGCCAAAGCCGACGGCGGGCAGTCTGGATTTGTTGTGATGGGACGTGACTACTGCCGATTCAGCGTGGAGCTTTCTGGAGAACAATTTCTGCTGAAACAAATCACCTGCAAGGATGCCGACAAGGGGCAAGCAGAACAAAGTCAAACCATTGGCTCCATTCCTGCTAAGAAGTATGGTGCTGGACTTCGCTATAACTATACCTGCAACGTCTCCTTTGTCATCCATTGCCAGCCAGGTGGTCTCTGCTCCTTTGCCTATAGTTTAGACCGCAAAAAATACCACGCCATACCTGCCACCTTCCAAGCCCGCGAAGGCAAATGGATAGGTGCCAAGTATGGCGTGTTCAGCATAGCGCCACACGGAACCGTCAAGGGGTGGGTGGATTTTATCTTTTCTCGTCGGGATGTGCCAGATAGTAAGCACGCAGGGCTGTGCTGGTTACCTTGATAAAGCCTTTGGCATCCTCCGAAGTCCATGCCTTGGCTGTCTCTCCATACTCACCCAATTTGTTCTTGACAAGGTCGTTGGGAGAATCTACGCCGACGGTCTGGAAGCAGAGCGGACGCAATTCCAGTGTCACTTCACCGGTCACGTTCCGCTGCGATGAGGTGAGCATGGCTTCGATGTCGGGCATCACGGGCTCCAGGTACTGGCTCTCGTGCAGAAACATTCCGTACCAGTTGCTGACTTGGTCCTTCCAGTATTGCTGCCATTTCGACAATGTGTATTTTTCCAGGAATCGGTGGGCACCGATAATCAGCATAGGCGCAGCAGCCTCGAAGCCCACACGCCCCTTGATGCCAATGATGGTGTCGCCCACGTGGCAGTCGCGTCCGATGCCGTATGCAGCACCGATGGTCTCAACGGCCTGAATGGCTTTAATCTTGTCCGTATATTGCACGCCGTTCACGCTGCAAAGTTCACCTTTCTCGAAACCCAGTTTCAACAGTTCGGGACCCTCCTTGACGGGGTGCTTCAGGTAAGCCGATTCGGGCAATCCCTGTGTGGAGTCGAGAATCTCACCACCACAGATGCTGGTACCCCAAATGCCTACGTTGTAAGAGTATTTCAGCTTGGCAAAGTCGGCAGCAAATCCGTTTTTGTTCAGGTAGTCGATTTCTTCCTGACGACTCAGGTTGCCGTCGCGTGTCAGCGTGATGATTTCCACACCTGGAGCCATGACGAGGAAGGTCATGTCGAAACGTATCTGGTCGTTGCCGGCTCCTGTACTGCCGTGGGCAATGGCACTAGCACCAATCTCCTTGGCATAGCGGGCAATGGCCAAAGCCTGGAAGATGCGCTCCGAACTGACCGAGATGGGGTAGCAATTGTTGCGTAGCACGTTGCCAAAAACCATGTACTTCAGGGATTTTTCGTAATACTCCTGCGTTACGTCCAGTGTCACGTACTTCGTGGCTCCCAGCCTGTAGGCATTCTCTTCGTTGGTCTTCAGCTGTTCTGCCGAAAATCCGCCCGTATTGGCACATGCTGCATACACTTCGTAACCTTTCTCTTTTGCCAGATACATCACCGTGTAGGATGTATCCAGTCCGCCGCTGAAAGCAACGACTACTTTTTTCTTTTCTGACATCATATTTTATTTACTATTTACCATTTACCATTTACTATCCTCCCCCCACAAAGTCCTCCCCCTAGAGGGGGAGTTAGAGGGGGTCTGAGGGTCTGCTATTTACTATATTAACTCCCGCTTCACCATTTCTCGCATCACCTCCTGGAAGATTTCCACCGGAGTGGGCTCGCCCTTGTGTTTGTCGGGGTCGTAAAGCATACCTGTGCAAATGCAGAACTTGCGCTGCTTTGCCTCCAGAATGTCGTGATTCACACAGCCTGCGCAGCCACGCCAGAAGGCATCGTCGTCGGTCAATTGCTGGAAACTCACAGGCACATAGCCCAGTGCCGTGTTCATCTTCATGACGGCATCGCCGCTGGTCAGCGAGAAAATCTTGGCATGGGGCCAACGCACACGTGCCAACGTAAAGGTATGGTCTTTGATGCGCTTCGCAATGTTCCTGCCCTGGTAGTCGGGATGAACAATCAGTCCCGAAGTGGTCACATACGACTTGTTGCCCCAGGTTTCGATATAACTGAATCCCACGAACTTGTCGCCCAGTTCCGTCTGTGCGGAGGGGTCGAGGGCAAGCACAGCCTTTCCTTCTCGCATCTTTGTGGCCACATATTCGTGTGTACGCTCGGCAATACCCGTACCCCGTTTACGTGCTGCTTCACGAATGGTGTCAAGCACCAAATCGACATATTTCTCGTGACTGCTGTCTGCCACAATCACTTTTATCCCGTCTTCGTAAATCATTTATTTATCATTGACTCTTTATGAAATTGTCCTTAACTTCGTTTCTACCATTTCCCTGTTGGCATCCTCCGCCAAAGCCACGAAGATGGTGTCATCGCCAGCGATGGTGCCCATGACTTCCTCGAAAGCCGCGGCATCAATGTCGCAAGCCAGGGCACTGGCATAGCCTGGACGACACTTCACCACAGCCAGCGTCCCAGAGAACTTCACAGACAATAGGTTTGCCCGCATCTCGTTCACCGATTCGCGATGTTCGCGCACGCGGCGGTAATAAGGATTTTCGGGCAACATATAGACCGATTTTCCTGCATGAGTGATGCCCTTCACCACCTTCAGCAGTTTCAGGTCGCGCGACAAACCCGACTGCGTCAGCCTGTGCCCTTCCTTTGCCAAAGCCTGTGCCAGCTCCTGCTGATTGCCTATCTCTTGCGTCTGAACAATGGCCTTGATTCTTGCCAACCTTTCTTGTCTTTTATTCATGTCATTTGCATAATTATGCGTAAAACGGCTGCAAAGGTACGAAAAAATGCGTATATAAAAACAAAAAATGAGGAATATTTCTACAAAAAATGGTAAATAGTAAATGGTAAATGGTAAATATTTCTTACCTTTGCCGTGTTATTGATGATTTTTGCTTGTTTGAATAAATGTATATGCAACAACAATAAATAAATGAAATTATGAAACAGAAAATCCTTGCAATCATTGCAGTCGCAACGATCTTGTTTGGCATTGGTGCCTGTGATGACTCCACAACCCCCAGCCAACAAAAGATGGAAAAGAGTCTTATCGGCTTGTGGTGCGAAGAGTTCGACTATGAGGACGTGACCGAAAACGGCAAGCCCTTCAATCGCGCCTTGATTGCGGTGGAGGCCAAAGCAGACCACACGGGCTACGTGGCGCTGGCTGTATTTGATGACGAATTCAACGAGCCACTTGAGATTTACGGCGGTCCAGCAGATGCACCATTCACGTGGCAAGTGACAGCCGAAGGACATGTCACCCTGACCGACCCCCATACAGGTACGACTATCATGTCGGCCCAGACACGCAGTGAGGGCAATCACAGCAATTTTGTCGATATTGGGCAGATAAAGATGAATTGCGAACCAGGTCGTATCGCCTTCAGCAATGCATCCCACAAAGGTTCGCTTACCAAAGCTGAAAGCAAAAAGAACAGTTTGATTCAGAACTGGATGGCGAAGTCAACCCTCCCTCGGCCCTGCATTACCGACAGCATTCCAGTGGAGATTTTTCCCGACTATATGAACTACGTGTTCAACTACCCTTCGTTTGACCCCTTCGGCAATCCCTGCACACTCAGTGGAACCATCACGGTTGACAAGTCGCTGATAAAGGACGACAAGCCCTTCAACGGCATTCTGCTCTACAACCACTTCACCATCTACGCTACCACGCAGGCTCCTTCGCGTGGAGCCATCGAGTTTCCAACGGGAGCTGCCCTCACCCATTTCATCGTCGTAGCCCCCGACTACTACGGTTTCGGCATCACTGAGAAAGAGCCGCAGGCTTACTGTATCTCACAGGCTAACGGACGCGCCTCGCTCGATGCCTACCTCGCTGCCAAACGGTTGATAGAAGATCTGCATATAAAGAAAGGCGACGACTTCGTCATCGCAGGCTACTCGGAAGGTGGACAGACTACGATGGGCGTGTTGCGCGAAATTTCAGAACACCATCCTGAGATTAAGGTGAAACGAGCCTTTGCCGGAGATGGTCCCTACGACATCAACTCGATGTTTGACGCCATCACCAAAGGCGAAACCGAAATGCCCAGCACCGTCTGCAACGTGCTATATGCCTACAACCACTTCTTCCGTCTGGGTTACGACATCCACGACTATCTGAAGGACCCTGTGGCCAAGAACTTCGACAAATGGTTCCTCAGCAAGCAGTACAAGCGCAAGGCCCTTGACGAAGAACTTATCAAAACCAAAAAGACGAGTGATATCTGCACAGAGGCTGTCCTTGATGCCAACAGCACCCTGTCACGCCGATTCAAGAACGCCTACAAGTCAGATGCGCTCACCAGCGGCTGGACACCCCGCAGCGACCTCGACGTGATGCTCTTCCACGACACGAAAGACGATGTTGTACCCGTGGAGAACTTTTATGCCATGAGCAAATTCCTCAAGGATCATGGTATCAAAACAGAGGAATTTGTCGGTGAGTACAGCGCCGAAGCAACAAAGGAACTCGGCATCACCAACCACGAGGTATCGGCCCTCACCTTCTTTCTCAGGATTATCGAATGGATGACGGCAAACTATTGACAAACAGCGCGGGGAGAAAAGAATTTTAGGACATCCAGCCAGCCCACCCCTCCCCAAAGGATATGATTTGAAACACTTAAAACATTATTTATTATTAAAAACCATTCAGCCCAAAGAAAGTTCCGCGGTTCCACAGTTCCACTGGAAATCCTACTTCCTTTCTAAAAAAACTTTTTTATTTTTTACACCCTTCAATTTTTGCTATTTTCAGTGGTTCTGTGGAACCGCTTATGAGAATAGTAATAATAATATACAGATTGTCAATCAACAAATACATTTTATTAGCCCCTTAGTTGCGGTTCCACAGCGGTTCCATAGCGGTTCCACAGCCTCCTCTGTGGAACCGCTTTCCCACTTCGGCAGCAAAGTTCTCCCACTGCGGTAGCAATGCAGTGCCAGACAAGTGGCAAAGTTCTCCCGCGTTGACGGCAGAACTGTGCCACCGCAGCGAGAGAACTGTGCGACTGAAATGACTCACCTATCAAGTGAACAAAACACAAAACTCAACTCCTATTAAAAACACAAATTGCACGGATTAAATGGATTTAGCATCAACGTTCTAAATCATCCATTCAGTCCGTGCAATCCGCCCGTAAACATTATCCGAATAATCTGTGATTGAAAAAACAAATTATCCGTTGTGCGCCTGACAGGACTCGAACCTGCACACCGTAAAGTACCAGATCCTAAGTCTGGCGCGTCTACCAATTTCGCCACAAGCGCATGGGCAGCCCTAAAGCGGCTGCAAAGGTAAGGATTATTTACTGTTTGTGCAATTTTTCAACAACGAATTTAACGAATGGACCGAAGTTTTTCGTCTCATTTGCTAAATCCGTTGTTGAAAGGGGCATCTATGTTTATGCCTGCTGATAGGCTTCAAGCTGATCAACATCCAGCTTCAAGATGTAGTTGAAGTGTTTTGCCACTTCGCTTTCGGCGTAGTTCATGAAGACCACGAGTGACTTGCCGAAGAGTTCGGGAGCACGCTGAGTGTCTTGCAGAAGCAGGTGGCACATGATGGTGTAGGCCGTCATTTCGTAGAGCTTGCGTGCGCAGAGGTCGAGGAAGTCCTGGTTGTTGGCTTCCTTAGCCTTGTTGGTGCAGTAAGCCAACTTGTCTGCCATGTCCTTGATACGCTCGGCGTATGCTGCATATTCGGCTGCCACGGGTTCTGCCTCGTAGTCTTTGATGACGTTGGCATAGAAACCGGAGGTGATGTAGCGGATGGCTGCCACGGTCTGCAACTGGGTGGTGCCTTCGTAGATGGACATGATGCGGGCATCGCGATAGACTCGCTGACACTTGTATTCCAGCATGAAGCCCGAACCACCGTGTACCTGGATGGAGTCGTAGGCGCTTTCGTTGGCAAATTCCGAGTTCATGCCTTTGGCCAGAGGCGTGAAGGCATCGGCCAGCTTCGAGTATTTCTTGAATTCGTCGCGCTCTTCGGGCGTGAGTTTGCGCTCCTTGCTGATGTCGTCGAGTGCTTTGTAGATATCTACGTAGCGGGCTGTCATGTAGAGCAGGCTGCGACCGGCATCGAGCTTGGCCTTGATGCGGGCAATCATGTCATAGACGGCGGGGAAGTGGATGATTTCCTTGCCGAACTGTTTGCGGTCGCGAGCATAGTTCAGGGCTTCTTCGTAAGCGGCCTGTTCAGCCCCTACTGACTGGGAAGCGATGCCGAGACGGGCACCGTTCATCAGTCCCATCACGTATTTAATCAGACCCAGTTTCTCCGATCCGCAGAGTTCTGCCTTGGCATTTTTATAGACAAGTTCGCAAGTGGGGCTGCCATGAATACCCAGTTTGTTTTCGATGCGACGCACATTCACACCACCGTTACGCTTGTCGTAGATGAACATGGAAAGACCACGACCATCGCGTGTGCCTTCCACTGAACGAGCCAGCACAAGGTGGATGTCGGAGTCGCCGTTAGTGATGAATCGCTTCACACCATTCAGACGCCAGCAGTTTTCCTTCTCGTCGAAAGTGGCTTTGAGCATGACGGACTGGAGGTCGGAACCTGCATCGGGTTCGGTCAAGTCCATTGACATGGTTTCGCCGGCACACACGCGGGGGATGTAACGCTGACGCTGGTCTTCATCGCCGAACTCGTAGAGAGTCTCGATGCAATCCTGGAGTGACCAGATGTTTTCGAAGCCTGCATCACCCTCAGCGATGATTTCGTTGGCAGCGGTATAAACCACGTTGGGCAGGTTGAGACCGCCATAACGACGGGGCATCGTCATGCCGCAGAGACCAGCCTTGATGGTAGCGTCGAGGTTTTCGTAGGTTTTCGAGGCATAGCGCACACGCCCGTTCTCGCAATGAGGGCCTTCGGCATCAACGTCTTCGGAGTTGGGACCGATGATATTGGCGTTGATGTCGCCTGTGATTTCCAGCAGGCTGTCGTAGTTCTCCTGTGCATCCTCGTAGTCTTTGGGTGCATAGTCGTAGTGACCGTAGTCAGCATAGTTTCTTTCCTTCAACTCAACGATGCGTTTCATCAAAGGGTGTTCCATGTGGAATTTAATCTCAGGAACGTCTGTATAGGAATTTGCCATTATTTCGAATTCTTTTTGTAGTATTTAATCAGTTTTGGAACAACCTCTTCGATGGTGCCGTTGATGATATAGTCGGCAATCTGGTTGATAGGTGCCTGGGGGTCATTGTTGATAGAGATGATAATACCCGACTCCTTCATGCCCGCCACGTGCTGGATGGCACCTGAGATGCCGCAGGCAATATAGACTTTGGGACGCACCGTAGTGCCTGTCTGACCAATCTGGCGGTCGTGGTCAATCCAGCCTGCATCGACGGCGGCACGGCTGGCACCCACTTCGGCATGGAGTTCTTTTGCCAATTCGAAAAGGAGGTTGAAGCCTTCTGGACCCCCTACTCCGTAGCCACCAGCCACAATGATAGGAGCACCCTTGAGGTTGTGCTTGGCTTTCTCCACATGACGGTCGAGCACCTTCACCACGTAGTCGGTGGTGGGTACGTATTTGGCCACGTCGTGCTTGATGACTTCACCCTGGTAGTTCTCGTCGAGGATTTCCTTCTTCATCACACCGTCACGAACCGTTGCCATCTGTGGACGATGTTCGGGGTTGACGATGGTGGCGATGATGGAACCGCCGAAAGCAGGACGAATCTGGTAGAGCTGGTCTTCATAGTGCTTGTCCACCATGTTGCCTTCTGCATCCTTTACCTTCATGTCGAAAGAACCTATTTCCAGTTGAGTACAGTCGGCCGTCAGACCTGAGTGGAGAGCCGACGACACACGGGGACCGAGGTCGCGACCGATAACGGTAGCACCGAGGAGGCAAATCTGCGGCTTTTCCTCCTTGAAGAGGTTCACCACGGCAGATGTGTGAGGAAGGGATGTGTAGGGGAAGAGCCCTTCGGCATCGAAGATGTGCACTTTGTCAACACCATAGGGGATAACCTGTTTCTCAACGCCGTCAAGACCTGTTCCCACGAGCACAGCCTCAAGCTGCACGCCCAGTTGGTTAGCGAGTTTGCGACCCTTAGTGCAAAGCTCCAGACTTACGTCGGCAACCTTGTTGCCTTCAAGTTCACAATATACAAATACGTTGTTCATTATCCGATAGTGTTTGATTCCATGAGTTCTACAATCAGGCTCTCAACATCAGCATCGCTGGATGTGAGTGTCTTGTTTTCCTTGGCTTTGAAGACGATGCTCTTCACAGCCTTCACGTTGGTTGGAGAACCTGCCTTGCCAATCTGCATGGGGTCGGCATCGATGTCGGCAGCACCCCAAGTGGTGAACTCGCGGTTCTTGTTAGCCCAGACACGCTTCACGTTGCGTGTGCGGCAGGGAGCAGCCGACCCGTTGACTGTGACCACGATGGGCAGCGGGCCTTCTACAGTTTCCACACCACCGTCGATATGGCGGCGAGCCACAATCTTCTTGGCTTCCTTGTCGAGCGAAAGAATTTCCTCGGTGTAGGTAATCTGAGTCAGGCCCAGTTTTTCTGCTACCTGAGGACCTACCTGTGCGGTGTCGCCATCGATGGCCTGACGACCACAGAGGATGATGTCGAAGTCGCCAACCTTCTTGATGGCCTGAGCCAAAGTGTAAGACGTGGCAAGCGTGTCAGCACCACCCAGCGGACGGTCGCTGATGAGAATACCCTCATCAGCACCACGGTAGATGCCTTCCTTCAGAACTTCGGCTGCCTTTGGCAAACCCATTGTAAGCATTGTGATGGTTGAACCTGGATTTTGTTCCTTGAGACGAAGAGCCTGCTCAAGAGCATTCAAATCCTCGGGATTGAAAACGGCGGGCAGTGCGGCACGGTTTACTGTTCCCTCGGGAGTCATCGCGTCAGGACCGACATTGCGTGTGTCTGGCACCTGTTTTGCGAGCACAATAATTTTTAAACTCATATTATTACGTTTTTACGTTTTTTACGTATAAAATTCGGCTGCAAAGGTACTGCAATTTTTCCTTATGGCAATGATTTAAACAAATTTTATGCTCAAAAACATAGAAAATGTGCGAACCATGCAATTTTTTTTGATAAAAAGTCGCAAAAAAGCATAAACTTTTTGTACCTTTGCATTCAAATCAAATGCCATGAGCGAAGAGAATAATACTTTTGACGAAAATGAGCAGTTCAACGAAACCGAGAATGTTGAAGAAACTGCATCTTATGACCATTACAGCGAAGTAGAGACAACCCCTTCAAGCAAGTTGCCTCCACCCTCGGACTATGACCCCACAACCATGACGGACAGCATCACCCACCACCTGTCGGGGATGTACCAGAACTGGTTTCTCGACTATGCCAGCTATGTCATACTGGAACGTGCCGTCCCCCACATCATAGATGGACTGAAACCCGTGCAACGGCGCATACTCCACTCCATGAAACGCATGGACGACGGACGTTACAACAAGGTGGCAAACATCGTGGGACACACCATGCAGTTCCACCCCCACGGCGATGCCAGCATCAAAGATGCCCTGGTACAGATGGGACAGAAAGAATTGCTGATCGACTGCCAAGGAAACTGGGGTAACATCCTCACGGGCGACGAAGCAGCAGCAGCCCGATACATCGAGGCTCGCCTTTCCAAATTTGCCCTCGACGTAGTGTTCAACCCCAAAACCACCGAATGGAAACTCTCCTACGACGGCAGAAACAAAGAACCCATTGCCCTGCCCGTCAAGTTCCCGCTGCTCTTAGCCCAGGGTGTGGAAGGCATTGCCGTGGGACTTTCCTCCAAAATCCTGCCACACAACTTCAACGAAATCTGTGAAGCAGCCATCAGCTATCTTCACGACAAACCCTTCCAGCTCTATCCTGACTTCCTGACAGGAGGATCTATCGACGTGTCGAAATACAACGACGGACAGCGTGGCGGCACAGTGAAGATTCGTGCAAAAATAGAGAAACTCGACAACAAAACCCTGGTCATCCGTGAGATTCCTTACGGAAAAACAGCCGAATCGCTCATCGACACCATCACCAAGGCTGTAGAGAAAGGCAAAATCAAAGCACGAAAGATTGAAGACAACACAGCCTCAGAAGTGGAAATCCTTGTTCACCTCGTGCCAAGTGTCAGCAGCGACAAACAGATTGACGCACTCTACGCCTTCACCGACTGCGAAGTGTCCGTATCGCCCAACTGCTGTGTCATCGACGACCGTATGCCGAAATTCCTCACCATCAGCGACGTGCTGCGCAAATCCGTCGATAACACCAAGTTCCTCATCCGCCGAGAACTGGAAATCCGTCGCGACGAACTGCTGGAACAGCTACACTTTGCCAGTCTGGAAAAGATTTTCATCGAAGAACGCATCTACAAAGGACGCGAATTTGAAAACGCCCCCGACATGGATCACGCCGTGGCATACGTTGACAAGCGGCTGGACCCCTTCAAGAAAGACCTCATCCGCGAAGTCACCCGCGACGACATTCTCCGACTGATGGAAATCAAGATGGCACGCATCCTGAAATTCAACAAAGACCGTGCCGACGAACTCATCGCCAAGACAAAAGAAGACATCGAAAGCATCAACCGCGACCTGGCCAACCTCATCGAGGTCACAGCCAACTGGTTCCGCTACCTGCAACAGAAATACGGCGCAGACCATCCACGCCTCACCGAAATACGCAACTTCGACACCATCCAGGCAGCCACCGTGGCAGAAGCCAACCAGAAACTCTACATCAACCGTGCCGACGGCTTCATCGGCACCAGCCTGAAGAAGGACGAATTCGTCTGCAACTGCTCCGACATCGACGACGTCATCATCTTCTACAAAGACGGCACCTACAAAGTCATCAAAGTGGCAGAAAAAATATTCGTCGGCGAAACGGAAAAATCCAAAAAAGAAAAACGCAAGGTAGAAATCATCCACATCGCCGTCTTCAAGAAGAACGACACCCGCACCATCTACAACGTCTGCTACAAAGACGGCGAAAGCGGTGTCACCTACATCAAGCGGTTCAACGTGCCCGCCGTTACCCGCGACCGTGAATACGACATCACCATGGGCACACCCAAATCCCGAGTAACCTGGTTCACAGCCAACGCCAACGGAGAAGCCGAAATCATCAAAATCACCCTGAAGCCCCACGAGAAAATCAAGAAAATCGTCTTCGAGAAAGACTTCAGCGAAGTAGCCATCAAGGGGCGTTCCAGCCGAGGCAACCAACTCACCAAGAACGACATCTTCCGCATTCAGCTGAAAGCCCGAGGCGGCAGCACACTCGGCGGCAGACAAGTGTGGTGGGACCCCGACGTCGGACGCATCAACTACGACGAACACGGCACCCTGCTCGGAGAATTCCAGGGCGATGACAACATCCTCGTCGTCCTGCCAGGCGGCGACTTCTACCTCACCAACTTCGACACCAACAACCACTACGAGCAAAACATCCTCCGCATCGAAAAATACAACAGCAAGAAAGTCTGGACAGCCGTACTCTGGGACGCCGACAACCAGAACCTGCCCTACATCAAACGCTTCTACATGGAAGCAACAGCCAAGAAACAGAACTTCCTCGGCGACAACCCCGACAGCCAACTCATCCTGCTGACCGACACCCCCTACCCCCGTCTGCAAATCAACTACAACGACCCCCACATCGACCGACCCTCCGAAGTCCTCGATGCCGAACAGTTCATCGCCGTCAAAGGCTTCAAGGCAAAAGGCAAACGCCTCACCACCCTCCCCCTCGGCAGTGTGGTGGAACTCGAACCCCTCCGCTTCCCCGAACCCGAACCCGAAACACCCCAGCCCGAAACCCTCGAAGCAGTCATCGACCCCGACGAAGGCAAATCCGACAGCGACATCCGCGACGAAATCAACGGCCAGCTAAAACTATTCTGATGACACACACACCACACCCCTCATCCTCCCCCCCAAGTCCTCCCCCTAAAGGGGGACTTAGAAGGGGTCTGCCCTTCTTCTTATTATTATTAATATCTACCCTCTCCCTTCCCCTCCACGGACAAGAATCAGAGCGGAGCCACTCCCTCCTCTTCGGCTTCGGCACCTCCAACATCCTCGACACCTACCTCTCCCCCTACTCCTACAAAGGCATCGAAGCCCGCATCATCTACCAGACGGAGCGCCCCACCCGTCTCTGGGACAGCCACATCAGCTTCCACACCCAGACCGACATCAACGCCGACTACGTCAAAAACCCCGCCAAAAACGCAAAGGACTATGCCGTCGGCATCCGCTTCTCCGCAGCCTGGCTCTACAACTTCCGCGACATACACCGCTGGCACTTCGCTGCCGGACTCGCCGCCTCAGCCTACGCCGGCGGCATCTACAACGACCGCAACGGCAACAACCCCGCACAGGGCAAACTCGACCTGCTCATCGACCTCACCGCCCAATCCACCTACCGCTTCCCCGTCAAAGGGAAATGGTGGAAAGCCACCTACAGCCTATCCATCCCCTTCGTCGGCATCGCCTTCTCCCCCATGTACGGCCAGTCCTACTACGAAATCTTCTCGCTGAAAAACTACGACCACAACGTCGTCTTTGCCACCCCCCTCAACACACCCTCCATGCGCCACCTGCTCACCCTCGACATCCCTCTGGGCAAAAGCAGCCTCCGCATAGGCTGTGCCGCCCATCTGATGCAAGCCAGATGGAACCGCATCCGCTACCACGCCTACTCCCTGGACATCATGATAGGTTACACAAAACACTTCATTGCGCTATGAAACCTTACCGTTCCACCCTCCTGCACCTCTGCACCCTCCTGTGCCTCGCACTGCTATTGCAAACCACTGCCTCCTGCATCGCCGGAGACGACACCCAGGACACCAGGCAAAACAACTTCGAAGCCCTTTGGAAGCTCATCGACGAACACTACTGCTTCTTCGACTACAAACAGCAAGCCATCGGCCTCGACTGGAACGCCGTCCACAGCAAATACGCAGCCCAGATATCCGAAGAAATGACCCCCCAGCAACTCTTCGAAGTCATGACCCACATGCTGGCAGAACTCCGCGACGGCCACGTCAACCTTGCCACAGCCTTCGACTACGCCCGCAACTGGAGCTACTACGAAAACCATCCCCAGAACTACAACGACTCCATCGTCCAGGTCACCTACCTCGGCACCGACTACCGCATCACCTCTGGACTATACTACCAAATCCTGCCCGACAACATCGGCTACATCCGCATACCAACCTTCTCCGTCGCCATCGGCCATGGCAACGTATCCACCTGTCTGGACGAACTCTCCCTCTGCACAGCACTCATCATCGACATCCGAGGCAACGGCGGCGGACAAATCACCAGTGCCCACACCCTTGCTTCTCACTTCATCAACCACACCACCCTCATCGGCTACACCTCCCACAAGACGGGTCCTGGCCACAGCGACCTCTCCACGCCGCGCCCCCAGTACCTCGACCCCGCCGCCGACGGCATCCGCTGGCAGAAACCCTGCATCCTGCTCACCAACCGCCAGTGCTACAGTGCCGCCAACGACTTCGTCCAGTGCATGCAGACCTCACCCCTCGTCACCACCCTCGGCGACACCACAGGCGGTGGATCAGGCATGCCCTTCACCAGCGAACTGCCCTGCGGCTGGAGCGTCCGCTACAGTGCCGTCATCCACTACGACCCCCGCATGCAGCACACCGAATTTGGCATCCCTCCCGACATACCCTGCCAAATGTCGGGCACACACACAGCCCGCCAGCAAGACACCTATATTGAAACAGCAAAGGAATACCTGAAAACGCAGCATCACCACACGGGGGCATCCCCCTTATGAACGGAGCTTACCCCCTAAGTAAACGTAAAAAAACAAATTAGTACGATTCAATCGCCGTCGCAGACTTAAAAACCACAAAGAAAACAAGAACCCTTATCTCGGCGTAGCCAAAAAACAACTTCTTTCGCTTGTATGATAAGGGGCTTCATTTCACCTTGATGGACACAGCCTTGAGCTGCTGCCAACCAGCACGGTCGGTAAGGCGAACCATAAAGTGATAGTCACCCGTTTCGACATCGGCTGGTATCCGGATGTCAACCCGTGCCGTATAGGTGCGCTGACCTGCAGGGATGGTATAGTCCTGATTGAACACCCATGCCTTGTCTCCAGCTTCCTTCTTGGTTTCCATCTCACACTCTATGGCGGAGCCTGAATGAGTGTGGTGGTCGAAATTATGGTGAATCTCGATGTTATAGTTACCCAGTTCCACATCGTCCGTGAAGACATAGTGAAAGGGGATGACATCGCCAGGGCGGTATTGCTGGCACTCAACGGGGTTGGCCGTGATGCCTTGTTCAGAAATGATGGGCTGCGACATATCGCGCGAGTCGTTGTCGCGGGAACTGCTGCACGCACACAGTGCGCACAGCAGTAAAAGTAATAAAACAAGTTTCTTCATATTAAAATGATGGTTATTCATGACCTGTTTCTTCGTCTTTATCCTCCTCTTCTGTAATAGCCTTCTGAGCGGTTGTTGAACGGCCATGGGCATCGGTGACGATAAGTTTCAGCAGGTCGCCCCTGGCGACATTCTTCCCTGCGATGTCAACATGCACGTGGAAGCCCTCGACGTTGAGCATACCGATATACTTGCTACTTGTGACGGGATGCACAACCTTGATGTTTTTGCCTGTAGCGTCACAAATATTGATAAGAATGGACGACGTGCGTCCCATGGCCACAATGTCGGCCTCCACGCAAAGTTCATCCCCCTCGATATTTGCTTCTTCCAAATTAATGGTAGGAGCAGGCGTATTGTCATTGTCGTCGCTACCGCAAGAGGTGAAACCAATTGTCATAACACTCACGAGAGCCATCAGAAGGCTCATGTATTTCAGAATTTTCATTGTTCTTTTAAATTTTATTTGTTTGTTGATATTTAGGGGTTAAAACTCCAGTCCCACCTTCACAGAGACGTTAATCCCTGGCTCGGGTATATCGACGAGGCGGTAATAACTGGTGTGATCATAGTAGCGGCGGTCGAGCAGATTATCTGCATGCATCGCCACACAGAGGGTCGTGCCACCCTTCAGCGGAAACTTCTTTCTGGCAGAAAAGTTTAACGTCCAGTAGCCATCGGTAGGCTTCTCGGGGGGGGTACAATCTCATCTTGCCGACCAACGATATGGGCATTCAGCCCCACGAAGCCTTCTCCGTGCCAGTCGAAAAGGTACTTAACGCCAGCATCCACCGACCACGGCGTGGAGAACGGCAGGGTGTAACCCTTCTTTTCGCCCGACTTCTGGCGGGCATAGAGATATTCGCTCTGTACGTGGGCCTGCCAATGCTGCGTGATGCGACACGTGGCCTGAGCCTCCACACCGTAGCGCAGCACACGCGCCTGGGTGTAGTGGTATAGTTGCAAACCTTCCACATACTGAGCCGTAGGGCTTAGGTAGATGTAGTTCGGGAAATAGTTCAAGTAAGGGTCCACCTCCACCTCCCACACATCGTTGGCCCAGTTCGCCGAGACGTCTATCTGGTAAGACTCTTCAGCGTCGAGGTTAGCGTTGCCCCGCTCGTAGCGGAAGATATGGTAGTTGATGCCATCGGCACCCAGCTCTTTGGGAATAGGCACACGGAACGACTTGCCCACGTTTGCCTTCATCACCCACTGCCCCAGGCTGTAGTTCACGCCTGCCGACCAGGTGAAGCACGTAAAGCGGCGACGCTGTTCCGTGGAACGCTGCTGATAGACGGGAGTACCGTTTACGGGTGTTGCGAACCAATCCTGATAGCCGTGTATGTGAGTCTGCGCATAGTCAAGGCGCAGTCCGGCATTCAGTATCAGGTTGTCGCGTAGCGTGTAGCGATCCATCACATAGCCGCCCAAGCTGGGCGCTCTGGAATGCGAATAAATCTCTGATTTTTGAGATACTTAAAACACAAGTGCTTGATAACAAAGCACTTACGTTTTGCACCTCACCAAAAGCGTGTTTTTTCAGGAAACATTTTTGAAAATGCAAATAGCTGATATATAATTAGTTGTATTTTTGAGAAATGCTATTCTATGTGCCAATAGGTAGTTCTGCATCAAATTTGTTTACCAAAAAATGAGCCTGTTTACCAAAAAATTGAGTGTGGTTATTGAGGCTGATTTATTTTACTTTATATGCATAATGTACATACCATTGAGCAAACACTCTTCTGTGTGTCAATAGGTCGGTCTGTAGTAAAATTACCAAGATTTGAGCGAGCCTTATGAAACCTGAATTATATTATATGAATGCAAATGATGCGCGTAATCATAAAAAAAGTATAGATTACAGAAAAATCTCCATCAAGATGTCGCAACGTTCGTAGGCATTATTCTTCAGTGGTATCTCCTTGAATCCCAACTTGCGATAAAGAGCAATGGAGGCTTCCAGACGGGTGTTGCCTTCGAGAAAGATTCGTTTTACATCATGACTGCGGGCATACTCGAGCAGCGCCTCGCCAAGTTTGCGCCCGATACCTTTGCCTTGTGCATCTGGTGATACTGCCATCTTTGCCAACTCGTGACAGTCAGATTCAAGATGTGGTTTCAGCGCACAGCACCCCACGACCTGTCCGCTTTCGTCTATAGCTAGAAATATCTGACCACCAAGTCCGATGATGTAATCATCAATATGCGCAAATGTGTCAATATCAGTCTGTTCCAGTCTGAACCATATCTCTATCCACTGTTTGTTCAGTCGGATAAAATCCTGCATGTACCTTGTCTCATATGTGATGATTCTTGTCATTGAGAGGAATCAGATGGCATACTCAACAGTTTTCTCTGCCAACAGATGATCCATGAAATAGACTATCTGCTTGCGCCACCAAGCCCAGTCATGGGCCACGTCGTGACCCCAGTAGTCAATCCAAGCAGGGACGTTCTTCTCGCGCAGCAGGGCATCCATCTGTCGGGTACTTTCCAAGAGATCATCCTCCCAGGCACCCTGCCCCACGCACATCACAATGCTGCGGTGCCGGTAGATATCCCAATAATGATGGTCGGCGGGCATCGAGCGCAGAAAGTCGTAGGGTGAATTGTCGTAGATAAGTGGATCTCTGTAATTGGGGAAGAAATAGCCCGCGTAGTAGAGTCCGCTCAGTGCCAACAATGTATCAAACAAATCGGGGCGGCGGAAGAAGAAGTTTGCTGCATGGAATCCGCCCATGCTGCAGCCCGTCACAATGAATGTCTCTTCGGGGTGGTGGCGGAGTTCTGGGATTAGCTCGTCGATAATGTAGTGGAACCACTGTTCGTGGAGTGCTATTCTGCGATGGTGGTCACCCTGCATGTCACTCCATGTCTCGCCATCGATGCTGTCAACACAAATGAGACGGATGAATCCGCGGTCAATAAAGCTGGAAAGCACCCCCACCATATCGAAGTCCTGATAGTCGTAAAAACGTCCGTTCTGGGATGGAAAGACCAGTACAGGATGCCCCTTGTCGCCATAAGTTTTATATTCCATATCACGCCCGAGGGCGTTGCTGTATTTTTTTACGTAGTTGATGTTCATATCTTAGCGTGTACATAATTAATAAACTCCTGCACCTCGTCCATCGTGTTGAGGCGGACGGTGTACATCTGCTGTCCCATGGCCGCCGAGAACAGTTCCGGCATGCGCTCGCACATCATCAGTTGTCCACTGTAGCGGTTTCTCACCTCGTTGTGGCTGTGGCGGTAGCGATAGATGTCGCGTCGGCTGGCGAAGGCGCAGTAATAAGGCTTTCCCTCCTCGGTGCGCAGTTCGTCGAAGGCCACCATATCGGCCCATACCTTATAAACATCTGCCGAGTGGGCATAGTTGATCATGTCGGGCGTGTAGCCTCCCGCTGGGCGCATGTTTACTTCAAGGGCCACAAAGTCGCCGATGTTGCCAAGACCTGGACGCTCGCTGTCGAGTCGGAAGAACTCTAAGTGAACGAACCGGCTCACCACCCTGAAGGCCTTCACCGTGCGGCGGCCCAGCTGTCGCAGGGTCTCCGGAATCTCCTTGTCCACGTAGTACGAAAGGTCGAGCTTCAGGTTTACGATGTCCATGATGGACGGCGGCCAGACGGTCATTGCCTCGAACAGCGGCTCGCCATTGCTGTCGATGACGGCATCGTATGAGCATATCTCTCCCGTGATGAACTCTTCGACCACATATTGGTTGGCGTGCGGTTCCTTAGCATAGAAATCGACCAATTCGGCTTCGCTGTTAATCTTATAAGTACCGCTGGCCCCCACGCCCACGTCGGGCTTGGCTATGATGGGATAGCCCACCTCGGCGGCAAATTTTCCGATGGCCTCGACACCATGCGAAGCCAGTTTCTGCCGCGCCGTTGGAATGCCACCCTCCAGATAGCACTTCTTCATCTCCGACTTCTCCTTGATGCTGCGGATGCGACTGCTCTGTATACCCGTCGTGACGTTGAAGTCTGTCCGCAACCGCGCGTCCTGCTCCAGCCAGTATTCGTTGTTCGATTCTATCCAGTCGATGCGTCCGTGGCAGTGGGCGAAGTAGGCCACGCCTCGGTACACCTCTTCGTAGTTCTCCAGTGAACCCACGCGGTAGTACTCCGTCAGCGACTCCCTCAGCTCCGGCTGCAAGTGCTCGTAGGGCACATCGGCAATGGCTAGCACCGTCACGCCATTCTGACTGAGCCGCTGGCAGAACTGCCAGTAAGTATGTGGGAAATGAGGCGATATAAATACAAAATTCATCTTTAAACCAGTTTAAATCGAGTTGAGACGAATACTATTCCGTATCAGTTTATAGGTCATAGTGAACCTCCTTGTCCACGACTTCACCGTTCACGATTTTGAAGGAATTCAAATGCAAGCCCTCATGCAGGGAGAGAATGGCGTAGCGGATGTTGGGATCGTTGGCCAAGCGTAGGTCTTCCTGCGATGGACGTGAAGGCGAAGCAGGATGGCTGTGCCAGTTGGCAAGTATCTTCAGGCCTTTGTTGCGCGCGTATTTCAAGGCGGTGAATTGCTCCTTCGGGGCAAAAGAGAAATGCTCAGGCGAGTGGTCGATGTTCTCCATCGGGTAGTTCTCTGTCACGGTGTCGCCATCTGGGCCTTTGATGCCCAGCAGGTAACCGCACGTCTCGTCGGGTGCATCCTGCCGGGCTTGTCTGATTAGCTCGTCAATAATTTCTTGTGTAATCTTCATCGTTTAATGGTTCTTGAGGTCGCATGCGGCCTGTTCGTAGTCTATCAGGTGGTCGATGGTGGGTGCCTGGCCGCAGATGGGACACGAGTCACGATGCTTCACCGGAACCGTTCGGAACTGCATGGTCTTGGCATCGAAGGTGAGCAGACGATTTGTCAGCAATTCGCCGATGCCCGTGAAATACTTCAGTGTCTCGGCAGCCTGGATGGTACCGAGCATACCTGCAATGGCACCGAGCACTCCTGCCTGCGAGCAAGTGGGCACGGCTCCTGCGGGAGGCGGCTCCTTGAACATGCAGCGATAGCAAGCTGTGCCAGGCAGATGGGTGAAGGTCTGCCCGTTGAAACGTAAGATGCCACCATGCGAGAACGGCTTGCCTGCCATCACACAAGCATCGTTGATGAGGAACTTCACGGGAAAATTGTCGGTGCCATCGACGACGAAGTCATACTCCTTGATGATGTCGAGTGCATTCGATGAATCGAGGAACTCGTAATATGTGTTCACTTTCACATCCGGGTTGATAGCTTCGATTTTCTCCTTCGCACTCTGTACCTTCGGCACTCCCACGTCCTTCGTGAAATGAATGACTTGACGTTGGAGATTGCTCAAGTCAACGACGTCAGCATCCACGATGCCAATCGTCCCGATGCCTGCTGCAGCGAGGTAGAGCGACACGGGAGCACCCAGTCCGCCAGCACCTACTACGAGCACACGGGCATTCATGATTTTCTCCTGACCTTCGACACCGACATCCTGCAGCAAGATATGCCGCGAATAGCGCTGTATCTGTTCTTCAGTAAAATCAATCATCGTGAGCCTCCTCCCATGAAGTACAGAAAGTCCACTGAGTCACCCTCCTTGATTTGCAGCCTATCCCACTCGTTGCGGTCAACGAAGTCGTCGTTCAACTGCACGCTGACCATTTCGGGCTGTTGCACGTCGTTCTGCTTGATTAACTCTGTGAGGCTGAGGGGCAACTGCACTTCCTGCGCCTCTTCGTTAACTGTAATCTTTGCCATAGTCTATCTTCCTATAATCTTTTTTACTGCAATTACTAATTTATCCACGTCCTCTCGCGTATTGTAGAGGGCAAAGGTAGGACGGACGCTCATCTCGTAACCCAAGGCACGCAAGGCAGGCTGAGCACAGTGATGGCCTGCACGCACAGCAATCCCTTCCTTGTCAAGCAAGGTGCCGACCTCAGGAACAGGAATGCCGTCGAGCACGAAGCTCACCACCGACACGCGATTCTTGGGATTGCCGATGAGCGTCAAGCCAGGAATTTGCCCCAACTGTTCGCGGGCATACTCAGTCAACTGGTGCTCATGGTGTTCAATGTTGCGGATGCCCAAATGACTCACATAGTCGAGGGCGGCACCCAGTCCAATGGCATCTGCCACGTTGGGCGTGCCGGCCTCAAAGCGGGCAGGAAGTACGTTGTATTCCGTTCGCTCGATGGTCACGTCCTTGATCATGTTGCCGCCACCCTGCCAGGGTTGCATCTTGTCGAGCAACTCCTTGCGACCATAGACTACGCCGATGCCGTTAGGTCCGTAGATTTTGTGGCCGCTGAAAACGAAGAAGTCGGCACCCAACTGCTGTACATCCACTGGCGTGTGGGCAATGGACTGCGCTCCGTCTATCAGAACAGGAATCTGATGTGAGTGGGCGATGTCGATGATGCGCTGCACGTCGTTGATGGTACCAAACGTGTTGTTCACATGTCCAACGCTGACGAACCGTGTGCGAGGTGTGATGAGCCGCTCGAACTCAGAGAGTATCAGGTCGCCGTTCTGGTCGGTGGGGATGGCACGCAACGTGGCTCCACGCTCCTGGCACACACGCTGCCAGGGCACGATATTTGCGTGGTGGTCGAGTTCAGAGACAATGACCTCGTCGCCAGGCGTCAAGTATTGTCGGCCGTAAGTCTGTGCCACGAGGTTGATGCCCTCAGTCGTGCCACGCACGAAGATGATTTCTTCGCTCGTGGCAGCATTGATGAACCGCTGTACCTTCTCACGTGCCTCCTCATAGGCATCCGTCGCACGTGCGGCAAGGGTGTGTGCCCCGCGATGGATGTTCGAGTTGTAGGTGCGGTAGTAATCCGAAATCTTGTCGATGACTTGATTCGGTTTCTGTGTCGTCGCTCCATTGTCGAGCCATACGAGGTCGTGGCCGTTCACCTTCTGATTAAGCACAGGGAAGTCCTTCTTAATCTGCTCGGAGTTCAGCGTGTCAGACTCTTCGTAGTGAAGGTTATGCAGCTTCTGCGTTTCAGGGATGCCAATGCCGAAACCGTTGTCTGCCGGGACGATGGGCGAGGATTGCTGAGCCGCGGGATGCAACACAGTCGCATCATAAAGGATATCCAGCGACGAGAGGTCGAGCTTCTCCTCAAAGACCTCGTCAGGCAGCACAGCCTTCCGCACCTGCTGCAACTCCTCGGGACAGTACTTTTGTGCTATCTCACGAAGCAAGGAGAAGCCAGGGGCGTCCAGTCCATAGCCGCTTATATTTTGCATATCTATCATAAGCATTACATTTTTGATTATCCGCTATCGTACCAGGGACTACCTTTTGATGGTGTCGAAAACGCCTCGTGTGGCGTTGACCAATACCACTCGTGGCGTTGAACAATGCTCTATTTGGCGTTTTCTGCACCACTACAGCGCGAAATCACTCTGTGAGGGATCACCCTTTGGTGACACGATAGCAGACAATCATTTACATTTTACTTCGCTCCCTAAAAGAGAGTTTTCTATTTTCCTATGCTGATAGTCATGATAATAACCCACCTCCACGTTTTCGAGCACAGCGATGGCATCGTCGGTCAGTGAGGCCAGTGAGAAGTATTTCGTGAGCAGATATGATGCTACGCCGAACTTGTCGAGCCCCATCAGACGGGCGCTCAGGCTGGGAGCTATCTCGCCGGGAATGCCGCTCTGGTGAAGACCGACAACGCCCTGGTTCTTCTCGCCGACACGAACGAGGATGATCTTCGTCGTGCCTACGCCGCGGCCTGTCAGATACTGACCTTCTACCTCCACTTTGTCGGAAGGAATCAGAGGCACGCCACGCCACAGAATGACCTTTGTGCCAAAAAGATCCGTTGTCACAGGAGGCACACCTCGCCACGTGCATTCGCGCTCAAAGGCAGCAATAGCCCGAGGATGGGCGATGAAGAAAGCCGGTTCCTTCCAAACCAACGAAAGAAGTTCGTCAAGGTCATCGGGCGTGGGAGCACCGTAGCGCGTTGTAATACGATAGGCGGGGTTGGCAGCTGCCAGCAAACCGAACTTCTTGTTGTTGATGAGTTCCCACTCCTGACGCTCCTTGATGCTCTCTATTGACAAGCGAAGCTGTTCTTCCAGTTGGTTGTAGGGATTGTTGTAGAGATCGCTGACGCGGGTATGCACACGAACCACCGTCTGCAGCGTGTTCAGTTGATATTCGGTGGGATTCTCCTCGTAGTCAATGTAGGTCTCGGGAATGATATTGTCTTCCTCGTGACCAGAGACCAGATCGATGTGCTTCTCGCCGTTGTCATTCACCGATGCTTTCAGGCGCAACTGCTTGTCAACGGCCTTGTTGAACGTCTCGCGGAAGTCGGGCACCTCCTTGATAAACTTAATCAGTTCCTTCAGCTTCAGGCCGAGGAACACTGTCGGCGTGATGGCACGCACGGAGACGGTTGACTCCTGCTCGTCGAGCAAGTCTGCCTCGCCGAAGTACTCACCGTCGCCCAACAGGGCTATCCGCAGGTTCTCGCCGTGTGAGCCTTTGCTGATGACCTCAGCCTGACCCGAGGCCACGATGAAGAAACGCTGTTTGTCCTTGCCCTCCTCGACGAAAAGCTTATCCACATCCACTTCCTTAGCTTCGAATGAGCTTACCAGACGGTTCAGTATCTCGTCGTCGAACTCAGAGAACAGGGGAATAGCTTTCAGGTCCTTTGCCGTGAACGAGGGCACGCCGTTCACATACTGGATGGGCAAGCGGTCGTTCTTACGGAGTTCCACTTTCGTACGGTTCACGCGGAATGTACCGCCGCTAACCTGTACCCACGGCAGGAGTTTCAGCAATAGTCTCGGAGTGATGCTGCCCATCTGCGGGGCGGTCTTGGTAGTTGTCGCCAGCCTTCTGGCGGTAGCAGTGGTCACACTGCGCTGTAAATTAGAATCTGCCATAATCGTTTAAGTTTTCTTTACTTTTTACCTTTTTATCGTTATCTTATGTGTTGTACCTTCCACATGCTCAACAGAGAGCACATTGTAGCCTTGTTCATTAGCGTTGCGCGGCACGTTGTCGAGCGGTTCGCCCTCAGCGAGCAGCACTTCCAGAATGTCGCCCGGCTGGAGCTTCGACAGCTCAATCTTGGTCTTGACGAAGGTCATTGGACAGTGCTCTTTTGTGATGTCTAATACTTTTGTTGCCATATCCTTATCTTATTTTAAATGAATAATGTCTGTCCGCCTTCGCTCAGATTCAGGAACGATGCCACGCCAAGCACTTCCTTCACCTCAGGGATAAAATCCTCTTTCTTCAAGCCGAGCACATGCATCGCCATTTCACAGGCGTAGAGGTTGATGCCGAGTGCTTTAGCGGCCTCGACGAGTTCTTCAAGCGTCGCCACATTGTTCTTGCGCATCAGGTAGCGGAATATCTTCGGGCCAGCGCCGAAGAAGTTGAAACGGCTCGTGGGTGTCACTTTCAGGCCACCCATCATGAAGCCGAAAATCTTTGTCAGCCAGTTGCCGCCCGTCAGCGAGCGTCCCTGCTTTTGCTTGATGGCGTCGAGACCCCAGAAGGTGAAGAAGATGTTCACCTCGTAGCCTACGGCCGCTGCACCCGTACCCAGGGTGAATACTGCCGTCAGCTTGTCGAAGTCGCCACTGAATGCGATGATGCTTAGTTTTTTCTGTTCCATATTATTAATTGATTTTTGAGAGAGCTTGTTCTATGTCTTGCAGGAGGTCTTCGGGTGCTTCGAGTCCGATGGAGAGGCGAATGGTGGTCTGTCGCACGTCCATCTGCTGCAACTGCCGCTCTGGGAATAGTCCGAAGATAGTCGAGGCGGGATGGATGGCCAATGTACGGCTGTCGAAGAGGTTTGTGGCCCTGTGAATCAACTGCAGGCGGTTAAGGAGCCCAAAGCAAGCCTCCTTCGACTGCAGGTCGATGGTGAGCATGGCACCCGCTGTCGCTCCGAACTGCTTGACGGCCAAATCGTGATAGGGATTGTCCTTCAGTCCTATGTAGTTGACGTCAATAATTGCAGGTAGCCCTCTAAGCGCCTCGGCCAGCCATAACGCACTCGCTGCCTGTCGCTGGTAGCGCACGTCGAGCGTTTCCAGTCCGAGAGTCTGCATGTAGGCCGTCTGTGGCGTCATATACACTCCGAGGTTGATGAGCAAATCGTACTTCACCAGCTTGTTAATCTGCGGGAAGGTGCCGTAGTCAATAATCAGACCGCCCAACGACGTACCGCCACCAGAGATATACTTTGTGCTTGACACCACTTCGACATCTATGCCCAATGCCTTGAGGTTCGTTTCCGTGAAGGGAATCACAGTAGAATCGACAATAACGGGTACTCCTTTCCTGTGGGCGATATCGGCTATACCCTTCAGGTCTGCCACCTCCAGCTGCGGGTTGGTGACCGTCTCTAAGTAAACGCAGGCGGTCTGCTCGTCGATGGCAGCCTCCACGACCTCCAGATTGGTGAGGTCGCGCAGTCGGGGCTTTATACCGAGTCGCAGCAGCGTGCCGCTGATAAGTGCAAGCGTGTTGCCAAACAGATGGCGAGAAGTGACGATGTTCTTGCCCTGTGCCACGACAGCCAGCAACGCAGTGCTGATGGCCGCCATACCTGAGTTGAATGCAGTCACATGCTCCGCCTCTGTCAGTGCCTTCACACGCTGCTCAAACTGAGTCACTGTGGGGTTAGCAATACGAGCATAGTCGGGAGCCTTGATGCGGTTGCAGAAGGCATCGCTCATCGTCTGCGCATCCTTGAACTCAAACGACACATTATTATATATAGGTACTGCCAACGACCCGTATACATCGGGACGAACGTATGGCGTGTGGAGGGCTATCGTTTGTTTCTTCATTTTTTAATTGTTTGCTGGGTGCAAAGGTACGACAATTTGAAATATCTTCCAAACTGAACACAAATTATGGAAAAATTTTCTATTTTACATTAAATATGCGTGTTCATTTTCTAAATACAGCTATAATGATCAGCCCATTTAGAATATAATTCTGTAAAAGAAAAAGGAACACATTCTCCTGATTTGGGTTTACTATACCTTATTATATATATAAGAACATCTAAACTTAAACCTAAACCAACAAAGATGGAATGCAACTGTTTCTCTTTTTATTGAAAGTATGAAATAGACATGCAGCTTTAGTTTTTTTTGTTAAAATCAAACTCATTCTGCACGAAAAATGAGAATAATGGGTCTGAATTCAAGATTTTTTTGTATTTTTGCAACTAGAATGTGGTGTTTGTTCATGAAGTTCAATCTTCCGGACTTACGAAGCATTTACAGTTAACGATTGTAAGACAGAAGTAAAGCAATCTAGTGTAAAACAAAATAAAGATAAAATCAAGAAATGAGAATGAATCTGCCATTGAGCCATTTTTCCCCTGAAAAATGAGGCAAAATGAGCAGAATGAGTCTAAAAAGAGGCGCCAGCACTTTACACTAACTCTGTAAGTAACTGATACTCAGCATCGTCTCGCCGCCGCCCAGCCCGTCTCGAAGTCGGGAATAATAAAGCCCCAGCCGTCGCGGCAATTATGCTGACATTCACCGTTCAGCCCGCCCTGCAGGACATGGTGTCCGAGTTCATGGCGTAGCGACAGTCCAGCCGTATAGGTGTCCTTGTCGAAACGGCGTTCCAGCGTACCGTCAGGCTTTGGCATATAGCCGTGGCCGACAGGCTCAGACAGCTCTTCGCGCACGTTTTTCTGATAGGCCAGGTTCAACTCTGCCAACACATTATCATTGCGCCATGTGGTATGACTAACCACCTTCAGATGATTCACCCACTGGCAGGGCAAGTCAATGTCACGCCGCGAGCAGTCGTAGTCGATGTCGGAGAGACGCACCTCCAGACCGTGTGCATTGGCAAAGAAACCACTCTTTGAGTAGCTGTCGCTCACCCTTACGTCTGTGTGGAAGTTATAGCCTCGAAAACCCATCACCACACTGCCGTCACGCTCGCAGCCCGCTGTGTTACGCAGGCGTTGGTCCTTCAGTTTTACCCAATACGAATAATACTGAACGCTGTCAGTTGGCACCCTGAAGTCGGCATAATCTATCAGCGTGGCATTGGCGCGAAAAAAGAACAGCCCCTTGCGCCCGCCAACTTGAGCCGAAAGCCCAAGCTGCTCGTTGTTCGAGCGTCCGAACAGCTGCACGCTGCCGCTCAGCGGTTCCGTCGGCACGTAGTTGGTGTAAAGGCTGAGCACACCGCCGATGGCGTCACTGCCATAGAGCAAGGCTGCCGGGCCCTTGATGACCTCGGCACGGTCGATGGCAAACTGGTCTATCTCCAGTCCATGGTCGTCCCCCCACTGCTGCCCTTCGTGCTTCACCCCATCCTCCACCACGACCAGACGGTTGAAGCCCAGACCACGGATGACAGGCTTCGACTGCCCTGACCCGATAGCCATAGCCTTCACACCAGGAATACCCTCAAGCGTCTGCATCAGACTGCCTGCAAAATTCTGGTTCAAGAACTCACGATTCACCTGCACAGTAGTCTGCGACGAGCGCATCTGGTAGTCGCGGCGCTGCCAGCCAGTGACGGTGACGGCATCCAGCATGGTAGTCGTATCAGCTGGCTCCTGGGCAAATAGCGTAGCAGCCAGCAACACTGTAATCATACTGATTGTCTGTTAAAGATTCTACAAAAATAAACGGGGATTGCACCCCCATACGGAAAATAAAATACGATTAGACTAAAGGGGAAAAAACGGGGGTGCGCGCTGACCGACCATGCTGACTTCAGCTACGCTTTCGCCGCATCGCCACACTTGGGGTTCAGCCTTAAAAACCTTATTATACACGATAAGCGTAGCAACAGCTACGGCCAGCATGGGCAAAGAGAGAAACTGGCAAAGCACACAGGCATACATCGAGGGGGTCTGCTGTCCCATGTGACCTCCACAATGATGATGTACGCACTCAGCATGGGCATTTTGTGAGGGTATGTCTGACCAGTGGATATGAAGCGACGCGAAAACGACCCTTGGCACAAACACAGCCAATAGCATCCACGCGGCAATATGTCTCTTCGTTTTCGTGTCCATTGCGGCAAAGGTACGACATTTATTTCATACAACAATACCTTAGGTATTGAAATTAAGTTTCATTGACAAATAAAAGCATTTTGCCTGTTGCATACAAACATTCCTACACAAACAGAATATCGTCTTGCCTTGAAGTTCACAGCATTGACAGGGGCAAGAATCAACCAACACCACGACACCATCAAACCACCCGCACACCCGTATGCTCATGCGATTATAAAAACACACATACAGCCCCCCCAACCATACCCTGCGATGGAGGTAAAACACCAGTTCACACCAGTTAACCCTGCCAGCGTTAAAACTTAGCTATTGAAAAACCCAAACACACAGACACCGTCCCCTCAAAACCCAACCCCTGTTAAAGGGAGAAAATAGCCGCCGGAACGACTTAAAACCACGAACCACACAAACCATACAACCCCCCAAACCCGCTTCAACGGTTAAGCCATACCCCACTTATTCCCTACTGCCCCTGTTAGGAAAAACTTGAGACGAACCGCTCCATCCCCCATGTCAACGACAGCAGTCGTGATGTACTGCACCCCTGGGGGTGTACTTCAACAGGATTACATGATGCAGACATTACACTCCTGTTGTCCATTCCTGTAGCGCACCATCTTGATGGAAATGCCATTCTGCGGTTTTAGCGTCCGGATTCCGCTGAGGGTGTAATAGTCCATGCGCTCGATTTCGTCAGACAGGGTCGGAGCAATGACCGAATCTTGAACATTATTCACTGCATTGTCATAGGTTGTTGTCATGTTGTGAGTTCCTATAGTCGGATGGTAGAACTTCCATGTGTTGCCCCCTCCGTCAGGGTATCTGCCTACTGTTTCTTTCGAAGAATGTGAGTGGTAGCGTATAGAATCCTTCCACTTTCCATCGGCCGATTGCAGAATCAAAATGCTGTTATCTGTGTTCTTCAGTTTGAAGGGCAAGTGCAGTTGAGTTAATGGCGGCTTTCCGTCACACCATATAAGCAGATGCTCGTTTGGCTGTATGATGGTGCTTGCTTCGCCTGAATTGTCAATTTGATATTTTGTCGGATTATTCTCTTCGTCACTAAAGAACCACTGAGCTACATCAACAGGTTCCTGCCCTCGGTTATACAGTTCAATCCAGTCGGCCCGCTTTCCGTAGTCGTTCACATAAATGTCATTTGTCGCACAGACTTCATTGATACAGATAGCTGACAGGTGTTCATCGGTTGTTTTTTCGTATACAGCT
>CADCLN010000012.1 GCA_902802265.1 uncultured Bacteroidales bacterium | reverse complement strand
AAAATCAAAATCTGTAGAACACAGTCACCATAGCGAAAATGTGCAAGTCACTGATTAGCAAGAAAAATCAGACTTGCAGCGTCAAAGTTGGGTTAAAATACCACCTTAATACTTTTGTATTAAATATGATATAAAATATATGTACTTGGTTTATGCAGGGATACTTGTAAACTCAAAACACAGCACTTGTCGTGTCAAAACTTAACACTTTTTAAGTCGAAATTTGGCCGCTGCCTGCAACATTTGCAACATTCGCAACATTTGGAGATATTGTAATGTCCATGTAGCAGTCGTATTAAACTATGTTATAGCTATTGTGCATATTAAATATTATTCGTAACTTTGCATCGTCATTTCGAAAGGACGCCGAGAACACAAACACAAAGTTTGGAACAAGGGATTTGACGGAAGAAAAAGATTTGTCCCATCTGCAATCCGTTATTAAAAAAACAAAGCAAACAATAAGAAGAATCCTGTTCGCGCCTCAGAAACATGTTGTTTGAAACAAATCTTTGTCGCAACGTTTCACTGAAAAGTTTTTTGTTTTTTTGGGGGGTGTTAAACTCCGATGAGGTGATGGATATCACAGGAAGGAGAAGAAAAATATCTATGTTATGGAAAAGTTGAAACTGATGTTTATGGTTTTGTCGCTTGTCGCCATCCTCGTTTGTCTGTGCGCAAGTGTGTGGCTCTATATGGAGGGTCAAGGTATGATTTATATGTTGCTGTTTTTTGCCGCTTTGCTGTGGCAGGGTGGTCTTCTTTGGAAGTTTTGGAGAGGGATGAGGAATGAAGAATGAAGAATGCGGGATGATTTTGCAAAAAAATAGTAAATGCTAAACGGTAAATAGTAAATAATTCTTACCTTTGCAGCGATTTTTGAATTATTATCATTGGTTCATGAAGGTTTTAAAGTTTGGTGGAACGTCTGTGGGTTCCGTTGAGAGTATTCTCAGTTTGAAGAAAATCGTGGAGGCGTGTCAGGAGCCTGTCATCGTGGTGGTTTCTGCGCTGGGTGGCATTACTGACCAACTCATCCGCACGTCGCAGTTGGCGGTGGCTGGCGATGCTGCTTATCTGGCTTCATATACGGAGATGGTGGAACGGCATCATCGGATGATTGAGGCTGTGATACCCGACGGCGAAGGGAAGACGGATCTGCTGGGCAGGGTGGACGGGTTGCTGGATGAGCTGAAGAGCATTTTCCAGGGTGTCTATCTGATTAAGGATTTGTCGGAGAAGACGAGCTGTGCCATCGTGTCGTATGGTGAGCGCATTTCCAGTCAGGTGGTTGCCGCGCTGGTGCGGGATGCCTGTTGGTATAATTCGCTGGATTTTATCAAGACGAAGCGGAAGCACGGAAAGAATCTGTTTTCGAGCAGCATCTCTGCGCCGCTGATACGGGAGGCGTTTGCCGACTTTATGACTGGACGTGCTGACCACAAGGTGTGTCTGGCTGGCGGTTTCATCTCGACGGATGCCCAGACGGGTGAGATTACCAACCTGGGACGTGGCGGCAGCGACTACACGGCAGCTATCCTGGCAGCTACGCTGGATGCTGAGGTGCTGGAGATATGGACGGATGTGTCGGGCTTCATGACAGCTGACCCGCGTGTCATCAACACGGCATACCCCATCGACAAGTTGTCGTATGTGGAGGCTACGGAACTTTGCAATTTCGGTGCGAAAGTGGTTTATCCGCCGACGATTTATCCTGTCTGTATCAAGAATATTCCTATCCTTATCAAAAATACGTTCCGTCCAGAGGATCCTGGCACCATCATCACGGAGGACTGTGGCGATTCGGCCCGTGCCATCAAGGGTATTTCGTCCATCAAGGGCACGGCGCTGATTACGGTGAGCGGTCTGTCGATGGTGGGTGTGATTGGCGTGAACCAGCGCATCTTCACGGTGTTGGCTGCCGAGGGCATCAGTGTGTTCATGGTGAGTCAGGCCAGTTCGGAAAACTCTACGTCCATCGGTGTGCGCAACGAGGATGCGGATGCAGCCTGTGAAGTGCTGAACCGCGAATTTGCCAAGGAGATAGAGATGGGCGCGATGTACAAGATGAAGCTGGAGCGCGACTTGGCTACCATTGCCATTGTAGGCGAGAACATGAAGCATACGCCAGGTATTGCGGGCAAATTGTTTGGTACGTTGGGACGCAATGGTATCAGTGTGATTGCTTGTGCGCAGGGTGCCAGCGAAACGAACATTTCGTTTGTGGTGGAGAGCAAGTATCTGCGCAAGAGCATGAATGTGATTCACGACTCGTTCTTCCTCAGCGAATACCAGGTGCTGAATGTGTTCCTTTGCGGCGTCGGCACGGTGGGCGGCAGTCTGCTGGAACAGATTGCTGGTCAGCGGCAGAAGTTGATGGCTGAGCGTAACTTGAAAATCAACGTGGTGGGCATTGCTTCGGGACATAATGCGGTGTTCGACCGTGAGGGCATCGACCTGATGCAGTTTGCCGAGGATGGTGTGTTCGCTGTCCAGACATTGCGTCGCAAGTTGAAGGAAGCTGCGCCGTCGAATCTGCAACGGTTGAGGGATGAAGTGATAGGCATGAACATCTTTAATTCGGTGTTTGTGGATTGTACGGCGTCGAATGATGTGCCGACGCTGTATCATGACTTCCTGAGCAACAACATCAGTGTGGTGGCAGCCAACAAGGTGGCGGCTTCGGGCGACTACGACAATTACAAGTTGCTGAAGGAGACGGCACGCCGCCGTGGTGTGAAATTCCTGTTTGAAACGAATGTGGGTGCAGGACTTCCCATCATCAATACCATCAACGACCTGTGTGCTTCGGGTGACAAGATTCTGAAACTGGAGGCTGTGCTTTCGGGTACACTCAACTATATTTTCAACACCATCTCGCAGGCGGTTCCGTTCAGCGAAACGGTGCGTCTGGCGAAGGAAGAAGGTTATGCCGAACCCGATCCGCGCATTGACTTGTCAGGTAAGGACGTGATTCGCAAACTGGTCATCCTTTCGCGTGAAGCGGGCTACAAACTGAGTCAGGAGGATGTGGAGAAGCAACTGTTCATTCCGCAGTCGTTTTTCGACGGTTCGCTGGAGGATTTCTGGAAGAACTTGCCCTCGCTGGATGCCCAGTTTGAGGCTGAACGCAAGGAGGTGGAGGCGGCTCATCAGCGTTGGCGCTTTGTTGCCAAGCTGGAAAACGGAAAGGGCAGTGTGGCTCTGCGCCGTGTGGATGAGCACCATCCGCTTTACGATTTGGAGGGGTCGAACAACATCATCCTCATCACGACGGAGCGTTACAACCAGTACCCCATGCTGATTCAGGGTTATGGTGCCGGTGCTTCGGTGACAGCTGCTGGTGTCTTTGCGGATATAATGAGTATAGCGAATATCTAATGAAACATATTGTTATATTGGGCGACGGCATGGCCGACTGGCCTGTGGAAGCCTTAGGAAATAAAACACTTTTGCAGTATGCCCACACGCCGTATATGGACTTGTTGGCAAAGATGGGTTGCACGGGTATGCTGAAGACGGTGCAGGATGGGTTCCATCCAGGCAGCGAAGTAGCAAACAGCAGCATCTTGGGCTATGACCAGAACGAGGTGTATGAGGGACGCGGACCGCTGGAGGCTGCCAGCATCGGTGTGGAGCTGGCTCCCAACGATATGGCGATTCGCTGCAATATCATCACACTGGAGGATGGAAAGATTGTCACACACAATGGTGGCAATTTGCAGACGAGCGATGCTGCGGGGCTGATTGATTATCTGAATGAACATCTGGCTACTGACAGGGTGAAATTCTACTGTGGTGTGCAATACCGCCATCTGTTGGTCATTCGTGGTGGCAACAAGCATGTGGTTTGTCAGCCGCCGCACGACCATCCCGACGAACCGTGGCGTCCGCTGCTGGTAAAGGCAGAGACAGATGCTCCCAACGACAACGAACTGACTGCCCAGGAAACGGCGGATTTGATAAACGACCTGATTCTCCGTTCACAGGAACTGTTGGCGTGTCACCCCTACAATGTGGAGAAAGCAAAGCGTGGTGAACGTCAGGCAAACAGCATCTGGCCTTGGGCTGGTGGCTATCGTCCACACATGGTTCCGCTGACAACGACGTTTCCGCAAATCAAGCGTGGGGCGGTGATTACGGCTGTGGATTTGATTCGTGGCATCGGTACGTTGGCAGGACTTCGGGTGATTGATGTGCCTGGAGCCACAGGTTTGGCTGACACCAACTACGAAGGCAAGGCACAGGCTGCCATCAAGGCGTTGGAGACGGACGACTTTGTCTATGTCCATGTGGAGGCATCGGACGAGGCTGGGCACGACGGAAACTTGGAATTGAAACTAAAGACCATTGAGTATTTAGACAGCCGCATTGTGGGTCCTGTCTATGAAGCCGTAAAGCATGAGCAAGTGGCTATCGCCGTGTTGCCCGACCATCCGACACCTGTTGCCTATCGCACGCACACCAATGAACCCGTCCCCTTCCTGATCTATGCTCCTGGCATGGAGGCTGACAAGGTGGAAACCTTCGACGAAGTGGCTTGCAAGGAAGGACGTTATGGGCAGTTGGAGAAGGATGAATTTATGAAGGCATTTATGAAGGAAGAATAAAAAAATACAGAAATGAAATACTACAGTACAAACGGACAAGCACCTATCGCCACACTGGAAAAGGCGGTGGTAAAGGGACTTGCTGAGGACAAGGGACTTTATATGCCAGAACGTATCAAGGTTTTACCTCAGGAGTTTTTTGACAATATAGAGAATCTTTCGTTTCAGGAGATTGCCTACACGGTGGCCGATGCCTTCTTTGGCGAAGACGTGGATGCCGAGTCGCTGAAGCAGATTGTGTATGACACGCTGTCTTTTGATTGCCCCTGTGTGAGAGTGACCGACAACATCTACTCGCTGGAACTTTTCCATGGTCCCACGTTGGCCTTCAAGGATGTGGGCGCAAGGTTTATGGCCCGCCTTTTGCAGTATTTTCTGAAGAAAGAAGGTAAAGGACAGGTAAATGTCCTCGTAGCCACTTCTGGCGACACAGGTTCAGCCGTTGCCAACGGTTTCCTTGGTGTTGACGGCATCCATGTCTATGTCCTTTATCCCAAAGGAAAAGTATCGCCCATCCAGGAGTGTCAGTTTACGACGTTGGGGCAGAACATTACAGCGGTTGAAGTGGATGGCGTGTTCGACGACTGTCAGGCTTTGGTGAAGAATGCTTTCATGGATACAGAGCTGAATCATCACATGGCGTTGACCAGTGCCAACTCCATCAATGTGGCACGTTTCCTTCCGCAGTCGTTTTACTACTTCTATGCCTATGCTCAGATGAAAAAACTGGGATTGGCAGACCAGCTTGTGGTATGTGTGCCGTCGGGCAACTTCGGCAACATCTGTTCTGCCCTGTTTGGCAAGAAGATGGGTCTTCCCATCAAGCATTTTATTGCCGCAAACAACGCCAACGACATCTTCTTCAAGTATCTGCAAACAGGCAAGTATCAGCCGAAACCCTCGGTGCAGACCATTGCCAATGCCATGGATGTAGGCGACCCCAGCAATTTTGCCCGCATCTACGACCTCTACGGCAAAAGCCACGCAGCCATCTGTGCCGACATCAGCGGTGCCACCTATACAGACACCCAGATTGCCGAAACCATCCGTGAGGTGAAAGCCCAGACAGGCTACATCTGCGACCCACACGGAGCCTGCGGCTATCGTGCTTTAGCCGAAGGATTACAGGCTGGTGAGGTGGGTGTATTCCTCGAGACTGCCCATCCCGCCAAGTTTAAAGACACAGTAGATCGGATTTGGGGCGACGACATTGCCATTCCTGCCAAGTTGCAAGCCTTCATGAAGGGCACGAAACAAAGTGTGCCGATGACGAAAGATTTTGCAACATTCAAAAACTATCTGATGAAAGAATAAAACAACATTTGCTGTTTACCATTTACTCACTTGCAAGCAATAAAAACCACAATCTGTGTAATCTGTGTAATCTGTGGTGAAAAATGGTAAATGGTAAATGGTAAATCTGTGTAATCTGTGGTCATGAAAAAGCAACAAAAAAGAGATTCGCTGGATCAACTTCTCATCAAGACAGCCATCGTTGTGGTGTCAACCCTGCTCATCGTCTATTTCATGCCCCGTGGCGACAAGTTTTCCTACGACTACTCAATAGATAAACCTTGGCGCTACGGACAACTGATAGCTACGTTCAAATTTCCCATCTACAAAGACGATGCCCTCATTCGCCATGAGCAAGACAGCGTCATGCGGAAATTCCAACCCTACTACAACATGGACGAAGAAGTGGGCAAGGCAGTGCTGCGCAACCTCTATACTGCCAAACTGAACGAATGGCAATTTCCGAAGGCGAACCTCTATATCAAGCACATTGCCCAGGTGCTCGACACCATCTACAACCGAGGCATACTCTCCATAGAAGAATATGCAGAACTGCAAAGTCCTGCTACCAGCAGTGTGCGCATCGTCAGGGGAAACGAAGCCCTCTCCGTGCAGACATCCATGCTGTTTACCACACGTTCAGCCTACGAATTCATCATGCATGCAGACACGGTGAACTTTTCCCGTCTGGTGATGCAGGACTTAAACCTCGACGAAATGCTGCAGCCCAACTTGCAGTACGACAAGACGAAATCGGAATCAGCCAAGGCAGACCTGCTCTCCAGCATATCAGGAGCAAGCGGCATGGTGCAAAGCGGTCAGAAAATCATCGACCGTGGAGAGATTGTCACCAAGGAGACCTACAACATCCTGAAATCATACGAGCGTGAAGTGTCGAAACACGTAGGCGACGACAGCCACGAACTATACACCATCATCGGACAAAGCATCTTCGTCACCCTCCTGCTCATTACCCTCATCAGCTACATCCAGCTGTTCCGTGCAGACTACTTCGACAACATGCGCTCCTGCATCCTGCTCTTCGCCCTGCTGGTATTCTTCTGCATCGTTGCCAGTTGGATGGTGTCACACAAATTCATGCACGTATTCATGCTCCCCTGCTGCATGGTGCCCATCATCATCCGCGTCTTCATGGACAGTCGCACAGCCTTCATGTTCCACTGTGCCATGATTGCCATCATCTCGCTCACGTTGAAGTCCCCTTTTGAATTTCTGCTCCTGCAACTCGTCACAGGCATGATATCCATTCAGACCCTGCGCGAACTGTCCCAACGCTCGCAGATTGTTCGCACGGCGGCGTTTATAGCCCTCGCCTACATGCTGTTCTACACAGCCTACGAAGGCATCATAGAGAACGACTTCACCAAGATAGATACCACCTATTACATCTACTTCTTCATCAACGGCGTGCTCCTGCTATTCACTTACCCCCTGCTCTATCTTCTGGAAAAAGGCTTCGGCTTCATTTCGGATGTGACGTTGGTCGAACTCTCCAACATCAACAACCCCCTGCTGCAGCGCATGACAGAGATTGCACCAGGCACCTTCCAGCACTCCATGCAGGTAGCCAACCTTGCCAGCGAAGTGGCCCGCAAAATCGGAGCCAAGGCGCAGTTGGTCAGAACGGGTGCACTCTATCACGACGTTGGAAAAATCGAGCGCCCCGTGTTCTTTACCGAAAACCAGAAAGGCATTTCGCCGCACAGACACCTCACTCCGCAGAAGTCTGCCGAAGTCATCATTGCCCACGTCAAAAACGGACTTGCGTTGGCTGCAAAGTACAACCTGCCTCCCATCATACGCCGATTCATCACCACACACCACGGCACGGGCATGACCAAATACTTCTACATTACCTACAAGAACGAACATCCCGACGAACAGATAGATACCTCCATATTCACCTATCCAGGACCCAACCCCGAAACAAAGGAAGAAGCCATCCTCATGATGGTCGATTCCGTCGAGGCAGCCTCACGCTCCCTGACCGAATTTACGGAAGAAACCATCTCGGCATTGGTCGATAAAATCATCGACACACTCGTCAGCGACGGATACTTCCGCAATTGCGCTATCACCTTCAAGGACATCGAAACCACCAAGAGCGTATTGAAGGAAAAACTCAAGACGATATACCACACCCGCATTACCTATCCCGAACTACAGACTACTACATAGACCCCAGACCACAAGATTCTCCCCCTAGAGGGGGTCTTAGAGGGGGTCTTTTTATCCCATGAAACCCTTTCTGCTCACGCTGCTTGTCGTATTGTCATTATTGGCACTTTTCTACGTTCCGCGATTCAGCCTCTTTGACCACGAAATGCGTCGTGTCAACCTGCTTTCCGACATCCAGCAGGTAGGCGACGACGGTCGTGTGCTTGCCGAAGTGCGTGCCGACTCTGCCGAAGGATATGTGCAGCAGCAACTGGATACAGCCGCAGTCGAAATCAAGCACGTTGCCCACGTAGATTCAGTGCCCGAAGGCATGACCGCCATTGAAGACTTCAGCCTCGATGCTGCTGACCGCACGATGGACCCCTTCTATGCAGCCCTCTCCGAAGCCCACAGCCGTCCTGTGCGCATAGCCTACTTCGGCGACAGCTACATCGAGGGCGACATCCTCACAGCCCATCTGCGCGACCAGCTGCAAACTGTCTTTGGCGGCTGCGGTGTAGGCTTTGTAGATATCGACAGCGAAACGGCAGGATTCCGCACCACGGTGACAGCCAAGGCAAAAGGCTGGACCGCACACAACGCCAACGATGAACGCAGCCGAGGATTCAAACCCGCCCTGCAGGGCATCAACGGTCGCTACTACATCCCTGCAGGCCCCGCCACGATGGAACTCAGATGCACCCAGAGAAAAACCCTGACACACCTGGCATCGGCCGAAGTGGCCACCGTCTATTACACGGCAGGCGACGGCGTGCAAATCCTTGCCGCCCTGGGCGACGAAGCGCTCCAGCCCATATACACCAAAGACGGCACGCCCGAAATAACCGAAGAAGTGCACACCGTCAAAACCATGCACATCGACACCGTCTATACCCTTCAGCCCGATTCGCAGAACCCTGGGGGCGAATACACCCTTGACACAACCTATACCGAACACGAAGTCACCACCCGCACAGGTCAGCAAACCATGGGCAGCATCACACACCAGTCCCTCTCCGGCAACATCACCCGCTTTCGGCTATCCGTGACATCGGGCGAAAGCAGCCGTTTCTACGGAGTCGCACTCGACGGCAAGACAGGCATCACGCTGGACAACTACAGCATGCGAGCCTCAAACGGCTGGCTGTTGAAAGACATTCCGCAGGAAACGCTGAAAGCCTTCCAGCAGCAGCGGCCCTATGACCTCATCGTCCTGCAGTACGGACTGAACGTGGCCAACCACAAGCAAGTCGATTACGGCTGGTATGTGAAACGCATGAAGCAGAGCATCCAGCACCTGCAGGAAGCCTTCCCTGGCGTCAGCATCCTTTTGGTGTCGGTGGGCGACCGCGACGAAAAAGGTGCCGACGGACAGTATCACACCATGCGCGGCATACAGGAACTGGTGCAGTTTCAGCGAAAAATGGCATCCGACACACACATCGCCTTCTGGAACCTCTACGAAGCCATGGGGGGCGACGGATCCCTTGCCGCCATGGTGGAAAAACATCAGGCAAACCTCGACTACACACACATCAACTTCTCAGGAGGCAAAAAACTGGCCCGACTGCTGTACGATGTGCTGATGAACGGCAAAGAGAATTATGACAATCGAATCAATCCGTAAACCCCACGTGAACAAAATTCTACACATATTATATATCCTGCTTGCGGTGAGCCTCCCATGCTTCTCGCAGTCACTCTCCACGCCCTTCCCGTTCAGCTTTAAGAACACCCGCACCAACGAACTGCACAATCCCGCTGCGCTCCACAGCGTGTTCCAGCGCATACGCGAAGGAAAGCCCGTGAAGGTCATGCTGATTGGCGACAGCCACACACGCGGCAACATCTATCCGCGCAGTGTCGCCTCCACGCTGAAGGCTCGTTTTCCGCAGGTAGAATTTGCCTACTACGGCATCAATGGGGCATGGGCACGCCGATTCTACGAACAGGACATGGTGCAACGTGTCTCTGCCGAGCGTCCCCACCTTGTCATCGTCAGTTTCGGCACCAACGAGGCGCACGGCGACTTTCTGGAGTCCGCCCACAGCAACACACTCGACCTGCTCACTCAGCGCATCAGCGACCGCTGTCCAGGCGTTCTTTTCCTGCTGACAACCCCTCCAGGCAGCTACATCAGTGTGCGCACCGGCGGAAAATACACCACAGGAAAAGGTCGCCGCCGCCGCACACACTATTCCACCACCAAAGTGCGCAACGAGCGGACAGAGCGTGTGGCCCGCAACATTGTGGAGTATGGCAACGCCCACCACATGGCCGTGTGGGACATCTTTACCATTGCCGGCGGTCCCACCCACGCTCCTGGCAACTGGCGCGATGCAGGACTGATGCAGGCAGACGGCGTTCACTACCTGGCACAAGGCTATCAACTGCAAGGCACCTTACTGGCAGAAGCCATCATCCGAGCCTACGAAACAGTTGCGCCGAAAGGTTCCCAGACCCGTGTGATGCAACCGCCGACACCACAGGAGCAGCGTCCCCATCTCTCGCTAAAGGGCTTCTGACGATTTCCGGTAACTTAAATTCTTCATTCTTCATTCCTCATTCTTCATTTTTTATTCTTCATCCTTCATTCTTCATCCTTCATTTTTTAATTACCCCTGTGTTTGACATCGACTTTTCACGCTTACTCAGCATACTCGCATACGACCCTGCCAATCCCATGATTTTTTCCACAGGCATCTTCCTGTGGCTTTTTCTGGGGTTCACATTCGTCTATTGGCAACTTTCCACCCGTGCCAAAACCGACACGCCGCGCATTCTTTTCGTCACCCTCTTTAGCTACTACTTCTACTACAAAAGCAGCGGCTTCTACTTCGGACTGCTGGCGCTCGTCACCTTCACCGACTTCCACCTGGCGCGAGCCCTCAGCCAATGCGAGTCGAAAAGCCTTGCTGCCCGCATCCTGGTAGCACTCTCCCTGCTGATAGACCTCAGTCTGCTGGGTTACTTCAAGTACACCAACTTCCTGGGCGAAATGTTTTTCGCCGACTGGCACCACCTTGACATCTTCCTGCCGGTGGGTGTCAGCTTCTTCACCTTCCAGAGTCTCAGCTACACCATCGATGTCTATCGCGGCAACATCCGGCCCCTCAGCCGTTTTCTGGACTATGCCTTCTACGTCAGCTTCTTTCCGCAGCTTGTGGCTGGTCCCATAGTCCGTGCCCGCGACTTTCTGCCTCAGATTCACCAGCCCCTTGTGGTGACCAACCAGATGTTCGGCGAGGGCATCTTCCTGATTCTGTCCGGTCTGTTCAAGAAAGCCATTATCAGCGACTACATCTCAGTAAACTTTGTGGAGCGCATCTTCGACCAGCCCACCTTATACTCAGGTCTGGAGAACCTGCTTGGGGTCTATGGCTACACACTTCAAATCTATTGCGACTTTTCGGGCTACTCCGACATGGCCATCGGTATAGCCCTGCTGCTCGGATTCCGCTTTCCGCAGAACTTCAATGCCCCCTACAAATCTGCCAGCATCACAGAGTTCTGGCGGCGTTGGCACATCAGCCTCTCTTCCTGGCTGAAGGACTACCTCTACATCAGCCTTGGCGGAAACCGTCACGGCAAGTTCCGTCAGTACGTCAATCTGCTCATCACCATGCTGCTCGGTGGACTCTGGCACGGCGCATCCCTCAATTTCGTCCTCTGGGGCGGTATTCACGGCGTGCTCCTTGCTTTGGACAAAATTTACTATGGCCTCTTCCCTGGCCACAGCCCATTGCGTTTCCTTCGCAAGCCCCATCCAGACGAACCCCTCCAGCAGCCCACTTCTTCATTCTGGGGAAAATTCTGGTCTCGGCTTCTGACCTTTCATCTCGTCGCCGCCTGCTGGGTACTTTTCCGTGCCAGCGACTTCCAGATTGCCCGCGACGTCTTTGTGCAAATCTTCACCAACTTCCATGCCGATGTCCTCGTGCAGTGGATTACCTCCTACGCCGGTGTAGCCTTCCTCCTGCTGCTGGGCTACGTCCTCCACTTCCTGCCCCAGTCCTGGAGCAATGGCACCAAGCACATCGTCACCCGCCTGCCCCTTCCCCTCCAGGCCCTGCTGATTGTCCTTGTCATCTGGGTAGTTATCCAAGTCAAGTCCGCCGACGTTCAGCCCTTCATTTATTTCCAGTTCTAAGGACTTTTGTTCCCTGTCTTAACCCATTGACACCCCATTCTTGCCGCCGCGAGAGTGGGGTGCAAACTTGCTTTGCCTCCTTTTCAAAGTTCTCGACACTCAACTGAAAACTTGTTCACACTGCGAACCATTCTATAAATCGCACTTTGATTCTTACAAATCATGACGTGATTCTTACAAATCACACTTTGATTCTAACTTTGTTTCGTAGTGTGAACAAGTTTTCAGTTGAGTGTTGACAAGAAAAGTGTGTGGTTGGGGTAAGTTTGTAGTGCAATGCCGCTGAGGGAACAAAGAACAGTGGGGTAGGGCAGAATGGACTGTTTCAGGGGCGAAACAGGGCTAAAACTGTTAAAACAATGTTAAATACACTACTATGTATTGCATAGTAATAAAATATTGCATAGTTTTGCAGCGAAAAACAGTACTACGTTAAAGAAAGGAGACTGAAATGAACTTGGAAAATAACAAATCCCAGATGCGGAAGGGAATGTTGGAATACTGCATTCTGTTGCTGATTCACCGTCAGCCGAGCTACGCCAACGACATCATCACGCAACTGAAAGAGGCGGAGATGATTGTGGTGGAAGGCACGCTTTATCCCTTGCTGACGCGGCTGAAGAACGACAAACTCCTGAAATATGAATGGAAGGAGAGCACACAGGGTCCACCGCGCAAGTATTATGCTCTCACCCTCGACGGCGAAGAAGCCCTTCGCCAGTTGGACGAAAGTTGGAAGCAGCTGACACGCACCGTAGCGATATTGAAGACGGGCAGACCTGCCAGCGAAGCAGAAATTTGAATTTAAACACGCATAAACATTATGAAAAAGAACATTAGCATCAATCTGTTTGGCACGCTGTATGCCATCGACGAGGACGCCTACTCACTCCTGGAGCGGTACCTCACCAGTATGAAGAGTTACTTTGCCCGTCAGCAGGGCGGCGAGGAAATAGCCGACGACATCGAGCATCGCGTCGCCGAACTGCTGTGGCAACGCAAGCAGGAGGGTATGGAAGCGGTGAACATCGAGACGATTAAGGACATCATCGCGAAGATAGGTAATCCCGATGAAATCGAGAATCCTGACGAATCCATCGGGGAAAACGCTGCCCACAACGCGGCAGACAATTCGTCGGAACGCACGACACAGACGGAGGCTGACGCTGGCTTCCATTACAACCGGACGGAAGAGCATTCGGAAAGCATCCTTGACCGAATGAAGGCACGCATCAAAGGGCGTCATCTTTACCGCGATTCGCAGAACAAGCTTCTGGGTGGTGTGCTGTCGGGCTTGGCTCAATACTTCGACACGGGCGACCCGCTGTGGTGGCGACTGGGCACGGTGGCTTTGTTCCTGCTGCTGTGGAGCATGGATGTCTTTGCTTTCCTCCCCATCCTTCTCTACGTTCTTTTGTGGATTATCATCCCCGAAGCACTCTCGCCCGAAGACCGTTTGCGCATGAAAGGGCAGGAAGTGAACCCGCAGACGTTGAACGCACAGATTCTGATGGATACCTCCTCAGTGGCGGCGCAGCAGAATTCCCCTCAGCCTTCCAGCGGAAACACCCTTCTGAAGGTGGTCTTCGCAGTCGCGTTGGGTTTGCTCCTGCTTCCGTTTGGCGTCTTGATTCTGTTCTTCTTGTTGTTTGTTTTGTTGGCAACCAGTGTGATGGGTGGTTTCGTGAAACACATACTGCCTTTCGACGTGTTCGACAACAATCTGCAAGGCGTGCCCGAATTTGTTCAGAACAATTCCACAAACATCTGGTTCCTCATCCTGTTTGGAGCCCTGACGCTGGGCATTCCGCTCTTTCTCATCATCCGCAGGCTTTTCACGCACACGGCACACATGTCTGCCTCCAGCAAGGTGACGGTCATCATCATCTGGATTGTCTCTCTGGTCATGCTGCTGCTGACGCTTTTCAACAACGGCGCAAGGTTCTTCGACTTTATGAATCGTTATCAGCGCACGCATGTACACGTGCAATACGACTGGAACGATACGGACTCCACCGATACGGACACCGTTGCGGGTTTTCCTGGGGAACTTGATCCCGACTCCAGCGCTTGCCCTGCCGACAGTTTATAGTGCTTCCTTCGGGAAGCCTTTTTTCTTTCCTGCGCTTTTCTACGACTTTTATAGTAGAACACTTAAACTACTTTAAATCTGCCAAGATTTTTGTCAACTACTATGAAAAGTTTTGTGCGGTCGGAGCAGAACTACTACTTTTGCAGTAGATTTTTGAAAACTACGTATTTTTTTAGACTACGAATTTAACGAACCTTTAGCTCGACGAAGTCAATTGGACGAATTTTTCTGAACAACAAATTGGACGATTTTTTTCTCTTTCTAAATATAAAAACGTACAACTATGAATTTCGACACGAAAAACAAATCGCTGACACGGGCAGAACTGCACTTGATGAACATCCTGTGGGACAAGGGGCAGGCGACCGTGAACGAATTGCAGGCGAGTCTGCCTGAACCGAAACCGGCCTACACCACGACGCTCACCGTGATGCAGGTGCTTACACGCAAGGGGGTTGTCACTTTCGACAGGCAGGGCAAGACCAATGTGTATCGCCCCGTGATGCTGCGCGAGGAGTATCTGGCAGGATGGATGGAGGAGACGACAAACACGCTGTTCAAGGGGTCGCTGAGTGCTTTCCTCTCGTTCTTTGCCAAGCATGAGAAAATCAGTAAAGCGGAAATGGAGAAAATATTAAAGGAGATGGCACAATGACAACAATCTTGTTTTTCTACGGAAAATTTGTGGCTGCATCGCTGATGCTATTGGCCCTTTACTGGGGTGTGCTGCGCGGACGCGCATCCTACAGGCAAATACGTCTGTATCTGTTGTTGGTGCCCGTTGTCAGTTTGATGATGAGCATCCCGCGCTACGAAGTCTGGCGTCCGTCGCCCACCGTTGTGGAGGTGGAGGCTGAGGACGTAAACATCGGTCTGACTACAGAAATACCCTCCACATTGCAGGCCGTAAAGGCTGTGACGGCTACCTACGTCGATGGGCAGCACTATGAGGTTTACATTTGCTTGAGCATTGCCTTTGTTTCCTTTTTGCTGCTGTTGGTCGCACTCTTCAATTTATTAAAGATGTGTCGCCTGCGCGAACAGGTGGAGGCTTTGCCCCTGGTGGATGGTTTCAGGGTGGTGCACCTGTCGAGCGTGGATACGCCCTTCTCCTTCAGGGACACCATCTTCCTGCCACAAGGGATGACGGCACGGGCAGAGGACTATATTCTGCGCCACGAACAGAGTCATGTGCGCCACCGTCATTATGTGGATGTGTGGCTGATAGAATTGCTGACGCGGCTGCTGTGGTTCAATCCTGTGCTGTGGCTGAACCGGAACGAGTTGCGCAGTGTGCATGAATTTGAGGCTGACCACGAGGTGGCACTCAGCGGTGTGGATATCATGGCGTACCAGAGCCTGTTGGTGGAATATACGCTTAAGGACAGCAGCGTCGCTTGCAACGGATTTTCCGGTTCGTTGGTTCGTCGTCGCTTTGTCGAGATGCGCCGCGGTTCGTGGGGCACATTGGGACGACTGGGGCATGGTGTTTTCGCGGTCCTTTTCCTGCTGCTGCTGTGTTCGTTTACCATCAAGGTGGGAGACCGCGAAGTGGTGGTGAAGGTGATTTCCCCAGCCCTTCCTGGGCGGGCGGAAAGTGTGGCAATGGCGAAGGAAGAAAGCAATGTGACCAGGGCAGAAGCTGTGTCGGCAGAGGAAGAGACTGAACCGCAGCCAGCCGAAACTGCCAGTGACGCTGCCGATGACATACCGTCCGAGGTTTCCCCCTCCACGACGGAGGAAGGACGGGAAGAGGGTCCTGCTTCTTCTTTTCCCCTCAACACTTCTAAGCGCATCACTTACAACGGCTACTACATCAGGCGCACGGCTGAGGCTACATACCTGGTCTGTGTGGCTACGCCCGAAAGCGACGACGAAGTTTATCATTTGGGCAGCCATGACAATACCTGCATTGTGGATGTGGAGCACGGTGTGTACTACCGTGCCCGTGGAGCGGTACCCTCCGATGCTTGGGAGAAGGACTTCCACGTAAAGGACATGAAGGGCAAGACCATAGCCTTGAGCATTGTCTTTCCGCCTATGCCCGACGACGTGGAGCACATCCGCATCTTCGGCGTAGGCCATTGGAACCTGCGCGGACAACAGTTCAGAATGAAAGACATTGAAGAGAAATGACATTTATTATTGGACGATTTACTATTTACGATTGCATGAAACGAATACATTTGCTCTGTGTGCTTTGTCTCCTCTGCGTTCTCTGTGCTTCTTGCACCGTAGTAAAGAACTACTACATCCTCGATGGCAAGGAGATAAGCATGAAGAGCCTAAACAACCAGAAAGCTTCCCTCCCCATAGAGGGGGAGGGGCGGGGAGGGGGTCTGCTCTTTTACGACCCAGCACCTCCTCAGCATATCCACTCTGCCGAACTGGTGCAACCTGCCACCCACTACGACCCCACCGATTCAGGGACGTTCCCTGTCTATACCAACGTACATACTGTAGCCGAACCTGTGTCCGACCGCACGATAGACCGCGTGGCTCTTTGGTGTACGAAGGATGCTACCTATCTGGCAGAAGTGACGGAACAGCATTGGGGCAGACACTACTATCAGCTGAAGTCTGACACATACATCCGCGACGTGAAGACGGGCAAGAAGTATTTTGTAGTCAGTCATTCACCCTTTCCGTTGGACGTGAGCTACTTCATCAATGGTATGCCAGGGCAGCACAACTGCACAGTCAGCATCTTTCCACCCCTGCCGCCAAGCTGTACCATCATAGACATCGTGGAGAGCGACGTCACCGACAAAGTGAAAAACGCCCCTGGCTGGGGCGGTGGTATCAAACTCTACAGCGTGCCTGTGTTCAGACTGCAAGCCAATCAATACATCACCAAGTACCAAGAAGTTAAAGTGGTAGAATAAACAAACAGGTTAGTAAAATTTTTGATACAACATCGCGAACCGGTTAACCCCACGCGGGGCTGTGAAGTTCTGCGTGGTTACTTCTTTTAAAATGAAAATCCAGACAATGAAGACATTTCTTAAAATCCTGTTGGCATGGGCACTACTTGCCCTGACGACTCTTGCCTCGGCGCAGCAGAAAGGTGTTCTGCCGCCGCCAGTCATCAGTAAAGACCTCGCAACGGTACGTATCGTCCTGAAGAATGTAACAGAGACGGACTCTGTCAGCATCTCCACTTTTGGTGAGTCGCTCCTAAGCGGAGTTAGCATGAAAAGGGTGAGCGCAAAACATTTGCCATTGACCCAGCAGCAGAAAAACGCCTGCACCTACGAATTGCAGGTGCCCGTCGGCATCACCAGTTCGGTGGAATTCTATTGCATTAGCAAAGACAGTCTCCTACAGACCCTGCGGCTCATCCTTGTGCCTGGAGCGACGGTCACCTGCACCTGTGATGTGAAGAAGAAAAAACTGATTTTCCACGACACAGCAGGCTTTGCCCATCTGGACGAAAACCTGACGCTGTACAAGGAGCAGTTCAATCCCATGTACGTGCTGACCCCTCAGTGCCGCGACATCTACGACGTTCATCCCGACAGCTTTGGGAACATTCCGCCCACGCTCTTTGCCGACAGCCTACTGCGAAGGTACCAAGAGGTGCTGGCGGAAATGAACCGCGACAGGCGGCTCTGCACGGAGTTCAAGTCAATATGGAAGTGCGAGGCGGCTAACCGTATGGTTTCGAGTGCGAGCAATTACTATTATCGATGGAGACAAAAGAACGACCAGCTTTTCAGCGAAGAGGACTACATGGAGGTTTACAAGCACTTTGCCGAGTTGCAGCCTTTGGCAGACAACACGGTGTTCTATTCCAGCGAACTTGAAGACCTTGAAAGGTTCTACGATAGATATGCCCAATTTGTTCATCGCACAGATGTATTCCAAGCAACAGAGGCTGTAGAACGCTATTACCAAGCATGCTGCTGGGCAAGCCGTATCAAGCAAGCTCCGCTCTATCCTCGTCAGTTGGAGACCGTAAAAGAACTGCTGCCCGAATATTACGAGGCGATTGTCGAGATGAATCAGCAGGAAGAGGCGCGTCTCGATTCTTTGCGGACGCAGCCCGACAAAGGCGAAATCTGTCTGCTGGACCGATCCCTGGAGGGCGACAGCATCATGCCTGCCCTGTTGCAGAAGTATCGTGGACGGCTCACGGCGGTTTTGGGCGAGACATTTATCCAGTTGCACGACCACAGCGCATACGACTGGCTGCGCCGCCAGTGCAAGGATAAAGCCCAGCTGGTGTACCTCTGCGGCGGACTGGGTGCTGAAGAGAAGCGCTTTCGCCAGCATGTCCACCAATGGGAAGGCGACCACTACTTCCTGATGGGCTATCAATACGAAGAACTGTGCCGACGCTTTCACGCCGAGGACGACGACGAGTTTCTCCTGCTCTTCGATGCCGACGGACGTCTGATCTATCGCCGCACCGAGGGCGTTGGTGTCCAACCCCTTCTGGACTTGTTGAATCAATAACCTGCCGCTTTAAGAAGATTTAACGCCGCAGCTTTCGACTTTTATCTTTGCTGTGCGTATATAAATATAAAAGTAAGACCCCTCTCTAAGACCCCCTTTAGGGGGATAAGTAAAAAATACTTCATTTTTCATTCATCATTTTCTATGAAACGAACAATCATTACATCCCTCCTTGCCTTGCTATGCACACTGGGCTGGGCAGGAAAGAAAACAGTCGTGTGGGAAAACCCGACGGCTCTGATGGGAGCATCCAGTGCTAATTTTAAAATCACCAAGGTGGAACTGACCGAGGAAGAAACCGTGCTGCACATACACGCCGTATATGTGCCGCACTACTGGATTCGCTTTGCCAAAGAATCCATTCTCCGCACTGACGACGACAAGCAATACGCCATTACACATGGACGCAAAACCAACGAGAAAGAAACCGACCTGCTGCTCGACTCGCTCTTCTGGATGCCGGAAAGTGGCGAGGCCGACATAGCCCTCCATTTCCAGCCGCTGCCGCTTACCACAAAAGTGGTGGACTTCTTGGAAGGTTACGACGACGGAGCCTTCCGCTTCTGGAACATCTGCGACAGCAAAGTGAAGCAAGAGTTCGTTCTGCCCGACGACTGGAAACATGTGCAGTATGCCAAAGACGAAGTGCTACCCGCCGCAAAAATCAACGAAGGCATAGCCACGGTGAAGGTGACGCTGCTGGGCTATAAGCCAGAGATGAAGTTCAGCCTGTCGATAGGAAATTTCTACCCGTTGGGCGAGACGGAACGCTTCGACAAAGAGATTGCGTTTGCCGATGACGGAACGGTCACGGCCCAAGTGCCGGTGTGGTTGCCCCGTACTGTGAAGATTGGCGTGGAGGGCATGGCTTTCTGTGACTGTGTCCTTGCCCCAGGGCAGGAAACCTCCATTCTGATGAAGGTAACGAATGACCACAAGCCCTTCCTTGCCTTCAAGGGTTACTTGGCTAAAACCAATATGGACCTGGTGCAGGAGTATTACAAGCATCTGTCTGTGGATAGCGAGCAGGAAATCTACGATGCGGTGAACAAATGCGAGACTGCCCAGCAGCGTTTGAAATACTTTACTGACCGCTACCAGCAAAGGGTGAAGGAATGTAAGTCCAGCAAATACACGACGGCAGCGAAGGACTTGCTTTGCATGGATGCAGAAGAGGAGTTTGTAGAATGGACACGCGGGTTTGCTTCAATGTACACAGCCTATCAGCTGCATCATGGCATCATTAAATGGGAACAATATGAGGAAACGCATCAAAGGAACGAAAAACTGCTGAACCTTACAGGGGAACAGCAGAACTACCGCCCCGAGTACCTGAACACACCACAGGCTCCCTGCGGCAAAGCCTTTTGGCTATGCCCCCCAAACCTCATAGACAAGGATGCCGCAACGGCAAACCCCTACAACAACGATTTGCAGCAGGTACGGCGATTGCTCGAGAATTATGACGGAACAATGGACGAAACACGCCTTGCAACCCTGACGCACGCTGATTGCAAAGCTGTGATACAGAATTATCTCACCAAGCAGCAGCGCATTGCACAGGAGTTGGCTTCGCAGGAGACTGTCTTTTACCAGAAATTCGATGAGGTGCCAGCCGACCAGATTCTCACGACTATTCTCAACCGTTACAAGGGCAAGGCGGTGCTCATCGACATTTGGGCAACTTGGTGTGGACCCTGCCGTGCCGGTCACAAAGCCATGGATCCGCTGAAAGAGGAACTCAGAGGCGAGAACGTGCAGTTCGTTTACATCACATCGCCCACTTCTCCCCTCAGCACATGGCAGAGCATGATTGGCGACATCTCAGGCGACCACTACTACCTGACCAAAGATCAGTACAATTGGATTCTTTCTCACTACGAATCTAACGGCATTCCCACCTACGCTATCTATGACACGCAGGGGCAGCAGACTTACAAGCACATCGGCTACCCCAATGTCGGCGAAGTCAAGAGAGAATTGGAGAAAGCGATGAAATAACGGAAATCGTATAGGACGTGAGCAAGCAAACGATTTTTACCCTTATCCTGATCGTCGGACATACCCTCATCGTCACGGCGCAAGAATCATCATGGCTGGCACGCAAAGAAAGCCTGCCATCCTTACGCATCATGCCTGCGAAGTGTTCGGACAATAACCATCAGGCCGACGGCTCTGTGCAGCACTCCGTGGACTTCACCGTTGACGGAGACTATTCTACAAACTACCATTCCGCCTATTATCCCGAGCACGTCAAGGTGACACCCGAGACCCCCGCCGAACTCATCTACGATTTTGCGGGCGTGGAGCGGATAGACTTTTTGGACTATGTGCCCCGTCAGGATGGAGGCATTAACGGTACGGTGAGCGAAGCTGAGATTTACGTAAAGACAGCTGCCGACAGCGACTACCGCCTGTATCAGCATTGCGCATGGTCTGTGGATGCCGAGACGAAGCGCATTGTCTTTGCAGGTGGACTATTGCGGCCTGTGAGCATCAAAGTACGCATCCTCAGCGGTTATGGAGATTTGGCTTCTTGTGCGGAGGTGGTGTTTTCGACAGAGATAAAAGAGTTGTCTGGCACGGAGATTTTTGCCGATGATTTGCTGACGACATTAAAGCCTGGCACGATGCAGTCCGACATTGAACAGGTGCAACAGCCCCTGCTACAGCAGTTAGGGAGCGGACTGCTGGATGGTTCCTATTCCACGGATTACCGTGTGGCTTCCTACGACTGCTACGACTCGCCTCAGTGGCTGGCAGACGGGTGGAAGACGCCAGGCAAGTGCTACGACCAGCTTCAAGGTGTGACGGGCATCATGATGGAACCAGGGCGGCACTTGGTGATGGTAAGTGGCCTGCCCGACGGACAGAGTGCCAGTCTGAAGGTGGTAGCGTGGTACACGGGACTGACTGGACGCAACTTCGATGGTGGCAATCCGGAAATTAAAACCTATCCACTAAAGAACGGCGTCAACATCATCGAACACAGCAGCCGTTGGAACGGGTTGGCATATATTGCTTATTTCTCTGGAGGGGCAGATTTGACGAAAGAAATCAGAAGTAGTGCTGCGTCCATGCCGCCTATTCGTGTGCATTTCGTCGGCGGCACGGTCAATGGTTTTTTGTCACCCGACAAGACGAATGAGCAGATGCATCAGATGACGGCAGCGGCACCGTCGCGTTTCATCGACGTGGTCAGCCGTAAAGTGCATGCCGTGTGGACTTCGGCTGGTATGCATGAGTTCTGCAAAGCCGCCGACGGCAAGTCACCTGGTTATCGCCAGTACATGAACATCCTCGACACGATTGTGACATGGGAACAGCGTGTTGTAGGCTTTGAGAAGTATGGACGAACTCCCAAGAACCGTACCCTGCTATACGTGAATTTTACCTATGGTGCAGCCTTCCAGGGAGGGCTCGGCATCAGTTCGCATGTGGATAATGAATGCTCATTGCTTAATTGTCGTCAGTTGCTCTACGACAACTCCGAAAGTGTCTGGGGATTGAGTCACGAATGGGGACACCAACATCAGCTGCAGCCCTACTTCTGTTGGGGTGGAACGAATGAAGTGACTAACAATTTGGCGGCCTATTATGTGTTGATGCACTTGGGCTATCGCTACGAACAGTTGCATCCAGGCAAACGCGAAGGACTGGAAAAAGGTGTGAAACATTATATAGAGGAAACGACAGACGACTGTATTTGGGAGTCGCCCGACCCCTTTGAACGTCTTTGCCCCTTTGTGAAGCTTGTGGGCTATTTCACGGGTGAAGGGGGAAAGCCCGATTTCCTGCCCGATCTCTACGAAAAGTTACGCCATTCCGATGTGACGCCCGACTCGACGAATGTCATTCCATACATCTTCAACTTCATCCGTACTGCTTCCTTGCTTTCTGGCTACAACCTGACGCCCTACTTCGAGCGTTTCGGCTTTTTGCGAGTGAAGGAATTTGAGATTGACGACTACGGCAAATATACCTATCGTCTGACACAGTCAGGGCACGATGCCTTCCTGGAGGAAATGAATACGCTTGTACGCTGGGGAGAACTTCGGGCCATGCCCGATGGCATGGTAGAGCGCATCGCCCGAACCCCCGACGCAGTGTATCCGCATCTACCTTTTGAGAACTAATAATAAAGATATATGAAACAAACCATCATTTTCCTCCTGCTGGCGGTTGTTACCATGACCGTTCAGGCACAAAGGCATTTGCCGGAAATCCGTTACGACAGCAAACCCGCTGTCCTGAGCGGGCACATTATTGGGGCAGAGAAACCCAGCACCCTGCACCTGCGTAGCATGAAACGATACTGTTCGGGAATGCCCCTCGACGGACTGTGGCGGGAAGAAGTGACGCTCGACAGCAACGGACAGTTCGAGACAAGCATCCCCGTGAACATGACGAACTCGTGCACGGTGCGCTTCGGTGGGCAGCAGTTCAGCCTGTTTGTCGTGCCAGGAAAGAAAGTCTCGTTTACGCTCAACCTGCAGCAGTTGCAGCTGGAAGGATGGGCAGAAGCCCTGACATTCGGCGGAGAACTTGCCCGTTTCAATCACGACCTCGTCTATGCCACAGAAGCGGGCATCGACCCTATAGGCATTTATGACGAAATGGAGGACAAACGAAACACGGGGCAGCTGCTGAACGAACTGCCCGAAAAGAGCGAGCAGGGCTACTTCGACTATCTGGACACAACACGCCATCGGATAGACAAGATGATAGATGCCGAGGAACATATCGGCACAGCCTACCGCGAATTTGCCAAAGCCGTAAACCTGTATATGTATGGCAGCATGATTCCTTTCTGTGGCCAGTCCATTCAGTATGCAGGAATCCCTGACGACGAAGCGGCGTATGATGCTTTCGAAGCACGCCTTCGCAGTCGCTGCGACCGCCATATGCAGGGCGACCCATGGGCGAATCCCTTGCTCAGCTACGTGATGTGGGGCGATGCCGATATGTTTATCGCACACTACGTCAGCCGTCCTGTGAAATTGCCCGACAGCTATTGGAAATGCTGGTACGCATCGAAATATTTGGCTCAGATTGAGAAAGAAAAGACATTGCTGTCCGAGGCGCAAAAAGATAGCCTGCAGACACTTATGTCCGAATTGTCTGCAGAAGTGTTGGCTCATAACGACCGTCTGGAACAGGAATTATCGTTTGTCAGCGAACAGGAAATGTCTCGCATCTGTTCTTTGCCCGATGAAGCTGCAAGTACAGACGACATCCTTTCCCTTCTGCTAAAACCCTATCGCGGTCGCCCCGTTCTTCTCGACCTGTGGGAAACGACTTGCGGACCCTGCCGAGTGGCTTTCAAGGAGATGCATGAAAAGAAAAGGGAATTGGCGGACCGCATCCATTTCGTCAGCGTTGCCAGTGACCGTTCCGACCTCGCCACGTGGCAGCGGCTGGTCCCCAACTACATCGGCGACCATTTCCGCTTGACGGGGCAGCAGCTTCAGGCATTGCATCGTCAAATTCCCTGCGACACCAACGGCATCCCCCTCTGGGTGATCATCAATGCCGACGGAACCATCCACCACGCTTTCGTCGGCTATAGCAATCTCGACAGCATGATGAAGGAAATCAATCAAGTATTACAATAAACGAAAACCGTAAAGATGAAACTGTACAAGCAAACCATCGTCACCCTCCTGACCCTCTTTGTTACGGTGGCAGCAGGAGCTGGGGTGAAGTGCCACATTGAGGGCGAACTGCGCGATACGACGCAGGGAAGAACAATCGTATTATGCCCTACCGATGTAGATATTCGGGTATCCGACAACTACATAATAACGAAGGCTGACGCACAGGGACATTTTACCTGTGATGTAGAAACCGGCAAGACGGAACTTTATAATGTGTTCTTGCACGAGCAATGGGAACACGGTTCTTGGCGTAACGAAAACTTCCTCGTCGAGAATAGCGCAACCGTTACGTTGCGTTTTGACGATAACACATGGAAGGTTGTCAGCGGTGGCCCCGAGCAAATGCTGAAAATCAGGATGGATGCCGAGGCAGAACGACGCTATGTTTCAAGGTTGAACGAAATAGAGAAACGGGCAGAAAAGGAGATTCGTCCACGCGTGGAGCAGTTGCAGCAGGCAGGGAAGAACCCTCAAGAGGACACGCTGCTGATGAAACGGTATCAGCAATTCATGGATGAATATGAGACCTTGTACGATGAATATCGGGCATGGGAGTACGACTACTATGCTACTCACCCCATGCAATATGCCCTCTACGACATAGCTGAACGGATGCAATACAGAAGTGTCCGCTACGATGAAATGAAGGCTAAAATGATGAATGTCTATCATGCAGCCTACGAAGATTTCCATCCGGAGAATCCTGTCCACAGCACCATTCGGACACTCGAAGCGGCATGGCACTTGCAGCCAGGCAAGCCCTACATCGACTTCGAGGCGCTGACGGTGCAGGGAAATCGTGTAAAGGTGTCGTCGTTCTATCGTGGCAAGGTGGCTGTCATTGACTTTTGGGCTTCGTGGTGTGGACCCTGCCGCCAGCATAGCAAAGACCTTATCCCACTCTACGAGAAATACAAGGAACAAGGCTTCACAGTTGTGGGCATAGCCCATGAGGAAGAGGTGAGTCGCATGACCCGTGCAGCCGAGACGGACGGCTATCCGTGGCAGAACCTCATTGACCTGCAGGATGAACTGAAAGTATGGCAAAAGAACGGGCTTGGTTTCTCTGGCGGCGGCATGTACCTGATCGACCGTGACGGTACCATCCTCTCCACATCCACCGAGACAGACGAACTGGAACCGCTTATTCGGAAGGCGCTTGACTTGCCAGAACAGGCTCCGACGGATTGGAAGTCAGAGGCAGAACAGAACCGCGTCGAAGCTAATGACCCGTCAAAGCCCTTTACAGATTTCTCTGCTCATTATCATGGCGAGACCACACGCCTTTCCGACTATGTAGGGCGCGGCCAGTATGTCCTCGTTGACTTCTGGGCCTCCTGGTGTGCTCCTTGTTTAGCCGAAATACCTCGTCTTGTCGCAGCCTACAACAAATACCGCAGCCGAGGCTTACAAGTTCTCGGTGTCGCCGTTTCCGACAAGCCAGCTCATACGGAAGCAGCCATCAGGGATCATGCTATCCCATATCCGCAAATCATCAATGCTCAGAACATCGCCGCAGAAGCCTACCATTTCAATGCCATTCCCTACGTACTTCTGTTCGACCCCGACGGAAATGTCATGGCCCGTGGTCTGCGTGGTGAGGAAATAGATAAGAAACTCGAAGAAATATTCAGGTGACAATAAACAGAAAGATGAATATGAACAAGAAAAAAATCATTACCGCACTGATTACCGTGTTACCCCTTGCTTGCAGCATAGCCCAAGAGGGCCGAAGCCAAAATGCCAAGCTCAGGGGCTACCCCTCGGGAACGATAGATGAATACCACTTCCATGCAGGAATGGCGGTGGTCAGAGGGCGGTTTGTCAATAGGACGCAACAGGATTTCTCCACTTTTAACGTGACCGGAACGGACCAGTTCTCCAATCAGGATTTTGTCAGGACGATTCATGTGGATTCGGATGGGTCTTTTCTTGAACGAATGAGTCTGCCCCATTCTGGATGGGTCTATTTCGATGGTGCAGACATTCCGCCTGCCTTTATCGCTGTGGGCGACACGTTGGAGGTGTTGGTGGACGGCGCAGGGGGTGAAGCGAAAATTTCGGGCAGCGGAGCTACGGGTGAAGTGAACAGCGTTTGGCCACGACTGGAGAAGGCGTTTGCCTCGAAAGAGACACGCACACCCTGGGAGGGGCTGGACCGCCCATTCATGTTGGAGTGGAAAAACCGAAAGGTCAGGGAACTCGACCAGATAGCCAGTGCTGTCGATGCTGACACCATCGCCCTGCTGAACGGCCTCTCAAACTATGCAAGGGATGTGCTGAAGACCAGTCTGCTGGCTATGCCGCTGAAGGGAATGCTTGTGGCTGTGCATCAATGGATGTGGAGAACAAGGAGCGAGGACGGCAAAGCCAATCCTGCCTTGACGATTTCCGCCAGTTCCTTCTTCGATTTCCTTTCGGGAAGACAATCCTATCTGATGGACAATCCGTTGATGGTTTTTGCTGCTGACGGCGGCGGTGTCATCAACAATATGGAGTTTTATGTCCTCAATGCCTACTTGTTTCTGGCTAACGACATGGAGCGATTCAGCAAATCGACAGATTCCGACGAGCTCGCGGGTTACAAGCAGAACTTTATCCTGCCGCACGACTACGACCCTGCGCTTCACCATGAGTTGCTCGACTACGACAAGGGGCACTTGGTTTCTGTGGCAGATTATTATGCCATGTGCAGCGACAGCATCCGGTCGCGTTTCGGGCTGAGCAAGACTGGTTTCATGATGCAACTCTGCTTGCTTCACCGTGTTCTTGACTTTGACTATGAGGGCTCCGCAGGCTGGTTCCTCACGCGCAAGGCTGAAGAACTGGCTGGAGCCATGCCGCAGTTTACGGACCGCGCCATTTGCCACCATGCCGTGGACGCTTACCGCCGCTTTGCCCTCGGGCGCGAAGGAGGGCTGCCCCGCATGGATACATCCAGTTCCACACCAGGCGATTCTCTCTTCCAATCGCTGAAAGAAAGATATGCCGGCAACGTCATTTACATGGACTTCTGGGGCATCGGATGTGGACCTTGCCGCAGGGGGATGATGGACCAGCGCAGACTCGTAGAACAATATAAAGACGCTCCAGTCCGTTTTCTTTATATCTGCAACGAGAAGGATTCACCACGCGAACCCAGTGAGAAGTTCCTCTCCGGCAACCACATTCAGGGCGAGCACATCTTCCTCTCGTCCGATGAATGGAATCTGCTTACGGAAAAATTCCAGTTCAACGCCATTCCGTTCACGATTCTAATTGACAGGAACGGCATTGTCAGAGAGAAAAATGTGCCCCTTACCGCTGTAAAAATCGACGAACTGCTTAAATAATAAATCCTTAAAGACTTTAGCTCAATGAACAAGAAAACTATCATCACTTTTATGCTCGCCCTCGTCTGGGTGGCAGGGCAGGCGCAGGAAATCGGCAGGGCCGAAGCAACGGCAACCGACTACATCAAATTGCTCAATAAGCAAGGATACCATGTCCTCGCTCTTGACTTGTCGAAACTGGAAAAAGACAAATACTTGTTGTCGCCTGTGATTCAAATATGGTCGAAAGGCAAGATGGAACAAAACTTGCTGGAGGACTTCGGCATAGCGTACACAAATAGTGCGCCCAAGGTTACCGTAGGTCTCATGCCAAAGACGGACTCGTTGTTCACGTGCAATTTCCAGTTCGACGATGTGTGCGGTTTCACCTGGAACCTGCCTATGCCATCCGTAAAGAATGAGGACGACGGATCGGAATATACCCATTACGTGTGCCGCCCGTTTGTCGTTCAGTCTGAATGGAAGGAGAACGAGGTGATTCCTGTTGCAGCTTACAGTTCGTCGTGGTATGATCCGGAGGATAAGATTTGCCGCAACTGCGACGATTTGGAGTTTGACAGGGATTTCCTGAAAAGTGCCACTTTCCACTATAGCCCCTGTATATATGTTTTTGGAATTACGATAAAGAAGATGTGATTATGAACAAGCAAACCCTTCTTGCCCTCCTTCTTGCCCTCCTGACGATTCCTTTGGCAGCGCAGGAAAAGGCAGATACTGTGAAGAAAGAAAAGGAACGCAAGCTGACGCTCTATGCTAAGGTGGCTGATCACCTGACGCATGTGGGCATTGACAGTCTGCGGGCAACGTTGCTCCTTGCTGCCGACAGCAGTTTTGTAGATACGGTGCACATTGAGTCGTATAACGAATGGAATACCGACCGCAAAGTGACTTACGTGACGGCAGATGTGGCTGGACCAGGGCGGTATCTGCTGCAGCTGGAAGCCAGTGGCTACACCACACGCTGGGTGCTCATTGACATTCCGAAGCTGTATAAACGTGAATTGTATCGTGAGTTGAAGCCTATCTACTTGAAGGCGTTACCGAAAAGGAAGGACGACATCCTGCTGGACGAGGTGGTGGTGAAGGCTACAAAACTGAAGTTCTACATGGATGGCGACACGCTGGTCTATGATGCTGATGCTTTTTCGTTGGCAGAGGGGAGTATGCTTGATGCCCTCATCAAGAGGCTGCCAGGCGTGGAACTGAAGAGTGGGGGAGAAATTACGGTGAACGGACAAAAGGTGGATGCGCTGCTGCTCAATGGCAAGGATTTCTTCGACAGCGACCGTGAATTGTTGCTGGAGAATATGCCCGTCTATATGGTGAAGAGCGTGCAGAGCTATGAGCGTGTGCCTGAAAATGTGCGTGGCACCAATCGTGAGAAATCGGCGCAGAAGGAGTTTGTGATGAATGTGAAGTTGAAAAGGGATTACAACAGGAGTTGGCTGGCCAACGCCGAAGGGGGTGGCGGCATAACGTTCTTCAGGAACCGGAACGACCGACTGGACGGCAAGTACCTGGGACGTCTGTTTGCCTTGCGCTTTACGGACCGTTCACGCCTCAACCTCTATGCCATGGTGAACAATCTGAACGACCAGCGAACCCCAGGAGAGAAGGGCGAGTGGAGTCCGCTCACACAGTCGCAGGGCTTGACTACTACGTACCGAGCGGGTGGCGGCTATTTCTACGACAAGGAGGACAGGCTGCGCTATGAAGGCAGCGCCAATGCTACCTACTACGACAAGCTGGACCAGCAGCACAGCAGCAGCGAAACTTTCCTGCAGGGCGGCAACACTTACGGCAAGTCGTTCTACCAGAAGCGTAGCTACGATGTGGAACTGAACACGGAGCACCGTCTGCGCCTCCGTTTCAACAAGCCGCTGAACGAAACTTTCAAGAATCTTTTGATTGAGGTGCATCCACGCCTTAGTTATATGAAATGGAATAACCACACGGAGTCTGCCAACACCTTACTCAGTGCGGATGTGGCTTCGGGGCTGGGTAAGGCGTGGATGGACAGCATCATGGACCCCATGGCAGGTGAATTGCTCAAGAAATATGCTGTCAACCGCACCGTTTCGCAAACGAAGGGTACGGGCTATTGGACGAATGTCAGTACAGGTGGATGGGTTACTTTCAGTCCTGCCCACAACGACTATATTGACTATTGGATGAGTTTCTCCTGTCAATTTTCCGACCGCGAAGAGGATAATTATGAGCATTACCGTTTGGACTATCCCAGCAACGGCGCGATGCCTACAGATTTGCGTAACCGCTACAATCCCACTTTTAACCGCACAAGTGCTGTGTCTGTCAGTCCTAATGTTTCGTTCAGTTTTGACAGGGAACATAATCACTCCGTCAACCTGACTTACCACTATTCGTATGAATATAACCACACGTCCAACAGTCTTTATCTGCTGAATAAGTTGGACGAATGGAAGGAGGTGGAAGATCATCCGCTCGGCACACTGCCCTCGATGGAGAAAATGCTGCAGACGATGGATGTGGATAACAGTTCGCGCACAAAACGAACCATACACACCCATCGCCCTGCCGTCTCTTATCAGTACAGCATTTACAAGGATTCTCCGTCGTCCAACACTTACCTGAGTGTGGATCTCGCCATGCCTATGCGCCGTGAAACGTTGGACTATTGGCAGGGCGCACAGATGGATACACTATTCAGCCGCAATACGTTGTTCCTGTCGCCGAGTATCTATTTCTCGCATGATGTGTTCAGCAGTAGCCGACGCATTTTTGCCCGCTACAGCATGGACACAAGTGCACCGTCGATGACCAGTCTGCTTGATATTCACAACACCAGCAATCCGCTCTACATCACACGGGGTAATCCGAACCTGAAGAACACGCGTAGCCACAATTTCAATGCAAGTTATCGCGACAAGTACGGTCGCACACTGTTCAATGTGGGTGCCAATGCAGTCATCACCGAAAATGCGGTGGCTTCGGGCTTTATATATAATAAGGAGACGGGTGTGCGAACCGTTACTCCCGAAAATGTAAACGGCAACTGGAACATCAGCGGCAATACGGGCGTGGATTTCCCCTTCGACCAGAATGAGCATTGGCGACTGAGCGACAATGTCTCCTACGGCTACAACCACAGCGTGGACCTCAGCGGAACGAATCCGGCAGAGGGGGCAACGCGTTCTGTCGTTGGCAACCACAACCTGAACGAATCTCTGAGCCTGACTTTCCGTCCGTCCGACAAGATGGAGTATAGTGCAAAGGGAAGCCTGAATTACCAGCACAGCACCAGTGACCGTGAGGATTTCACCACATTCAATGTCTATGGCTTCAACTACGGTGTGACCGCTCAGGTGGAATTGCCGTGGAGGTTCCAGTTCTCTACCGACCTCACCATGTACAGCCGCCGTGGCTACAGCGATGCAACGATGAACACCAACGAGTTTGTCTGGAATGCCCGTCTGACGAAACGTTTTATGCGTGGCAATCTGCTGGTCCAGCTTGATGGCTTCGACCTGTTAGGCAATCTCTCGAATGTGCACCGCAGCATCAATGCTCAGGGTCAGACCGAGACGTTCTACAATGTTATCCCGTCCTATTGTCTGCTCCACGTGGTTTGGCGGCTGAACAAGCAACCGAAGAAAATGAAGAATGAAGAATGAAGAAAAAGGATTAAGTCTGTTAATTACTAAAAAACACTGCTGAATTACTAAAAATAGGCGTTAAAAGATTGTTTCTTAGCGTATTTTTCTCTACTAATGTTTTCGTTATATGGTGGTTTTGTGCTAACTTTGCCCACGATAACGAAAACATTAGTTTTATTATGAATCGAAAGAAGAACAACTCTGTAGTGTGTCAGACCCTGACAAGGGCGGAAATGGAAGTGATGAACCATTTGTGGGATATGGAGGAATCTGCGGGAACGGTGCGTGATGTACTTAGTCGTTACCCAGATCCACAGCCAGCCTATACCACGACGGCTACATTCCTGAAGATTCTGACGCAGAAAGGTTTTGTAAAGTCGGAAAAGCGAGAAGGCGATGGCAAGACATTCTATTTCCGTCCTCTCATCAGTCGTGACGAATACCGCCGTCGTGTGCTCAACGATGTGAAGGACAGCTTTTTTGGTGGTTCGGCATCTTCACTTGTGAGTTTTTTTGCCAAGGAAGAACGAATCAACGAATCGGACTTGAAAGAATTATTGGCTTTGGTGAATGGTGAATGAAGAATGAAGAATATGGTAAATGGTAAATGGTAAATAAAGTTGGTAAATGGTTATGGTTTCTTATGTCATAAAATCGGCAGTTTTTTTGTCTGTCATGTATGTTCCCTATATGCTGTTGCTGAGGCAGGAAAGTTTCTTCCGTTTCAATAGGTTGGTCTTGCTCTCTATCCTGTTGCTGTCGCTGTTTCTTCCGCTGTGCAATGTTCATATATTGGCATGGGGGGAAAACCCTGTCAATCTCCCGTTGCAGGAATACGAGCCTGTGCTCTTTCCTGCTACGACTGCTGAGGTTGCCCCTTCTGTGGATGTCAAAGAGTCCGTGAACCTTTTGCTTTATTTATATATAATAGGTGTACTGTTTACGTTCATTTTGAAATTGGCACAGCTCATGCGTCTGTATCGTATGATTCACAGAGGGGTGTTGTGGACTGACCGCATGGATGGCGCAACCATTTATTGTCATGTCGGCGACGTACAGCCTTTCAGCTGGTTTCATTCCATCGTTATCAGTGAATCTGACTATCATCATTATGCTACACCCATTCTGCGACATGAGTTTGGACATATTTTGGGTCGGCATTCATTAGACATCCTCTTGCTCAACGTGGTACAGGTCGTTCAGTGGATGAATCCATTCGTTTGGGTGCTGGGTGTTTCGTTGCGCGATGTGCATGAATATGAAGCCGATGCTTATGTGCTTCAGAGTGGAGTGAATGTGTCGCAATATCAAAATCTCATCATAAAAAAGGCTATTGGACCCAGTTTCAAAGCTTTTGCCAATGGCTTTAATCATTGTTTACTTAAAAATCGTATCGCTATGATGTTGCAAAAGAAATCTAATCCGTGGATGCGCAGCAAGGCTCTGTACATCCTCCCCGTGGCAGTTCTTGCACTCAGTGCATTTGCCACCCCCGAGTCAGCAGACTCGCAAATTGCTCCCGAAGACATTGTCCCCGCCCGAATCCCTGACAAAATGACGACGCCTCAACCCGAAGACCCCATTTTTGACATCGTGGAACAGCTCCCTATGTATCCCGATGGGCAAGAGGCCATGTGGAAGTACATGATTCAGAACCTGAAATATCCGCAGGCTGCTATAGACGAAGGTATTGACGGACGAGTAATTATGCAATTCGTGGTACGGAAAGATGGTCGTCTCACTGACTTTAAAGCTTTGCGTGGTGCGGATGACATCTGTAGAGACCGTATTCGAGAAAAGGAATCGAAAACAGGGAAATCGCTCTCCGAACAAGAAAAGGCTAAAATACGGAAGGCTGCTGAAGCCATGGAGCAGGAAGCTTACCGCGTTGTGAAGGCGATGCCCAACTGGATACCTGGCAAGCAGCAGGGAAAAGCTGTGCATTCTCGTTTCGTGGTTCCTGTTAGCTTTCGTTTGGTTTAACTGGCTATTTCACGATAATAAACCTATTTTACCTAAACTGAAACAATCATGTGACCCGAATTAAAGATTAGTTAAGCAAGTGTACACACCCCTCGCGCCGTCAGTGATGACCGTGCGGGGGTTCTTATTTCTTCGGTGCCACCCTGGCTCCACTTTGTGTAACACGCACAAAAAAAGCAACCCGTGGGCGGGTTGCTTCTTTTGTGGTACCACCAGGATTCGAACCGGGGACACACGGATTTTCAGTCCGATGCTCTACCAACTGAGCTATGGCACCATTGCTGTTTTGTTTAGCGAGTGCAAAGGTATGACATATTTTTGAACTGACCAAATTTTTGCATACTTTTTTGCTCTGATAATATAAAAAGTGGCAAAACCAGACGGATTTGCCACTTGTAGGGGTAGGGGAAAGGTGAATTATTCAAACATGTAGAGGAAGGTGGCAATGCCTTCCAAGGCGGGTTTCTTCTCGTCCTCAATCTCCAGTTTGAATTTGATTTCCACCTTGGCTGTGCCACGAAGATTGGTAATGTTGTAGAGGCTGGCAGAGAGTCGTATACGTTTGCCGGAAATGACAGGCGCGCCAAACTTCATCTTGTCCATGCCGTAGTTCACCAGCATCTTCAGGTTTTTAGCCTCAACCAGCTGCTGGTAGAGGTAAGGCAGCAGTGAGAGTGTGAGATAGCCGTGTGCAATGGTCGATTTGTAAGGGCTTTCCACCTTTGCACGTTCAGTATCAACATGAATCCACTGGTAATCCAGTGTGGCATCGGCAAACAGGTTGATGCGTTCCTGACTTACTTCCAGCCATTCGGACTTTCCCAATTCTTTGCCCAGATAAGAGGCAAATTCGTCGTATGAGCTTACTGTGATAAGTGCCATGATAGAAAATGAAGAATAAAGAATGAAGAATGAAGAATGCCCCTGATGGCAGTCTTCAATCTTCAAATTTCTGTTTCTTGGTTGTTAAATCAGTCTTCCTTCTTCTTTCCTGAAAGCTTCTCCTTGATGCGAGCCTTCTTACCAGTGAGGTTGCGCAGATAGTAGAGCTTAGCGCGACGAACCTTACCAATCTTGTTCACTTCGATAGAATCGATGTTGGGTGAATCCATTGGGAAGATACGTTCAACACCTACAGTGCCCGACATCTTGCGGACTGTGAAACGCTTCTTGTTGCCTTCTCCGCAGATTTTGATTACTACGCCGCGATAGAGCTGAATACGTTCCTTTGTTCCTTCAATAATCTTGTAAGCTACGGTAACAGTGTCACCTGCCTTGAACTGAGGGAATTGTTTTGGCTCGGCAGGAGCCATTGCCTCTTGGGCAATTTTCATTAAATCAATAGCCATAAAACTTTGTTGTATGTTTTTATGTAAATACCAGCGAAGCATTCTCTGACTACCGTTGTACAGACAGCGGCTTCGCGAAATCGGCTGCAAAGGTACGGATTTTATATGGAATGGTCGCAAGGAAAAGGCAATTTTATTTCTTTTACCTATCATTTTTCCACGTGAAATGTGAATTTGAGGTAAAAAATGCCGTGGATGCGTTTCGGTGAACGTAACCACGGCTAATGGTGTGTGGGTATATGTGGGGTGCACTTTACCTTGCCACTACATACTTGTGCAGGGTGGCGCGGACAGCACCTGGAGCGGCGTAGAGTTCTTTGACCATGCTTTCAATCTGGTCGCCCAGACCTGCAGCGTAGAGGTCGAGGCCAAAGACATCGGCACGGCTGTAGAGCTGGCGCAGACAGGAGTAGTCTTGGTTGGGCTTGCCGACTTCCAGAGGAGCGACGATGGCCTGCATCTCAGCCAGCATGGGGTCGGGCGATGGATCGAAGGGTGTGCCGTCATCCTTGATACCCTTCAGATAGCGGGCATAGCCAGCCAGTGTGAGGGGAATGAGTTGGAGGTTCTGCATGTCGAGGCCACGGGCAATGTATTTCTTGATGGTCTCGCCAAAGCGGATGGGCAGTTTCTGGCTGGTGTCCATGGCAATACGCTGCGGGGCATCGGGCATGAAGGGGTTGGGCAGTCGCCGATTGATGACTGCACCGATAAATTCGTAAGGATTGAGCACGCCAGGGTCGGTCACTACGGGCATGGCCTCGATGTAGCCAATCTTTTGGATGAACGAGCGCAGGTCGTCGTCAGCCATTTCGGCAGAGATGAGGGTGTAGCCCAGCAGACAGCCGTAGATGGACATGGCAGTGTGGAGGGGATTGAGGCAGGTGGTCACCTTCATGGTCTCCACCTTATCGACGGTCTCGCGGGTGGTGTAGAGCGCACCGCCCAGGTGGAGTGGCGGACGGCCATTGGTGTAGTTGTCCTCGATGACCAGATACTGCACCTCTTCGGCGTTCACAAAGGGGGCGGTAAAAGTGTGCTTCTCAGTCTCGATGTAGTTGTTGTCCTCGAAGCCGTCAGCTGCCAGCATTTCCTTTACTTTCTCGTGTGGGCGTGGGGTAATCTTGTCAATCATCGACCAGGGGAAAGTAATCTTTCGCTCGTCTTTCAAGTAATCGAGGAAGGCGGCGGGCACAAGGCCGTCGTTCACCCACCGCTCGGCGTAGGCAAAGACACCGGCTTTCACCTTGTCGCCATTATGCGAACAGTTGTCCATGCTCTGAATGGTAAGTGGCAGCTGTCCTGCGTTGAAACGCTCAATCAGCAAAGCACACACCTTGCCCATCGCAAAGACTGGCGTGAGTCCTCTTGCGAGGTCAGCATCGTTATAGGTGTAACCCTTCTCTGTGATAGTGAAGGAAATCATCTGGAGTGATGGGTTTCTAAAAATCTCCACGAGTCGCTGCCAATCGGCAAACTGGTAGTCGGCTTTCAGGGCTTCTGTCACAGAGGCAATCACTTTCTTCTCAATAGAACCGTCAGAGCAGAGGTTGACACAGAGTGAGAGGTTGTTATAAGGAGTGTAGGCCTTGTCCACCACCTCGAAGTCGAATGTTTCGGCCACGATGACACCATGGTCATACTTGCCTGTGTTCAGGGTGTCGTTGAGGATGGCAGCAGGGAAAGCACGGAAGATGTTGCCGCCGCCGAAGTGTACCCATGTGGGGTTGTCGTGCGTCTTCTGGCGCACGGCTGCGATGTCAAACTTGGGAAGTTCATAACCTTTGGCTTCCCATTCTGCGGCATTGAATTTGCCAGAGATAATATCGTTTAGTTTCATAATCAATCAAAGAATCCAGGTTGTTTGTATTCAATGCCTAACTCTCTATCTACTGTGGCGAGGATGCCCTGCACTTGCCCAAGGGCAAACATGCGGCCCAGCAATGTGTAGCCAGCATTGTGGCCGTGGCTCGATTCGTCCATGATGCCGTCGGGCTGGTCGGTAAACGTCATGCCGTGGTCAACGCGCATGGGCAGTTGTGGGTTCTCCTGCTCAAAGATGCGGCAGAGTTCTACGAGGTCGGCGCGCCCACCCAGGTGGCTGGCCTCAGTGAAGTCACCGTTGGGGAAGATGTGGCAACTGCGCAGGTGAACAAAGTGTGTGCGCGGAGCGAACTTCCGGGCCATCTCCACCACATTGTTGTAAGCACCGGCTGAGAGCGAACCGGCACAGAAGGTAAGGCCGTTGTGTTTGTTGGGCACGGCATCAAGGAACCACTGGATGTCCTCTTCTGTGCGGACAATGCGCGGCAAACCCAGAATCTCAATAGGGGGGTCGTCGGGGTGTACGCACATGTTCATGCCATATTCCTCGCACGTGGGCATGATGGCCTCCAGGAAGTATTTCATGTTGGCCCGCAGTTGTGCCTTGTCGATGCCCTTGTAGAGGTCGAGAAATTCGCGGAATTTCTGCACGGGGGCTTCGTCGTCTTCCTTGAAATTTCCAGATACGAAACCCTGCGTCTTGATGACGATGTTTTCCACCAGAGCGTGGTCTTTCTCGGGTGTCATGGTCTTGGCCAGTTCGTCGGCTTCGGCCAGCACATTGCGTCCTTCGCCCACTCCCGCTGGGAACTGGAATGCGGCCCACTCCTCGCGTGCGCCTGCGCGCTTTAATATATAAATGTCGAAGTAGGCAAACTCGGCATAGTTGAAGTATAGGTTGGTGGAACCGTTGGGATTAGTATGCAGCAGGTCGGTGCGTGCCCAGTCGAGCACAGGCATGAAATTGTAACAGATGCAGTGGATGCCCTCTGCCGACAGGTTGCGCAGCGATTTCTTATATACTTCTATCTGGTGGTCACGGTCAGGACCGCCATACTTGATGGTCTCTACTACGGGTAGCGACTCGACTACGCTCCAGCGCATCCCGTAGCTTTCGATATACTCTCTGAGGTCGCGAATCTTCTCGCGGGTCCACACTTCCCCAAGGGGAACATCATGCAGGGCCGTGACAATGCCTTCTACCCCGATTTGCTTCAGCATGGCAAGTGTAATCTTGTCTTTCTTGCCAAACCATCTCCATGTTCTTTCCATTTGAGTCTAATTTTTATTGAGGTTAGGTTATTAAGAATTGAAATTCGGGTGCAAAGGTAATAAAAAAAACACGATGTTGATTGCTTTTCCGTATCATTTTTGTGCAAATGCGTATCTTTTGCCCATGTCCTACGACAGCAGATACGATGCACAATACAATATGACTATTCGCTCATCGCTTCAGCGTTTTCGCAGGAAGAATCGTATCATCAGCATGTTATCACCAGAAACTTTTCTGTTTTTATTTGGTGCATAAGTTTTTTTTCTTTATCTTTGCGCCCAGATTTAACCTTTTAATAGTTTTGGTTATGAAAAAGAACATTTTTGTGGCAGCTGTAATGGCTGTGTCTTTCGCTTTCGCAGTGCCTGCCGAGGCACAGATTAAGTTCGGTGTGAAGGCGGGTTTAAACGTGAATAGTGTTAGCCTGAAGGATTTGGGAAGCAACTTCTCTACAGACAACCGCACAGGCTTTTTTGCTGGTTTGCAGGCTGATGTGACTGTGCCTTTCCTGGGTTTCGGCTGTGATATCGCCGTGCTTTACAACAACAAGGGTTCGCAGTATGCATACGCTACGACGGACGGAAAAGGTCAGATTGTAGGTGCTGTGGGCAACACAACGTTGCAGTATATCGATATCCCATTCAACATCCGCTACAATCTGGGTTTGAGCAGTGCGGTAAGTCTTTATCTCGCTACTGGTCCGCAGTTCTCGTTCAATATCAGCGGCAAGAGTGTTCAGGCAGCCATCGACGAGACGAGCTGGAAGTTCAAGGATTCAGAATTCAGCTGGAATTTCGGTGCGGGTCTGACATTCTTTTCTCACTACCGTGTGGGCTACAACTACAATCTGGCTTGTGGCAAGACGGCTGAAATTGATTATCGTGACGAGTTCAACAACTTGGTTCATGGTAAGTTGAAGAACAACACGCATCAGATTTCGTTGATGTATATCTTCTGATGTCCCTCTTTGCCGACATCTTGCTTCCCGTACCATTCGACAGCTTCACATACGCCGTGCCTGAATCATTGCAGGCGAAGGCTGTGCGAGGCTGTCGTGTGGTTGTGCCTTTTGGCAAGAGCAAGGTTTATACAGGTGTGGTTATCCGCACACATAGCCAAAAGCCCGAGGGCGTGGAAGTGAAACAGGTGACGGAGGTGCTGGACGACTGCCCCGTGGTGAACGAACTGCAGTTCAAATTCTGGCAGTGGATTGCGGATTATTATATCTGTCCGCTGGGCGATGTGTATAAGGGGGTGGTGGTGAAGACGACAGCCCAAATGCAGTTCCCTTCTCCCCTCGCTATACAGAGGGGGATGGAGCGGGAAAGAGGAAATCTTTCCCCCGCTCAGACCCAAGCCTATACTTCCATTCTTTCTTCTTTTGAGACGAAAGACATCACTTTGCTGCATGGGGTGACGTCGAGCGGGAAGACGGAAATATATATACACCTTATTAATAAATATATAGGGGAAGGGAAGCAGGTGCTGTATCTGTTGCCCGAAATTGCTTTGACAACGCAGATTACTGAACGACTCAGAGCTGTGTTTGGGGACGAAATGGGGGTATATCACTCAAAGTTTACGGAGGCGCAGCGACTGAAGGTGTATGGTCGGCAGGTAAGTGAACAGCCCTATGGATTGATATTGGGTGTGCGCTCCAGTCTGTTTTTGCCCTTTCGGAACTTGGGGCTGGTCATTGTGGATGAGGAGCACGAAACGAGTTATAAGCAGCAGGAACCTGCTCCGCGCTATCATGCGAGGAATGCGGCAATGATGTTGGCGCGGATGTTTGGTGCCAAGACTTTGCTCGGTACGGCGACACCATCTTTTGAAACGTATCACTCGGCAAAGAAGGGACGTTATGGTTATGTACAACTGACACAGCGCTATTTGGGGATGCAATTGCCAGAGATTCGGGTGATAGACATGAAGGAGATGCGCCACAAGAAGCGGGTGGTGGGAGCGTTTTCGTTGCCTTTGATTGAAGAAATGCGAGAGGCGTTGAAGCGTAAGGAACAAGTCATCTTGTTTCAGAACCGTCGCGGTTTTGCCCGTTTCCTGGAGTGCAGGCAGTGTGGGTGGGTGCCTCGGTGTCCGCACTGTGATGTGAGTCTGACGTATCACAAGACGACGCAGCTGCTGACGTGCCACTACTGTGGGTATGTAAGCAGACCGGCAGTGCAATGCCCCAATTGTGGGGAGAAACATTTTACAGATGTGGGCCTGGGCACAGAGAAGGTGGAAGATCAGACGATGCAGTTGTTTCCCGACGCCAGGGTGTTGCGCATGGACTTAGACACGGTGAAAACTCGTTTGCAGTGTGAACGCATCATCAGAGATTTCTCGGCAGGAAAAGCCGATATTCTTATTGGTACGCAGATGGTGACGAAGGGGCTGGACTTCGACAATGTGGGCGTAGTGGGTGTCTTGGATGCCAACACGATGCTGAATCAGCCCGACTTCCGCAGTTATGAACGCACGTTCCATGTGGTGGCGCAGGTGGCTGGACGTGCAGGAAGGAAGAATGCTGTGGGACGTGTGTTCTTGCAGACCAGCAGTGCAGACAGTGACATCGTCCGGCAGATTGCAGCAAATGACTATTGGGGTATGTTCTTTCAGCAGATGACAGAGCGACGCGATTTTGGTTATCCGCCGTTCACACGGCTTATCTATGTGTACCTGCGCCATCGGGATGCGGAACTGCTGGAGCATTTGGCACAGGAGATGGCTGAAAAATTGCGGAAGGTGTTTGGTCAGCGCGTGCTGGGTCCCGACCAACCTCCCGTTAGTCGCATTCAGTCGATGCATATTCGGAAAATTGTGCTGAAACTGGATTTGACGATGGCGACGGGCAAAGTGCGCCAAGAGCTTGTGCGCATTCAAAGGGAAGTGGTTGCATCACCGGTGGCAAGAAATTTGAATGTGTATTATGACGTGGATCCACAGTGATTTTGTCACTTGGATTTGTTGCTTTTCTTGATTTTCTGCCAGAAAAAACATTTTTTTGTGCAAAAATTCAAAACTTTAACCTTTTTTTGTTTGTGACGATAAGTAAAATATGTATCTTTGCAGCGTTTTTTGAGAGATACTAGGTGTTGATTCGTATGGATTAATGCCTTTTTGTCGAGAAGAATCATTCTTTTATTATTAATAACAATTTAAAAAAGTTTAGTTATGATGAAAAAAATTACTTTAGTTATTGCAATGGTTGCAAGTGTTTGTTCAGCCAATGCTCAGAACGTAGGCTATGTAGGCAACAAGTTCACCGACAACTGGTCAATTGGCATCCAGGGTGGTGTTTATGAACCTACTTATGGCCAGAACATTATTAAGGACCTGCGTCCTGCTGTAAATCTGGAACTCGCAAAGCAGATTTCTCCTGTATTTGGTGTAAGCGTAAACTACATGGTAGGTATCAACGCCAACAACGCCAACAAGCGTTCTTACACATTTAATAATCCTTACTTCCCCGCAAAGACTGTTTTCGACTTCGGTAACCTTAGCGTGAATGGTCTTATCAACCTGAACAACCTGTTTGCAGGTTACAAGGGTCAGCCTCGTCTGTTTGAAGTAGTTGCTCGCGCAGGTATTGGTTGGGGCTATGTATTCGGTGACAGAAAGAAGACTGACTTATACCGTAACACTGTTACCAGCACTTTCGGTCTTGATCTGAACTTCAACCTCGGTGCAGCTAGGGCTTGGCAGATTAACGTAAAGCCACAGATTACTTACTATGCTGGCAGCGAAGGTCTGCACGTGAAGAAATCTCACGTTCAGTTGCTCGCTGGTCTGACTTACAAGTTCAAGACTTCTAACGGCACTCACAATTTTGCAGTTGTTGAACCTCGCGATCCAGCCGAAATCGACGCTCTGAACGCTCAGATTGCTAACCTCCGCAGCGAGTTGGCTAAGAAGCCAAAGGAAGTTATTAAGGAAGTGATCAAGGAAGTTGAGAAGCCTGTTACCAAGACTGTTGAAGGCACTAAGCTGGCTCCAGTTGTAATCTTCCGTCAGGGCAAGAGCATTATCGATGCTTCTCAGAAGCCATCTGTTGCTATGATTGCTAACTACATGAAGGCTCACCCAACGTCAAAGGTTCGCATCCAGGGTTATGCTTCTCCAGAGGGTAAGGCTGACTTCAACCAGAAGTTGTCTGAAAGACGTGCTCAGGCTGTTGCCGACATGCTCACAAAGACTTATGGCATCTCTGCTGACCGCATTACTTGCAAGGGTATGGGTGTAACAACTGAAATCTTCCAGGAGAACGATTGGAACCGCGTTGCTACTTTCATCGAAGAAGGTAAGTAAATCTTAAAACAACTCCGAAAAGAGATTTTTTCATAAAATCTTTATTATTTTTTGAGACCCGATTAAACCTTTTTGGTTTGGTCGGGTCTTATCGTTGTAATCCTAATTAATTAATTAACTTATAAAACCTCTTTAATTATGAAAACTAAAATGATGATTGCAGCATGTGTGATGCTGTTTGCAACAACCTCAGTAATGAACGCACAGGATAATAATGGCGGCCGTCAGCGTCAGCGCATGAATCCTACAGAGATGTACACTCGTACTGCAGAACGGCTGGCTAAGCAGATGAAGCTGGATGATGACAAGACCAATTCGTTCAAGGTGCTTTACTTGGACTATCAGACAGCACGCACGAATGCCGCTAACCCAAAGGGCGAGAACACAGAGAACGAGCGTATTGACATGGAAAAGATGACCAACGAACAGGCCACAGAACTTGTTCAGAAGAGATTTCAGGCTCAGGAGGCACAGCTGGCTGTGGACAAGGAGTATTACACAAAGTTCCTTGAAATCCTGACTCCCGTACAGGCTGCGCAGATTTTCATTCAGCGAGGAGGCAACTTCCGTGGCATGGGCGGCATGATGCCTGGCGGCGCTGGTCGTGGCATGGGCGGCGGACGTTCTGGCGGTAATGGTGGCTTCGGTGGTAATGGCGGTTTCGGTGGAAACGGCGGCGGCGAATTCTAAGACCTTACTCACAAACACTTTTTCATATATAGTACTTTTGTTAATATTTGGAATAGGCGTCTAAGTGATTAGGCGTCTATTTATTTTGTGTGTAACACAATATTTTTTGCTTTTTTCAGTTAAAAAGAATGTATGAGTCGTCATTTTTGGACCATGTTTTTGTGCCTTGCTTTTCCATTCAGTGTTGCAAGAGCACAATGGGATGTGCAGTTTTCGGACTACACAGCCTTAAAGTCTTTTTATAATCCAGCCGTTTCGGGCACCGACGGACTGCTCAACGTGGTGGGTACTTATTCCTTGCAGATGTTGGGCTATAGTGGTGCTCCTCGGACGATGTTCTTTGCAGCCGACTGCCCTATCTATTTCTTGAATCCTCGGCATGGTGCTGGCGTTTGTTTCATGAATGACCAGATAGGTATGTTCTCTACGACCAAGATAGGTGTGCAATATGCCTATAATATCAAGCTGGGGAAGAAGACACGTCTTGCTGTGGGTGTTCAGGGGGCTTTGCTGAGCGAGATTGCAGATGCCTCTGGGCTTGATTTGCTGGACGAGAACGACCCCGCTTTCCCTGCCTCCAAGATGACGGGCAGCCGCATTGATATGGGTGCTGGCGTGTACTTCTATCATCCCAAATATTTCGTGGGTTTATCCGGTCAGCACTTGCTGGCACCTACCATTGAGTTGGGCGAAAGGAACGAGGTTTCCATCGCCAGAGTGTATTATTTAATGGGCGGGTGCAATATTAAATTAAAAAATACGTTATTTTCTTTGGTGCCTTCTTTTCTTGTGCAGACAGATTTGCAGTCGTGGCGAGAAGATGTGCAGTGCAAGGTCTATATGGACTATGACGGTAAGAAACTTTATGCAGGAGTGGGGTATAGCCCGACTATTTCGACTACCTTCATGGTGGGAGGTGTTTTCCACGGGATTTCTGCAGGATATTCCTATCAGTTGTACACCTCTGGCATAGGTTCTTTGAATGGCTCTCATGAAATTGTGGTTGGTTATCAGACCGACCTTGACCTTTTCAAGAAGGGACGCAACAAGCACAAGAGTGTAAGGTGGCTGTAGGAATCGTCATAACGAATAAAATGGCAAATCGAATTAACGCAAAATATTAAATATATGAAGAAATTATTGTTTATGGTACTCTCGGTAGGCATCACGCTGTGTCTTGCTTCCTGTTTTTCTTTTAAGAAAGGCAGTCAGGCAACAGGTGGAGAAGTGACAGGTGTGAGTGCTTCTTCCATCTCAGAACCAACCCCCTACGGTATGGTGCTGATCAAACGTGGCTCGCTGAAGATGGGTACGGAAAAGACAGACAGTTTGTGGGGTAAACAAATGCCGACACGCGAAATCTCTGTGGATGCTTTCTGGATGGACGAGAAAGAAGTGACGAATGCCATGTATCGCCAATTTGTTTATTGGGTGCGTGACTCCATCATCCGTGAACGTCTGGCCGATCCAGCCTATGGCGGTGATGAATCCTACAAGATTGAGGAAGACAAGAATGGCGACCCTGTGCCTCCACATTTGAACTGGAACAAGAGCATTCCTTGGAAGAACCCCGATGAAGACCAGGAACGTGCCATCGAAAGTGTCTTTACCACTCACCCCTTTACGGGTGAACGTATGTTGGACGCCAGTCAGATGAACTATCGCTACGAGGTGTTTGACTATGCTATGGCTGCCAAGCGCAAGTACCGTCTCAATCCAGAAGAGCGCGTCTTGAACTGGGACACGGAAACAACCGCCAATGAAGAGGTGATAATTTCGAAAGACACGGCCTATATTGACGATGACGGCGTCATTCACCGCGAGACCATCACTCGCCCCTTGTCGTCGATGTGGGACTTTGTCAATACATACATTATTAATATATATCCCGACACGACATGCTGGATTAATGACTTCCAAAATGCGGAGAACGAATCCTATATGCGACTTTACTTCTCGCATCCCAACTTCAATGAATACCCTGTGGTGGGTGTGAACTGGGAACAAGCCAATGCGTTCTGCAACTGGCGCACAGATTTCCTGATGCGTGGATTGGGAGCCGATGCCAAGTACATCCAGCGCTATCGTTTGCCGACCGAGGCTGAATGGGAATACGCCGCTCGTGGCAAGGATGGCAACGAACTGCCGTGGGAACAAGAAGGTGTAGCCAGTGACCAGGGATGTTATTTTGCCAACTTTAAGCCAGATCGTGGAAACTACACCAAAGACGGTAACCTCATTACGTCGCGTACAGGTATCTACAGCGCAAACTCCAACGGTCTTTACGACATGGCTGGAAATGTGGCAGAGTGGACCTCCACCGTCTATACAGAGGCAGGTATCTTGGCAATGAGCGATATGAATCCTTCGCTGACCTACAATGTGGCAAAATATAAGGACAACGAAGGCAAAGACGTAAAAGACCCTTATGCTCTGGCGAAGAAGAGTGTGCGCGGCGGATCATGGAAGGATCCCGAAAGCTTTATCAAGTCAGCTTGGCGTACCAACGAATACCAGAATGTAGGTCGCTCCTTTATTGGTTTCCGCTGCGTCCGTTCACAGATTGGCGACCCCAGCAGAAAGGCAACGAAGAGCGGAAAAGCCACTAAGGCTTCGGCAAAGAAACAAAGACGTTAAATAAATCGTCATAACGTAATACCGTAAAAACGTAACAACGAAATAACAAAACAAGAAAAATGGCAAAGAAATATAAACTTACAGGCATCCAGAAATGGATGGATAGCCAAAAAGGTCAGACATTCCTCAACTTTGCATATTCATGGGGTGCATCTATCGTAATCCTCGGTGCGCTCTTCAAACTGACGCACATCACTGGTGCAGACCTCATGCTTTTCATCGGTATGGGCACCGAAGTCGTCGTATTCTTCCTGGCAGGTTTTGAACACCAGTCAGCTATTGGTGAAGACGTGGACAATGCAGCAGAAGATGCACGCAACGCAATCTTCACCGACGAGACGGCAGAGGCCTTGGCACGCGCTGCTGCCAATGCAGGCAATAGTGGGCCAGTCTATGTCGGCGGCGGTGTAAGTGGTGGCCCTGTGTATGTGGGCGACGGCACACCTGTTGAAGGTGGCGGTGGCACAGTTGTTGTTGGCGGTGGCGGCGGTGGTGCCGGCATCTCCGAACAGACAGCGGCAGCTCTTGCCAATGCTGCAGCCAATCTGGGTGCGGCAGGTACAGGTGGCGGTGGTCAGAAAGAACCTACACCTGTAACCATTGCAGGTGCTTCAGAGCCAACTCCTGTAACGATTGTCAATGCCGCCGAATTGGCAGAAAACATCTCCGCAGCTCCAGTATTCAACTCAGCACAATATTATGGTATGACACCAGAAATGCAAGAAGCAACCCGAAACTATGTGGAAGAGCTCAACGAACTCACCGAAACCCTCAAGCTCGTAGCCGAGCAGTCGAAGCGACTCACACGCGATTCGGAAGAAATGGAAACGATGAACCGCACGCTGACCGGCATCAACCGCTTCTACGAAATGCAGCTTCGCAGCGTAGGCTCACAGTCTGCCTCTATTGACGAAGTGAACGAACAGACGAAGATTCTTGCTAAGCAGCTGCAGGAACTCAACGAGGTTTACTCAAAGATGGTTGAAGCACTCAAAATGAAGATTGCATAATGGCAAAGAGCAATAAAAAAATAACGCCACGTCAGAAGATGATCAATCTGATGTACGTCGTGCTCATGGCGATGCTCGCTATGAACGTCTCGTCAGATGTGCTCAAAGGCTTCGCACTCGTGGACGAAGGTCTGAATCGGTCGAAAGACAACTCTGCCATTACCAATGCTGCCATCTATGAGGAATTGGATGCTGCCTTTAAGCAGAACCCTGCAAAGGTACGCCAATGGCATGAGAAAGGATTGCAGGTGCGTGCCATGTGCGACACACTCTACAATCTGGCAGAAAATCTGAAATGGAAGATTGTACGGGAAGCCGACGGCGAAGATGCAGACATCAACGACATCAAAAAGCGCGACAACCTGGAGGCTGCTACCCATGTGATGCTGGCACCAGGTGTAGGGCAGGGTGGCAAGCTGAAGAAGGCGATTGACACCTTCCGCGAAGGTATCATCAAGATGGTCAACGACACGGCACAGCGGGAAATCATTCGTGACAACCTCTCTACGAAAGTGCCCTCCAAAGCAGCCAACCTGGGCAAGAACTGGCAGGAATATATGTTTGAAAACACGCCAGTCATTGCAGCCGTCACTTTGTTGACCAAATTGCAGACCGACGTGAAGCACGCTGAAGGCGAAATCCTTCACCAGTTAATCTCCAATATTGACGTAAAAGACGTGCGTGTGAACCAAATCAACGCCTTCGTCATTCCTTCTGCCAAGACTGTGGTACGCGGTGGAAAATTCTCTGCCGACATCGTCATGGCTGCGATTGACACCACGGCACGTCCTGAAATCTATGTGGGCAACACCCTGCTGAAGAGTGCAGGTGGTCACTATGAGACCGTCTGTGGTTCTACGGGCGATTTCACCCTCAAAGGCTATATCGTCATGAAGAACGGTAATGGCGAAACCATCCGTCGCGACTTCACACAGCCTTACACCGTTGTGGAACCCTCAGCTACCGTCAGCGCAACCCTGATGAATATGCTCTATGCTGGTTATCAGAACCCCATCAGCGTCAGTGTGCCAGGTGTGGCTGTCAACAAGATTAACCTCAGCATGACCAACGGTTCGTTGACCAAGAAAGACGGAGGAAACTACATCGCCGTACCATCCAAAGTGGGCGAAGACGTGACCTTCACCGTAACGGCAGAAAACGAAGGCCGTCAGCAGGAAATGGGAAAATTCACCTTCCATGTACGCAAACTGCCCGACCCGACGGCTTACATTCAATATACCGATGCCAACGGCAATGCTACCCGATTCAAGGGCGGTCGTCTTGCCAAGCAGACCATCCTTTCAGCCAAAGGCATTGGAGCTGCCATTGACGACGGACTGCTCGACATCCCCTTCCGTGTGCTCGGCTTCGAAACTCGTTTCGTTGACAACATGGGTAACGTCATCCCTGAAGTCAGCAGTTCGTCCGACTTCACGCAGCGACAGAAAGACGTCATTCGCACATTGAACCGCGGCAAATTCTTCAACATTACCCGCGTCCGTGTGATTGGTCCCGATGGCATCGAGCGAACACTTCCCTATGCGCTGGAAGTAACTGTGAATTAACCGCAAAACCTCGTAATAACGTAAATCCGTAATAACGCAACTAACGCAAAACCTCACAACCGAACATGAAAAAGTTATCATATATTCTTTCAATCTCCCTTTGTCTGTTGGCTGCAACCGCATACGCACAGCCACAGAAAAGCCGTTTGCAAGGAACAAACGCCAGCGGCAGAACGTCATCTTCCGCCAGACGAACAACTGGCAGCTCTGCACAGGCTGGTTCCAACCGTGCCGAACTCATGTTCCCCACAGCCGTTGATGTGCCCGAAGAAGTAGTGTGGCGTCGCGACATCTATCGCACCATTGACCTCACCGAGGCTGGCAATGCTGCCCTCTACTATCCCACCACACCCATCGGCAAGCAAGTGAACCTCTTCACCTTGCTCTTCCAGCTCATCAACCAAGGCAAGATAGCCGTTTATCGCTACAACACCGATGGTCTGGAGAACTTTACGCAGGACAACCGTATGCACTTCAAGGAGATGCTTGACCGCTACACCATTCCATACGAAGCTGCCGGCAACACCATCAAGGTGGATGCCATCGACATCCCTTCCAACGAAGTGCTCAGCTACTATGTGAAAGAATCCAGCTACTACGACCAGAACACCGCGACTTATCACAGCCGTGTCACAGCCCTCTGTCCTGTGCTCCATCGTGCCGACGAATTTAGCATCGACCCTGTGAAGTATCCGCTCTTCTGGGTAAAGTACGATGATATTTCTACTTACCTTTCAGGTCACACCCTGATGATTAGCGACCTGAACAACGCTGCCCAAATGTCGATGGCAGACTTCTTTGCCACCAACAAATACAAGGGCAAAATCTACATGACCACCAACATGCAGGGCAAAACCCTTCAGGAATATTGCCCCACCGACAGCCTGCTGTCGGGCGAACAGGCACGCATCGAGAAAGAGATGAAAGACTTCGAGGAACACATCTGGGCAGAACCCGTTGACTCTGTAGAATTGGCAAGACAAGACTCCATCGCTCAGGCTGCCCCCAAGAAGAAAGGGCTCTTCCGCAAGAAATCTTCGTCCACCACTACCGCCAGCAAAGAGAAAGCATCCAAGTCCTCCGAAAAGAAAGCTAAAAGCAGCGGCAGTTCCACTCCTCGCGTCAGTGTACGTAGGCAAAGACACTAAAAATGAAAATTGTTTTTCTACTTTCTGCTTTTCTCTTATTCAGCCTCCATTCTTCCGCCCAGCGCCAGCGTGGACGGATTGAGAATGTGACAGACTACAGCGAACTGACTCCCTCCACAAAACGCAAAATCGGTTCCCGTGCCACCGCTCCTGTGCAGTGCATGGGCTCCCCTCGGCATCCCATCATCCTGGTGCAGTTTGACGACTCGAAATTCACCGTGGCACCAACAGACTCGCTTGTAAACCAACTGTACGACGACTTCTTCAATGGCGGCGAAGGTGTACACCCTGGTGCAGCCAATGCCCCCTCCTACAGTTCTGTCAAAGAATATTTCCGCAGTCAGTCCGAAGGACAATTCTCTCCCGAATTTACCATCATTGGCCCTGTTACCCTTGATAAAAGCTACAAGCATTACGGAAAAGACTCTTCTGGCGGCACACACGACATCAACATCAGTGACTTCTATTCAGAAGCCTGTTTCAAAGCTGTGCAGCAATACAACATCAATTGGAACGATTTCGACACCAACAACAATCGCATCGTCGATTTCGTCATGTTCATCTATGCCGGCGAAGGACAGAATGGTTGTGACGACCCTTACACCATTTGGCCCAAGGAGAGCACCTCTTCTCTGACGGTTAATTACTACACTGCCGATTCTGTCAAAAACACGGTTCGTTTCGGTTCATTCGGCTGTACCAACGAACTCTTCGACGGTATCCAAGACGGCATTGGAGTCTGCCTCCACGAATTTTCTCACGGACTGGGGCTGCCCGACTTCTATGACACCAACTACATAGCCTTTGGACTCGACTTCTGGGACCTCATGGATGCTGGCAACTATCAGATAGAGGGCCATTATCCCATCGGACTCTCTGCCTACGAACTCGACTTCATGGGCTGGCGTCCTCTCGTCACACTCGATCCCGATTCAGCCTACACCCTCACCCTCGACCCTCTGGAGACGGGAGGTGTAGCCTACAAGGTCGTCAACAAAGCCAATCCCAACGAATACTTTATTCTGGAAAACCGCCAAAACATCGGCTACGACGCCTACATGTGCTGCAAGAACCAAGACCACATCAAACAATATGGCGTTCCCCACGGACTGATGATTACCCATGTGGATTTCGACAAATCTGCCTGGAATTCTAACATGGTGAACACCCAAAGGAATCACCAGCGCATCACCCTTACTCCTGCCGACGGCAAGCTGGTTTCTTCCATCTACGGCTTTGGCTCTTCCTGGGCAAACTCCCTGCGTGGCGACCTCTATCCAGGCAAGGATAACATCACCGAAATCTCTTCCTACGCCGTCTTCACAGGTGGCACTCTCGGTCAGACCATCAACAACATCCAGGAGACAGCCGTAGGCACCATCATCGTGGACATCAACGGCGGAGTCCACGAACCCAGTCCCTACGACCTCACAGGCGACGGCAAACTCACCGTCGAAGACATCACCGCCCTCATCGGATATTATCTGACGGGAGAATGGTAATTTCCCGTCCTCATTCCCTCTTTTTTATTAACCACCCCTCTCTTCTTCATGAAAAAGTTCCCGCTTTTTCGTGACATTTTCTCCATTTCATCGGGAACCCCGTCCCACTGCAGTGAAACATCATTACCATCGAAGTGGTAAACTTTTACCATCGAAGTGGTAATTTTTTACCAATGCAGTGGTAAAGTTTTACCATTGAAGTGGTAAAATTTTGGTAATACGCTGGCAAACTTTCCTTGAGGGGTGGGGATAATTGATAAATGAATACAAAGAGCGTGTAGATAAGGGGGCATTATGACAGACTGATGAGGCATAAGTACCTCAAAAGACCTCAAAATGCGTCCTTTTAAGAAGATTTTCTTCCGTATCGGAGCATAAACAAAATAATTTTTGTACCTTTGCACCGAAGATAGGAAGATAGTTTTTTGCCCATACATATTTGTGATCACCACTGCTGATAATGATAATAATAACAATAATAAACTAAACGACAATAAATATGAGAAAAAAGACTAAGAACAGGCACGGAGCCTTCGGGCTGCAAGTGCTGATGCTGCTGTTCCTGCTACTTGTCGGAGCTAACGGCGCATACGCTCAAAGTGACTGCTTCGAGTATGAAGGAGGCGGCAATACCGTCATCATAGACCTGACGGATATAGATATGGCCGCCAGCTCGCTGACTATTCCCGCTACGGTCACCACTGTCAGGAGCGGAGCCTTCAGCAGCGCTGCTTATGTATCGACACTGATTATCGAGGCCGGCGGCAACCCGACATTCGAGGGAAAGCTATTTGGCGATGATAAGACGAACCCGATTAGCGACATCCAGATACTGGGCAACAGCATGACGGTAGCAAACATCACGGCACTGTTTGAGAGCCTGACCACGAAAGGTAAACTCAGCACGGTCTATATCGCAGGCTATAGCGGTGAATGGTCAGACATTGAGAGCAATGCCGTCCTGACCTCCGAGGTCACTGTTACCCTGCCCGCAGCCCTTGTGTCAACTCAGAAGTTTGGCGATGCCAAGGTCTATGGCCGCTTCGAAATCACGAAGGAGATTATCTCCTTTTGCGGCAATGCCACCTTCCAAGACACCGACGACGGCTCGAACATGCTGTTCTATATAGCCGACGAGTGCAACAAGGAGGAAGGCTACATCCATATCCAGCGCGTGAGCTATGTCAAGAAGGGCGAAGGAGTGCTCATCCATAACCTGAGGAACACCAGTGCCTATGCCGACCTGCTGCGCGTCAGCGACAGCAGCGTGACATCGACAGAGCAAACCCTTTACACCACAAACATGCTCAAGGGTGTCACCGAGCCTACGCGTATCGAAAACACCGACGGCGACAAGACAAACCTCGTGCTGAAGGACGGTGCCTTCCATCCCACCTCGGGCGGCACCATCGGTGCCAACAAGGCCTATCTGCAGGTGCCCTCCACTGTGCTGGCTGCCCGCAAGATACTGAATATCAGCTTTTACGAAGAAGCTACAGCGATAAGTCTCACCACCAGCGCCACCCGGGATGAAGGTGAATGGTACGACCTGAGCGGACGACTGCTGAACAGCAGACCAAGCGCCAAGGGATTATATATTTATAATGGTAAAAAATACGTGATACGATGAAGAAGAAATACCTCACGCCCACCAGTACCACCATCAGCGTCTCTGCCACGCGCCTGCTGATGCAGTCAAATAACGAATACTACGATAACCAGGGCAAGATCCGGTACAGTAGCTCTGAAGTCGATGCCGAAGATGCCGACTGACGAAAAGAGCACATTTTCATTCAACAGTAAGACAACACATAAAAACAATATAGGTATGAAAACAACAACAACAACAAGACACGCGCGGCCATGGCAGATGCTGCTCTGGCTCGCGCTCCTCGCATGGACGGTGCCGCAGCGGGCGCTGGCCGACGACATGACCCACGACAAGTACTACACCCTGACCAACAGGACCGGCTACGTGACGTTCGAGGTGCTGCTCACCGACCTCTACGCCAACAACACATGGGCGAAGGACGGCAACATCAAGGCTTACTCTGACAAGTACCGCTCCGGCACGAGCTACGAGCTGGTGCGCGTCTATACCAAGGAGATGGACGACGACGACGAGGAGTACTACAACGTCTGGGCCACCAACAAGCGGAGCACCGCCAATGCGTGGCTCACCAACGCCCGCTACGGGTCAAGGGAGATAGGCACCGGCGAGCTGGAGACCAGCGTCTATAAGGGCAAGAGCGCCGACCGCACCTACGCCAAGATCGACTACTACTACGGCCCTGAGCTGGCGGGCAAGAAGTGGTACTTCTACTACGAGTACACCCACAGCAACGGCAACAGCTACGACATGTACATCGGTTCAGCCGAACTGAGCAGCACGATGGGCCTGAAGGGCTTCGACCTGTCAAAATACAAGTGTGAGCGCTCAGGACCCCGGCAGTTCACCTTCACCACCCCTGCCATGCCCGACGACGTAAGCAAGGACCTGGAGGACATCCGCAAGCACTTCGGCGAATACATCGTCACCATGGACTACCATCTCTATAACGGTAGCACGCAGACCAAGACGGACACGCTCAGCTGCACCGTCGGGAAGGACGGCGCCACCTACGGTGCGGAATACAACATCGAGATACCCGCCTCGGTGGGCAACTTCAAGACGGTGGACATGAAGGTCGAGGCCACCGAACGCCTGGACGGCAGCGACGGCAACTACTACTGGAAGCACAGCAAGACTTACAACGAGAAGGACCTGTTTCTCACCGTGCCGGTGCCTGCCGACATCAAGATGGAGTTCCGGCAGTTTGAGAACAAGATTGAGCTGATGTGGAACACCTATTCGGACGTCACCGCCGGAAAGTATTACACCGACGCGGAGCCCTACGTCTATCGCATCGAGACCGACGAGAAGGGCGAGGCCATGAGCGGGGCGTCGTGGAACCGCCGCACCAAGCTGAGTGCCATCGGCGACAAGACCTCGCTGACCTACATCGACCGCGACGCGAAGATGAACAGATACTACCGCTACATGATTGTCAACGTGCCGAAGTCGTGGACTGACAAAAGCAAGTTCATCAGCGTCTCCGACCTGACCAGCCCCACCGACGAGCTGCTCAATCAGCTGGGCTACTGCCGTTCGGACGTCATCAACACCGAGCCGCAGATGACCATCTACAACCTGGCATAGGACGAGAGCCAGAAGGAGAAGGTGCGGCTGACGTGGGAGTATTCTCGCGTGCCTATCAAAGGTCAGACAGTGGATTTCAAAATCTGGCGCCGCATGACTGGCACCACGCAGTGGAAGGACTACGACAAGGTGACCGCCGATGCCAACCCCACCGCCGGCACCGTCACCGAGTTCATCGACGACAACCTGCCCAACAGCCGCGTGCGCTTCGACTATATGGTGGTGCTCGAAATCTACGACAAGCCCAACCAGTTCCGCAGCAACATCGTGTCTGCCGGACTGCTCGCCAGCACTACCGTCACTGAGCTGAAAGCCACGCAGGGCACCTACGACGGGGGTGTCCGGGTGTCGTGGAAGGCACACCAGGTGGGCACCGACAAGACCACCTACCAGCTCTTCCGCCACTATGTGGGTACCGACGACCCGTATCAGCAGATTTACACCACCAGCGACACCCGCGACAGCTACACCTACGAGGATAACAACGTGGAGGCGGGCTACTACTATGAGTACAAGATAGAGGCATACGCCGGCGATAAGAGCGACTGGGACGACAACACCTTCCAGAACAGCCGCACCGCCGTGGGCTTCTCAAAGGCTCGCGGTTTGGTCCGAGGCCGCATCACCTTCGGCTCGGGAGGCACAGGCAATGCCGTTGAAGGGGCGCGTGTCAGCCTGACACCCTCCGACTCCATCAACGGCAACAGCATCAAGAGCAGCTCGCAGCGCGTCGATGGAGCATCGACGGGTATTGCGTGGCGGGCCGACAGCACGGAGCTGGCGAAGGTCTTCGGACCTGACAAGGAATTCACCGTGCAGATGTTCATACGCCCCGACTCCTTGCTGAACGCAGGTGCCGTCATCGGCGAGATTCCCGGTGAGGGACGGCTTGTCTTGGGCAGCATGAAGAATGGCGCGTATGACCTGGCGATGGAGAAAGTGAGTTATGGTTCTGTTCCGGTTGGTTCTGTTGCGGTGGATTCTGTTTTGGTGGATTCTGTTGTGGTGGATTCTGTTTTGGTGGATTCTGTGAAGATTGCGCCGCCAGCAGCAACACCTTTGCCGGCATCCACTAAAACGACCAATCTTTCTACTCTTACCGGCGACTACACGGCGCAAAACCTCGAAACCCTCACCGGCAAGTTGGGCGGCAACTACAAGATTTCCATTGCCGACGGTGCTGTCGTATATCTGAAAGATGTCACCATCAGTGGCACAAACTCCGAGAGTTACAAATGGGCAGGCATCAACTGCCCAGGCGATGCTACCCTTGTGTTGGAAGGCAACAACACCATTAAGGGATTCCATTGGTACTATCCGGGCATCCATATTGCGGAGGGCAAGACGCTCACCATCACAGGCACAGGTTCGCTCACTGCCTCCTCAAATGGCTTTGGAGCAGGTATAGGAGGTGGTTTTTATAAAATTTATTGTGGCAATATAGTGATAGAAGGTGGTACCATCACGGCTAATGGTGGAGTACGTGCTGCTGGTATTGGAAGTGGTGATGAATGCAAATGTGGAAATATTGTAATAGAAGGTGGTACCATCACGGCTCATGGTGGAGAGGAAGGAGCAGGTATTGGCAGTGGAAAGATCGGGTCTTGTGGCTCAATAACTATCACCTCGGTCGACAAACTAACCGTCATTAGGGGAGCGTATGCACATAGTATAGGTAAAGGTAAAGATGGCACTTGTGGACAAGTAACCATTGATGGTACGGTGTATCCTGATGGTATTAATGTGCAGGACTACACAGTCTCAATCATTAAATATCGTTATATTTATAGATATATTTATAGATATATTTATGAATATTATGGATATATCTATGGCACAGCCACCAATACCAACGTGGCAATCCCCTCTAATAAGTACTCCCTGTTGAGCGTCAGCAGGACAATCAGCCAGACGGAGAGTACTCTTAGCTTCCAGGTGGATGGCGGCGAGGCGAAGACGCTGCCCGCCACTAAGCTAAAGAACTTAACCCCCTTCTCCGTGGGCGGTGCCGACGGCATCACCGAGGCAAATGCCTTCAAGGGCAACCTCACCGAGGTGCGCGTATGGAGCAAAGCACTCACCGACGCCGAGAAGGCGGCTTGCGCCGACCGCGTGCTGAACGGGCGCGAGAACAACCTCGCCCTCTACTGGCCCATGGACGAGGGTTTGAACCACTTCGTCTTCGATGCCTCCTACGCCAATGACCTGCCCAACGGCCGCCACGCCACGGTGGGCATGAACATCAGCAGTTCGACCATCGTACCTGCCGACCGGCAGCTGTCGCGCTATGCCGTGACCAGCAATACTGGCGAGTATATCATTCGAGGCATACCGTTCATCGGCGAGGGCTCTACCTATACCCTCACGCCGACCTTCGGCATCCATGAGTTCCAGCCCGAGACGCGCAGCGGATTCATCGGCAAGAACAACCTGACGCTCGACAACTACGACTTCACCGACACCTCGTCGTTCCCCGTCAAGGGACAGGTGACCTACCTCGGCACCAACATCCCCGTTGACAGCGTGCAGTTTATGATCGACGGCCAGATGGTGCAGTCGAAGGAGGGCGTGTATAGCGATGCCAACGGTAAGTTTGAGATCTCCGTGCCCATCGGCCAGCACCTCATCGAGTGCTACATGAACGGCCACCGCTTCACGTCGTTCCCCATGGACAAGACGAAGAAGTATGACTTCCGCCGCGCTGAGACCGTCAACTTCGTCGATTCTACGCTGGTCAACGTGACGGGCCGCGTCAACGGCGGCTTCAGCGACCAGGATGCCCCCGTGGGCTTCGGACAGTCGAAGAACCGCATCGGCAAGGCTGAGATCAAGCTCAGCCTGGGCCGCGAGAGCCAGTGCTCGTTCAACTACCTGGTGAACGACCGCGGCGAGGGCTCCTTCGGCACCACCGACATCGCCGTGGAATCTGCCACCGCCGACATCAAGAGCACCGCCTGCCGCGCCGGCACCAAGCACGGCGCAACCACCGACAACGACAATACACATTATATATATATAGTGACCGACTCCGTGACCGGCGAGTTCTCCGCCATGCTGCCGCCGCTGCGCTACCAGGTGGAGAGCATCCGCATGGTGGGCGGCAAGGACTACGACGACAAGCCGGTCTTCGCGGAGAACCTGCCCGTCATCGACGCCACCAACGCCAACAAGGACCTGATGAAGTTCGACTCGCTGACCGTCGAGGGCAAAGGCACCAGGAAGTATGTGTACAGCGCGAAGATGATACGCCAGTACCGCGCCGAGCCTGACATCACCGTGCGCCAGACCAACCTGCCCGCCGGCGTCTTCGGCGAGCGCAAGGTGGCCTACGTCAACGACCAGTTTGCCACCGACTCCATCGAGGTGCTGACCATCAGCGGCACGGGGCATGAGTACAAATACGGGCGCCCCATCTTCGTACAGAACGGGGAGTACGGCTACAACATCGACGTGGCGGAGAACTACACCAACCTCGACACGAAGAAGACCATCAAGGAATATCCCAGGGATGCCCAGGTACACATCTTCAACGAGGCCAGCGCCACCACGACGGTATATGGCAGCAAGGGAGCCATCGGCAGGGACTCCGTAGAGATTGGCATGCCCTACGAGACCGTGGAGATAGAAATCATCCCCGACGAGTATGGCCATGTGGAGTATGAGTTTGTGGCTGGCTGTCCCAACCTTGCGGGCGAGCACCTGCTGAACATGACGGTGAGCGTCACCGTCGATGGGCGCACCACGATGTGGCAAGCCCCCGGCAATGACCCCAACTCGGGCAACAACGCCCTCGCCATGATCGTGCTGGGCGCCGTAGGCTCCGGCACCAACTTTGTGACCCAGGGTCCCGACCATGTGGACATGGTGCTGCGCCGCCCGCCCGGCAGCACCAGCGTTGCCAAGCTGACCAACAAGGAGGTACACGTCAACTCGCACACGAGGGTCATCACCCAGGGCAACACCGTGGGCGGAGGAGTCTTTGTCAGCGAGACACCGACCTTCGACTACGGGAAGACTGAATTTGGTCCTATTCCTCTCATAAAAAATACGAAGTGGAAGGTTATTCTCAACCAGAAGGTGACACACGACAACCGCTACTCTGACAACGACATAGCGGTGAACGACACCACTTACACGGTGACCGAGGAGATGGTGACCCCCAAGGACATGCAGTATGACCCGACGACCAACAGCTACGTGCCCGAGGCCGGTGACACCTACATAGGTCGCTCCACCAATCAGCTGTTCAGCCGCGGCCGCATACTGGGCATCTTCAAGAACGACCAGGGACAGTACGCCATCGGCGAGCGCAGCGGCATCACCGTGGGCGAGACACTCAGGACCTATTTCGTATTGCCGCAGTCGTACATCCTCACCACGCTCATCCCCAACTGGCAGGCCATCATCCGCAGCCGGCTGGAAGAGGGCCACATCGACGCCGACCACACCAAGGCAGAGAACTGTCCGAAGGTGGCGGGCAAGGTGATGTACTACACGAAATACAAGCCCGGCGACCGCGAGTTCGGCACGGGCAACGGCGACCTGTCGTTCTGGACGAAGGAGAAGGTGCAGGCTGCCGGCGGTCATCCGAGCTACACGATGGTCAACGGCACCAGCGAGGCGCAGGTGGAGGATGAGGTGCAGAACGCCCTCAACCAGATCAAGCGCTGGCGCGAGGTGATGGCAGTCAACGAGGAGGAGAAGGTCAACGCCTTCGACAACGACGAGCTGCTGATTGACAACTTCTCCATTGCCAGCGGCACGTCGGTGAGCCGTATCGAGGAGATGGCATATACGACGGGCAAGACCGTCAAGAAAGACTCCGTCTATTACACCTCACTGGATATCAATGCCGGTGCCATGCTGAACGAGGCGGGCGCATACGCCATCGTCAGCTCCACCTGGCAGAACGGCAAGCAGAGCAGCGACGGACATACCACCACCAAGTCGAACAGCGTGTCATGGACCATGAGCGACGCCGACGTGCGCACGGCACTCTCCGTCGATGTGTTCAAGTCAGACAAGTGGGGACCCATCTTCCGCACCCGCGGCGGCCAGACGGCAAACCCATACGAGGACGGCAGCGTGACGAAGTTCTATAACCCCGGCACGAAGCTCAACGAGGCCACCATGCGCGTGGAGAAACCCGAGCTGCACGTGGTGGGGGCCACCGAGATTACCGACGTGCCGACGGGCGGCAAGGCGCTGTTCACCCTGCAGCTGTCGAACCAGAGCGAGTCGAACAACATCTGCACCTACGTGCTGCAGGTGAAGGACGGCTCTAACCCCAACGGCGCGGTGCTGACCGTTGACGGCAACATACTGAGCAACGGCAAGGACGGCCGACTCATCAAGTTCAACCCCGGCGAGACCATCGAGAAGACCCTCGTGGTGACGCAGGGCAGCGAGGGCGTCACCAACTACGAGGACATCCAGCTGGTGCTGCGGTCGGAGAAGGACATTACCACCGGGAGCGACCCCGTGAAGCTGCGCGTACACTTCGTGCCGGCGTCGTCGCCCGTGGACCTGGCCGTGGACCACACCGTACTGAACTATAAAGACAAGATACTCTACGGCGGCGTGACAGCCACCATGTCGAACCTCGACCGCAACGGCAACCGCCTGAAGGGCCTGCGGCTGCGCTTCCGCCGCAAGGGCACCGACAAGTGGAACGAGCACAAGGTGTGGAGCAACCTGGAGGCCTACAGCCAGCAGGGCGCCGAGGCGCTGCCCGACGGCAGCACCGTCAAGGACAAGGTGGTGTTCGAGGAGGACGGCATCTACGAGCTGCAGGCCCAGACATGGGGCATGTACGGCACGGCGGAGGTGACCTACGAGAGCAACATCGTGGAGGTCAACCAGGACACCCACGGACCGAAAATCCTCGGCATGGTGAGTCCAGAGGACGGCCTGCTGACGTGGCTGAACCGCAACAACATGCACCTCAGGTTTAACAAGCAGCTCAACAACAATGCCATCAGCCAGAGCGACAACATCATCATCGAGGGCGGCATGAACAATGTCGTCGTCGATCAGCGCAGCCCCTATCCCGACGTGGCCCTGCAGCTGAACCGCGACAGCGTGGAGACGGAGGCGATGTACGACCTGAGTGGTAGTAGCTTCGCCCTCGACATGTGGCTCTATCGCCAGGGCGACGGCAAGATAATCAGCGTAGGCACTAAGAACAACCAGCTGTCGCTATCGACTCACGACGGCGGCCTGGTGAGCGTCAGCATAGGCGACGAGGATAACACGATGGATTGTCAGAAGAAACTGCCGGAGAACGAGTGGATCTATATGGCCATGAACTACAAGCAGAGTGACGCAGCCGGCAGCAAGGGCAAGCTGACACTGCTCTACGCCACCGCCAACCAGGCTAACGCTGAGTACATCTTCCAGGATAAGGAGATCGACGCTCCGACGTGCCACGGCAAGCTGGCCGTGGGCGGCAGCGGCATGCAGGGCATGGTGGCCCGCATGTCGATGTGGAAGTCGGAGAAGACGGCAGAAATGCTTTACTTAGAGCGCAACAAGTTGAGAGCGCCCTACACACCGGGACTCATAGGCTACTGGAAGATGGACGAGGGTCACGGCACACAGCTGACCGACGTGGCACGCTCGCGCCATATCCAGATGCCGGCGGAGAGCTGGTATATCAACAACGAGAACCGCGCCGTACATATCGACGGCGAGGACGGACTGCCCATCGACATCTCGACGTTCAATCCCGCCAAGACCGACAACTACGCTATCGAGATGTGGTTCCGCGGCGATGAGAGCAACGCGCAGGCTGGCACGCTGTTCGCGGTGAAGAACGGTCTGACCGTTGGCTACGACAAGGGAGCGCTGAAGCTAAGCGTGAAGAACCAGCAGCAGGAAGAGGCTACGGTGGACGAGACGCTGAGCGAGAAGAGCTACTTAGACAACAACTGGCACCACCTGGCACTGAACGTGCGCCGGGGCACCAGCGCCATTGCCTACATCGACGGCAATGCCGTGAAGGTGCTGCCTGAGAACATCATACCGGGACTCAGCGGCAAGTACCTCACCATAGGCCAGGCGTTCAACGGCGACTTCGACGACGTGCGCCTCTGGAGCGCCGCCCTCGACGGAGGACTCATCAAGGAGCGCATGTACGAGCGCATGGAGAGCGGATACCCCGGTCTGGAGGGCTACTTCCCCATGGAGGACATCCACCGCACGAGCCAGGCAAATGTGGTCACCGACTTCTCGCTGAACAACTTCGGACAGTCTGAGAGCCGGGTGAAGATAGACAGCACACGCTATGAAACCGCTGTTGCCGGCGTCTATGACTTCCCGCCGCAGGCACTGAACGCGCCGAGGCTGAAGCCCGGCTCGTCGAAGATGCGACTGGCAGACACGCAGTATGGCATCACGGTGTCGGCCGACGAGCTGTACTTCTCGTTCCCCAACGGCACGCTGCCGCTCATGGACGGCAACGACTTCGTGGCGACGGTGAGCAACATCAAGGGCGAGCACGCCAACACCAGCGAGCCCGTCAGCTGGAAGTTCCACTGCGACTTCGCAGCCCTGGCATGGAACATCGGCGAGGAGACACTCTCCAAGCCGTGGGACGAGCCGATGGAGTGGCAGGTGTACATCGCCAACCGCACTGGCACGGCGCAGAGCTACGAGCTGAGCGGGCTGCCGACATGGATGACGGTGGACAAGCAGATTGGCACCATCGGCAGCGACGGCGGCTCGGTGACGTTCCGCATGAGCACCGGCGTGCCAGTGGGCCGACATACGGAGTATATATACCTGACCGACCAGCTGGGCATTGTCCGCACGCTGAAGCTGAACCTGACGGTGACGGGCAACGTGCCGGACTGGACCGTCGATCCTGACCTCTATGAGAGCAACATGACGGTGACCGGACAGATATACATCAACGGCATGATATGCGAGAACACCGACACGAAGATTGCCGCCTTCGACAAGCTGAACCTCTGTCGAGGCGTGGCCAGCCCGAGGTATGTCAGAACCCGCGACAGCTACTACGTGGATATGGTCATCTATGGCGCATCGGCCACGGAGCTGAGCACCGGTGTACGCGACCTGACGTTCAAGGTGTATGATGCCTCTAAGGGCACGATTAGTCCCCTTGTTGGCACCATCCTGCCTGGCAAGACGGAGCCCACCGACTTCCAGTATCTCCCCGATGCCAACTACGGCTCGTACGACGCACCGGTAGTCTTTGATGTGCGCGAAGCTCTGGAGCAGCAGATATCGCTGGCCAAGGGCTGGACGTGGACGTCGCTCTACGTGGATCCGCTCATCCCCAACTTAGAGTTTATGCTGCCCAAGGATGTCAGCATCCGCAAGCGCTTCAAGAACATCAAGAGCAAGACGGCATTTGCTACGGTGGACAAGAACGGCGACATCAATGGTCTGCTGGAAACCTTGGAGCCTGGCCAGATGTATAAGATGCAGCTGACGACAAAGACCGACTACCCGCTGGTAGGTCTGGTGATTGATGTGAAGAACACGCCGCAGACCATGTATCCGGGCTACAACTGGATAGGCACGCTGTCCAGCTCGGTGATGTCGGTCGACGATGCCTTTGCCGACCTGCAGCCCGAAGCCGGCGACCGCGTGCAGAGCCGCACGGCCTTTGCCGAGTTCAGCAACAAGGGCTACTGGGAAGGTACGTTGGAGAGCATCGTGCCCGGCCAGGGATACATCTACCGCTCGCAGGCTACAGAGGCTAAGACATTCCACTATCCTGACAAGACGGCAATGCAGCGGGCAGCGCGACAAGCGGCACGACGTGCGGAGGGAAGCTCGCAGCCGACACACTTCACGCCAGTCGACCCCTATCTCTATCCTGACAACCTGAGCATCATTGCCGTGGTGAAGAAGGACGGACAGGAGCGCGACGACGCTGAGTTGGGTGCCTTCATCGACGACGAATGCCGCGGAGCCATTGCCTTCAGGAATGGTTACTACTTCCTGACCGTCATGGGCTCATCGGAGGATGACAGCCAGAAAAAGATGGAGCTGCGCGTCTATGTGGACGGCGAGGAGTATATGGTGGACGACACGCTGCCGTTCATCAGCGATGCCTTCTACGGCTCGTTGGACGAGCCCTACGTGCTCGACATCGACGCATCGGCCATCAGCGAGATTAGCAGTTCTGCCGATGACAACGATGACGACTGGTGGACGCTGCAGGGCTTCAAGATAGGCCGCAAGCCTACCCAGCCCGGAGTGTATATCCACCACGGCAACAAGGTCGTGATTAAGCGAGTGAAGTGAGAGAGAGAAATCTCTCACTTCCGAGCGTGAGTGAGCTCGAGCAAAGCTCAAGGTCGTAATTAAACTGAAGAAATAATATCAATTACAACGAGGAGACGGGGTACATCCCCGTTTCCTTTTTAAAATGAAGAACTAGATAATAATCGTAATCACCCTGCTGCTGACTGCACTCTATGTGATGTCAGTCCGGCAGGCATTGGGCGGCTTGCGCTACCTGCACCGCGTGGAGCCACGGATGATAGGCAAGTAATCAGATAACATCGTAAACATTATGATTAGAGTAATGACGGAAAAAGGACTGAGCGGCAATGCACTGAAGGTCATCGCCATCGTCGCCATGACGATTGACCACCTGGCATGGGTGGGCATCGAGACCTACGAGCAGGCAGAGACGCCGACGCAGATATTCCTGCACTGCATCGGACGGCTGACGGCCCCGATGATG
>CADCLN010000011.1 GCA_902802265.1 uncultured Bacteroidales bacterium | reverse complement strand
ACCGAACTTTGGCGGATTATCATTGCTATCGTCACTATGAGGGGCTACGTCTGCTACCCTCTGCCTGTGACGAAATAATAATTCAGCAGACCCTAATTAAGTGTACAGAATGCGGACACATGATTTCCGATAGGGCGATAAAATGCCCTAAGTGTGGATGTCCGAATCAACCCAAAAACGATGATAAAGTCCCTGCAAAAGATTCCTTGAAACGAAAGAATACGCCTGCATGGGGTAAATGGGGATTGTTGGCAGCTATACCAGCAGTTGCCTTCTTGATTTTTATGATAGGAAAAGATTTTTCTGGAACTGACAGTTCGGAAGAAACTTCGATTGCAGGCAATAATGGTACACAGGCCAATATCAATATCAATATAGATGAAGCTACGGGATACAGTACCTATACCATAAACGACGTATCCTTCGTAATGGTTCCCGTAGAGGGCGGCACGTTCCAGATGGGCAGTACCGACAGCGATGCGAATGACGATGAGAAGCCCGTTCATAGCGTGACCCTCAGCAGCTACTCCATTGGTCAGACGGAAGTGACGCAGGAGCTGTGGAAGGCTGTGATGGGCAGTAACCCGTCTAAATTCAAAGGCAGCAAACTACCTGTGGAGCGGGTCAGATGGGAAGACTGCCAGACATTCCTTACGAAGCTGAACCAGGCCACGGGTAAGACCTTCCGTCTGCCAACAGAGGCCGAATGGGAGTTTGCAGCCCGTGGCGGCACAAAGAGCCAGGGCTACAAGTACAGCGGCAGCAACACGATAGACGATGTGGCATGGTACTGGGATAACGGCGACAAGACGCACGAAGTGGGCACGAAGCGTCCCAACGAGCTTGGCCTGTATGACATGAGCGGCAACGTGTATGAGTGGTGTCAGGACTGGTACGGTAGCTATTCTTCCTCAGCACAGACGAATCCCACGGGTGCATCCAGTGGCTCTGACCGCGTGTACCGTGGGGGCAGTTGGTGCAACGGCGCGGGGGGCTGTCGCTCTTCGATTCGTATCAACGACCCCCCGTCGTACCGCCGCTACTGCCTGGGCTTGCGCCTTGCCCTTTGAGTTTACAACCATTCCAAAAAGGTTCTAAGCTCCAGGCGACGTGCCGCAGCCATCGCACGGCGAGGGGCTGAGCGGAGCAGCCCCCGCAAGTGCAGATGGGAGGCGGCACGGAGTCAACCATGAATGCCGGCTTTGCCGGCAAAAAAACGAATAGAAATTCCGTACATGTAAAGGTGAATCATCATGGTGCAGTTCTTTCAGCCATGTTACGAATTGACAAAGCGGGAGGACGATTGATTAGTTGCGATTCACCAGAAAAGATATATACGAAAGTTGAATAATCTTAAGAATCTGATTATGGCATTAATCAAATGTTTGGAATGCGGGCACGAAGTGTCAGATAAAGCTCTTACTTGTCCAAATTGTGGTTGTCCTGTTCAATTGGGACGGAATGTACAAGCGGTTCCCGAACAGAAACATCATAAAAGCAACTTTGGGAAAATATTATTGGGGGTGGTTCTATGCGTTGCTGTTTTGTACTTTATCTCTGGCGTCATGTCTATCATTACCAAAGGAGGAACGACTCACCTTTCGGACTTAACTTTTGAGGTGGATAATAGTACAGGAAGAACTTATGCTCTGAAAAATGGAGAAGCTTTTGATGGAACAGCGTATTCTGATGACGAGAATTTGTTTTCCATACATGTATCAGATGGAAGGGTTGATTATTTGGAAATTTGTCATAAAAATGGGAAAATAGCAGTAAAAGCAGATATGGATTTTGACCAAGAAGCTATAGCATTTTATGATGAAGAAGGGAACGAAATGTCGGCACAGGCATTCTATATCACCTATCCTGCGATAGTTGCAGAGACGATGAATGTCCAAAAGCAAATGAATGGTTTAGAATAATTCAAAAAATAAGAAAGGAGTATAATTATGGCACTAATTAAATGTACAGAATGTGGGCACATGATTTCTGACAAAGCAGAAAAATGCCCCAAATGTGGATGTCCAATTGAAAAAAGGGACAATACCACCCAACAAGAAATTGCAAACTCTTATCGACCCGCATACAATGGGAACAACAGGGGCTGGAAATCTACTAAAATGCTATATGCTATTATAGCTGTATTGGTGGTAGCTCTCGCTGTTTGCGGATATTGGCTTTTCTCCAACAAAGGTGTATCTGATAAAAATATGGAAACAGATGATAGTCTTGCAGTAGCAGAGACAAAAGAGACTATGGACGAAAAGAAAAAGCTTGTCAAGGAGCGTTTAACATATATATATGATCAGGTATTTAAATATTTCGACGATTCCCCATTTGACGGCAGCCAAGAAGTTGATGTTGATGCACTATGGTTAACAACGGAATTTTATGACCTTGTGAAAAGATGTAATGAAATAGGACCTGACTGCTGGGATTGCGATCATTGGCTCCAAGCACAAGATTATGAAAAGCCATCAATGACCATTGATGCCGTAGAAATGATTTCTGACACGGAAGCAATCGCAAAAATCAAAATTAGGGCTTTCTACAATTATGCCCCTGTAAATGTAAAAGTGACATTAAAATACGAAAGGGGTAATTGGTTTATTGATGATTTTGGAGGGGAAAAAGAAGGAATAAGGGATTATTTAATTACTAATGGCTATTAAAAATGCCCATTAGGCAGTATAAAAATTTCTCAGAGTTTCGAAAGGATAGACAACGGTCACACTATTATAAGACTGTATTGTGGTTGCAGTGCCACAGTTCTCCTACCTCGGTAGCAATGCAGTGCCACTGAGGTGAGAGAACTTTGCCACTGGAGTGGGAGAACTGTGCTACCGGAGTGAGAGAACTTTGCGCCGGCAGCGGCAATGCTGTGATTTGAGTTTAACATTTCGGAGGCTTCTAACTATAGCTTAACAGTTGATGATTCAAAACATGGGTAATTCCCCAAAAAACTGTGTAATCTGTGGCCCAAATGAGCAAAATTTGGATAATAATCTCTTTATAATGATGAATAGTGAAAAAGAAAATAGTATATTTGCAGCCAAAACAATTTCATTTTTCCATCAAACGGATTTTACAATACGATACATCAATTAAAATAATGCTCAATGAAAAACTTAAAGCACATACTTTCACTCGTATTGCTGACCATGTCCCTTCAGGGATATTGCCAGCAGATGTATGACCGCTCGGGCTCTCTCATAGGGCGCTACGATAGCGGCAAGATTTATGACCGATCCGGTAGCTATGAAGGCAGGGTCGATTCGGGGCGTTTTTATGACCGATCCGGTAGCTATATCGGCTATGAACGTGACGGAAAGTTTTACGACCGTTCAGGCTCTTACATCGGTTACACAAGGGATGAAAAGTTCTATGACCGCTCTGGTAGTTACATCGGCTACATCAGCGGCAATAACGTCTATAACCGTTCTGGATCACTCATTGGCAGGGTCAACAAGGTGCCGGACATAATAGCTGCACTCGTCTATTTCTATGGTTATTATCTCTTACGTTGAATCCCCCAAATCCAACAAGACATGAAAATCGTATGCACCAGTGACTGGCACTTGGGAAACTTGTTTCATGGCAACGACCGCCTACCCGAACACAAGCATTTCCTGGCATGGCTTCTTGCAAGAATAAAGGAACAGCAACCCGATGCTTTGCTGATAGCCGGCGACATCTTCGACAACGGCAATCCCTCGGCGGCTGCTCAGGCAGCATACTATGAGTTCCTCGCTGATGCGACAGGGATTTGTCCCGACATGAATGTGGTTATCATTGCAGGTAATCACGACTCTGCCAGCCGTCTTGAGGCACCTCGTGCTCTGCTGACACGACACAAGGTTGAAGTCCGTGGTAATATACATCGGTCGTGGGTGGCAAACGGAGAGGACGGCAAATGGGTGATTGACTACGATGACCTCATGATTCCCATCTATGGTAATGACGGATTGCAGGCAATAGTTCTCACCGTTCCTTATCTTCGTAGCGATGTCGTGCAAAACGCCAACTATTCAGAAGGCGTTAATGCTATACTGCGCGAACTGACTGCCAAGGCGAGGGGAAAGTATGGAGACTCACCGCTCATCATGATGGCTCACATGTATGCCAAGGGTGCCGATATTGCCCAGCATGATGCCAGCGAGAAGATTATCATCGGAGGACAGGAGGAGGTGAACATGCAAGGATGGGACGAACATCCCGACTATTTCACTTGTGGACACATCCATAAGCGTCAGTACATTTGGAATACCGATTGGGCTCACTACTCGGGCAGCGTGCTCCCCATGTCGTTTGCTGAAAAGGATTACCATCACGGGGTGGACTTGGTTATAATAGAGCATGGAACAAAACCGAGACCAGATTTTCTGGAGTATGAACCACAACATAAGCTCGTGATTCTACCAGAAACTGAAGAGGAACTTACGCCCAAGAAATTGAAGAAACGTATCAATGCAGAACTCCAGGACAGAAACGCGGGCAAGTTGGATGACAACTTTGTCTATCTGGTGCTGAAGGTGACACTCGAAAAGGTAAACAATGATGCCATCAAGGAATTGGAGGCACTTATTGACACAAAGAATGCCGTGCTTTGTAAGATACAGAAAATTGTACCAGAATTGGACATAGCCACTATTTCTGGTTCACAACACCTTCAAAGTATTGACGACATACTGAACCGCAACCCGCTCGACACCCTGAGAGAGACATTTGCCGTAAAAAATGGCAAGGAAATGACAGAACATCAAGAAAAGATGCTGACCGACCTGCTGAATTCTATTACCGCCGAAAACGACAACGCACAATGAAACTCATAAAGCTTGAATTACTCAACCTCGCCTCGCTTGACCGTGCAGGAGGTGAAGTGATAAACTTCGAAGAAGGCGTACTGGGCGAAAGTACCATCTTCAGCATCGTTGGTCCTACAGGTTCGGGCAAATCCACACTGCTTGACGCTATCTGTTTGGCGCTCTATAACAGAGCACCCCGTTATCCTCGAAAGAAGAAAGACAAAGACAGGATGGAGATTCTCGGCACCCCTGACGCAGGCGAGAAGAACAGATTGTCGCCAAGAGATTGCCGCAATATCCTTACACGAGGGAAGAAGGAAGGTTTCAGCAAGTTGACATTTCTGGCAAACAACGGCAATGTATATAGGGCTGAATGGTATGTAAAATTCAAAACAAAGAACTATGACGACGCCATTCTTTCACTATACAAACTCACCTCGAAAGGGGGACAGACCGTGGAGGAGGAAGCAGACTGGAACGAACTTTCCACCATCATTGGTCTCGACTACGACCAATTCTTGCGCACCGTACTGATAGCTCAGGGGTCTTTTGCCAATTTCCTGACTGCCAGTGAGGACGACCGTTACCAACTTCTTGAAAAACTGATTGGCAACGAAGAAATCTACACCCATATTGCCGCTCGTATCAGTAAGGAGAAGGAGGAAGCTACACGTGCTTTTGATGAGATTAACGCAAACTTCGCTGCCGTTGATAAGGACATCATCAAGGATCAAAACGAACTTGATGCATTGACCACACGCATAGCTCAACTTGACGAAGAGGACAGGAATGCGAAAGCGGAACTTGGAAAAATAGCCGAGTCCTTGGGATGGTATGCCACGGAAGAGAACTTTGAAAAGAACATTCCCCTATATGAAGAAAAGCTAACCGATGCACGCAATAAGCTCAATGAAATAAAAGCGGATACCGAAAGACTTGCCCTGCACGACTCCACCGTCGAAGCTGTGAAACTGCATGATGACGCAGAGAAAAAGCGGAAGGAGATTGAAGGTAATGATGCTGAGCTGGCATCTCTTAACAAGAAGGTTACACAGAAAAAGGAAGAAATAGAGAAGGAAAATGGCAACCTCGTAAAGCTCAAGGAAGAAGCCAGCAAAGCAAACCAGACGCTTGAACAGCAAAAGCCTCACATCAACCAGGCTCGTACCATCAAGGGTGAGCTGGAATCTGTCAACAAGACGGTAGCCGAAAAACAAACAGCCAAAAGCCAGGCCGAGGCATCGCTCAGCAAAGCCAAACAAGCTGTCGCCGATAATGCCGCCGCCATCAGACAGGGTGAAACCATGCTACAAGACGCCAAAGACGCCTTGGAGAAATTAAAGTCGGATTTGCAGAAGAAGGCCGATGAACTCTGCCGATCTGTGGAAAAGGAGAAAAGGGCATTTGAAAACGAGCAAAAGAAGATTGAAGGTCAAGATGCCGACACGCTCCAAAAAGCAAAAGAAACTGCCGAGAAGATGAAGACAGACCTGAACGAGGCCATTCGTGTCCGTAAGGGAATGGAAACCAACACCGAAACCATCTGCCATCTTGAAAAGAAGAACAAGGAACTGGAAGCGCGCAACAAGGAACTGGAAGACGCTCTTAAGGGGTTCAACACAGAGTCCTTGTCGAAAGAAATTGAAACGCTGCAAAAGACCTACACGTTGATGACCTGTGAGAACTGGCGTGAACATCGGGCTACGCTGCATGAGGGTGAAGCATGTCCGCTATGCGGATCCACACACCATCCATACGGGTCGGGCGAAACTTTCGAGCCTGTTGCCAACGAATTGGAAGGTCTTATCTCGTCGAAAGGAAATTTACTGAAAAAGCAGCTTGATGAACAGCTGCGTTTGTCGAATGAGAAAAGCCAGAACGCCGGCGCACTGAATGCCAACCAGACAACCCTTGCAAACACCCGTGAAGCACTACGCCATTTAGAAGATGAGTGGACAACCATTCAGGCACAACACACTGACTGGCCGTTGCAGTCCGACAGTCTCGAAAAACTGAAACCCTCCGTAGATCAGAACGCCACCGATGCCGGCAACGCCTTGAAGGAATACAATAAGGCTGCCAAGGAAGTGAACCGTCTGCGCAAAGCGAAAGAAAAGGCTGAAACCGATGTTAACAATTTCAAGACTGAAAGCGATCAGCAGCTGAAAGCCGCCGAAAAGAAGCTGACCGACTGCTCCACCGCGCTGCAAACCGAACAGGGCAAGACGGCGAACCTCAAAGAACAACAATCCGAAAAGGAGAAGAATCTGACGGATGCAGCCAACGCGCTGAGCAAGGCTAACGAGGAACTCAAAGCCAAGCAACAAGCTATCAAGAAAGAGATTGGCGACAACGACCCCGACGCCCTCGAACAATCACTGACAACGGCAAAGGAAAAGGCTGACCAGGCGGTTACAGACAAGACAAATGCCATCAGCCATCTGAATGCCGACCTGAAAGAACTGGGCGGCAAGATTGAAAGCATAAACCAAACAAAGGCTGACAACATCCGCCGACGTGACTCGTCGGTTCGTGCACTAACCGAATGGCTGGCATCTTACAATGCCGACGAAAACCATCCGCAGAAACTTTCCGTTGAAGACATCGCTTCTCTCGCCGTGGCCAAGGATAATTGGGAAGAAATTCGCACTTGTCAAAAGCATCGGACCGATGCACTGACCTCAGCCGAAACAACGCTCAAAAACGAGACAAAAAATCACGCCGACCATCAGCAGAATAAGCCCCAATCAACGAAGGAGAGTGCCTTTGCTCGCAAGACGGAACTGGAGCAACGCTCCAACGCCGAACTTATTGAGGCGAAAGCCCGTATGCAACGCCATGAAGCATCCAAACGCCAGATGGGCACCCTGTTCGAGAAGAAGCAGGAAGCAGAAACATACATGAAGGAATGGAAAGAGATTTCCGACTCGGTCGGTTCCGATGGCAAGACCCTCCGCAAGGTAGCCCAGTGCTACACCCTTCACTTCCTCATCGCTCATGCCAATGTGGAGATACGGAAATTCAACAGCCGCTACGAACTCCAGCAGGTGAAGAACTCGCTGGGAATACGTGTCATAGACCATGACCGAGCCGACGATATCCGCGACACGACATCCCTCTCCGGCGGTGAAACCTTCATCGTGTCGCTCGGACTGGCTTTGGGACTCTCGGCCCTGTCTTCTCGCAACATTTCTTTCGAGAACCTTTTTATCGACGAGGGTTTCGGCACACTCGACCCCGACACACTTGCCACCGTCATAGACTCGCTTGCCATGCTTCAGACATCGCAGGGCAAGAAAGTCTGTGTCATCAGCCACACCGACACCATGTCGGAACGCATCACGACCCAGATTCGTATCATCAAGAATGGCAACTCAGGCAGCAGCCATATCGAGATATATCCATAACTTTATTTACCATTTACCATTTACCATTCGTCCCTTTAACTTCCCTTTAACTTCCCTTTAACTTCCCTTTAACTTCATTCGTCCCTTTAACTTCCCTTTAACTTCCTTTTAAATGGAAAATTCTTACAAGTTATAAAAAAAATAGTAAATGGTAAATGGTAAATGGTAAATAATTCTTACCTTTGCAGCCGCAAATGGTGTGCAATAAATCACTCATTAAATATAATTACAACATGATGAAAAGAGTATTATCAATTGTGACGCTGGCTGCTGCCCTGATGCTGACGGGCTGTATGTCGTACAAGAATGTGCCTTACATTCAGAACAGTGCTGATGTAGATTTGTCGAAGGCTAAGGGTCTTTACGACGCGAAGATTATGCCGAAGGACCAGTTTACCATTACCGTGAACGACCCGCTGGATGCGGATGCTGTGCGCATGTTCAACCTTGTGGTGCAGTCGAGCCGCGAGAGTTCTACTTCGGTGAACGCGAACTATCTCACCACCCAGTCTGCACTGATTGTCTATACGGTGGATAATGAGGGCTACATCAATTTCCCCATCTTAGGCAGAATCAAGGCGGGAGGCATGACCAAGTTCCAGCTGGAGGACTACATCGCCGACCAGATTTATCCGAAGTATGTGAAGGAGCGTCCGCTGGTAGTCGTGAACTACACCAACTTCAAGATTTCTGTGGTGGGCGAAGTGAATGCTTCCGGACAATACACCATCTCCAACGGCAAGGTAAACATCTTCGAGGCGTTGGCCATGGCTCGCGACATGACCATCTGGGGTCGGCGCGACAACGTGAAGGTCATCCGCGAGAGTGCGCTGGGCGAAAAGGCTATCATGGAACTGAACCTGAACGATGCCAACATCATCAACTCGCCCTACTATCAGTTGCAGCAGAACGACATCGTCTATGTGACGCCGAACAAGACGAAGGCAAAGAACTCTGGCGTAGGTTCCGAAACCTCGCTCTGGTTCACCTCGACCAGCATCCTGGTTTCACTGGCATCGCTGCTGTATAATATCTTAAAATAAGACCCCCTCTAACTCCCCCTCTAGGGGGAGGACAGTAAATGGTACATGCTCTTGTCCTCGAATGATATACTGCAGAAGTACGATGAGTTGTCTGCCGCAGACTTCATCCGCTTCGTCACAGACTGCTACTTAGACACACTCGGTGGCGGACTGACTCCCGACAACATGGGGATGCTGACCACCCAGCAGCATACGTTGCTGTGCTATCGCTACCTGCTCGACGAGGTGATGGAGGGCGGATTTATCCAGCTGATACACAACGGCTATGCAGGGTATGTGCTGATGGGACCCTTCCCCTACATCCTGAAGAAGGAGTGGGGGATGAAAGAGCTGAGCCAGCTGATATACAACGTGAAGTCGGAGTATCAGCGCCACCGTGAACAGCTGGAGTGCGAGATGACCGACGAGGAGTTCATGGCGCTGTATGAGCAGTTGGAGACGCTGAACGAACTGGGCGACGACTTCCTCGACGACCATCAGGAGGTGGCAACGCCTCGGGTGGCAAGTTATGTGGCGGAACATGCCGACTCTTTTCAGATTACGGAATGAATCATGGCAAACAAGAAAAAGGAACTGAAGCCGGCGGCGGTGCTTGTGAAGAATAAGCGGGCTGCGTTTGACTACGAATTCATAGACACCTACACGGCGGGTATTGTGCTGACGGGCACCGAGATTAAGAGCATCCGTGCGGGCAAGGCCGGACTGGTGGATACCTACTGCTACTTCATCCATGGTGAGCTGTGGGTGAAGAACATGTATGTGGCTCCGTATCTGGCGGGTTCGTATAATAACCACCTGGAACGCAGGGAACGCAAGTTGCTGCTGAACAGGAAGGAGTTGCGCAATCTGGATGCAGACTCGAAGGCTCCAGGCTTTACCATCGTGCCTGTGCAGCTTTACATTGATGAGAATGGCAGGGCAAAACTCGACATTGCCCTGGCAAAGGGAAAGAAGGAGTATGACAAGCGTCAGAGCCTGAAAGCGAAGGAAGACAGACGCGAAATGGACCGTGCAATGAAACATTGACACCCACCCGAACATGAAAGACTGGCTGAAGAAAAGAGCAGTGCTCGTCTATATCATTATTGCCGTGCTGCTACTGGAGGTAATTTCTGCTGTCCGATACCATTACACACGTGGGGTGTTGGAACAGGAATTGGAGAAGAGTGCGCTCATCGACCTGATAGCCTCGGCGCTGCGCATTCAGGAAATCCTGTCGAAAGCCGAAGTGACAGCCAGCAGCCAGATGTGGCATGTGAAGCGACACCTTGCCGACCCAGACTATATGGGCGAAGTCATCAGCAACATGGTGAAGGACGACCACGACAACATCATCGGCGCTGCCATGGCTTTCAAGCCCCATTACTATCCTGAGAAGGGGAATCTGTTTGAACTCTATGCCCGTCAGGAGGGGGACAGCATCTGTCTGACACAGATTGGTTCTGAAGAAAAACACGACTACACGAAGAGTCCCTTTTATCAGTTGGCGATGAAGGGCGACACGACGAAGTGGACCTTGCCCTACTGGGATGCTGAAGGTGCACACGACAATGTCACTACCTACGCGCTTCCTATCAAAGACCAGGGCGGAGAGCCTGTTGGATTCCTGGCTGTTGACCTCGACACCGACTGGATAGGCGAGGTGGTGAACATACACCACCGTTATCCGTCGTCGTTCTCCATGGTTCTCAGTGGAGCGGGCGAGTTGATTGTCGGTCCTGCCGACAGTCTTGCCAGTGCGTCGCTGGTGCAGCAAATTGTTGCCATGATCAACGACAGCACGGTGGTCAAGGAGGAAAAAGCCAACGGACGTGTGACGGGCTTTGCCTTTACCGACGAGCAGGGTGAGCCAGGCCATGTGTATTATGCCATCAAGCGCAAGGCGCCTCGTTGGTATATGGTGCTGGTGTGCTACGACGACGAGGTCTTTGGCCAACTCAACCAGATGCGCCGCTACATCGGAGTGCTGCTGTTGGCGGCAGTCTCCGTCTTGGGTTTTATCATTCAGCTTTTTGTCAAGAACAATCGGCGACTGATGGACACGCGGATGCAGCAGGAACGCATCGAGAGCGAACTGCGCATTGCCAACAACATTCAGAGGCAGATGTTGCCGCGCGAGAACAGCATCCTGCGAACCGACATCACGGTGTTTGGCTCTCTGGAACCAGCCCGCGAGGTGGGTGGCGACCTGTACGACTTCTTCCTGCGCGACGAAAAACTCTTCTTCTGCATAGGCGATGTCAGTGGCAAGGGCGTGCCCTCAGCCATGTTGATGGCAGTGACACACTCATTCTTCCGTGCAGTGCCATCCCACGAGAACAACCCAGCTCGCATCATGCAGGCCATCAACCAATCATCCTGCCATGGCAACGACTCCAACATGTTTGTCACGCTCTTCATCGGAGTGCTCGACTTGCCGACAGGACGCCTGCGCTATTGCAATGCCGGTCACGACAAACCTATCCTGATAGCGGAGGGCGAATCGCAGAGGCTTGTCGAGACGTTGCCGGCGAAGGCGAATTTGCCTGTGGGTGTGTTCGACGATGTCAAATACGATATGCAGGAACAGGTCTTGAAGCCTGGTACCACTATATTATTATATACCGACGGACTGACCGAGGCAAAGAATCGTCTGCGCCAGCAGTTCGGACTCCATCGGCTTCATCAGCTTTTGCAAAGCTCCCCTTCCACCGACAGTCCACACGCCCTGCTGCAGACACTGTCTCAGGCTGTGAAGCAGTTTGCCGAGGGCGCCGATCAGAGCGACGACTTGACCATGCTTGCCATACGCTACTCTCCAGAAGCAGAGCTCGACATACTCAGCCAGGCATTGACGCTGAACAGCGATGTGCACCAGGTCGGCTTGTTGGGCGAATTTGTCAAGAACGTGGCCACGCAGTTGCGTCTGCCTTCCAAGCTGGCTGGCAAAGTTCGGTTGGCTGTGGAGGAAGCGGTGGTGAACGTGATGACGTATGCCTATCCCGCAGGGGAGGAGGGTGAGATTACCGTTCAAGCCAAATCCGACGGGCACTGGCTAAAAATCGTCATCAGCGATTCGGGTCAGCCCTTCGACCCCACCGAAGCACGTCAGGCCGACACATCCCTGTCTGCTGCCGACCGCCCGATAGGAGGCTTGGGCATCCACATAGTGCGGAAGCTGATGGACAGCATCAACTATGAGCGAATTGACGGCAAGAACATACTGACGCTGCGTAAAGAGGTCGTGACCGAAACGAAAACATGAGTTCGAAAAACCATACAAACATCAAACAACTTCAGACCATTATGAAAACAAAGATTGAAGAAAAAGACGGAAAGTTCATTGCCAAGCTTGAGGGCGAAATGGACACCAATGCTGCTTTGGAGGCAGAAAAAATCCTGCAGCCACTTTATAAGACTGACGGCAAGGATGTAATCATTGACTGCGAAGGACTGGAATACATTGCTTCCAGTGGTTTGCGTATTTTGCTCAGCATCCTGAAGGGAGCGAAGGCTGGTGGCAGTCATGTTGTCATGTACCATGTGAATGAGGATATCAAGGATGTGTTCAAATTGACGGGTTTTATAGACATTTTCGATTTTGAATGACATCACAGTTGATATTTACCATTTACCATGTACCATTTACCATGTACCATTTCTCCCCCTAGAGGGGGAGTTAGAGGGGCTCTTATCGTGGCAGGGCTTCTGCTGTTGTCTCTTGATGCTGCCAGTCAGAACGAGGATAAGGAAAACCAACTGACGCTGGACCTTAACATGATGTCGCGTGGTGAGATTCGAGGTGGAGGAATAACCCCCGAATCTGAAGATGTCGACAACGACAAGTCAAGTTTCATTCTTGGACGTAGCCGATTGATTGTGGGGTACGAAACACCGTGGCTGGAAGCAAAGCTGAATGTACAGCACTCGGGTATATGGGGGCAGGCAGGCAAAGGTTCGGTGAACATCTATGAAGGCTGGGCTAAGCTGAAGACGAAATTTGGCTTATTCGCTCAGCTGGGACGCCAGTCATTGTCATACGACGATGAACGCATCATTGGTGCCAACGACTGGTCAATGACAGGATTTTCACACGATGTGCTCAGGCTGGGCTATGAAGGACATGGCCACAAGGCACATGCACTGTTTGCTTACAATCAGAATGCCAGTAACGTAACCAGTGGCACCACCTACTATGCCAACGGTGCATATCCTTACAAGACCATGCAGACGGCGTGGTATCACTACGACCTTCCTCACACTCCGCTGGGTGCATCCCTGCTCTTTATGAATATTGGAATGCAGGGCGGAACAGAAGGGTCGGACGAGAAAGTGTTCTGGCAGCAGGTTCTGGGCTGTTACGTGAAATTTAGTCCGAAGATGTGGTCGCTGGAGGGCTCCTTCTATAAACAGATGGGAAAAAGCGAAGTGGGAATTAAAATTGACGCATGGATGGCCAGTGTGAAGGGGCAGTTCAGCCCCAGCCGTTACTATGGCTTTGAGGCTGGTTTTGACTACTTGAGCGGCGATGAATATTTTGCTGTTCCGCCGAAGTCGGCCATCGGACTGGTTCGGCACGATGTCATCAGAGGTTTCAGTTCCATATACGGTTCACACAACCAATTCTATGGAGCCATGGACTTCTTTTACCTGAAAACCTACGTCAATGGTTTTACCCCTGGTTTGCAGAATCTCTATGTCGGTGGTTACGTGAAACCCCTGAAGGGGCTGAAAGTCAGTCTTGATTACCATTATTATGCCATGAGCACCAAATTGCCCGATATGGATATGACGCTGGGTCATGAATTTGGCATAGAGGCTTCCTATCAAATCATCAAGGACGCCAAAGTCTCGGCAGGTTTCTCTTATATGACGGGTACCGAAACGATGGAGCGTTTGAAGCGTGCTTCCCAAGACGGCAGTTTGCGATGGGGATGGCTTTCGGTGAATATTTCCCCCCGAATTTTTACGACTAAATGGTAAAGTAAAATGAAGAATGAAGAATGAAGAATATGGTAAATAGTAATGGTAAATAATAATAACCTTAATAATAATAATCACACAACCGCAAAATGATGAAAACATCAGCATCTTTATCCAAAACACAGTATGGCATCTATGCAGAGTGCATAGGCCATGAAGGTGAAGTTTGTTACAACTTACCGTATATCTATACATTGGACAACCGTCTTGATGCAGAGCGTTTGCGCAGAGCCATTGAGACAGCCATCAATGCCCGCACTACGCTTTTCACACGTATCGTCCTGGGTGACAATGGCGAACCCATGCAGACCATTGACGACACGGAAACATTCACACTCGCCATTGAGGACATTCCCGACATTGATAGCGTAAAATCTTCGCTCGTCGTGCCTTTCAACATTTATGGCGACCGCCTGTTCCATATCCGTTTGTTGCGAGATGCCAAGCATTTCTATCTGTTCGTCGATTACCACCATATCATTGTCGATGGCACATCCATGCAAATTTTGCTGAACGACATTGACAAGGCTTATCATGGCATGCCCCTCGAACCGGAAGAACTGACATTGGCAGAAGTTGCCCAAAGCGAAGAATCCTATAGGCAGACCCCTGCATTCCAGGAAGCAAAGGAATGGTATGCCCGCAACTTCGATTGTGGCGACGTGTTTACTGGCCTCATTCCCGACAGGGAAGAGACAACCTACAGCGAAGACCATCTGCTAAGGACACTCCACACCTCCATGGACCGCGTGGAATCGTTCTGCAAGGCCAATGGCATTTTCAGAAGCACTTTCTTCACATCGGCTTATTCCCTGTTGCTTGCCAAGTTCAATAACGAAAGGGAATCGTTGTTTACTACCGTCTATAACGGACGCCAGAACAAAAAGCTTAAAAACACAGTGGGCATGTTTGTCAAGACATTGCCCGTCTATGCCAAATTTACAAACGAAACGACGGTACTCGACTTCCTGAAAGCCGGACAGGACCAGATGGGTGGATGTCGCCAGCACGACATCTATTCCTACATCGACTTGATGGAAGATTTGAAGCCTCAGACTTCCTCCATGTTTGCCTGGCACTCGATGTTGTTCTCCGACGACACGATGGGCGACAAACCCATGCGGGCGGAGCGCATCGGAAACAGTACGCTGGATGCTTCGCTCTATCTTAAAGCCTTCATCCGCGACGGACATTATCAGGTGGAAGCCGAATACCATAGCCATGAATATTCAAGGGATCTGATTGCGCAGTTCCTGGAAAGTTACGAGGCTGTGGTGGAAGGGCTTCTCACAGAAAAATACATTCGTGACATCAATATTACCTCCCCCTCGCAAATGGAACTGCTCGACAGTTTCAATCAGAACGATGTAGATGCCCCCGAGGGGCAGACCATCGTTTCGCTGTTCCGCAGGCAAGCAAAGGCTACGCCCGACCATGTTGCCGTGGTCTTTCGGGACAAGCAATACACCTATCGCGAAGTGGATGAACTGAGTGACCGCATTGCAGGTTATGTCGCATCGAAGGGATTGGGGCTGGAAGATGTGGTGTCGGTGTTGATTCCCCGACAAGAATGGATGGCCATTGCTTCCCTCGGCGTATTGAAGGCGGGCCCAGCCTATCAGCCGCTCGACCCCAGCTATCCGAAGGAACGCCTGAACTTCATGATGCAGGATGCCCATGCCAAGCTGTTGATTGCGGATGAAGAATTGCGTCCCCTCGTCAATGAGTATCAGGGAGAAGTGCTGCTGACAAAGAATATTCTTTCGCTCCCAACCGATTCGCAGGGCGTGCAGCCTACGGAACCGAAGCCCGACAGCCTTTTCATTTTGCTCTATACGTCCGGTTCAACAGGCGTACCCAAGGGTTGCCAGCTGGTTCATAAGAATCTTGTGGCTTTTTGCCATTGGTATCAACGTTATTATGGTTTGAAACCTGAGCACCGTGTGGCTGCATACGCTTCGTATGGTTTTGATGCCTGCATGATGGATATGTACCCTGCACTGACTTGTGGCGCAACACTTTACATTGTGCCAGAGGAGTTGCGGCTTGACCTTGTGGCTCTGAACGATTACTTTGAACAGAACCACATCACCCATTCCTTCATGACTACGCAGGTGGCCTATCAGTTTGCTTCCAGTATTGAAAACCATTCGTTGATGTGTCTTTCTACGGGTGGTGAGAAACTGGCTTCCATCCAGCCGCCGAAGGGTTACAAATTCTATAATGGTTATGGTCCGACGGAGTGTACCATCTTCACGACCACATATCTGGTGGAGAAGAAAATGAAGGAGATACCTATCGGGCGTCCGCTCGACAATATGCGGCTATACATTGTTGACCCCCAGGGACATCGTTTGCCCGTTGGAGCAGCCGGCGAGTTGTGGGTCAGCGGACCGCAGGTGAGCCGTGGCTATCTGAACCGTCCGGAAAAGACGGCTGAGGTTTATATAAAGAATCCCTTTACCGACGTGGAAAAATATGCCCGCATTTATCGCACGGGTGACATTGTTCGTTATCTGCCCGACGGAAATATTCAGTTTGTGGGTCGTCGCGATGGTCAGGTAAAGATTCGTGGTTTCCGCATCGAATTGAAAGAGGTGGAAAGTGTTATCCGCGAATATCCTGGCATCAAGGATGCCACGGTACAGGCTTTCGACGAAGCGGGAGGGGGCAAATTCATCGCTGCATACGTGGTGAGCGACCAACCTGTTGACATCGAAGCGCTCAATCGGTTTATTCTGGACCAGAAACCTCCCTACATGGTGCCAGCCGTAACGATGCAGATAGATGCCATTCCTTTGAATCAGAACCAGAAGGTGAACAAGCGTGCATTGCCAAAGCCGGAAAAGAAAGCGGCAGAGGTGGAGGAAAGCCATGTGCCCATGAATGTGCTGGAAGCGGAATTGCACGGTATGATTGCAGAGATTACGAATCAGCGGGATTTTGGCATTACGACGGTGTTGGGCTACGCTGGTCTTACTTCCATTTCTGCCATCAAACTGGCGGTATTGGTGAACAAGCGTTATGGTGTTACACTCGATGCCAAGACTTTGGTGAAGACTGGAACGCTGCAAAGCATCGAGAATGAAATTTTGAAGAAGTTGATGCAGGGCGGCGGCGGTGCTGACGGACAGGATCGCAGAAGTGCAGGCACGCAAGAACGGAAGTGTGCAGGACTCAGTTATGCTCAGACGGGTGTTTACTTTGACTGTATGAAGAATCCTACTTCCACGATTTATAATATTCCTTATCTTTTGTCTTATCCTGACGGCACAGAGGCTGACAGGCTGGCGGCGGCGGTGGTGCGTGTGGTGGAGGCGCATCCCGAACTGGGTGTGCGGTTCATGACTCAGGGCGATGCCGTCGTGCAGACGCTGGAGGACGGTGTGCCTGCCGAGGTACCTGTGACGGAGATGACCGACGAGGCTCTGACGGTGTATAAGAATGAGTTTGTGCGTCCCTTTAATTTACAGAAGGCTCCGCTTTACCGCTTTGAGGTGGTAAGGACGGAGGCGGGTGTGCACTTGTTGATGGATGTGCATCACCTCGTTTTCGACGGTGGTTCTGCCGACTTGTTCATTCGTCAGATAAACGGTGTGCTGGAAGGAAAGGATGTGGAGCCGGAAGGTTATACTTATCTTGATTTTGCAGCCGACCAGCAAGCGGCAGAGGACGGCGAAGCGCTGAACGCCTCGCGGCAGTTCTTTGCCGAGATGCTGCATACCTGTGAGGGAGCCAGCGAGATTCCTGCCGACCTGCCCAAAGCAGGTGTGGAGGGCTTTATTGGCGAGGCGGTGTGTCCCGCGGACTATGAAAGGGCTGCGGCCTTCTGTCGGCAGCACGAAATCACTCCGGCTCACCTGTTCCTGGCGGCTACGGCATACGTGGTGTCGCGCTATACGAACAACCGCGAGGTGTATCTCTGCACGGTCAGCAGCGGTCGGTCGAATCTGAGGATTGCCGACACGGTGGGTATGTTTGTCAACACGTTGGCTTTGGGCGTGAATGTAGATGACGTGACGGTCGGGGAGTTCCTGCGGCAGGTGAGCAACACTTTCGACGAAACCCTGCGTCACGAGGATTACCCCTTCGCTCGTGTAGCAGCAGACTACGGTTTCCGTCCAGCCATTGCCTACGCTTATCAGGTGGGTGTGCTGTCGGATTACACCGTCGGTGGACAACCCGTGGGGCAGGAGTTGCTGGAACTGAATGTGCCGAAGTTCAAGATAAACATTAAGGTTGAATCGGACGGTGTGGTGGTGCAATATGACGATGCCATGTATTCGGAACGATTGGCACAGGCGTTGGCCGAGAGTATTGTGGCTGTAGCGGAACGGATGACGGCACAACCCGAGGCCAAGGTTCGTAAGCTCTCCATCGTAAGCCCGCGTCAGGAAGAAGAACTGTCGCGTTTGCGCCAGACGGCTACAGGCGATGCTCCTTTCAGGTTTTTCCATGAGTGTATCGGTCACTTTGCCAAGGTGCAGCCCGACCACGAGGCGCTTGTGGCTGTGGATGGACGATTTACTTACGAGGAAATGGACAGGCTGACAGACCGTATGGCTGCCGCCCTGCACCGGCGTGGTGTGAAGGAGCGCGACCGTGTGGCTTTGCTCTTGCCGCGTACCAGCCGACTGATTCTTTCGCTTTTCGGTGTGCTGAAAGCCGGTGCTGCCTATATCCCCTGCGACCCTGAATATCCTGCCGACCGCATCAAACTGATTCTGGAGGATAGCGAAGCTCGCTACATCGTCACGACCGCCGACCGACTGGGCAGTGTGCCTGCAGGGCGGGGCATCGATGTGGAGGAGCTCCTCAGTGCCGACGGCTGCCTTGCTACCCCAGCGGACATCACTCCCGACGACCTTGCCTACCTGATATACACCAGTGGATCTACGGGTCGTCCGAAGGGTGTGATGTTGCGTCACGAAGGTATTTGTAACTACCTTTATGGTCATCCAGCCAATGTCTTTGCCCACGGTGTGCTGACGGATGCCAAGCGTATGCTCAGCGTCACAACCATTTCGTTTGATGCCGCCTTGCAGGATATCGGTATGGCTTACTTCAATGGCAAGACGCTCGTTGTGGCTACGGAGGAACAAGCCAATAATCCGCTGGACTTGGCTCACCTCATTCAGGAGCAGCACGTCAACATGGTGTCGGGCACGCCTTCGCGTTGGCAGACCTGGCTCACGAGTGATGACTTCTGCAAGGCCATTGCCCAGGTTGATATTTGCCGTGCAGGCGGAGAGAAGTTCAGCGATGCCCTGTTGGAACAGATGCGTAGTGTCACCAAGGCGCGTATCTTCAACTGCTATGGTCCTACGGAAATCACGGTGGCTTCGAACAACAAGGAGCTGACTCATGCTGAACGGGTGACGGTGGGTAAGCCTCAGCTCAATGTGAAGGAATTCATCGTTGACAGCGACGGAAACGAATTGCCTGCCGGTGTGGTGGGTGAACTGTATATCGGTGGTCGTGGGGTGGCTCGTGGTTATAACAACCTCGACGAGATGACCCGCGAGCGGTTTGTGAATTATCATGGAGAGCGCATCTATAAGTCGGGAGACTATGCCAAGTGGCTGCCCGACGGGGATGTGGTCATACTGGGACGTACCGACCATCAGATTAAATTGCGTGGTCTGCGTATCGAACTGGGCGAAATAGAAAATGTGATGCTGAAGGTGGATGGCATGAAGAAGGTGGTGATTCTTATCCGAAAACTGGGTGGCAAGGAGCATCTTTGTGCCTACTATACCGCCGACCGCGAGATTGCACCCGATGTGCTGAAGGCTGAAATCTCCAAGAGCCTGACACAGTACATGGTGCCTACAGCCTACTTGCAGTTGAAGGAAATGCCGATGACTCCTAACGGAAAGACCGATGTGAAAGCGCTGCCGGAACCGCAGCTTGCCGTCAGCTCGGCTTACACGGAACCCGCCAACGATACGGAGCGTGCGTTCTGCGGTATCTTTGCCGATATTCTTCAAATGGATAGGGTAGGAGCTACCGACAATTTCTTTGAACTCGGCGGCACATCGCTCGTGGTGACCCGTGTCATCATCGAGGCAGACAAGGCCGGACTACACGTGGCTTACGGTGATGTGTTTGCCAATCCGACACCTCGCCAGTTGGCAGAACTTGTATCGGGTGTTTCGGTAGAGTCGGAATCCGCTACGGATGAAGTCGGCAGTTTTGACTATACTGCCATTGACAACCTGCTTCAGCAGAACACGCTGGCGAACTTCCGCAGCGGTGAACACCGCAGCCTTGGCAATGTGTTGCTGACTGGATCTACGGGCTATTTGGGTATTCACATTCTGCGTGAACTGATTGACTCCCCAGCGGAGAATATCTACTGCCTGGTACGTGCCAAGACACAGGAGAAGGGCGAGAATCGTTTGCGTACATTATTATATTATTACTTCGCCAATTCTTTCAAGGAACTCTTTGGAGAACGCATCCATGTGGTTCTGGGCGACGTGACAGCAGACATCAGTTCCGTTTGCGGCGATGCCGTTTCCGCAAGCATCTCGACCGTGTTCAACTGTGCTGCCATTGTGAAGCATTTCTCTGAAGGCACGGAGATTGAGGATGTGAACATCGGCGGTGCACAGCGATGTGTAGATTTCTGCACCAGGAATGGAGCCACGCTTGTCCATATCTCCACCGCCAGCACCCGTGGCTTGTGGGCAGGAGAGGTGCGTGATGAAGTGTTCACGGAGCAAAAGCTTTACATGGGACAATATCTGGGCAATAAGTATATCTATTCAAAGTTCATGGCGGAACGACTCATTCTCGATGCTGTGGCACAACATGGATTGAATGCGAAGATTATGCGTGTGGGCAACCTGGCTGCCCGTTCCACGGACGGTGAGTTCCAGGCAAACTTCTCCACAAACTCGTTTATGGGTCGCATCAAGGTCTATAACATGTTGGGTTGCTGTCCTTACGGTATGCGCAACAAACGAGTAGAGTTCTCGCCCATCAACGAAGTGAGCCGTGCCATCGTGCTCCTTGCCACTACGCCATCGGCCTGCACCGTGTTCCATCCATACAATATCCACAGCCAGTTCCTTGGCGATGTGCTTCAGGGGCTTACCACTGTGGGTAAAGGCATCCGGTTTGTGGAGCAGGAAGAATTTGCCCAGGCGATGGAAACAGCCAAGAACGATCCGCAGAAAGCACGTCAGATGGCTTCGCTGCTGGCCTATCAGGATATGGCACACGGCCAGAAGACCACCGATGTAGAGCGTGATAATGACTACACCACACAGGTGCTCTACCGACTGAACTTTGCCTTCTCGCCGACTTCATGGGACTATGTAGAACGGATGTTGACCACGATTGGCGGCTTCGGATTCTTTAATCTTGCTCCCGACCCTCTTTCAAGTGAAGAAGGAAACTGATCCATGCAGAAAGGAAATAAGGAATGAATAAGGACAATCATCAAGGAGTAGAGGCTTTCTACAATTATCTGTGGGCTTACATTCTCGTCGCTCTTTCAGGCTGTCTGGGCAATGTGGTCGATGGCATCATCGTCGGCAACCTTATCAGCGAGGACGGTGTCAGCGCCATCAATCTTTCGAGACCCATCAACCAGTTTATCTTTACCATGCACCTGCTCATCAATGCAGGTGCTGGTATGCTGGTGGGTTATGCACTCGGACAGAAGAACATAGACCTTGCGCGTCGCTACTTCACCCAGGCTCTGTTGTTCAGTGTGGGGCTTGGCGTGATGTTGGCCATTCTGGGCGGCGTGTTTTTCCCTTCACAGACAGCCCGTTTGCTGTGTAGCAACGAACAGATTCTGCCTTTGGCTCGCGAATATATGCAAGTGTTGCTGCTCGGCAACCCTGCATTCATCCTGATGTGGGGACTTTCCACCATGGTGGGAGTTGACGGTCAGCCGAAGCTGGTGTCTTTAGCCGTTGTCATTGACAATGTGGTCAACCTGTGTCTCGACATTGTGTTTATACAATGGTTGAACTGGGGCATTACGGGTTCTTCTCTGGCTACCGTCGTGGGACACCTTGTGGGAATTGCCATTCTGCTCAGCCATTGGTGGAAACCAAAGAACTATCGGCTTACGCCTGTCTTTGCACGTTTCTCTTTTCCCGCATATAAAAAGATTGTCTCCCAAGGTGCACCGCTTGCCATAGCCTCTGTCAGTCTGACGTTGCTGCTGCTTTCTGCCAATACCATCGTGCTCTCCACATTGGGGCGCACGGGTATCTTTGCCTTTGCTGTGTGCATGAATCTGCTCCAGATTTACAACCTGTTCCTGTCGGGCACATGTCAGACGCTGCAGTCGTTAGGAGCCATTCAGGTAGGGAAGGGAGACGCCGAGGGCTTCCGGCTTGTGCTGCGAAAATCGTTTTGGTTTATCACGGTGACAATGGCTATTACCTGTGTGTTTGTGTGGGTTGACCCTCAGGCCATCGCCAAACTCTTCGGTGCCACAGAACTGGACATGTTGACTGAAACGAAATACGCTTTGCGCGTCTTTGCACTGAGTTTCATTCCGTTCTGCTACATCTATGTGCTGATGATTGTCTATAAACTCTACGGACAGCACCGCATGGCACTTTTCATTTCGTTTGCACTCTCGCTGACCGTCATCCCTGTGCTGTGGGTGATGGCACGCACGATGCCCAACTTGCTTTGGTACAGCTATCTGATTGCATACGTCATTGAAGCACTGGCAATCGTCATTCTGCATAAAGCCACCCACGTGAAAATGTCGATTAGTAAATAATGTAAAATAGAAGAGAGGACGCTTCACACACTTGGAAACGTCCTCTCTTTTTTGGTGGTTATCTTTCTCTGGAAAGATTAGCCGTTAACCTTCTTCATGTGAGCAATGAGTTCGAGCACCTTGTTAGAGTAGCCGATTTCATTGTCATACCAGCTGACAACCTTTACGAAAGTTGGAGTCAGAGCGATACCAGCCTTAGCGTCGTAGATAGAAGTCAGTGTGCAACCGAGGAAGTCAGAAGAAACGACTGCATCTTCAGTGTAACCGAGTACACCCTTCAGACCGCCCTGTTCGATGGGAGTCTCAGAAGCCTTCTTCATGGCAGCGTTGATTTCATCGTAAGTAGCAGGCTTAGCGAGGTTCACTGTGAGGTCAACTACAGAAACGTCCAGAGTAGGAACGCGCATTGACATACCAGTGAGCTTGCCGTTCAGTTCAGGAATAACCTTGCCTACAGCCTTGGCAGCACCTGTAGAAGATGGGATGATGTTGCCAGAAGCAGCACGACCACCGCGCCAGTCCTTCATAGATGGACCGTCAACAGTCTTCTGAGTAGCAGTAGTAGAGTGAACGGTAGTCATCAGACCTTCTGTGATGCCGAAGTTGTCGTTCAGAACCTTTGCGATAGGAGCCAAGCAGTTAGTGGTGCAAGAAGCGTTAGAAACGAACTGAGTGCCCTTTACATACTTGTCGAAGTTTACACCGCAAACGAACATTGGAGTAGCGTCCTTTGAAGGAGCAGACATTACTACATACTTGGCGCCAGCGTCGATGTGAGCCTGAGCCTTCTCCTGAGTCAGGAAGAGACCTGTAGATTCTACTACATATTCAGCACCAACCTCGTTCCACTTCAGGTCAGCAGGATTGCGCTCTGCAGTTACACGAACCTTCTTGCCGTTTACGATAAGGAGAGAGTTTTCAACGTCTGCCTCGATAGTGCCGTCAAACTGACCGTGCATTGTGTCATACTTCAGCATGTAAGCCAGATAGTCAACTGGGCAAAGGTCATTAATACCTACAATTTCAATGTCATCGCGAGTCTGAGCTGCGCGGAATACGAAACGGCCAATACGACCGAAACCGTTAATACCAACTTTAGTTGCCATTAATCTAATGTAATTTTAGGGGTTAAAAAATATATGTTATTAAACACTTTATAAATAACTGTCTTGTTCGCTGCCTATCCGCAATTGCAATAATGTGCAGTATGACACGCTGCCATCAGTATTATGCCTATAAACATTATTAAATAGAGGAAAATGCGGTAGTACATGAAAATTTTTTCTTTTTCTTCGACAAAGTTACGAAGAAATATTTTAACTTTGCAAACGATTTGACACTTTTTTATTGAAAACCTACTCCTTTAAGGCTTTTGGAGCACGAAATAGACAAAAACGTAAAACCCAAATATCATTTTCAACATTTAAAACCAAATTATTCACTATGGGAAAATTTATTGAAGACTTCAAGGCGTTTGCCCTCAAAGGCAACGTGGTTGACATGGCTGTCGGTGTTATCATCGGCGGTGCATTCGGCAAAATCGTAAGCTCACTCGTCAGCGATGTAATCATGCCCCCCATCGGCGTGCTCACAGGCGGCGTTGACTTCAAAGACCTGAAGGTGGTGCTGAAAGATGCAGTACCTGCCGTGGTTGATGAGGCTGGCAACGAAGTGCAGGCAGCAGCCGAGGCTGTGACCCTGAACTACGGCATGTTCATTCAGAACATCATCGACTTCCTCATCGTAGCCCTTGCCATCTTCATCATGATTAAGGGCATCACACACCTCTCCGAAATGGCAAAGAAGAAGGAAGCTGAAAAGCCTGCCGAGCCAGAACCCGCACCAGAACCAACGAAGGAAGAAATCCTCCTCACCGAGATTCGTGACATTTTGAAGAAGAAGTAATTTGCCTTTGAACCGACAGGCTCAAAGAAACAGCCGTGGCTAATTCGTGGCTAATTCGTGTTATTCATTAAACATAAATGACCATGAATTAGCCACGAATTTTTGTTTCTGTTAATTAAATACAAGAAAAAAGTTCTTTTTCTCTCTAATAAATTTGCATTTTCCGTTCCTGTGTTATACCTTTGCCGCAATTTAACCGATAGAGAAATGAAAACTTTTCGACGCTTTCTGCTGCTCCTTGCAGCCATCGTGCTGACCACAACGGTCCAGGCACAAGTGATTAACGGCGACCTGAACCACAACGGGGATCTGGACGTGGACGATGTGACGTTGCTCATTGATGGCTATTTGACGGGCGAGACGGAATCCCTCAAATCCACCGTAAACCCCTACATGGTGGACAATAGTCTCATTGCGGGTACATGGTATTCTTCAAAAACGAATAGCACCATTTTTAATGCAGACGGCACTTTCGGAGGCATCCTGCAAGGACTGACGTACAAGTACATGCCTTTCCAGAAGCATATTCTGATGTACGGCCCAGATGGCAGTTTTGTTCAAGAGAATGTTGTACTGGAATTGACAGCGGATTCGATGCTGTTAAAGTGGCCCGACGGCACTTGCCATCTTATGACCCGCACGCCGCCCAAGGAATATATTTCTTCTATCGAGCTTTCTCGGACTTCAGTGGTGATGCGTCCCAACACTTTAGCTCAGCTGACGGCAACGGTATATCCGGCGGATGCCGACGACCCGCGTGTGAGCTGGAGCAGCAGCGATGAGTGGGTGGCAACGGTTGATGATGGGTGGGTGTATGCACAGCACAGCGGAACGGCCACGATTACCTGCACAGCAGCCGACGGCAGCGGTGTGCAAGTTACCTGTACCGTGACGGTAGTGGGCAATACCATCAATAATGGTCACGAATATGTGGACCTGGGTCTCAGCGTGAAGTGGGCAACGATGAACATCGGCGCAAAAGCCACCAAGGAATATGGCGACTACTTTGCCTGGGGTGAAACCGATCCAAAGGACACTTACAGATGGTCAAACAACAAGTGGTCCAACGGATCATCCAGTACCCTGACCAAATACAACACCAAAAACTATAACGGCACCGTTGACAACAAGATAGTCCTTGACCTTGAAGACGATGCGGCCCATGCCAATTGGGGTGGTACATGGCGTATGCCAACTTGCGAAGAATGCCAAGAACTTGTAGATAAATGCACTACAACATTGATTTCATTGAATGGTGTGAACGGCTACAAGGTAACAGGTCCGAATGGCAACTCCATCTTTTTTCCCGCTGCGGGGGATCGCTATTTCGATTCACTCAAAAATGTGGGTGACTATGGTCAATACAGGTCGAGTTCGCTCAACGTTGACGATCCGGTCAGCGGGTGGATTTTGGACTTCAATTCGAACCAATTCTTCATAGGCTACAGCGACCGCAGCAATGGGCTAAGTGTTCGTGCTGTCTGCCCATAGGTGGCTAATTCGTGGCTAATTCGTGTTTTTCATTAAACATGAATGACTATGAATTAGCCACGAATTTTTGTTTCTGTCTGCATTTTCTTTGGGAAAAGGGATTTTTCTTTTCTATAAATTTGCAATAATTCTCCATTTGTTCTACCTTTGCGGTTAGTTTAACCATTAAAAACATCTTTTTTATGAAGACAATATTCAAAAGTATTGTGCTGCTTGCTGCCATCGTGCTGAGCTCTGGTAGCCAGGCGCAAGTGATTAACGGCGACCTGAACCACAACGGGGATCTGGACGTGGATGATGTCACCCTGCTCATTGATGGCTATTTGACGGGCGAGACGGAATCCCTCAAACCCACCGTGAACCCCTACATGGTGGACAACAGCCTCGTTGCGGGTACATGGTATTCTTCGAAAACGAATAGCACCATTTTTAATGCAGACGGCACTTTCGGAGGCATGCTGCAAGGACTGACGTACAAGTATATGCCTTTCCAGAAGCATATTCTGATGTACGGTCCAGATGGCAGTTTTGTTCAAGAGAATGTTGTGCTGGAACTGACAGCGGATTCGATGCTATTAAAGTGGCCCGACGGCACTTGCCATCTTATGACCCGCACGCGACCCAAGGAGTATGTCTCGTACATCGAGCTTTCGCAGACTTCAGTGTGGATGGACCCTGACGCTTCTGTTCAACTGACGGCAACGGTATATCCAGCTTATGCTGATGACCAGCGTGTGAGCTGGAGCAGCAGCGATAAATGGGTTGCAACGGTTTATAATGGTACGGTGTTTGCACATCACGGCGGCACGGCCACGATTACCTGTGAGGCGTTGGACGGTAGCGGTATGAAAGCTACCTGTGCCGTGACTGTCAACAAGATAAACAATAGTGGTTACGACTATGTGGACCTGGGTCTCTCCGTGAAGTGGGCAACGATGAACATCGGCGCAAAGACTCCTGAAGAGTATGGAGACTACTTTGCCTGTGGCGAAACCGAACCGAAAGACTATTATGATTGGTCAACCTATAAATGGTGCAACGGCTCGAAAAATACCCAAACCAAGTACTGCATTGATTCAGATTACGGCACCGTTGACAACAAGACCACCCTTGAACTGTCTGACGATGCAGCACATGCAAACTGGGGCGGTATATGGCGTATGCCAACCCTTGATGAAATAAAAGAACTCTTGGATAATTGTAGTTGGGAGTGGACAACTCGGAATGGTGTGAAAGGCCAGAAGGTGACAGGTCCGAATGGCAACTCCATCTTTCTGCCTGCTGCAGGGTATCGCTGGGAAAACACCCTTGGCAGTGCGGGTGTCGCTGGTTTCTATTTGTCAAGTTCGCTCAGCCGTCCGGTAGCCGTGGTGATAATTCACTTCACTTCGAGCAATCCCAGCATGGGTCCCTACGGGCGCGAGGACGGTTATTCTGTTCGTGCTGTCTGCCCGTAGCTCCAAGAAGTGCATCCCTTCCTCCCCATAGGCACAGTTCTCTCGCTTCGGTCGGAGAACTGTGCCGTTGATTTTATGGCTAATTCGTGTTTTTCATTAAACATGAATGACTATGAATTAGCCACGAATTTTTGTTTCTGTTAATTAAATACAAGAAAAAAGTTCTTTTTCTCTCCAATAAATTTGCATTTTCCGTTCCTGTGTTATACCTTTGCAGCAATTTAATACTATAAACCGATACGATTATGAAACCTTTTCAACGTTTTCTGCTGCTGCTTGCAGCCATCGTGCTGACCACAACGGTTCGTGCGCAAGTGATTAACGGCGACCTGAACCACAACGGAGATCTGGATGTAGATGATGTCACCCTGCTCATTGACGGCTATTTGACGGGCGAGACGGAAGCCATCAAATCCACGGTTAACCCCTACATGGTGGACAACAGTCTCATTGCGGGTACTTGGTTGTCGGACAAGGGCCAACTCACGTTTCATGAAGACGGTTCCCTTGGCGGCTTTTATGAGGGACTGGGCTATACCTACAAGTTCATGCCTTTCCAGAAACATATTCTGCTATACTACGACTCTGGCAAATTTGTCGCTGAAATGAAGGTGCTGGAGTTGACCGACGAAACCATGTCCCTGCTATATGAAGGAACGTATGGAACCTACACCCGTATTCAAGCGGTTGACCTGGGTCTCTCTGTCAAGTGGGCGAACATGAACATCGGCGCAAATGCTCCAGAAGATTATGGAGACTACTTTGCCTGGGGCGAAACTGAACCGAAAGACTATTATGACTGGGAAACCTACAAGTGGTGCAAAGGTTCGAAAAATACCCTGACCAAGTACTGCACTGATTCAGATTTTGGCACGGTTGACAATAAACCCGTTCTTGACTTGGAGGACGACGCTGCCTATGCGAACTGGGGCGGAAATTGGCGTATGCCAACCCCTGATGAAATAAAAGAACTCGTGGATAATTGTCACTGGGAGTGGACAACTCGGAACGGTGTGAACGGTTACAAGGTGACAGGTCCGAATGGCAATTCCATCTTCCTGCCTGCTGCTGGCAAACACTGGAGCGACCATCTCAGCGGCGTGGGCAGCTACGGCCAATACTGGTCGAGTTCGCTCTCCCCGAAAGACGAAAACTACGCCTGCCACCTGGACTTCTATTCGGACGGTGGGCACTTTTACAGCTACTACGTGCGCGACAATGGGTTCTCTGTGCGTGCTGTCTGCCCCAATCCTAAACAAGTAGCCGTTGACCTGGGTCTCAGCGTAAAGTGGGCAACCATGAATGTGGGCGCAAATGCTCCCGAAGAGTCTGGTGATTACTTTGCCTGGGGCGAAACTGAACCGAGACACTATTATTACTGGTCAAACTATAAATGGTGCAATGGTTCATACAATACCCTGACCAAATACTGCACCGATTCAGAATATGGCACGGTTGACAACAAGACCACGCTTGACCTGGAAGACGACGCAGCCCATGCGAATTGGGGCGGCAGCTGGCGTATGCCAACCTTTAATGAAATAAAAGAACTTGAAAGTAAATGTAGCTGGGAGTGGACAGCCCAGAATGGTGTGAACGGTATGACGGTGACAGGTCCGAATGGCAACTCCATCTTCCTGCCTGCCGCCGGCTACCACTGGGACAGCAACCTCGGCTACGTGGACAGATACGGCTACTACTGGTCGAGTACGCTCCACCAGGACTACGTCGATGCTGCTTTCAGCCTGAATTTTGATTCGGGCGGTGCGGAGTGGAGCGCCCACACACGGTGCCATGCTCTTTTTGTTCGTGCTGTCTGCCCCAATACAACCATCCAGCCTGAGATTTCCTTGTCTGAGACTTCGCTTGCACTGAAATCGGGAGAAACAGTACAACTGACAGCCACGGTAGAACCTGTTGATGCAGGAACCGTGACTTGGACTTCAAACAATGAAAGTGTAGCCACCGTAGCGGACGGTTTTGTTACCGCCATTGCCGAAGGTACTGCCGTCATCACGGCAGAAGTGGCAGGCGTACAGGCCACTTGCTCGGTAACGGTCACCAAGCCTTACGAATATCACGAATATGTGGACCTGGGTCTCTCTGTAAAATGGGCAACCATGAACGTGGGTGCCAATGCTCCCGAAGAGTATGGAGACTACTTTGCCTGGGGTGAAACCGAACCGAAAGACGAGTATGACTGGTCAACCTATAAATGGTACAATGGCTTAGAAAAAACCTTGACCAAGTACTGCACCGATTCAGAATATGGCACCGTTGACAACAAGACCGTTCTTGACTTGGAAGACGACGCAGCCCATGTAAATTGGGGTGGTGCATGGCGTATGCCAACCTTTGATGAAATACAAGAACTTGAAAGTAAATGTAGCTGGGAGTGGACAACTCAGAACAGCGTGAACGGCCAGAAAGTGACAGGTCCGAATGGCAACTCCATCTTCCTGCCTGCCGCGGGCAGCCGCTGGAAAGGCAGTTTCGTCAATCCGGGCAACGTCGGCGACTACTGGTCGAGTCCGCTCTACCCGGACGACGACAACAACGCCTGCCTCCTGCGCTTCAATTCGCGCGGCACGAACTGGAGCAACGGCAGCCGCATCATCGGTCAATCTGTGCGTGCTGTCTGCCCGTAGCTCCAAGATATTAGTGCATCCCTTCCCTCCACGGGCAAGGACGCGCAACCCCCCAAAGCCTTTCGCTTGTGCGGAGGTGCAGGCGGCGGCTCTCAAGAAAGGAGCCGTTGCAGCACCTCCGCACAGGCGAAAGACTTGTTTTGCACGGCAACCAACTTAAAGGCTAATGATGTTCGCCACATCTATATATATGCTGAAAGAAAGTGACACAGTGCCACAGTGACAGAGGAAATCCTATTTCCTTTCTAAAAAAACTATTTTATTTTTTACACCCCTCAATTTTTGCTATTTTTACTGTCACAGTGTCACCGCTTATGGGAATAGCAATAATAATATACAGATTATCAAATAATAAATTGTGTTTTATTAAATTTTTAGGTGCGGTGACTAAGCGGTGACTAAGCGGTGACTAAGCCCTCTCTGTGTCACCGCTTTCCCACTTCGGTAGCACAGTTCTCCTGCTGCCGTCGCACAGTTATGCCACCTGAGTAGCACAGTTATGCCACTGCGGTAGCAATGCAGTGCCACGGCAGCAGCAATGCAGTGCCACGGCAGTGGGAGAACTTTCCCGCTGAAAAGTCATTGCTGTGGGGCAAAAATGTGTGTTTTTTTCGATTTTCTCCGATACTTTATATAATAATCCTTAAAAAACAGCGTTTCTGAATACAAGTGCAAGAAAAAAACTGTATCTTTGCACGGAAAGCGTGTAGTGTGTCCTTACGCCTGCACGCCGAGAAGTTATTCATTATCTTTTTGTATGAGACAATTAAAGATTACGAAAAGTATCACGAACCGAGAGAGTGCATCGCTCGACAAGTATTTGCAGGAAATCGGTCGTGAGGAGTTGATTACGGTGGAAGAGGAGGTTGAACTTGCCGGACGCATCCGCAAGGGCGACCGCCGTGCGCTTGAGAAGCTGACCCGAGCTAATCTGCGCTTCGTCGTTTCTGTAGCAAAACAGTACCAGAACCAGGGCCTCAGTCTGCCCGACCTCATCAACGAGGGAAATCTGGGCCTCATCAAGGCAGCCGAGAAATTCGACGAGACACGCGGATTCAAGTTCATCAGCTACGCCGTCTGGTGGATACGTCAGAGCATCCTTCAGGCATTGGCGGAACAGAGCCGCATTGTGCGCCTGCCGCTGAATCAAGTAGGCTCGCTCAACAAAATCAGCAAGGCTTTCTCCAAGTTTGAACAGGAAAACGAGCGTCGCCCCTCAGCCGAGGAGCTGGCCGAACAGCTCGACCTGCCGGTGGACAAGGTTGCCGACACCATGAAGCAGAGCAGTCGCCACATCAGTGTGGATGCCCCCTTTGTGGAGGGCGAGGACAACAGTCTGCTCGATGTGCTGGTGAACGACGACTCGCCCATGGCCGACCGCCAGCTGGTGGGTGAATCGCTGTCGAAAGAGATTGACCGCACGCTCGACACCCTGACGCCACGCGAGAAGGAAATCATCTGCATGTTCTTCGGCATTGGCGAGCAGGAGAAAACGCTGGAGGAAATTGGCGACCGCTTCAATCTGACCCGTGAACGTGTGCGTCAGATTAAGGAAAAGGCCATACGCCGCCTACGCAGCAATTCACGGAGCAAGCTGCTCAAGTCTTATTTGGGCTGAGCCGCATTTTGACATCTACTCGGGGGACGCAGAATCCCCCGTTTCCTGTTTATTAAACGACATTCATTACTGAAAACATCGCATGAAGAATAAACTTACACTCCTGCTTCTCTGCTTCATGGCTGCCACCTGCATGGCGCAGGCCCAGACTAAGCCGACACTGGCTGAAAAACAGAAGGAAAAAGCTGCCAAGGAACAGGCCAGACTGGAGAAACAGAAAGCGAGAGCCGAGAAGAAGGAGGCCGATAAGGCTGCCAAACAGCAGAAGGGCCGACGTGAAGACGTGGCGCTGACCAAGACCGATGGCTGTGTGTATATGTTTGGCACCTCCACCACTTTGGGCACGGACGAGGTGTGCATCACCGAAATCAGTCAGGTGGACAGCATCAAGGTGCAGAAGAAAACGCTCTTCCTGCCTTTCCGCTCGTCCTTCAGCCTTCAGCTGCGCCAATACACCGAGGGCACGCTGGGGAAGACTCACCAGACCACCAGCATCTTTTTCGACAAGAACAGGAAGAAGCTGGAGAAACGCCTCGAAAAGGTGAAACACTACATCCTCACCCGTACCGATGCCACGCTGACATTCATCAACAATGAGCAGTTCCACTTTGTGCATCCGCTGGACCTCATGAAGGATGAGGCGGCAACGGAGTGATGATTGCTATAGAACCCGACCGTATGAAGATTTCAAGCAAACACCTTTCAGCCTACGTCCCGACGGCATCGACATGGTTTGTGCCGCTGGTCTCCCTGCTGTTTGCCCTCTTGCTGGCTGTGTCTTGCCACAAGAATGACGACCCCGAAGATCCTGCCCCGAAGCCTCCGTATGGCACAGAGGTGGGGCGTGTCGTCGTGGTTTACATGGCTGGCGAAAACTCGCTTGCAACCTATACGGGGCGCGACTTGCGGGAAATGTTGGCAGGCACGAAGTATATGGGCGAAGACGACCACCTCATTGTCTATATGGACAATACCCAGAATCCCCGCATTTACGACCTGACCTATTACTGCAAGGATACACCCATTGACAGCCTTAAACCTGTGGTCACTTACGAGACGGACCTGAACTCCTGTTCGCCCGAAGTGATGAGCGAAGTGCTGGATTATGTCAAGCAGCACTATCCCTCGGAGAGCTACGGACTGGTGCTGTGGTCGCACGCATCGGGTTGGATTCCGCCTGTGCCGTATCCCTATGTTGGCGGCTACTCGGCGTGGGGAGCCAAGCAACGATCTTTTGGCTACGACAACGGGCATAACAACACGACCGATTATGGAGGCCAGATGTCTATCAACGAGCTTCGTGACGTGCTCTTGCAGTTTGGCAACATCGACTTCCTCATGTTCGACGCCTGCTTCATGCAGAACATAGAGACCGCCTATCAGCTGCGCAACTGTGCGCGATACATAGTGGCTTCTCCTGCCGAAATCCCTGGACCAGGAGCACCTTACCACACCCTGCTGAAGCCCATGTTTCAGGATAGTGCCTGCGTGGAGGGCATTGTGGAGACGTACTACGAATGTTACCGCGACGACAACCTCTACGGTGTGCTGCTCTCAGCGGTGGACTGTCATCAGCTGGAGCGCGTTGCACAAGTCTGCAAGACCTACATCCAGCCCCACAAGGAAGACCTGATAAACCTGGACTACTCCTCTGTGCTCAACTACTTCTGGTGGGACAGCTACTTCATGTACAACTATCCCGACTTCTACGACATGCAGGGTGTGATGCGGGCTGTGCTCACCGAAACGGAGTATTTCTTGTGGCACGCCGAGTTCCAGAAACTGTTTGTGGCACAGGCGCATACCGACCGCTGGTATTCAGCGTTCAACCGTAGCTCCCAAAACCGTGTGGATGCCGACCAATACAGCGGCATCTCCATGCACATACCTTTGTATAAATATGCCGGCAGAGAAAAATGGTTTGCACCGGCATACTACGAAACCGACTGGGCACGCACCGTGTGGGGCGAACCCAAAGTAGAATAAAAGATGGAAAAAAAGTATTACTACCGCGTAGGCGGACATACATACTGCATCTGTTTTGCAGATGACAAGAACTCGGCAGAACTGCTTCCGTCGAGTGAACCATTCCGTTTGGAACAGCCCGACACCGCTGAACTGCTCTTCACGCTGACGGTTGACGACAACTGGCGGCCAGAGTCGAGGGGCACCGAGATAGGGCAGTTCGACTGTGGCGGAAACAACCACGGAGTCTATCGCTCGGACGACGGCAGCTACCAGATACTGGTCTCCGACATGGACGGCAGGCAATGCTGTCTGCTCGAAGTGACCGCCGACTTCACTCAGGCAAAAGTCTGTCTGAATGGCAATTATAATATGCGCAACTTCGGCTTGAACAATGCGCTGATGATGGTGTACGCCTTTTCGGGTTCACAGCACAACACCCTGCTGATGCACGCTTCCGTGGTGCGCAAGGATGGTTACGGCTACCTCTGCCTCGGAGTGAGCGGAACGGGCAAAAGCACTCACACCGGTTTGTGGCTGAAACACATTCCTGGCACAGACCTGATGAACGACGACAACCCTGTGGTGCGCTGCTGTCCTGATGGGGTGGTGCGTGTCTATGGTTCGCCCTGGAGCGGAAAGACACCCTGCTACCGCAATGTGGAGGCTCCGATTGGTGCGTTTCTGCAGTTGAAACAGGCACCCTACAACAAGATTCGTCGGCAGAGCGTAGTTGAATCCTTTGCCTCCCTGCTGCCCTCGTGCAGTGTGATGAAATGGGATAAAAGCAACTATATGGGCACTTGCGACGCGGTGTCGGCCATCATGCAGACCACACCCACATTCCTGCTGGAGTGTCTGCCCGACGAAGATGCCTGTCAGCTGAGCTACAAAACCATCCGTGCCGTATGAATGTGAAGCACTTGCAGAATGACATCTTTCTGCCTGAAGCCCTGCGTTTGCTCAGCGAAGACAATGGCCATACCGTCTCGATGACTGCACGCGGCAACAGCATGATGCCCTTCATCCGGCACAACCGCGACTTGCTGGTTTTCGTCAAGAACGGCAAGGTGAAGGTTGGCGATGTGGTGCTGGCAGAAATCACAAAAGGCCAATACGTCTGCCATCGGATTGTTGCCCTCAACGGCGACCGTCTTGTCATGCGTGGCGATGGAAATCTTTACGGCGTGGAGCATTGCCGGCTGGCCGATGTCCGTGCACAGCTGCAGTCCGTCGTGCGTAACGGAAAGACCTGCGACCTCAGCACCTCGCGCAGATGGAAGCTCTATTCTGCATTGTGGCCCCAAAGCCCCCTCCTGCGTCGCTTGCTGCTGGCTCTCTACCGCGCCACCCACGGAATGCCTCTGCTGGGACGAAACGTCAGTTTGGAATAAGTGAACAAATTCAACAAATGCCAAAGCGATATGGCTGAAATAAAGTAAAACATAAGATAAAATGCAAATTAAACCAGGCTTTGAACTCCGCAACATTTGCGGAGAAAACATTATCATTGCACATGGTGTGCAGAACATCGACTTCTCGAAAGTCATCACCTTGAACGAAAGTGCAGCTACCGTGTGGAATGCTGTGGTTGGAAAAACATTCACGGAGCAAGACATTGTGAATGTGCTGACTGACGAATACGAGGTGGACTTGATGACAGCCCAAGACGATGCCAATGTCCTCGTCGCTTCATGGAAAGACGCAGGGCTGATAGAATAGACCCCAAAAGCATGGACGTAAAGATTGAACAGAGCTGGAAAGAAGTGCTTCAGCCCGAATTTGACGAAGATTACTTCGCACAGTTGACCGACTTTGTGCGAAGCGAATACCGTCAGCATACGGTCTATCCACCTGGCCCGCTCATCTTCAATGCCTTCAATTCCTGTCCCTTCAACGATGTGAAAGTGGTGCTGCTGGGACAAGACCCTTACCACGAACCGGATCAGGCACACGGACTCTGTTTCTCCGTGAACGACGGTGTGGCCTTTCCGCCCTCCCTGCTCAATATCTTCAAGGAACTGAATGCTGACCTCGGCGTGCCTGTTCCCACGACGGGCAATCTGTCACGCTGGGCACGTCAAGGGGTGTTGCTGCTCAACGCCACCCTCACAGTGAGGGCACATCAGGCAGGTTCCCATCAGGGAAAGGGCTGGGAACGTTTCACCGATGCTGTCATCCGTTTGCTCAGCCAGCAGCGCGAAGGGCTGGTCTTTATGCTGTGGGGCGGTTATGCACAGAAAAAGGCAGAGCTCATCGACCCCCAGCGGCATCTCATCTTGCGTTCAGCCCATCCTTCGCCGCTGTCTGCCTATCGCGGATTTTTTGGAAATCATCATTTTACGCTAACTAACGACTATCTGATAAAACATGGAAAAGAACCCATCAACTGGTAACAGCTCGGAAACCTCTCGTAGTCACATGAAAACTGTCTTGACCATATTGTGGAGCTTTGTCTTCCTGCTTCTGGCTTTAGGCGCATTGGCTGTTTACGGCATCTCGCAGGGATGGCTGGGCGAACTGCCTCCGGTGTCTGAACTGGAAAACCCTATTAACAAATACGCATCGCGTGTCTATACAGCCGACAACCAGCTGCTGGGCACATGGAGCTATGCTTCCGAAAACCGCGTCATGGTCACTTACGACTCATTGCCGCAGAACTTGGTCAATGCGCTCGTGGCAACTGAAGATGCCCGTTTCTACGAACATTCTGGCATTGACCTGCGTGCCGTGCTGCGTGCCGTGGTGAAGCGTGGGTTTATGCACCAGAAATCGGCGGGTGGCGGTTCTACCATTACCCAGCAGTTGGCCAAGCAGCTCTATTCCGATGTGGCCCGCGATGAACGTAAACGACTGCTTCAGAAACCCATCGAGTGGTTTATTGCCGTACAGCTGGAACGATTCTACACGAAGGAGGAAATCATAACGATGTATCTCAACTACTTCGACTTCCTCAACAATGCCGTGGGCATCAAGAATGCAGCAAAGACTTACTTCGGCCACAACCGTGTGCAAGACCTCTCCCTCGTGGAGTGTGCCACCCTTGTCGGCATGTGCAAAAACCCCTCGCTCTACAATCCGCGCCGCTTCAATGAACGTAGCCGTGAGCGCCGCAATGTGGTGTTGGCACAGATGCAGAAAGGTGGTTACATCACGGAGGAAGAGATGCGCACAGCACAGGCTGAGCCGCTGGATGTGAGCCACTTCCATGTGCAAGACTACAAAGAGGGGTCTGCACCTTATTTCCGTGAATATCTGCGCCGCATCTTCATGGCAAAGGAACCCCGACGCGAGAACTATGCCGACTGGCAGTATCAGCAATTCTACGACGACAGTCTGCTTTGGGAGACGGACCCCCTCTTCGGTTGGTGCAACAAGAATGTGAAGAAGGATGGTACACATTATAATATATATACAGACGGACTGAAGGTCTATACCACCCTCGACAGCCGAATGCAGGCATACGCCGAAGAAGCCACACGCGAACACGTGACAGGCTACTTGCAGGGTGCATTCGACAGTGAACAGAAAGGCAATCCCAATGCTCCATACTGGGACTTGTCGAAGAAGGAAATTGACAAAATTCTCCGCCGAGCCATGCGTCAAAGCGAGCGATATGTGATGATGAAGAAGGCTGGCCACAGCGAAGAAGAAATCGAGAAAGCCTTCAACACGAAAATGCCCATGACTCTCTATGGCAAGGAGGACCAGGAAGTGGAAATGACACCGCTCGACTCCATCCGTTATTACAAACACTTCCTGCGCACAGCCATGATGGCAATGGACCCCCACAACGGCTATGTGAAAGCATACGTGGGTGGACTGAACTACAAATACTTCCAGTATGACAATGTGCTGGGTGGCGGTCGCCGTCAGATTGGTTCCACCATGAAGCCTTTCCTCTACACCTTGGCAATGGAAAATGGCTTTACTCCCTGCGACGTGGCTCCCAACGTGCAGCGCACCTATGGATCAGGACCAACAGCCTGGACTCCGCGCAATGGATCACACGCTCGCTATGGTCAGATGGTTACCCTGAAATGGGGACTCTCTCAATCGAACAACTGGATTGCAGCCTACGTCATGGCACAGCTCAGTCCCAAGGCTCTCATCGACATGCTCCACCTTTTTGGCATCACCAATCAGGACATCTATCCCTCTTTGCCTCTCTGTCTGGGCCCTTGCGACATCAGTGTCGGCGAGATGGTCAGTGCCTATACAGCCTTTGCCAACAACGGTGTGCGCTTTGCACCCCTGCTCGTCACACGTATTGAAGACGCCGACGGAAATATTGTGGCCTCCTTCACTCCGCGCATGAACGAAGTTATGTCGAAAGAATCCTGCTACAAGATGATTGACATGCTGCGTGCCGTCATTGACTCTGGCACAGGCCAGTCGCTGCGTAGCTCGAAATACAACATTACTGCCGACATGATAGGCAAGACGGGCACTACAAACAGTAATGCCGACGGTTGGTTCATGGGCGTAACACCCAATCTTGTCGTAGGCTGTTGGGTAGGCGGCGAGGACCGTGACATCCACTTCAAGAGCATGGCATACGGACAAGGAGCGCGTGCAGCCTTGCCCATCTACGGCCGATTCATCAATAAGGTCTATGCCAACCCCAAGTTGGGCATCACCCAGAAAGACACTTTCGACATCCCCGTTGGCTTCCAGATGTGTTCCAGCGAACTCGATGGTCTCAGTTATGCTGGCAGCCATTCAAAACCCGTAGAGGAGGAACCCGAAAGCAAGCTCGATGAAAACTTCAGATAAACAATGTTTTAATAACGTTATAACGTAATAACGAAACAACCATTCCCCCCATGAAATACTTAGGAATCATTCCTGCTCGCTATGCTTCTACTCGATTCCCTGCTAAGCCCCTGGCAATGCTGGGTGGCAAGATGGTCGTGGAACGAGTCTATCGTCAGGTAGAAGGTGTGCTCGACGATGTTGTGGTTGCTACCGACGATGAGCGCATCGAACAGGCTGTGCGCCAGTTTGGTGGAAAAGTCGTCATGACCAGCACCAGTCACCGCAGCGGTACGGACCGTTGCTACGAAGCCCTGACCAAAGTTGGTGCAGACCGCTTTGATGTGGTCGTCAACGTACAGGGCGACGAACCTTTTATCCAGCCCCAGCAGCTGCAGACCGTTTGCCAGTGTTTCGATGACCCCACTGTTGATATTGCCACGCTGGTGAAACCCTTCACTGTTGCTGACGGTTATGCTGCACTGGAGAACGCCAACAGCCCGAAGGTTGTTGTCAACAACAGGATGGAAGCTCTCTACTTCTCCCGTTCCATCATTCCTTATTTGCGAGGAAAGGATAGGGAAGAGTGGCTACCCAACCACACCTACTACAAGCATATCGGCCTCTATGCCTATCGCACAGATGTCTTGCGTCAGATAACGTCTCTTCCGCAAGGTGATTTGGAGCGTGCCGAGTCGCTCGAACAACTCCGCTGGCTGGAGAATGGTTATAAAATTAAGGTAGGCATCACCCATGTAGAAACGATTGGCATCGACACACCTGAAGACTTGCAGCGCGCTGAAGTTTTCCTTAAAGGCATGGCATAAAAAAAACGCCGCTCTTCGATGAGGAAGAGCGGCGCAGCTAACCTTTGAAAACAATAATTAATAATGAAAACTTTATTTAAGATAGATTTTGCGAGTGAAATCGCCTATCTTTACTAGATACCAGCCACGAGGTTGGTTGGAAAGTTCATAACTGCGCGAGGGACTGTCGATGCGCTGGGTGAAGATTTTTACGCCTGTGATGTTGTAAATTTCCAGCACTTGTCCGTCTGCGTTCTTGATGTGGAGAGTGCTGCCGTTGGTGATGGAGATTTGTATCTGTGCCATTTCGTTCTCCACGGCAGGGATGGGATCGGGCATGAAAGTGGCAGCCGATGCCCAGCTTGCGTTCATCATCAGGATGAATGCGAAGGTAATTATTTTCTGTATGGTCTTGTTCATAATTGTGCAGTGTTTAAGTCACGTTAGAATAGTTCACGATGCAAAATTATGAAAAGATTTCTATCCAAACAAATTTTCTGGTATTTTTTTTGAAAAAAAGTGCGAAAAAACACAATAAATTCAGTTTTTTGCTGCAAAAGTGTGTTTTAGTAGTGATTTTTTCACTGTTTTTCCGCATCGTTTTCGGGTGTTTGCTTCGTGTGTTCTTTTTTGTCAAAGAGAAGTTTGCGTTCTCGCTCGATGGCAGGTTGAGTCCATTCTGTGGGGACGAATCGCCAGTGGTCTCGTGGTTGTGGGGTGAGGATGCCTTTTTCCTTGACGTATTCCAGGAGGTAGTGGCGGATGTCGTGTGGGGTGATGTTGCGGGTGCGTCGTACAATTTCTTCCTTGGAGAGTCCTGCGCCCTTGGTCAGTAGTTCGCCGCCGCCATTGGCTCTGTAGGCAGTCATGGCAACCTGATAGGTTTTGTTGAGGATAAATGGTTCGCCTTTATCGGTGTGCAGAATCTTTATTTTTTGTCCTGCGGGTTTTGTGACATCCACTTCGTAGTGAATGCCGGCGGCGGAGTCGAAGTTGAAGATGAAATTGACGAAGCCTATGCGGTCGGGATTGCTGCGCATGGGTGCTATCTGGAGCATGTTGTCCGTGGGGCGTAGCATCTGGTTGGTCCAGTTTGCGTAGCTCATTTCGAGGTAGTCTTTGATTTCCTGTCCGGTCATCTCGATGGTGAAAAGGTGGTCTTCGAACCGATAGAGGTCGAAGAGGTGGCTCACCTTGACGTCGCCAGCCTCGATGCTGGCATGGAAGAAGAGGGGTGCGGAGAAAGAAATGTCTGCACCGGAAATGTGGAGTTGTAGTTCCTGTATGAGGTCGATGTAGGCAGAAGACCCAAAGTAGGCATCGCGCACATCGACACGTTGGGTGAAGTGTCCGATTTTTTGTTCTGCGTAGTTTTTCACTTCGCGGAAGTCGTGGCTGAAGGATCGGCTGAACTCTGTGGTGTGGGTGTTGTGGAGGGTGCCGATGTAGCGCAGCTGTGCGTTGCTTTCCTTGTGTGTGACTTTTCCCGTCTCGGCATCGACGGTGAATTTCACGTCAATTTCAGCTACGCTGTGTGCATAGCTGCCAGGGTTGATGCACATGACGCTATGGCCTGAAGGCGAGTCGATTTCCTCCATGTTGCTGGAGTGGTCGTGCCCGTAGAGGATGAGGTCGAAGCCATCGACGTTTTCGGCTGTGTCGCGCACTTCGTTTTCTTTGTATTCGGCTGTGACGATGCCTTCGTCCATGCCTGAATGGAAGACGCCGATGATGAAGTCGGGCTGTTCGGTTTCCTTGATGCGCTGAATCCATTTGGCAGCGCTTTCGCGGATACATTCAAAGTACATGTCTTCCCAGATGCGTTGGGGCACCCACTGGGGGATGGCTGCGGTGATGAAGCCAAGCACGGCTATCTTGACACCACTGCGGCGCAGGATGGTGTAGGGTTCGAAATAGGGCAGTCCGGTCTCTTTGGAAACGGCGTTGGCTGCAAGGATGGGGAAGTTGCAGTGCTGGATGAAGTCGTCGAAGATGTCGTGCCCTGTCTCGATGTCGTGGTTGCCCATGACACTTACGTCGTAGCCGATGAAATTGCAGAAGTCTGCCACGCGGTGGTGTTTGCGCTTGGCAACGAAATTGAAGTAGTAGCTGGTAGGTTCGCCCTGCAGAATGTCGCCGCCATCGATGAGGATGGTGCCGACGGGATTGTAGCGACATTGCTGTGCCACAAATCCATGCACCCGCTGCAAACTGCCTTTTCCCCAGCGGTCGTGGCGGAAGTCATAGGGAAAGTAGTTGCCGTGGATGTCGGTCGTAAAGATAATCTTTATTTTCCGTTGCTGGGCGTTCATTTCATGTTACACACTTGCAAATGTATTAGTTTGCGGCTTCAAATTCCTTGAGGAATCTCATGTCGTTTTCGGAGAAGAGGCGCAGGTCTTTCACCTGATATTTCAGGTTGGCAATGCGCTCGATGCCCATGCCGAAGGCGTAGCCTTTGTATTTCGTGGAGTCGATGCCGTTGAGTTCAAGCACATTGGGGTGTACCATGCCACAGCCAAGGATTTCCAGCCAACCGCTGCCTTTGCACATGTTGCAGCCTTTTCCCTTGCAGAGTGTGCAGCTCACGTCCATTTCTGCACTGGGCTCAGTGAAGGGGAAATAGCTGGGGCGCATACGGATTTGTGTGTCTTCGCCGAACATTTCCTTTGCGAAGAGCAGGAGCACCTGCATGAGGTCGGTGAAGCTGACGTCTGTGTCAACATAGAGTCCCTCTACCTGATGGAAGAAGCAGTGTGCGCGTGCAGAGATGGCTTCGTTGCGATAGACGCGGCCTGGGCAGATGACGCGGATGGGTGGCTGCTGATGCTCCATGACGCGGGCCTGCACCGAACTGGTGTGGGTGCGCAGGATGATGTCGGGGTGTGCCTCAACGAAGAATGTGTCCTGCATATCGCGTGCGGGATGGTCGTCGGCAAAGTTCATGCTGGAGAACACGTGCCAGTCGTCTTCCACTTCAGGGCCTTCGGCGAGGGAGAAGCCCAGTCGGGAGAAGATGTCGATGATTTCGTTCTTCACGATGGTCAGCGGGTGGCGTGTGCCCAGCGGAGTGGGGTAGGCTGTGCGTGTGATGTCGATGTCGGTCTCTTCGCCGTCGGTCTGTGCGAGGCTTTGACGGAGTCCGTTGATGACGTCGAGTGCACGTTGCTTCAGTTCGTTTATCTTGATGCCCACTTCTTTCTTCTGTTCGGCGGGCACATTGCGGAAGTCGTTCATCAGGGCTGTGATTTCGCCTTTCTTGCTCAGATATTTGATGCGGAGTGCTTCAATTTCCTCTGCGTTGCTGGCTGAGAGGTGTGCTACCTCGTCAAGCATTTCCTTGATTCGTTCTAACATAATTCTATGAATGTTTTTAAAATTTTTTGCAAAGGTAATGCTTTTTCTTCATATTCTTGCACAAGTTAAAAAAATAACTGCTAAATTTGCACGATTTTTTGAGTTTCAACAGTCCCGAGCGGACTATTATTTATGAATAAAACAATTCTATTTCTGCCATTGGCAGTAGTGCTGCTGGCTTTTATGTCGTGTATGGGTTCGGGCAAAAAGATTGTCGATGTGGAGGAACTCCACTTGCAGGACTCTATCGATTCAGCCAACGACACGTTGCATCTGATACAGGACGATCCTGAGCCGCCACAAGCTGTGGACGAACTGTTCGATGACTTTTTCTACACCTTTACCAGCAACAGCTCGTTTCAGTTGAGCCGTGTCAGTTTCCCCTTGCAATGCTACGAGGGGAGCGTGAAAAAAGAGATTACACGCGACGACTGGCAGCAGTTTAACCGTTTCAGCACGCAGGACCTCTATGCCGTCATCTATGAAACGGACACAGACATGGAGTTGCAGAAGGACACCAGCATCAACACCGTCAGTGTGGAGTGGATTTACCTGCAGGACAACTATGTGGAAACTTACGTTTTCCGCCGATTCCAGTCGAAGTGGGTGCTGAAGGAGGTAAACATTTCGGACATCGACGACTTGCCCAACGGCAATTTCCTCAAATTCTATGCCCGTTTCGTCAGCGACTCCACTCATCAGGTCGAAGCCATCAAGGTGCCGCTCAAGCTGACGATTACCGACGATGCCGATGCGGATTATCAGCACGACACCCTGCTGAACGTCAGCGACTGGTTCGACATGCAGGCCGAGATGCCTATTCCGCAGGAGGCTTTGGTCAATATCGACTATGGGCAGCCAAACGAGAGCAACTGGCACAAGAATCTGCTGCTGGAAGGCTTCAGCAACGGACTGGCGGTGAAGTTCAAGTTCCGCAAGGAATATGGCGAATGGAAACTCTTTGGCATTGAAAACTGACGTTTTTCTCACATTTTATATAATATAAAGAATGGCTTTGAAGACTTGTGAACACTATTCCCTCCTTCCGCACAACACCTTCCACATGGATGTTGATGCCAAGCGCTTCATAGAGTATGAAACGGAGGAAGACCTGCAGCAGCTCATTCCACAGCTCGATTCTTCAGAACCCATCCTGCACATCGGCGCAGGCAGCAATCTGCTGTTTCTGGACAACTTCCCAGGCACCATTCTTCACTCTGCCATCCGCGGAATAGAGCAGGTGGGCGAAGATGAAGACACAGTCCTTCTGCGTGCCGGAGCAGGTGTGGTGTGGGACGACTTCGTGGCCTACGCCGTGCGTCAAGGTCTGGGTGGAGCCGAAAACCTCTCCCTCATCCCTGGCGAAGTGGGCGCATCGGCTGTGCAGAACATTGGTGCCTACGGTGTAGAGGTGAAGGACATCATTGAGCAAGTAGAAGCCATCGACCTGCACACAGGCGAGAAGCGCACATTCACCAATGCCGACTGCCAGTATGCCTACAGGCAGAGCATTTTCAAGGGGCAGCTGCGTGGGCAGTATGCCATTACCCATGTTACTTATCGTCTCAGCCGACATCCACGTCTGAATCTGGAGTACGGCGATTTGCGTTCCCTGTTCGACGAGAAAGTCAAGCAGCAAGTGAATGCTGAGGATAGTGAAATGGTTTACTGTGTACGTGAAGCCGTCAATGATATTCGTCGGAAAAAACTGCCCGACCCCCAAGAACTTGGCAATGCAGGTTCGTTCTTCAAAAATCCCATAATTAGTCAGGAACAATTTCATTCCCTGCAGGCTCATTTCCCTGATATGCCCCACTACGACCTGCCCGACGGCAACGTGAAAGTACCTGCCGGCTGGCTCATAGAGCAATGTGGCTGGAAGGGCCAAAGTGTGGGCAGAGCCGCCGTACATAAGCATCAGGCCCTGGTGCTGGTCAATCTGGGCGGTGCTACTCCGCAGGAAATTGTGCGGCTCAGCAGGCTTATCTGCCAGAGCGTGAAGGAACGGTTTGGCATAGACATACACCCCGAAGTGAATTTTATTTAACTCCCTCATTCTTCATTCTTCATTCTACATTCTTCATTCTTCATTCTTCATTCTTCATTCTTCATTTCCCATGCACATCACCATCCTTGGCACAGGCACATCCACCGGCGTTCCGCAGATAGGCTGCAACTGTCCCACCTGCACCAGTCCCGACCCGCGCGACAAGCGGCTACGCTGCTCTGCCTTGATAGAAGTAGGCGGACGGCGCATCTTGATTGACTGTGGACCAGACTTCCGTCAGCAGATGCTACACACAGAGTTCCACCGGCTGGATGCTGTGCTGATTACCCACGAGCACTACGACCATGTGGGCGGACTGGACGATTTGCGCCCCTACAGCATTTTTGGCGATGTGAAAATCTATTCCGACAAAGACTGCTGCAACCACCTCAAACAGCGCATCCCTTACTGCTTTATCGAAGAAGATAAACGCTATCCAGGTGTACCTGCACTTATCCTGAATGTAGTTCAGCCCCATGTGCCTTTCTCTGTGGAAGGAGTGGAAATCATGCCTATCCGTGTGATGCACGGCAAACTGTCCATCTTGGGTTTTCGCATTCAGAACATGGCTTACATCACGGACATGAAGACCATTCCTGCCGAAGAAATATCCCTGCTGAAAGGTGTCGATACGCTCATTCTCAATGCCCTGCGCCATGAGACACACCCTACGCACCAGACCATTGAAGAGGCAATAGCTTTTGCCCGCGGGTTGGACTGTCCGACGACGTACCTCATTCACATGTCGCACCACATCCAGCCTCATGCCGAGGAAGAAGCACTCCTGCCCGAAGGTTTCCACTTTGCCTACGATTTTATGGAGATTGACTGTTGATTTGAAACACATACAAAATCCTTATAGCAATATGAACAAGAAAAATGAAAGACTCTTTCTCGGAAGAAAAATCTCGGTGATTTTCTTCCTGTTGTTTACCTGCTTGACGCTGAGTTGGGCTGAAGCCATTGACGAGACAGAAGCTCGCCAGAAGGCACAGGCTTTCTTGGCAGATCGCGGTGTGAAACAAACCATTGCCGGTGTGCCGCATCGGGCAGCCCGAAGTCGCAGAGCCGCTGCTGCTGCCAGTATGAACTACTACATTTTCAATGTAGGCGAGAATCAGGGTTTCGTCATTGTCAGTGGCGATGACCGCACTGCTGAGATTCTGGGTTATGCCGACCGAGGCAGCATCAATGAGGAAACGATGTCCCCCGAACTGAGAGCTTGGCTGCAAGGTTACTCGGACCAGATAGAATGGATTGCAGAACACAGCACACAGACTGCCGCTACGTCGCAGAGCAAAGCTCGCAGTAGTTCCGCCACTGTGCGTGCAGCCATCAAGCCGCTGATTGAAAGCCGCTGGGATCAAGATGACCCATACAATATGTATTGTCCAGTGTACAAGAATAAAAAGGACAAAGATGAACATTCCGCATCGGGCTGTGCTGCCACTTCTATGGCACAGATTATGTATTATCATAAGTACCCCACAGGAGCGAAAACCACTATTCCTGCTTATACCTCTACTTCTACGACGGATGGAGTTACTCACACAACATCGTTGGCAGAACTTCTGTCCACTACTTTCGATTGGAACAAAATGACTGCTACTTACAATAAGAATAGCACCGATGAGGCTAAGCAGGCTGTGGGTAAGTTGATGCAATACTGCGGACAGGCTTTACAGATGCAGTATGACTTGGCTGAAGTGGGAGGATCTGCGGCTTTTTCTGGTCCTATGCCCTATGTACTGATCAATTATTTTGGCTACGACAATGGCGTAAATTATGTGCAACGTGCTTCCTACAACTATCAGGAATGGATAGATCTTATCTATACGGAGTTGGCAAATGCACGCCCTGTCATCTATAACGGTCAGTCGTGTGGCGGTGGTCACTCTTTTGTTTGCGATGGCTACGATGCCGATGATTATTTCCACATCAACTGGGGTTGGGGTGGTCAAAGCGACGGCTATTACCGCTTGTCTGTTCTTTCTCCAAGTGAGCAGGGAATTGGCGGCAGTTCTACGTTGGATGGTTTCAGCTCTGGTCAGGATGCCATCATCGGCATTCAGCCGCCAACTGCTACTCCTTCCAAGGGACATTGTCTGATGCTGTCGGAATTGAGATTCGGCGACGATGAAGACAAGGAGAAAACCTTCAAGGAAATCACCCGCAATACGGAAACAAAGACTTTCGAAGAAAGACTCTATGTCAAAGTGTATAATATTCAGTTTTTAGGAAATTTCCAATATGCTGTGCAGTTAGTGGATGGCAGTGGTGAAGTCAAGGAAACTTTATTCTGCGATCAGAATATAGAATATTATAATTTGGCATTAAATGGGAGCGACGAAGAAACGTTTGATGCAGTAATCCCTTCCTCTGTAGGTAACGGCACTTATTATATCAAGGTAGTGAGCAGGCCATACGGCACTACCACTTGGAAGGACTGCTTCTTAGGCGACCGCTATCAGTTGACGGTTACCATCAGTGACGATGTTATGACTATTCAAGTGCCCGGACCACAGATTCAGGCTCCCACCATTGAATCGGAAGAATCTATCACGGTCAGCGGCAATCTGACTGTGGGTAGCGAGCAGGAGGTTATTGCCCGTCTGACGGCAGGAGTAAATGACTTCTCTGGCGATATTTTACTGTATATAAATAACAAGAAAGTGATGGGCAAGTGTGTAAATATTCCCGCAAGGCAGACTGAGGAAGCGCGCTTCACCTTCGTGCCAAAAACATCAGGGAATAATGTGCTTGAATTGAAATATGGAAGTACGGTGTTGGGTTCTAAGACTGTGACTATTGGGGGGAACTCTTCCACCAATACGCAGAAGATTACATTAACGCCTGTCATAGCAAATCTTACTTCTCCAGAAGGAACGCAGCTTTATGGCAATGTGCTCAGAGTGACGGCTACGGTTACCAATCCTGATGAACATTATGCCTATTCCAGCCGTTTCGCTTGTGTGCTGAGAATCTATGAAAAAGCAACTGATGCCAACGATGCTAATGTTGGCCACGTCACCAAGGAGCGGCATATTTCAGTTCCTGCGAATGGTTCTGAAAGTTGTGTCTTTGACTACGATGGACTGGAGCGTGGCAAGTTCTACCGTCTGCGCTTTGTTTATGAGAAAGGGGAAACAACAGAGGACCAATTCTTCGGTCCCTACGAAATAGGTGCTGACGGCTACACAGTACATAAAGCTGACGGTACATTCGACATTGTGCAAGCCAACGGCACTATCAATGCGGGCAATGCCTTGTATGTAGATTTGACGGGCATGAGCACTTTCGGGAATGTTACGACATTCACACAGAGCACGAACCCCAACTGCCTCTATCTGCTGCCAGAGAATGCAACGGTGCCAACCTTGCTCAACGGACGCAATGTGGTCTGTGGCAATAGTGCAGCTTCTGTCTCCCTGACCGATGGCCATGACTTCTTCTCGCCCATCGCTTTCAAAGCCGATGCAATGAGCTACACACGCACCTTCACCATTCCAGCTGGAGGCACCAGTGGATGGAGCACGCTAATGCTGCCCTTCAAGGCTACTTCGGTTACCTGTGAGGGTATGGGCAAAGTGGATTGGTTCCATAGCGGTGAGGACACAGGCAAGAACTTCTGGCTGAAATCCTTTACAGGCGACGCGGCAAGCGAGTTGAACTTCGGCTATACATATGAACTGGAGGCAAACACTCCGTACATCATCGCTGTGCCAGGCAACACTTGGGGCATCAATTGGCAAATGACGGGCAAGGCTGTGACGTTCTCGGCTACAAACGCTGCCATCCAGCCCACAGCTGCACATACGCTTTCGGGCAACAACTACAAATTTACGGGACACACGATGGCTACGACGCAGTCCGATGTGTATGCTCTGAACGCTGAGGGCAGCAATTTCGTGCTTGCAACATCTGACACCAATATACCAGCCTTCCGTGCGTGGTTCTCCGCAGCCAACATCAATTCGCTCAACTTGCCAAAGCTCACCATCGGCGACGGAACATCCAATGGCATCCATGCTGTAGCGGCTGACTCGGCAGAACGGGGCTCGGCAGAGTGGTTCACACTGATGGGTGTGAAGCTCAGTGGCAAACCGCAGTTGCCTGGCATCTACATCAACAACGGCAAAAAAATCATCATCAAATAAGCAAGAATTATGGAAAAGAATAAGAACTATCAATCGCCTCGCATCGAGGTTCACCATTTGTCGGTCGATGTGCACATGCTGAGCGAATCGCCGCATGGTGGACCCAGTGCCAACTTCATGTCCAATCCTGGTGTTCGCCGCAGTTCGTCTGTCAGCACGGGCCCAGAAGACGAGATAGAATAGGGTAGCTGTTCTGTCGCGTAAAGAAGACTCCCACCGTCGTGGCACAATGCAGTGTCGTGGCGGTGGGAGAACTTTATGGTTGCGGTGGCACTGCATTGCCGCTGCGGTGGCATAACTATGCTGCTGCGGTGGCATAACTATGCTGCTGCGGTGGCATAACTGTGCTGCTGCGGTGGCATAACTGTGCTACCGGAGTGGGAGAACTGTGCTGCGGCGAGGGCTTAGCAGAATTCGTAGAGTTTGGCTCCACGGCGCGACGAGGCTTTGTCGATGAGGCTGGTGGCCTGGATGTAGGCTTTGTCGGCAATGGACCGGCGGAAGTTCCGCTTATCTACAGGTTGGCCCAGGATGCTTTCGTAGAGTTTTTGCAGCAGGCTGAGGCTGAAATAGCGGGGCAGGAGGTTGCTGCCCACGGCTGTGGTCTTGAAGTTTTCGCAGATGACTTGACGGGCACGGCTGACCATCTGGTTGTGGTCGAAGCAGAGTGCGGGCAGGTTGTCGGCATCAACCCACTGGGCTCCAGTCTGGTGCGACAGTTCTTCGTCGTAGTCTTCTGCATTGATGAGGGCATAGTAAACGATGGAGACGACACGCTCGGCGGGGTCGCGCTCCACATCGCCAAAGGCTGCGAGCTGCTGCATATAGACATGGTTCAGCCCTGTAAACTCGCAGAGGATGCGCTCGGCTGCCGTGTCGAGGTTTTCGTCTTTTTGCACAAATCCGCCGATGAGCGAGAGTTGCCCCTGTGCAGGCTGGTAGGGGCGCTGGTGGATGAGGATTTGGAGCCGTTTCTCTTTGAAAGCGAAAATGGCACAATCTACGGATACATAGAACCGTGGATATTCAGAATAACCGGTTACCATAGTGTGATGTAGAACAGGAGGGTTGCTATCAGTATGCCTATCGTGCAGTAAGTGAATTGGCGCGTAGTGGAGAAGATGCTGAGGTTGAGGGGCAGAGCCTTCGTGTCGGCCTTCGTGTCGAGCGCATTGTACAGGAGCCAGAAGCCGTTGATGCCTATCAGCACGCCGAAGAAGATAAAGGACCGGATGCCGATGTCGTTCAGGTAGGCTGTGACGGAGGTGGCATTGCCCATCAGCATGACGATGGTGGCAAAGACGATGAAGAACAGGCCCGAACCGAGCAGGATGTATCCCCAGCGAAGGAGTTTGAGGCGTGTGGGCTTGTCCAGCGCTTGTGCCTTTTTTACATGGTGGCTGCACAGCGAAATGGTGACGAAGAGGATAATCTCGATGATGAAGACGTAGCTGGTGCGGTAAACGAAGGGCACCTGGGGCATGGTGAGTTTGAACAGAATGCCCAGCGGCAGGGTGAGGATGGTAATCCAGATGGCTGCCTTTGAACTGGCCCGTTTCCAGAAGAGCCCGAAGGCGAAGACCACGATGATGCCAGGGTAGAAGAGGGCCGAGTTTTCCTGCACATAGTTGAATGCCTGGTCCCGTTCGCCAAGCAGCGGACGTGTGGCAATCAGGGCGATAAGCAGTGAAACCACAGAGACGGTGCGTCCCATGCCTACGAGCTGGCGGTCGGTTGCATGGGGGTTGATGTATTTCTTGTAGATGTCCATCGTGAAGATGGTCGAGGTGCTGTTGATCATGGATGCCAGCGAACTGAGGATGGCTGCCGAGAGGGCCACAAGGGCAAGCCCCTTGATGCCCGAAGGGGTGAAGTTGCGGATAAGCCAGGCGTAGGCGTAGTCGGGTTTGTCGATGCTGCCCACCAGGTCGAGCGATTCTGTCATTTCGGGGTGCAGCTGATAGACGTAGTAGGCGCACAGGCCTGGAATCACGACGATGAAGGGGATAATCAGCTTGAGCACACCGGCAAAGAGCAGACCCTTGCGGGCTTCTTCGATGTTTTGCGCTGCCAGCCCCTTCTGGATGATGTACTGGTTGAAAGCCCAATAGGCGATGTTGGTCAGCATGATGGCTCCCACGACGGCTGCGATGCCTGGCACGTTGGCAAAGGCTTCGGGGTTGTACGACTTCTGGATGATGAGGTGCATGTGGTTCGTTCCGCCGAAGTCCATCGTGATTTCTCGGTAGAGGTTTTTCAGCACGCCCAGCGGGGTAGTGCCGAAGGCTGTGCCAATCTCCGTAAGCACCACCCACGTGGTGATGATACCGCCGCCTATGATGAAGATGACTTGCAGCACGTCGGTCCATGCCACATTGGCCTGACCGCCGTAGATGGAGTAAACGCCTGCTATGACGAAGAGCCCGAACACGATGCACAGGCGCACGCTGACGGTGACAAAGCCCAGGTCGCATGTCATGCCCTGGATGTCGAATATCTGCTCGATGGCGAGCGCACCCAGCCACGACACGGACGTGAGGTTGATGAAGATGTAGAGGAAAAGCCAGAAGATGCTGAATGCCAGTCCCACACCGTCGGTGTAGCGCTCTCGCAGGAATTGCGGCATGGTGAATATCTGCCGCTTCATCATGATGGGCAGAATGAATTTTCCGATGAGCACCAGGATGATGGCCACCATGATTTCATAGGCTGCCGTGGCAATGCCCTCGGCGTAGGCTGTGCCCGACATGCCGATGAACTGCTCGGCACTGATGTTGGCTGCAATGAGCGAGGAGCCCACAGCCCACCACGTCAGGGTGTTGCCTGCCAGGAAGTAGTTGCTGGCCGAATGTTCCTTGTCTTCTCTGTTATTGCCAATGATGATACCGAGGCTCACGACCATGGCGACATATACCCCAAGGATGATGAAGTCGAGTGCTTCAAAGCCTGAAGAGGCAAATGCTTCGGCAAATGTTCTCATGCTGCTGGTTGGTTAATTGGATGGATTGTTTTTGGGGTTTTCCGTTCTCGGGGGCCTGTTATTTGCATGGGATGTCTTCGATGCGCTGCTGGTGGCGTCCGCCTGCAAACTCTGTCTGGAAGAACTCGTCGAGGCACTGGCGACACACCTCTTCTGTGATGAACCGACCAGGGAACACGATGACGTTGGCGTTGTTGTGCTCGCGGATGAGGTGAGCAATCTCGGGCTGCCATACCAGTCCGGCACGGATGCCTTGGTGCTTGTTCAGCGTCATGCTGATGCCTTCGCCCGATCCGCACATGGCGATGCCTGGATACACTTCGCCCCGCTCGATGCCCTCAGCCAAAGCGTGGCCGTAGGTGGCATAGTTGCACGATTCTTCCGTATAGGTGCCATAGTCCTTATACTCGTATCCTTTTTCCTCCAGATACTTCTTCACAAATTGCTTCAAGGGGAATGCTGCGTGGTCGCTGGCGATTCCGATGGTTTTGATGTCCATTTCTGTTTCGGGGTTAAATGGAATGGAAGGGAAAAAAACGTGTCCCCTTCCATTCCCAATTTACTTAAAAGAGTTTGTTCACCTGTGCATAGACGTTTTCGGCGGTGTAGCCCAGTTTTTCATCGAGCACCTTGTAGGGAGCAGAGAAGCCGAATGACTCCAGGCCCCAGATGGCGCCTTCCGATTCGGGCACAAGGCCGAGGAGGTTGACGGGCAGACCTGCGGTCATGCCGAACTTCTTCACGCCTGCGGGCAGTACGCTCTGCTGGTATTCCTTCGGCTGCTGACGGAAGAGGCCTTCTGAGGGCACGCTGACGATGCGAACCTTCTTGCCGTCCTTGCGCAGGAGTTCTGCTCCAGCCACGAGGGTGCTGACTTCAGAACCTGTAGCCACGAGGATGACGTCTGGGTTCTCGTCGCTGCCTGCCACGATGTAGCCACCCTTGGCCACCTGGCAGTAGTCGTTGCCGGCGGGCAGGTTGTTGATGTTCTGACGTGACAGGATGAGGGCTGACGGCGTAGCCATGTTCTCCATGGCGAGTGCCCAGGCAGCGGTGGTTTCCTGTGCGTCGGCAGGACGAAGTACCAGTACAGAGGGTTTGCCGCTGTGGTTCTTCAGTTTCTCCATGAGGCGAATCTGTGCTTCCTGTTCAACGGGCTCGTGGGTAGGACCGTCTTCGCCTACGCGGAAGGCGTCGTGTGTCCAGATGAACTTCACGGGCAGTTCCATGAGGGCAGCCATACGCACGGCTGGCTTCATGTAGTCGCTGAACACGAAGAATGTGCCGCAAGCTGGGATGACACCGCCATGCAGAGCCATACCGATGCAGCAGCAGGCCATCGTGAGTTCGGCAACGCCTGCCTGGAAGAATGCACCCGAGAAGTCGCCCTTCGTGAAGGAATGGGTCTTCTTGAGGAATCCGTCGGTCTTGTCTGAATTGCTGAGGTCGGCAGATGCACAAATCATGTTGGGCACCTGTTCTGCCAATACGCTAAGGCAAGCAGCTGAAGCTGAACGGGTAGCATCGTTGTCCTTCTGTACACACTTGCTCCAGTCAATCTTTGGAGCCTTGCCGCTGAACCAGTCTGCCTGCTGGGCAGCCTTCTCTGGGTTGGCAGCAGCCCAGGCCTTTTCTTCAGCATAGCGGGCTGCGCAGATGTCGGCGAGTTCCTTGGCACGGTTGGCATAGAGTTCCTGCACGTCGGGGAAAATCTGGAATGGATTTTCTGGGTCGCCGCCGAGGTTCTTGATGGTGTTGACGTAAGCATCGCCACCGAGCGGAGCACCGTGGGTCTTGCAGTTGGCTTCGTAGCTGGTGCCGTCTGCCTTGAGTGCGCCCTTGCCCATGATGCACTTGCCGATGATGAGTGTTGGCTTGCCCTTGACCTGCTTTGCTTTGTCGAGAGCGGCGCGTATCTGCTGTGCGTCGTTGCCTACGATTTCGATGACTTCCCAGCCGAATGCACGGTACTTGGCAGCTGTGTCTTCGTTCATGACGTCCTTGGTCTCGGTAGAGAGCTGGATGTCGTTGGAGTCGTAGAACATGATGAGGTTGTCCAGGCCGAGCACACTGGCGATGCGGGCACCGCCCTGTGAGATTTCCTCCTGGATGCCACCGTCAGAGATGTAGGCATAGATGGTCTCTTTCTCGAAGGTGGGGTTGCCTGTGTGGGCTGCGAGGAATTTGGCTGCGATGGCTGCACCGATGGCAAAGACATGACCCTGGCCGAGTGGACCGGAGGTGTTTTCAATGCCGCGTGCGATTTCAAATTCGGGGTGACCTGTTGTAGGTGATCCCCACTGGCGGAGCTGTGCCAGTTCGTCGAGGCTGAATTTGCCGATGAGGCAGAGCTGTGAATAGAGCATGGGAGCCATGTGGCCTGGGTCGAGGAAGAAACGGTCGCGACCTACCCATTCAGGATTCTTGGGGTCGTACTGCAGGTACTCTGAATAGAGCACGTTGATGAAGTCTGCACCACCCATTGCGCCGCCTGGGTGACCAGACTTTGCTTTTTCCACTGCACTTGCAGCCAGGATGCGGATATTGTCGGCTGCGTGATTTAATACTTTGATATCGTTCATGATGTGTTTTGAAGTTAAAGGGGGAAATAGGAGCTATTGCTCATGCGCATAGTTTTGGAAATTGCCGAGAATCTGTTCGATGTGGATGACTTCTGGGCACGAGTCCCATGTCACGCCACCTCCCATCAGATACCAGTTGGGACGTTCACGGGTGGGCACTTTTTTCATGCTGGGAAATGCCGCGATGGGCATCACGATGGATCGTCCGTCCTGTAAATCAACTTGAAACTTGCCACGTTTGGGGAATGACAAGGATTTTATTTGTGGAATCACATTCCAGTAACCTTCCGTTTTATGCATAAAAAATCAATAGTTCCTATTTCTTTACTTTGATAATTCTGATAGGTTTGCCCTGTTTAAACAGATTCCACTGGCGCAGCAGCTGTGTTTGGTATTGGCTGGCAATCTGCACGACTTCCCGTGCCTGTGTATCGGTCAGGTCGCCTTGCTTAGCCAGTTCCACAACGGGTTCCAGCCAAATCTTGCACAGATGTTCGGTGCTACGTTTGCCTACGTGCACGTGCGCCTTGTTTTCATGGAAGTCTGTGTTGTAGAACAGAAAATTCCAAATGACATGCGCCGTGATGTAAAGCAGAATCTTGGGCATTCCTTCCTTTCTATTCTTATTTTATATTACTTTTTGCATTTCACGGCAGCCTGTTCTACTGGGAGACAAGCCTTGTAGTTTTCGATGTAGCGGTTGAAGCCAGCCACGTCTTCGGCCGTTGGAGCTACTTCTGAACCAGTGTTGCCTGCAAAGACAACCTCTTCGAGCCAGTCTGCCAGGCTCTGCTTCTTGGCATTGTTGACCACGTAGGAAGCCAGCAGGGCAATGCCCCATGCACCGCCTTCACCGGCAGTCTCCATGACGGAGATTGGTGTGTTGAGGGCTGCTGCCAGCATGCGCTGACCCACGATGGGTGTGGTGAAGTAGCCGCCGTGACCCATGATGCGGTCCACGCGAACCATCTCCTCGTTCAGCAGGATGTCGTTGCCCAGTTTCAGCACGCCGATGGCACCGTAGAGGTGGGCACGCATGAAGTTGGCCAGTGAGAATTTGTCGCCAGCCGAGCGCACGAAGAGTGGACGTCCGTCTTCCAGACCTGTCACGGGTTCGCCGGAAATGTAGTTGTAGCTGATGGTGCCGCCACAGTCGGCATCTCCCTTGAGGGCTGCTTCGAAGAGGCGGGTGTAAAGTTCGTTGGTGTTCTGCTGTACGCCCAGGAGTTCGGCATATTCCTTGAAAATCTTCACCCATGCATTGATGTCGCTGGTGCAGTTGTTGCAGTGAACCATGGCCACGAGCGATCCGTCGGGTGTAGTCACCATGTCGATCATTTCGTAGGGCTTGGACAGCGGCTTTTCCAGTACAATCATGGAGAATGAAGATGTGCCTGCGCTGACATTACCTGTGCGCTGCTTCACGGCGTTTGTGGCAACCATGCCTGTGCCTGCATCGCCCTCTGGTGGGCATACGGGGATGCCGGCCTTCAGGTGTCCGCTCACGTCGAGTTTCAATGCACCTTCGGGTGTGAGGTAGCCTGCGTTTTCACCTGCGTTGAGCGATTTTGGCAGAATGTCGAGCAATGTCCACTTGAAGCCCTTTGGAGCGATGAGCTTGTTGAACTTCTCTACCATCTCGGCGTCGTAGGTCTTGGTGGCTGGGTCAACGGGTATCATGCCTGATGCGTCGCCCACACCGAGCACTTTCTGGCCTGTGACCTGCCAGTGTACGTAGCCTGCGAGGGTGGTGAGGAACTCGATGTCCTTCACGTGCTCTTCGTTGTCGAGGATGGCCTGGTAGAGGTGGCTGATGCTCCAGCGCAGCGGGATGTTGTAGTTGAACAGTTCAGAGAGTTCTGCGGCGGCCTTGCCTGTGTTGGTGTTGCGCCAGGTGCGGAAGGGCACGAGGATGTCATTGCCTTTGAAGGGCATGTAGCCGTGCATCATGGCACTGAAGCCGATGGCTGCCAGTGTCTCGATTTCTACTTCATATTGTTCCTGCACGTTCTTGCGGAGGTCGGCGTAGCAGTCTTGCAGTCCGTACCAGATGGCTTCTGTGGAGTAGGTCCACAGTCCGTCAACCAATTGGTTTTCCCACGTGTGGCTTCCCTGTGCGATGGGTTTCTGCTCTTGGTCGATGAGCACAGCCTTGATGCGGGTGGAACCGAACTCGATGCCGAGGATGGCCTTACCTTCTTGTATTGTTTGTTTTGCAGTCATGTTATTCATGTTTTGAACAACAGATGTCACGGAGTTGGACGGGTTGTTTCATTTGTTGTAAAAGAATCCGTCCAATCCGTGTAATCCGTTGTTGTTAAAAAACTACTTTAAGGCCTTGTTCAGCATGAAGTACACTTCGTTGTTGCGGAGTGTCTGCTTGAAGTCGGCGATGTTGGTGTTCTTGTTAATCTTCACGTATTCGATGCCTGTCATTTCGGCGAAGTCCTCCCAGTACTCCTCTGTGATGTCGTAAGAGAATGCGCTGTGGTGTGTGCCGCCTGCCAGAATCCATGCGCCTGCGCCGATTTCGAATGTGGGCTGTGGAACCCAGAGGGCAGAGGCAACGGGCAGTTTTGGCATGGGCTTTGGTTCGATGCACTCTACTTCCTGTGAGATGAGGCGGAAGCGGTTGCCCAGGTCAACAACGGTAGCCTTGATGCCGCGGCCTGTCTTTGAAGTGAAGACGAGGCGTGCTGTCTGCTGCTTGCGGATGCCGATGCCCAGGAAGTGTACTTCGAGCTTTGGCTTGTCGGTAGCGATGAGCGGACAGATTTCGAGCATGTGGCTCTGCAGGCATGAGCTGCGGTCGCCGGCAAAGTTCAGCGTGTAGTCCTCCAGGAATGAGCATCCTGTAGGCATGCCCTGCTGGATAACCCAAAGTGTGCGGTAGAGGCAGGCTGTCTTCCAGTCGCCTTCAGCGCCGAAGCCGTAGCCTTCTTCCATCAGTCGCTGTGAGGCAAGGCCTGGAATCTGGTCGAAGCCCACGAAGTTCGGGTCGTTGATGTCAGCATCGCCCAGGTCGTCGAAGTTGGTTGTGAAGGCTGTGGCGCCCTCGTCCTTCAGTACGCGGCGCAGTGCGATTTCTGCCTTGGCTGCGTTCTTCACCTTCTCCCAGTAAACCTGTTCGCCGCTCTCGTCAATCTTGATGGTGTAAGCCTTCTTGTACTCTTCAACCAGTGCGTCGGCCTCAGCGTCGGTCACCTGCTTGAAGTATTCCATCAGTGAGCTTACGGGGTAGTAGTCAACGTGGTAGCCCAGGCGCTGTTCAAACTCTACGCGGTCTCCGTCGGTTACTGCTACGTTGTTCATGTTCATACCGAACATGAGGCAGCGCACGTTCTTGGCGTCAGCAACGCCTGCTGCTACGCGTGCCCATACGGCAATCTGCTTCTGGGCAGCTTCGTCCTTCCAGTAGCCGCAGACTACCTTGCGTGGAACGCGCATACGTGTGCAGATGTGGCCGAACTCGATGTCGCCGTGAGCCGACTGGTTCAGGTTCATGAAGTCCATGTCGATTTCGCTCCAGGGAATTTCTGCGTTGTACTGTGTGTGGAAGTGGAGCAGAGGCTTCTGCAGAGCCTGCAGGCCCTTGATCCACATCTTGGCGGGCGAGAAGGTGTGCATCCAGGTGATGATACCGGCGCACTTGGCGTCGTTGTTGGCAGCCTTCATCACGTCTTCCACTTCCTTGCTGGAGTTGGCAGTTCCCTTGTAAACCACCTTGATGGGGATGATGCCGCTCTGGTTCAGTCCTTCTACCATTTCCTTTGAGTGACCGTCAACCTGTACCACTGCGTCACCACCATAGAGCAACTGTGCACCAGTCACCCACCATAATTCAAGATTTTCAAATGCTTTCATTGTTGTTTGAATTGTTTAATAGTTAATAAATAATTTGTTTTTTGGGTTTCATTTATTTAATAAATGTGATTTGTTTGTGATAGGGAAGAAAAAGACGAGAGGGACTTAGTCGGACAGGTACTGCGTGAAGTTCTCGTGCGTAAGCAGCACGTAGCGGTCTTCTTCTGGCTGGTAGAGATAGCGTTCCGTGTGGAGGTTCATCTCCCCAAAGTTGAAGAGGATACCTCTGTCCAGCCGTGCAATGCGCAGATAGTTGATCAGCTGTGCCCGATGTTCTGCACACACTTCTTCGACTGACTTGAATTCCATGACAATCCCTTTGTAGAAGAAATCGGCAAAGAACACTTTTTGCAGTTCCACCCCTTTGTAGAACAGCTGCAGCCGTTTTTCGCGCTCCATGTCCATTCCTCGCAGGTGGGCTTCAATGGCATACGCTTCCTGATAGACCTGCTCTGCCATGCCTCTGCCCAACGTCCTGTGTACTTCCATCGCAACGCCAATGGCATCGTACATGTCCTTGTATTCCTGTCTTGTCATTTTCTTTTTCGCAAATTGGGGGGGATTCATTCCGCAAATTGGGGTAATTTATTCCGCAAATTTGGACAAATTATTCCGCAAATTTGGATAAATAATTTTTTCATAATTAGCGGATTAAATTTCTCATAATTAGCGGATTAAATTTTCCATAATTAGCGGAATAAATTTCCCATAATTAGCGGGATATTATCCCCCATAATTAGCGTATTAGTGCTGCTGGCCCTTCTGTCCGTAGTAGGCGTTGGGACCATGTTTGCGGTTGTAGTGCTTCTCCACGAGCAGGGGGTTCATGGTGAGGGCGGGGTTCACCGAGAAGGCCACGAAAGCCATCTTGGCGCATTGTTCCATCACCTTGGCGTTATAGACAGCGTTGTCGGGCGATGTGCCCCACGAGAAGGGGCCGTGGTTCTTCACCAGCACGGCAGGGGTGTGGTCGGGGTTAATCTTGCGGATGTTCAGGATTTCGTCCACGATGACGTTTCCGGTCTCCAGTTCGTACTGGCCTTCCACCTCTTCCTTAGTCATATCGCGCGTGCATGGGATGTCCTTGTAGAAGTAGTCGGCATGGGTGGTGCCGATGTTGGGGATGTCGCGTCCAGCCTGAGCAAAGGCTGTGGCATAGGTGGAGTGGGTGTGTACCACGCCCTTGATGTTGGGGAATGCCTTGTAGAGCACAAGGTGTGTGGGGGTGTCGCTGCTGGGGTTGAGTTCTCCCTCCACGACCTTGCCTGTCTGCAGGTCCACAACCACCATGTCGCTGGCTTTCATGTCGTCGTAGCTCACGCCCGATGGCTTGATGACTACCAGTCCCTTTTCGCGGTCGATGCCGCTGACGTTTCCCCATGTGAAGATGACCAGCCCCTGACGCACGAGGTCGAGGTTAGCCTTGAATACTTTTTCTTTGAGTTCTTCTAACATAATGAATTTTGTGCTAATTGATTACCAGAAATACCAGTAGAATGTGGCGCAGAGGCCAACAACGAGCAGGGTGCCCAGAATGTCCCAAATGCCCCAGCTTTCGCGGATGCTCTTCTTGAAGTCAGATGTGAAGGTGATAGCCTCGACCTGAGCCTTGGATGGAGCGGGGGTGAAGCAGCTGACAACGACCATCAGTACAACGATGAAGACAAGCAGCCAGCACTCGAAGATGAGCCAGTTGGTCTGCCAGAACCATGTGGTGTTCTCCCAGAAGGCACCTTCCATCACGGCCTTGCCCGAGTCTGTGACAACGTTGGTCACCAGGCGAAGCATACCGATGATGAAGCCGCCGATAAGGCCCCATTCACCCGACTTTGGAGTAATTTTCTTCGAGAAGATACCCAGTGTGAATACTGCCACCATGGCGGGAGCGATGAGTGACTGAATGTCTTGCAGATAAGAGTACAGGTTGCCCATGTTCATCATAATAGGCATCCAGGCCAGACCCAGCAGCACGACTACTACTGTGGCTATGCGGCCCACGAGTACATAGTGCTCTTCAGTCTTGCCTTTCTTCATGGGCTTGTAGAAGTCTTCAGTGAACAACGTGGCGCAGCTGTTGAAGAAGGCTGCAAGTGAGGCTACGAGGGCACAGACAAAACCGATGGTCACGATACCCTTGATACCAGCAGGCAGGATGTTCTTCACCATCATGGCGAAGGCACCGTCGGTCGATTCGTGGTTGGTGATGTCCATTTCGATGCCGCTGCCAGCTTTCAGCGAAAGAGCGTAGGCAATCATGCCTGGGATGAGGAACATGAACACGGGAAGCAGCTTGAAGAAACCTGCAGCGATAGTACCGCGGCGGGCACGAGCAATCACGTCCTTGTTGTCTTCACCTGGCACCTGACCCAGTACACGTTGTACGATGTGCTGGTCTGTACACCAATACCAGAAGCCGATGATGCTGGCTCCGAGGAACACCACATAGCCTGGGAACTGTGGGTACATGGGGTCGGCTGGGTCTGTGTGGAACATGTGAGTGGTTCCGAAACCGTCGTGGGCGGCATCGCACACACTCTTCATGCTCTGCCAGCCTGCGATGATGTTACCGTCGCCCAGCGTGGCAAGACCAAGGAACAGCACCAGGAAGGAGCCGATGATGAGGATAGGGGTCTGAATGGTGGACAGCGTCATCACGCCCTTCATGCCGCCAAACACGGTGAATACGGCTGTGATGGCGATGAGGCCCAGCGCACCTACCCAGAAGTTCAGGCCGAGCAGATATTTGAAGAAGACGCCACCCGTGAAGGCTGTCACGCTCACCTTCGTCAGGATGTAGGCAATCAGCGTGATGATGCTAAGCCAGGAGCCTGTGCGCTGAGTGTAGCGGAACTTCAGGAAGTCGGGCATCGTGATGATTTTGCCCATCTTGTTGATAAGCAGCTGATAGAATGGAACGAAGAGCCAGCCCAGGATGAGAATCATCCAGCCTTGCATTTCCCAGTGAGCCATGCCCACACCGTCTTTTGCACCCGTGCCGGCCAGACCTACGAGGTGTTCCGATCCGATGTTAGCGGCAAAGATGGCCATACCGATTACATACCAGGGTTCGCCCTTGCCGAACAGATAGTCCTGCGAGTCAGCGCCCTTCATTTTTTCCTTGTCTTTCTTGATGGCACGATATACGGCCCAAACAACACCGAGGATTCCCACGGCAAGAATGGCCCAGTCGAGCCAGATAAATTCATGTGAACTCCAATTCATAAAATTGTTTTTTTAGTTGTTTTTGTTATTAAAGTTAATGGTTTCTTTCTTTTTCGCAAATTGGGGGGGTATCATTCCGCAAATTGGGGGGGAGTATTCCGCAAATTGGGGCAAATTATTCCGCAAATTTGGATAAATAATTTTTTTCATAATTGGCGGTATTGATTTCTCATAATGAGCGAGATGTTATTCCCCATCATTAGCGGGATGTTATTCCTCCACGGAGAAGGCATACTTGCAATAGCTGTGATAGGGCTTTTCGGGCGTGATGTACGGGTCGCTCAGTTCCCAGCCAATCATCTTGTACTTATTGGGGCTGTCGGGGAACTTCTGGCTCTCCAGGCAGATGGCACAATGCTTCTGATACATGATGCCGTTCTTGCCAGGACGAGTACCGTCTTGGAAATTAGCCGTGTAGCACTGCACGCCAGGTTCGTTGGTGTACATCTCCAGCTTGATGCCGCTGCGGGGGTCGGTCATGGTGGCGCAAACCTCAGCCTCGTTGCACTTCGTGTTCAGCACCCAGTTGTGGTCGTAGCCACCGCCGGCAGCCAGGATTTCAGCGTCGCCGTCCTGGAAATGAGTGCCGATGGCCTTCGGAGCGCGGAAGTCAAACACTGTGCCCTCCACGGCCTTCACAGCTCCCGTAGGCATGTAAGTGGCGTCGGCAGGCGTGTAGTAATCTGCATTCACCTGAAGCACAGACTCGTCGATGGTCTGATTCAGGTCGCCCGACAGGTTGAAATACGTGTGGTTCGTCATGTTGAACGGAGTCACAGCATCCGTCGTGGCATCGTAGTTGATGACGATGGCATTGTCCTCCGTCAGCGTGAAGTTAACCGTAGCCTCCACATTGCCAGGGAACTTGTTGTCGCCCGCAGGCGAAACCATCTTCAGCGTGATGCTCTCGTCCGTAGCGTCTGCCACGTCATACACCTGATACTGCCATCCGGTGTATCCGCCATGCAGCGAATGGATGCCGTTGTTGTTCTTGTCCAGCTGCACAGGCTCGTCCTGTCCAGGCAGGGTGAAGCGGGCCTGGTCGATGCGGTTGGCATAGCGGCCCACAGAGCAGCCAAAGTCCGTCTCGAAGTTCCAGGGGAAATAGTTCTCCACCTTGTCGAAACCGCAGCAAACGTCCACCAGTTCGCCCTCGCGGTTGGGCACCATGATGCTCACGATGCGACCGCCGAAATTCGTGATGCACACCTCCATGCCGTTCTTGTTGGTCAGCGTGTACAGCTTCACAGGCTTCTGGTTCACCGTGTCCGGCACGAATTTTCTTGCCTCATAATCGTATGCCACGGCGATAGTCGTGTCAAAATCAGCAGGATTCAAACCCGACTTGGTCAGTTCGGGCTGGGCGGCAGGCTGCTGTCCACCGCACGCACAGAGGAGCGCTACACTGGCAGCACCTCCCCACATAAGGTTCTTGAAATTTTTCATAAATGAAAATGGTTAGAAAAGAGTTAGTTTTAAAACTTGTGGCAAAGTTACTCTTCTTCCGTCGCATTTTACCCCTTAAAAACATGTTGTAAAACATAAAGTGTGCCCTCCACACACACCACAGGGCATAACTGCCCCCTCTTTAACATTATTTAATGCGAAATCCGCCTCCTTCTCTCCGCTCCGCAGGGCTGCATTGCCACTTCCGTAGCACAGTTCTGCTGCTGGGGTGGCACTGCATCGCTGCTGCCGCGGCATAGTTATGCTACTGCTGTGGCATAGTTCTCCCACCAGTGCGAGAGAACTATGCCGCTGGAGTTTCATCGCATCCCCATTACTCGGAATGTTCAGGCTTTTCTGCATTTTCTGCGCACGCCAATTCTTCCGAAAGCACATCTACAATGTCTGCATTTTTAGGAAGATAATCGAAATTGTGCAACAAATACTTTAACCCATTCGTGGACTGCAGAACCCTTGCCCATTCTGCATACATGCCGCTGTCGGGAAAGAACGCGATGCGCCTCCCTTTCAGTGGACGTAGCACCTTTGCGTTCAGAGCCTTACACCCGCCTGTAGCCATCCAGATGAACTGGGGGAAGCGGCAGGCGCAATAGACGGCAGACTTCTCGCTCTCCACGATGCAGACGAGTGCATCCTGCTGTGTGGCTGCCGCGATGAGGTGCTCTCCAAACAGGCACTTCTCCGTCACCGCCTCCGCAGGCATCTTCCCCTCGCGCCTCAGTTCCGCGCTTACCCACGAGGGGGGTCGCTCCGGATTGCGGTGCCCGTTGGGCAGGTAGTCCATCACCTTCCCGTCGTGCACCTTTCCCCGCTGGTCAATCTGCCAGAACACCACGCGGTGGTCACGCCATTCCCCCAGCCGGTAGAGCTGGCACACGCGCCGCACCGTTTCCGTCGGGAACTGCCTCAGCAGCCAGCTGTGGAACAGCGTCTCCTCGCCCATGCACAGCTCCGGCAGGTTCGCTGGCAGGTGCATCGTCAGCGTAGCAGGCTCCTCGCGCCGCTCTCGGTGCACGCTTTCCAACACCTCTCGGCGCCCGTTCCTTCCCAGAAACTCCCGTGGCGGCAGGTGGTAACCGCAGCTATTCACGTGGTCGCACTTCCCGCACGTCCTGTCCAACGGCTTTCCCGTTTCCGTGTCAACATAGTAAGTGAAGCAGAACTTCCTGCCGCACTTAGGACAAGTGTGCCGCGAAGCCCTTGTCCTGTATTTCTCAAGTTTGTATCTCATAGTGAATCAATCTGTTTGTTTTTTTGTTTTTTGTTTTCTTGTTATTCTGAAGCCCACACCAGCGGTAAACCCGTGTGTGGGGGATTATAGACTGAACGCCCGACCGCTCGCACCACCTATATGTGCGAGGCGGTCGTGCGTTCATGGTCCAAATCATTTCCCGAATGCTGACTAATCGTCTGATTGCTCAAACGATAGCTGTCCGTCCAGTGGCCGTTCAGTTGTGATGAACTCACCACATTGGAAAATCATCGTCCCTTTCAGATCCTTGATGAGGTTGTTGGCGGCAGTCTTCTTTACCTGCATGGCTTTCATGTACTTGTCCCTGAGTTCGCTGCGCAATATGCGCCCTCCGGCACGCTTGATGATGTCCAGCAGTTTCTCCACCTTTTCGTCCTTCAGCTCCCGCTGCCGCTGCTCGTTCCGCTGCTGCCTGATTTCCCGCTCAGCCTCCAGACGCTCCGTCCGCAGCTGGTCCGCATCCACCACGCGCCCCTCGCGGTCATACTGAAACGACCACTCCGGCACCGGCGCATGGCGGCTGTCGCTGCATCGCACCGTGAACACATCGCTATGCTTCACACACTCCAGCACGATGCTTGCCTTTTGGGAGAGCAACGTTCCCAAGTGGCCACGCATGTTTTTGTCGTCGTTAGCTTTGTTCTCGTGAAGCACAGCTACGATGCAAACGTTCCGACCACCATCACTGCCCGAAGCCATTATGGATAGTTCCTTGATAATCTGTTGACTTTCCTCCACTTCGTTAAAGTTATGGATGAAGTCAACAATACCATCGATGATGACCACATCGGGACGCTCCTGCTCAATGATGCACTTGGTGGCTTGCAACATCTGGTCTGTGTCCATCGTGCGCAACGTATAGACCTGCAGGCGGTCGTAATCGTCCAGTTCGGGCATCCCTGCCATCTTCACCATGCGGCGATAGACCATCTGCGAGTCCTGCGGTTTCTGCTCCGTGTCGATGAAGACAATTTTGCCCTTCTCATACAGGGACTTCAGCCGTCCCCACTGTCCGCAGAGCATGGCTGCCACCATGATGCTCAGGGCTGTTGTCTTACCCTGCTTCTGCTTCGCTTTCAGCGCGTTGATGTCGCCTCTGGCAAAGAATGGGATGCCATCAATCGAAAGCAGACATTCCTCCGGCGGGTAGGGTGTTTCGAGGCTCAGCCGCCTGGCCATCACCTCCTTCATGAAAGCCGCCTGTGCCGCCTCCTGTTCCGTCGGCATCGTCTCCGAAGCCTCGATGAGTTCTGCCATCTGCTCGGCAGTCTGCACCTCCACAGGCAATGCTGTGGAAAAACTATTATTCTTATTATTCATTTTAAAACGGCAGCGCGCCTTCTACCTGCTAACCCTCACAGAGCCGCTGCGCCGGTCGCCCCTCCGCGCCGGCTTGGGTTAGCTGCCTTTGCGTTGGTTTGACGGTACAAAGGTCGCAAAACTTTTTCAAAAGGTGGTGACACATAGCGTTTCCAAGTATTTCCTAGGAAACACTTGGAAATGATTTTTCCTAAATTTCCTAAAAAAAGTTGGAAATTTAGGAAATGAAACACCAGGAAATTCACACCGTTTGACGAGATGGAAATTGGGGGCGAATTTTGTGAGTTAAACAGTTTAAGACAAGTCTGTTCTGACGTTCCGCAGGGATTGGACAGGAATTCATTTGCTTGATTCACGAAATTCGCCCTTTTTCTTATTGTTTCTAAAAATCCCTGTGAATGTTTGCTGGAACGGGAAATAATGAAGATGCAAAACGGGAAACCACTCCGATATTCTCGGCATTGATTTCCCGTCTTGATGTTTTACTTGGCAGAAAAAAGAACAGGGTAGGAGTTTCCTGCCCTGTGTCAATGTTTACCATTTTCTAATTTATAAGGGATTTGACATCCACATATGGATTTGTATAATATTTTTCAGATTGGTGTAGTACATTATTCTTATCGTAAAATTTTACATAAAAAAGGGAATAGATCTTTTTGTAATTTATGTATAGGTAACTGCCATTTTCTAACGTACCAATATCTTCGCTGCCAGTAACAGTGTTTTCTGCATTTGTAAAAATAACAGTTGCATTATACCAATCCTTTTGTGTTTTATTGGTAAGACACATTCTGTCCCTGTCTTCCTCTTTATTACTGTCTTCTTCTTTATTACAAGAAATAAATAGAAGGGTGCAGCAGAGGATGGAAAAACATAAAAATAATGATTTTTTCATAATGAGATTATTTTAGGTTCATCCGACATTTCGAGTGATAAAGTGATACTATAGAAGAAGAAAACCGCTGTAAATTTTGTATATTTGAATAACCACAAACAAATGTACAAAATGTACAAGTATGAACAGCAGTTTTCTATATCATGCCTGGGGTCTATACACCCATGAATGTACCCGTGAGGAATACAAAGGTAACACAATTATCTTGGGACACAAAAGAGTCCCTATTGTGTTTTCGATTTATTTTTGATTTGGTGATTCCCTTTCAAACACCTTCTTGCCTTCGAAGTAGGTAGCAGCCGGCTTGGCCGTGTGAATCTCATTCGCCGGACAGGTGAGCACATCCTTGTTGACAAGCAGGAAGTCAGCATACTTGCCGGTGCTGATGCTGCCGCGCTCATTCTCGATGAACATCTGCTTGGCCACATTAATGGTAAGAGCCGTAAGGGCCTGTTCGCGGGTCAGCAGCTCTTCCGTCCACCAAGGCTGCCCTTCTTCGGCGTGATAGAGACCCGTGACTGTAATCTCCATGATGCCGAAGGGATCGTCAGGACTGCCGGTCGATGCAGGGAAGTCTGAGTGTGAAGACACATTGACACCGTGGTCGAAGAATGATTTCAGGGGGAAGCCCTTGTCCTTCATACCTTCAGGCAGCGTGCGATTCAGTTCGTCTCGCAGTTCCGTGCTGCGATGATGCCAGAGCATACCTGAGGTGACATATATGTTATGGTCTGCCATACGCTTGTAATCCTCAGGATTGACACCATACACATGTACCAGCGTATTGCGCATCTCATCCTTTCCACCATTGATGTAGGCATTGACAACGCGATTGACGCCCTTGTTGCCCATGGCATGTATGTGCATGGTCAGGCCCTTTGCGTTTGCCTTGCGCGTGATGTCTGTCACTTCCTCTTCCGACCAGTTTTCGCTGCCCTGATGCCCGTCGGGATACAATGGCTCTACAAATCCTGTGCCGCTTTCCACCGTACCGTCCATAAAGAGTTTTATCCAGTTGGGTTTTACATGAGTAGAAGCAAACTTCTGAACGTCACTTGCCTTCGCCATAGCCTCATCCACATCCATCCAACTCTCAATCTCGTAGCACAATCCCAACACAAAATGCATGTCACCAGCCTGGTCACGCTGCTGGGCTGCCTGATAGAGACTGGAGTTGTAGAAATAGGATGACCAGCCGTCCTGATACATCGTATAGCCCTCCGACAGCAACAATTTTTCGATTTCAGCCATATTTGCCGATGCGATGTCAACGGAGAAGAGGTTCTCGTTGTCCAAGAAGGAGCGTGTGTAGGTGCCTTCCTGCTCTTTCAGGAAGCCTGTGGGCGTACCGTCGGAACCTATTTGAATCACACTCCCACGTATCTCTCTCTTGAGCGGTGTACCGTCTTCCTTCATAATGCCGGCCTTGACCAACAGGATGCTGTTCGCCAACCCTTTGTGGGCTTCATCGTCGGCAAAATAGATAGGTATGTCGCTGCATACAGCATCCAGTTGCTGGCGGGTAGGCATGTTTTTCTGGAAGGTCATCATGTTCCAGCCGAAGCCAAAGATAGCCTTGGCACCTGAGTCCCTAGCCTTCTTGACTGCAGCAGGAAGAATTTCCGTCAGGAACTTATTCGCATCGTCTTTTGGACTAACCATCGTTCCTACTGTCTGAATGGCAAAGCCTGAAGCGTAGTGGGCGTGACCATTGCCGCAGCCGGGCATCACGAGTCCCTTGCCAGTGTAATCGATGACCTCGGTCTTACCTTCCTCAATAAAGACCTCGGCTCCAGCCTTGTCGCCAACATAGATGTACTTACCATCCTTCACAGCGAAGGCTTCAACAATCTGATTGTTATCGGAAGTGAAAATCTTGCCATAGACCACGAGGTCGGCAGTTGGTTTACTCTTACAGCTGGTCAGAACAGCCATTGTGCAGCAAAGAAGGATGGCTGCA
>CADCLN010000010.1 GCA_902802265.1 uncultured Bacteroidales bacterium | reverse complement strand
TTGCAACCCTCGAAACAGACGACATAAAAATCAAGCCGAGGTTGCTTCTGCGAAAAGGCTTAGATTTTTAGGAGTATGTAAGAGGCTCGACGAAGTCAAATGTTGCAAATGTTGCAATTGTTGCAAATGTTGCAAATGTTGCAAACTTTTTTCAGAAGGTGTAAAAAGAAGAGGATGTGCCTATTTTGACACACCCTCTTCTTTGCGTTATAACTGAAGTTTTACTCTTCGTTGAGAATCTTCATCATTTCGATGACGGACTTGGCAACAGGTGTGCCAGGACCGAAGATGGCGGCTACGCCAGCCTTGTAGAGGAAGTCGTAGTCCTGTGCCGGTATGACTCCGCCGGCGGTGATGAGGATGTCGTCACGACCGAGCTTCTTCAGTTCTTCGATCACTTGTGGAATGAGGGTCTTGTGACCTGCGGCAAGTGAGCTGACTCCGAGGATGTCCACGTCGTTCTCCACAGCCTGGCGTGCTGACTCGGCAGGTGTCTGGAAGAGGGGACCCATATCTACGTCCATGCCGCAGTCGGCATAGCCTGTGGCTACTACTTTGGCTCCACGGTCGTGACCGTCCTGACCCATCTTGGCAATCATGATACGCGGACGGCGACCATTGGCTTGCGCGAATTTCTCTGTGGCGGCGCAGGCTTCCTGGAAGGCTGCGTTGTTCTTTGATTCTGAGCTATACACGTTACTAATCGTTCTGATGATGGCTTTATAACGTCCAACGACAGCTTCGCAGGCATCGGAGATTTCGCCGAGTGTGCAACGAAGTCCGGCTGCCTTGACTGCGAGGTCGAGGAGGTTGTTTTTTGATTTCTTGCCGTCCTGGAATTCCTGCACGCACTTGGTGATTTCGGCAAGGGCTGCCTTGCAGGCGGCTTCGTCGCGGTGGGCTTTGAGTTCCTTGAGGGCTGCTTCCTGCTGCAGACGCACGGCTGTGTTGTCGATTTCGAGGATGTCGATGGGGTCTTCGTGGTCGAGACGGTACTTGTTGATGCCGACGATGGTCTGTGTGCCGGAGTCGATGCGTGCCTGTGTGCGTGCTGCTGCTTCTTCGATGCGCATCTTGGGCAGACCTGTCTCAATGGCTTTGGCCATACCGCCGAGCTTCTCGATTTCCTGTATGTGTTCCCAAGCTTTGTGGACGAGTTCGTTGGTGAGGGTCTCTACGTAGTATGAACCTGCCCAGGGGTCAATCTGCTTGCAGACTTTGGTTTCGTTCTGAATGTAAATCTGTGTATTGCGGGCGATGCGAGCGGAGAAGTCGGTCGGCAGGGCGATGGCTTCGTCGAGGGCATTGGTGTGGAGCGACTGTGTGTGACCCAGTACGGCTGCCATGGCCTCGATGCAGGTGCGGCCTACGTTGTTGAAGGGGTCTTGCTCGGTGAGCGACCAACCTGATGTCTGTGAGTGGGTACGCAGCGCCATGGACTTGGGGTTCTTGGCTCCGAAGCTTTTCACAATCTTTGCCCAGAGCAGACGACCGGCACGCATCTTGGCAATCTCCATGAAGTGGTTCATGCCGATAGCCCAGAAGAAGGAGAGGCGGGGTGCGAAGGCATCGACGTCGATGCCGGCATTGACACCTGTGCGGAGGTAGTCCATGCCGTCGGCCAATGTGTATGCCAACTCGATGTCGGCGGTGGCGCCTGCTTCCTGCATGTGGTAGCCGGAGATGGAGATGCTGTTGAATTTCGGCATCTTCTGACTGGTGTATTCAAAGATGTCGGCGATGATTTTCATGGAGAAGGCGGGTGGGTAGATGTAGGTGTTGCGCACCATGAATTCCTTCAGAATGTCGTTCTGGATGGTTCCTGCCATTTCTTCAAGCTTGGCGCCTTGTTCCAGACCTGCGTTGATGTAGAAGGCGAGGATGGGAAGCACGGCTCCGTTCATGGTCATGGAGACGGACATCTTGTTGAGTGGAATGCCGTCGAAGAGTACCTTCATGTTCTCCAGTGAGCAGATGCTCACACCAGCCTTGCCGACGTCGCCCACTACGCGTTCATTGTCGGGGTCGTAGCCGCGGTGGGTGGGAAGGTCGAAGGCAACGGAGAGTCCTTTCTGGCCTGAAGCGAGGTTTCTTCTGTAGAAGGCGTTTGACTCTTCGGCTGTGGAGAATCCGGCGTACTGACGGATGGTCCATGGACGGAAGGGGTACATCATGGAGTAGGGACCGCGCAGATAGGGTGGAATGCCGGCTGCGAAGTCGAGGTGTTCCATGCCTTCAAGGTCTTCTTTTGTATAGACGGGCTGGATGTCAATTTGTTCGGGCGTGCGCCAATTGGCTGTAATGCCATTGTCTTTCTGCCACTGCTGACCGTTCTTTTCCTGAATGCCAGCGTAGATGTCGATATTGTTGAATTGTTTACGTGCCATAATAATTAGATGCCGAGTTTTGCGTTGTATGCCTTGAGGGTTTCCAACTGGTTAGACTTCACGTTGATGAAATTCTCGATGCCTGCTGCCTTGAGGTCTTCGGAGCAAGCGGGTGCACCGGCTACGACATACATGGCGCGGCCATTCAGGTACTGGAAGGCTGGGATGGCGTATTCTGCGTATTCGTCGTCGCTGGAACAGATGACAACGATGTCGGCATCGGCGGCGAGGGCTGCGTCAACGCCTTCTTCTACGGTCTGGAAGCCGAGGTTGTCGATGACTTTGTAGCCTGCTGCGGCGAGGAAGTTGCAGGAGAATTGTGCGCGTGCCTGACGCATGGCGAGGTTGCCAATGGTGAGCATGAAGGCGATGGGTTGCTTCTTGGCGGCTTCGGTAGAAAGACGGAGGGTCTCGAAGTCGGAGGCCATGCGGTCGTTGCAGAGAACGGGAATGTCGGTAGCTTCAGCGTTGCAGCAATTCTTGCATTGTGCCTGCAAAGGCTGTTTGCCTTCGCTCTTTTCGTTGAAGTTGGGGAACTGGTTGGTTCCGAGGATGAACTCTTTGCGCTTGGCGGCATCTGCATGACGCTTCTTGTTGCTTTCGTTGACGGCGTTCTGGATGTTGCCGTTAAGGGATTCGGCAAGGAATCCGCCTGCTTCTTCTACAGCGAGGAAGAGTTTCCAGCCTTCCTGTGCGATGGCGTCGGTGAGGTGTTCGATGGTGTAAGAACCACCGGCTACGTCAACGAGTTTGTCGAAGTGTGCTTCTTCCTTCAGCAAGAGTTGCTGGTTACGGGCAATACGCTCGGCAAAGTCTGTGGGCTTTTCGTATGGTGTGTCGAATGGTGTCACGACGATGGAGTCCACGTTGGCGATAGCTGCCGACATGGTTTCTGTCTGTGAACGCAGCAGGTTTACGTAGGAGTCGAAGACTGTCTGGTTGTATTCCGAAGTGTAAGCGCAGACGTGCATTTGGCAGGCGCAGTCGCATTTGGGTTCGTATTGCTTCACAATCTGTGCCCAAAGCAGACGGGCGGCACGGAATTTGGCAATCTCCATGAAGTAGTTGTCGCTTACGCCCATGTTGAATTTGATGCGCTTGGCTGCCTCGGTTGCTTCAATGCCTGCTTCGGTAAGGAGGTTGAGGTATTCGGCTCCCCATGCCAATGCGTAGCCCAGTTCCTGATAGATATAGGCACCTGAGTTGTTGAGCAGTACAGTGTTGACATTGATGCATTTGTAGCCTGGCAGTTCGGCTAAAGCTTCAACAAGCTGTTTGCTTGAAGCAAGAACGGCAGAGACGTCGTGTCCCTTCGAGAGAATCTTGCTGATGGGGTCGAAGTTGATGCTTCCCTTCAGTTCTGCCAGTGGGTAGTTTTGTTCCTTGAAGTACTCGACAAGGATTTGTGCCAGTTCGACGCAATGGCGCTGACAGGTAGTGAAGTTGAGTTCGATGTACTGTGGCAGGATGCCGTTGAGCAGTTCGGCGATGAATGCTTTGCTGAGCATTTTGCCGGAGAACTTGAAACCGAGTGAATCTACGCCTTTGTTGAGGATGTCGAGTGCTTTTTCGTTGGCAGTCTTGGCATCTTCTACGTTGATGTTCTGACGGACGTACCAGAGGTTGTTGTCTGTCTTGTTACCACGGACGAAGGGAAATTCGCCTGGCAGGGAGTTTACGGCCTTGAGGTCTTTAAGGTCCTCGCGGCGATAGAAGGGCTGTACGTTGAAGCCTTCGTTGGTTCTCCAAACCATTTTCTTCTGGAAGTCTGCGCCTTTGAGGTCAACCTCAATTTTTGCCAACCATTCTTCGGTGGTCGGGGCTTGGAACTCGGAGAAGAGTTTTTCGTTTTTGTTAGCCATAAAATATCATTTAAGTTGTTGTTGGTTGTTATGTTTTGTTGTTTATGAACGTTTTTTGTACTTGACTATCGAAAAGGGGGATTATCCCTGCAGTTTGTCGCCAAGGAGTTGCTGGATAAGGGGGATGAGTGTCTTGCGGATAATTTTGTCGTTGAGCCGGTGTTCTCCCTCGAAGCGGATGGCGTGGGGGTAGTGTTTCTTGAAGAGGTCGTAGGTGTGGACCACAGGGTCGTTGATGCCAAAGAGTCCGTAGCAGAGTTCCTGATCCTCTGGGGGAATGTTTTTGAACTGCTGCCGCTCCATCTGGTTGTGGTGCTGGATGATGTCTTTGGTGATGCGAAATTCCTTCTGGTTGTCTTTGCGTCCGTTCTGGAATTTGTAGGTGCCTGTCTTCATCACTTGGCTGTTGGTGGACATGTTGAAGGCGGGGTTGACGCAGATTCGGAGGAATCCGCGCATCTGCTGGGCATACATGCCACCCATGCTGGTGCCGACGATGATGTCGGGTTGTTCCGTTTCGCAAAGTTGCTTGAGATAGGGCAGGGCATCAACAGGGTCAACAGGAATGTCGGGGGCAATGATGGTGGCTTGGGGCAGCAGATTGCGCAGTGTCTCCACTGTGCCGCTGGCTCCCGACGAACCAAAGCCGTGGAAGTATATGAGTTTCATGGTTTATTTGTTTCTCAGCGTTTTTCTGAATTGGTCTTCTTTCAGTGCTGCTGCAATGTACATTCGCATCATTTCGACAGCTGGTCCGTTGTCGCCGCCGTTGGGGATGATGATGTCGGCGTATTGCTTGGTGGGTTCGATGAATTCGTCGTGCATGGGTTTGAGCACATTGCGGTATTTGTCGATGAGCATTTCGAGGGTGTGGCCACGCTCGGCAATGTCGCGGACAATGACTCGGAGGAGGCGCTCGTCGGCTCCTGCATCGACAAATATCTTGAGGTCCATCTGGTCGCGGAGGTTTTTGTCGTAGAGAGTCATGATGCCTTCGATGATGATGACTTCTCGGGGTTCGACGTGGATGGTTTCGGCACGTCGCGTGCACGTGATATAAGAATAGGTGGGTTGCTCGATGGCGTGTCCCTGTTTCAGTTCTTCAATCTGGTGGGTGAGCAGTGGCCATTCGAAGGCGTCGGGATGGTCGAAGTTGGTCTTCTTGCGCACATCGAGCGGCAGGTGTGACTGGTCGTTGTAATATGAATCTTGTGGAATGACTGCCACACTGCCTTCGGGAAGACTTTCAACAATTTTGCGGACTACGGTGGTCTTGCCTGAACCTGTTCCGCCTGCGATTCCGATGATAATCATATTTACAATGTTTTGTGTGTTTCAGCTTATCGGGTAAAACTGCTGTAAACGACTTTGAGCAGTACGTTGCTGGAGTCGTCCTCGCCTTTTTCGCCAGGTTTGAGGGAGTGCCCCTTCACGAGTTTTGCGCTACAGACGCTGAAATCATGGTTGAGTTTTACAAGTTTATTAGATGAGTCGTAGGTTGTTTCTACGGGGATGAGCAGCACTTTGTTGTAGGTTGGCGTGGCTTTCCCTTTTTGCTTTTCCTTGAGACAGGTGGCAATGAGACGGGAAATGTTGGTGAATGTGTAGTTGTTGCCCGAACTGTTGAATTTTGCCAGGAAGGAGGTCTTGTCGTCGGCTTTCTGGTATTTTTCAAAGTAGCCTTTCTTGTAGTCGTCGTAGCGGACGAGCAGCAATGTCTGCGGAATGCCAAGCTTGAACTTGGCGGGAATCTGGTCGTTGTATCGGGTGAATGTGAGCGTGGCGGCATTGATGGTGTCGTTCACGTTGATGGAGTCGATGGGGAGTGTTGCCAGGGTGAAGATGCCTGCGGGGCTTTTCAGATAGGTGCAGCCCTCGTCGTTGAGAAGGGGTTCCAGGTTGGTGTTGTCGAAACTGGTGGCCTGGACTACTTCTTCGGTGGCGGAGAGGTAGGTGATGCCGGTGGTGTCTTTCTTGTAACCCTTGTCGTAGTATCTGAAGTTGAATGCGAGCTGGGAGATGTCGATGTAGGCAATGGCTCCGTCGCCGTATTCCACTTTATAGTATAGTCCCTTGCTGCAGGGCAGTCCGCTGTTCAGCCAGGCACGTGTGTTGGCAAAGAGGGATTTGTTGGTGCGGAAGGCATCGTAGATTTGCTGTCCGATGGCGAGGGGCAGTTTTACTCGGATGCATCGCAGGTAACCCTTTGCTGTGCGCTGCTTTTCGGTGAGGATGCGGTCGGCCAGGGTGTACCACTTTGTTGCCAGTGGAGTGGCTGTCATGTCGCAGTATTTGTCACATTCGATGTCGGTGTAGTAGTCGGCTTCTGAGTCCAGATTTTTGTTGAGGTCATAGACGCTGATGTTGAAGTTCGTGAGCGAATCGCCAATGAATTTCTCCACATACAGATTGGCATAGAAGTCGGTGATTTTGTTGTCCACGACGGATTCGGCAAAGAGTTGCTCGTTCTCGTTGATGTGGTATTGCGAGATGAATTCGGCACGGACGGATGTTCCTGTTTCGGGGTCGGTGTAGAAGCCCAAATAGGATTTGGAGGTGCGTGAGAGCACGGAGTCTTCCACGGCGTAGGACTCGGTGGGTACGCCATAGCTGCGGTATTGGCGGAGCAGCAGGTCGGATACTGGCATCATGTCAACGCCCAGCGACGTAGAATCTTCGCTGCAGGCTGCAAGCAGTATGCAGCACAGGCACAAGGCCGTGAATATGCGTTGTAGGTATTTCCTCATCATTTTCAATCTTCCACAATGGAATTATAGAAGTCGCTGTAGGCTTTTGCAAAGTCTTCGCCCTGATAGTCCAATACGGGGATGCCGCGCTCTTTGGCAAATGCGGGGATGGAGGGGTCAACATCGGGGCTGTCGAGGATGATGCCGTCGGAGAACTTTGTGCCTATCTTCATCAGTTCGGTATGGGTGAAGCTGTTTTCGCAGATGTCTTTGATGTCGTTGAGGACAGCTCCACGGAAGGGGATGCAACGGAGTGTCTGTTTACCCAGATCGTTTTTCAGGTCGGTGGCAGATACCGAGAACACCACTTTGGTTTCGCAGAACGAAGGTTCGTCTTTGTATGCTTTCTTGATGTAGAGCGGAGCCAGCGCCGTAATCCAGCCATGGCAGTGGATGACGTCAGGCACCCAGCGCAGTTTCTTTACGGTTTCCAGCACACCACGTGCGTAGAAGATGGCTCTTTCGCCGTTGTCTTCGTATTCGTTGCCGTTTTCGTCGGCGTTGATCAGACGCTTCATGAAGTAGTCGTCGTTGTCGATGAAATAGATTTGCATGTGGGCTGACTGCAACGAAGCCACTTTGATGATGAGCGGATGGTCGGTTTCGTCGATAATCAGATTCATGCCCGAGAGGCGAATCACTTCGTGCAACTGGTTGCGGCGTTCATTGATGTTACCCCATTTGGGAGTAAATGTTCTGATTTCGTGTCCCAATTCCTGAATGTACTGAGGGATGCTGCGCCCCATGATGGCGTTCCGTGATTCTGGTACAAATGGGTCTATCTCTGAGGTGATGAACAATATTTTCTGTGCTTTCATCTATTGTTTTTAAAATGTGTTACTGAGAAAACTTTTTGCAAAGATATAAAAAATTTATGGCAAAAAGACAACATTTTCAGCATATTTAATACTTTCGGGGTGAAATTCTCCCTTTCTTGTCGTTTTTATCTTTGATTATGACGGGCAGATATTACATTCTTGTTGCTTGGGCTTTCGCAGGTTTCTTCTATTTTCGCAGGTTTCTTTTCCTCCCCCGTGAGGTTCCCGTTTTTTGCCAATGAAGTTCCTTTTCTTTCCTGGTTTGAAAAGAAAAATTCCTCCCATCCCTTTATAAACTTAAAACAGCGGCGATGTTTAAACATCGCCGCTGTTTTGACTTTTGTGTGGGCTTTCGGAACTTTTGGTGTGGATGACGGCTGCTTTAGAAAAGAGTCCCTTTTCCGTCCGGAATGGTTCCTTCGTTGATATAGAATGGACCTGTAGGGTCTTTCCGGCGCAATACGTCGAGTTGGAAGTCGGTGCCGGCAACAATGCCGTAGGAACGCAGCAGGAATTCCACAGTTTTGTGTGCCAGGTCGGGACGGTTGTTTTCCTCGCTGAGGTGGCAGAGCCAGACGTGGCGGAGCGCAGGGTGGATGTTTTGCAGGAGTGCTTGGGCTGTTTCGGCATTGGAGAGGTGCCCTGTCCCGCTGCTGATGCGCTTTTTCAAGTCTTCGGGATAACGTCCCATGCGTAGCATATCGGCATCGTAGTTGGCTTCGAGGACGACGTGGGTGGAGAGGCTAATGTATTTGCTTACATTGGGTGTCACGGCTCCCACGTCGGTCATGATGGTGAAGCGGATGTCGCCATACTGGATGCTGTAGCCCATGTTTTCGGTGGCATCGTGGGGTATCTGGAATGGTGTGATTTGAAAGTCGGCAATCTGGAAGGGCTCTTCTTCTTCAACATAGACCCGTCGGGCTGCGTTGATTTTGCGGTTCATCATGATGTTGCGGTCCATGCCGTCGTGGATGGGCAGGGTGGTATAGACGGGCAGTTCACATTCGTCGCTGAAGAGTCCTGCTGCCTTGATGTGGTCGGAGTGGTCGTGGGTAATGAGTAGTGCCCTGATGTTTCCTTTCTTGACGCCGTATTCGCCGAAGACTTTTTTCAAACGACGGAAGCTGATGCCGGCATCGATGATGATGGCATCAGTTTCCGTTCCGAGGTAATAACAATTTCCGCAGCTGCCGCTGCCGAAGCTGATAAATGTCAAAGGCATTGGCAATTTACAATTAGTGAATTACAATTGACAGTTTGTTGGCTTTTAGTGCTTTTGTGGAGTTATGCCACTTTGTTCAGTTTCTTGATGATAGAGAAGATGAACAGGGCGGCAACGAGGCAGATGCACATGAGTGTGCCCCAGACGATGTAGAGTTCCTTGCCCCAGAGGTAGCCTGGAATCTGCACGAGGAAGTTGCCAAGAGCGGTGGAGACGAACCAGCCGCCCATCATCATGCCTTTATACTTGGGTGGGGCTACTTTCGTGACGAAAGAAATGCCGATGGGCGAGAGCAGCAACTCGGCAAAGGTGAGGACGAGATAAGTGCTGACCAGGAGGTTGGGTGTAACGTCTGCCATGTGGAGATTGGTGCCTTCTGCATCGTAGCCTGGTACGGGCAGACCGATGGAGAAGACTGTCATCATGAGATAGGCTGCTGCTGCAACGAGCATACCGAGTCCAATCTTGACGGGTGCTTTGGGTTCTTTCCCTTTCTTTGCCAACCATCCGAAGAGGGCTATGCTGACGGGAGTGAGTGCCACAACGAAGCAGGGGTTGAATTGCTGGAAGATGGGAGCATCAACGGCTACTGCGGTGTCGCCCTGCTGCATGTAGTTGTAGCCCAGAATGGCGGCGGGAATGAGAATGAGTGCTGCCCCGATGCCTTTACCTTTGGCAGTTTTGCTCTGGAAGAAGGCAAAGAGTCCATAAACGATGAGGATGCACCAGACGAGGTTCATTACATCAAACTCCATGGCTGTGATGCCAGTGGCAGATGTGGCCGTATAGTCACGAGCAAAGAAGGTGAGTGTGAGTCCGTTCTGGTGGAATGCCATCCAAAAGAAGAGAACCACGGCGAAGACAAGGATGAGGCAGATGATGCGCTCGGTAGTTTCGCTCTTGCTGAGGGTTTCTACCTGTTCGTTGGCATTGGCCTTTACGCCTTTCTTGCTGCTGGTGATAACTTGTGCAAAAGTGCTCTTGCCGAGGTAGTAGATGGCGATGCTGACGATGAGCGAAGCGCAGGCTACGGCAAAGGCAAAGTGGTAAGAGTCTGCTTCTGTCATGCCGAGGCTCTGCTGTGCCCAGTTCATCATCTTGATGGCTGCTGTAGGGGCAAAAAGTGCGCCTACGTTGATGGCCATGTAGAAGAGTTGGAAACCAGCATCACGCTTGGCGGCAAACTGCGGGTCGTTGTAAAGGTCGCCGACCATGACTTGCAGGTTGCCTTTGAAAAGGCCTGTGCCGAAGCTGACAAGGAGCAATGCTCCACCCATCGCAATCATGGCAACCGATTCTTTGCCAAGGGGAATGGAGAGCAGCACATAGCCGATAAACATGATAAAGATACCGATGGTAACCATCCTGGAGTAGCCGAATTTGTCGGCAAGCATACCGCCGAAGAGGGGCAAGAAATAGACCAGCATGAGGAAGCTGGAGAAGATGGTACTGGTGAGTTTCTCGTCGAAGCCGAAGTTGGCTTGCAGAAAGAGTGTGAACACGGCCAGCATGGTGTAGTAGCCGAATCTTTCGCCTGTGTTAGCAAGTGCTAAGGTCCACAGTCCTTTAGGTTGTCCTTCAAACATAATGCAATTAAATATTTAAGAATTAAAAATTCACTATTTGTCCTTGGGTGTTACTTGATGTTCGCTTCTTGCAGTCCGTAGCCTTTCTTCTTGTCTTCGGCCAGCAGGGCAAAGGCAATGACGATGGCGATGGCACCGAAGACGGCGAAAATGGTCATGGAGGTGGTATAGTCAATGGTGCCCTCTGCATCCATGTTGGCTTGGTTGACTTTGCCAATGAGGATAGGTACCAGAGAGAGTCCGATGTTCTGAATATAGAAGATAACAGCATAGGCTGTGCCCAAGAGTTTCATGGGGATAATCTTAGGTACGCTGGGCCACATGGCTGAAGGTACGAGTCCGAAAGCTATGCCGAGGATAACCATTACAGCGATGGCAACAGTCCAGGAGTTGATGGGCAAGGCAAAGACGACGTGCACCAATGTGAGCAAGATAGAGCCGAGAATCATCAGGGTGGCTCCCTTGCCGTGCTTGTCGTAAATGCTGCCGAAGAGCGGGGTGAGGAAGATGGTGCCGAAGGGGAGCATGGCAGGAATAAGGCCAGCCAGTTCGGGGTCAACACCGTATTTTGTAACCATCAGTTTGGTGGCAAACTTGAGGAACGGGAACACACCTGCATAGAACATCAGGCAGAGCAAGGTGATGTACCAGAAGCCTTTGTTTGTGAAAAGCATACCGAGGTCGCTGAACTTGAATTCCTCTTCAGGTTCGGTCTGTGTGGCGGCTACGGCAGCATCTTCTTTCTTGTCCATCCAGCAATAGACGATGAAGCTAATCATGCCGGCACAAAGCAGGGATGCTCCCAGTCCGACAGAGGCTGACACACCGCCGAACTTCTGGGCAAAGGGCAGGGCTGCTGCCAACGCTCCAGCCGTACCGATACGAGCCAACGCCACTTGCAGTCCGAGTGCCAAGGCCAGTTCGTGACCTGTGAACCACTTAACAATGACCTTGCTGACGGTGATACCTGCAATTTCACAACCTACACCGTAGATGGCAAAGCCAAGGCAAGCCCAGATGACCTGCATGGGGTAGCCGAACATGGTGCCGTCGAAGTCGTGTCCCACGGCATACCACTTGATGAGTGCTCCGCCGAACATGAGGAAGGTGGAAAGAATGCCCGTAAACCGGATGCCGAATTTGTCGAGAATAATGCCTCCGAAGAAAAGCAGGAAAAGGAATACGTTGAAGAATCCGTAGGAACCGGAGAAGAATCCGTAGTCGTCAGCACTCCAGCCCAGTCCTTCGGGTTTGGGTGCTGTGAGCATAGGTTCCAGCGGTGACATGACGTCGGTGAAGAAGTAGGCAAACATCATCGTCACCGATACGATGAGTAGCGCGGTCCAGCGTGCCGCAGCACTGTTACTGAGTTTTTCCATTGATATAGTGTGGATTAAAAAATTTTATTCGTTGGCAATTTCTGGCACCAAGTACGACTCTGTTCTTTCGCCGATTGGGTTCTTTACATATTTATCCAGCCAGTTGAAGTAGGTACGTTGCCAAAGGATGCCGTTCTGGGGTTTCAGCACCCAGTGGTTTTCATCGGGGAAGATGAGCAACTGAGAAGGAATGCCTCGCAGCTGGGCAGCATTGAAGGCTGACATGGCTTGCGACGTCACGATGCGATAGTCCTTTTCACCCTGAATGCAGAGGATGGGGGTGTCCCACTTATCCACAAAGCGATGTGGCGAATTATCGAAAGTCTTGGAATGACCATTCCAGTAAGCACCGCCCATGTCCCAGTTGGCAAACCACATTTCTTCGGTTTCCAGGTATTGCTGCTCCAAGTTGAAAATGCCGTCGTGGGCAATGAAAGCCTTGAAACGTTTGTTGTGATGACCTGCCAGCCAATAGACTGAGAAACCGCCGAAGCTGGCACCCACACAGCCCAGCCGGTCTTTGTCAACGTAGGGCAGATTGTCGGCAGCATCGTCGATGGCAGAGAAGTAGTCGTTCATGCACTGCCCGCCATAGTTTTCTGAAATTTCCTCATTCCACTCCACACCGAATCCAGGCAGTCCGCGGCGGTTGGGAGCCACAACCACATAGCCGTTGGCAGCCATAATCATCATGTTCCAGCGGAAAGACCAGAACTGGCTTACAGGACTTTGTGGTCCGCCTTCGCAGAAAAGCAGCGTTGGGTATTTCTTGTTGGGGTTGAAGTTGGGCGGAGTGATAATCCAGGAAAGAATGGACTGACCATCAGTGGCACTGCACCAACGTGGCTCCACATTGCCCCAGTCAATATTGTCGTAGAAATACTGGTTTTCGTGGGTAAGCTGTCGGACAGATTTAGGCTCTTGCTTCGAGGTTGACTCTGAATACTTTTTCTGTATCTCCTTCATTTCCTTGATACATGCAGCAGGGTCAACAAGGTACAGTTCGGTAGCCTGTTTCATCGACTGCCGACCACAGAGCAGCTGTTTGCCGCAAGGTGTCAGGCTGATGTAGTCGTACTGACCACCCGTTACCGACTGAATCAGCGTGCTGCCCAAGTCGTTTTTCTTGTCGATGGAGACCATGTTGATGTGGGTTGTGCCATGCCATACCGAGAGGATGAAGATGTCCTTGCTGTCTGTTGCCCAGCAGAAAGCATCCACGTTGGCGGCATAGTCCAGGGTGAGGTCTGTCTTCTTGCCGGTAGCCAATTCGCAGACCATCAGTCTGATTTTGTCAGACTCATATCCGTCGCGCTCCATGCTTTGCCAGGCAATGTACTTGCCGTCTGGCGAAAAAGCGGGGTTCGCGTCGTAGCCATTGAAGTTGCCATCGTTGACCGATTGATTCTTCAGAGATTCTGTGTAATCCACAGCTGGACGTCTGTAGCCAGCAGGCTTGCAGAGGTTCTTCGTCTGTCCTGTCTCTATATTATAAAGGTATATGTCAGCATCCGTTGAGCAGGCATATTCTTTCCCCTCCAGCTTGCGGCAAGTATAAGCCACCATTTTGCTGTCTGGCGAAAAATCCAGTTGCTCCATGCCGCCGAAGGGTTTCATCGGACACTCGTAAGGCTCACCTTCCAGAATATCCTTTGCGCCCGAAATCTTTGTGCCGTCGAAATGGGCGAGGAAGGGGTGGGGAATCGTCTCCACCCATTCGTCCCAATGGCGATACATCAGGTCGTTGATGACTCGTCCGCTGGTATTCTGCAAGTCGGGATGAATGTCGCTGGTACGTTGTCCATACTTGATGGTTTTGAGCAGGATGACCTTCTTCTCGTCGGGTGAGAACATGAAGTCTTCCACATCCTCCTTTTCAAAGGAAAGCTGCCGGCGATCTGTGCCGTCGGTCAACATCGACCACACTTGCATATTCATCTCGTCATCCAACGCCAGGAAAGCAATGCGTTTGCCCCCCTGGATATATTGGGGTGCCACTTCCGAGGTGTTTGCTTTGGTGAGTAGCCGCTCATTCTTTCCGTCGGTATCGATGCTGTAAATCACGGTGTGGCTCTTGTTTTCCGACACACTGTAATAGCTTACGTTATAGGTCACTTGCTTGCCGTCGGGAGATGCGTCGGCACTGCCGATACGTCCCATTGCCCAGAGCAATTCAGGGGTGAACGTGCGGTCCTTAACGGAGGGAGTCTGACGTCCGATGAAGGATTGGGCATCAGCATCAAGGTGCATCATAGATAAAAATCCTGCTAATAAAATGGTTTTATTCATCATGGTTCATTCTTTTTTGCTTGCTGCTGTTGTTGAAGTATTTCCATTTGCTTCTGCTGCATGGCCTGCAGGCGGCTCATCATGGACGAAGGCTTCTTGCCTGTGGCAGCCTGAGCCTTGCGCTGCTTGTGGCGTTCCTCCAGCTGTGCCAGCAGTTTGGCATCGTCCGTGGAACGGCGCAGATACCACATCATCAGGGCAGAGGTCAGAGCCGAGAGGAAATAGTAGTAGTTCAGTCCGCTGCTGTAGTTGTTGAACGAGAAGAAGAAGATGAGCGGCATGATGTACGTCATGTACTTCATCATCGACATCTGCTGAGCCTGTTCGGGTGTCATGCTGTCTTGCTGCTGCTTCATGGAGAACATGGAGCTGGCCACCGTAGCCACACACCACAGGATGCAGAACAGCGAAATGTGGTCGCCAATGCCCCAGATGTTGAAGCCCCAGTTGATGACATCGTCGTAGGTGGACAAATCTTTTGCCCACAGGAACGACTGACCACGCAGTTCGATGGCATTCGGAATGAAGTTGAACAGGGCAATCCACACAGGCATCTGAATCAGCATCGGCAGACAACCACCCATCGGTGACACCCCGTATTCGCTGTAGAGCTTCATGGTTTCCTGCTGTTTCAGCATGGCATCTTCGGGCTTGGTATATTTCTTGGTCACCTCTTCAATCTTTGGCCGCAGCACACGCATACGGGCACTGCTCATGTACGACTTCTTCATCAGCGGATAAACCAGAACCTTGATGAGCAGCGTGAGAATCAGCAGCACGATGCCCATGTTCAAGCCCCAGCCAGTGAGCCAGTCGAAGAGGTAAATCATGAAGAAACGGTTAATCCAGCGAATCACAGGCCAGCCCAAATAGACCAATGAACGCAGGTCGAGGTCGGAATCGCTGCTGATGAGCTTTTCGTTCTCGGTCAGCGTGGAAAACTTGTTGGGTCCCAGATACATGATGAAAGATGTCGGCTTCTTGCCCGAAGGGTCAAACTCTGCCGTCAAGTCACCCTCCAGCGTCTTTAGGTAACCAGGCTGCTCGTCCTTGTTCACCTTCGTCGATTTCAGGCGGTTGATTCCAAAGCCCTGTTCGGCAATGAGAATCTGCGAAAAGAATTGAGTCTTGAAAGAAACCCACTTTGTCTTCTCTTCAAACTCATCCTCTTCCTCGTCGCCGCCCATGCTGGAGAGTTCATGCGTGTCTTCATCCAGGTCGCGGTAGGTGATGGTGCTGTAGCGGTTTTCAAAGTCCCATCCCTTCTCCTGCTGCGTCATCAGCTGACTCCACTGGATGTTCATGCTCTTGGTCTTCGACGGGAAGAAACCCTCAATGCCATGGGCTTGAATATCAATATTGACCAAATAACTGTTGGGCACCAGTGAATAGCTGATGTCGAGCGAACCGTTGCCGATGGGCGCACTCATCGTGAGGCTGCCGCCCTGCTGTTCCGTTGCAGAGAAGTAGAGGTCACCCGTGTGGATATTCTCCGTCTTTCCGTCCAGCTGCAGGTTGAAGACGTTTTCTTCCCCCTGAAACAGCACCACATTGCCGCCCTGCTGATTCTTGTAGGTAGAATCCAGCAGTTCCACCTTCGTCAGCTGTCCACCGCGGTTGTCAATGGTGAGTGCCAGCAGTTCGTTCTTGATGACAGTGGTGCCAGGATTCTTTTGCGAAGCCGCAAACAGCGGATTGAGCGAGTCGCTGGCTTGTTCCATCAATGCCCGCGTCTCCTGGGTCTGCTTCTGCAGTTGTTTGTTCATTTCGGCAGCCTTGATGCTATCCTGCTGAGCCTGCCATTGTTGAATCTCTTCTTGTGTGGGTGCGGTGTATCGCTCGTAGGCGATAAAGCCAAACATGACCAGGGCCATCAGCACCCAACCAATCACTGTGTTTTTGTCTAAATTCATAGAAAATGTTTTACTCAAAATGCAAAATTGCGGCAAAATTACGAAAAAAACATCAAAAAACCACCACAAGTTATGTATAATAATGAAAAATTGACGTACTTTTGCACATCTAAAAGTAAAAAACATGAAGAAAACCCTGTTATTTTTTCTTGCTGTCCTGAGTTTTTACACCCTTCAGGCCAAGAAGTATCCCGAAATCAAATTTGAGAAGACAACCATCGAGATGGGTACATTTTCGATGGACGAACCCGTGCAACGCTGTGTCTTCAAGTTTACCAACACAGGAAAGGCAAAGCTGGTCATCAACCAGGTGCGCCCCTCGTGCGGCTGTACCGTGGCCGACTACCCCAAGGACTTCATTTCGCCTGGCGGCACGGGCGAAATTGTCGTCACCTACAACGGTTCGGGCAAAATGCCTGGTCGCTTCAAGAAAACCATCAACGTCGTCACTAACTGCAAGAACGAACTGGTGCGCCTTGCCATCGCTGGCACCATGAGCGACGTGCCCGTGTCGAAGAAGGAGTAATGCAACCATTGGCTGAACGGCTGAGGCCCAAGACCATAGACGAATACATCGGACAGCGCCACCTGGTTGGGGAGGGTGCTGTCATTCGTCGTATGCTGGAGCAGGGGCGCATCTCGTCCTTCATCTTGTGGGGACCGCCAGGCGTGGGAAAAACCACCCTCGCCAACATCATAGCCCACACGCTGGACGTGCCCTTCTTCACGCTGAGTGCCGTCACATCGGGGGTGAAAGATGTGCGCGAAACCATCGAGAAAGCCAAAAGTTCACGCTTCTTCGGACAAAACTCACCCATTCTTTTCATCGACGAAATCCACCGCTTCTCCAAGTCGCAGCAAGACTCGCTGCTGGGGGCTGTGGAGCAGGGCGTCATCACCCTGATAGGAGCCACGACGGAGAATCCTTCCTTCGAAATCATCCGTCCGCTGCTCTCCCGTTGCCAGGTGTATGTGCTCAAATCTTTGGAAAAAGATGACCTTCTTGCATTACTTCAATCAGCCATAGAGAAAGACGTGATTCTCAAACAGAAAAAGATTGAAGTTAAAGAAACAATTTCACTGCTTCGCTACTCAGGTGGCGACGCCAGAAAACTGCTCAACATCTTGGAACTGGTCTGCGAAAGTCAGTCCGCCAGCGGAGAGGATACCATCGTGATAACCGACGAAATAGTGACCGAAGCCCTGCAGCAGAATCCGCTGGCATACGACAAGGATGGCGAGATGCACTACGACATCATTTCAGCCTTCATCAAGTCCATCCGCGGCAGCGACCCCGATGCAGCCATCTACTACCTGGCTCGCATGATTGAGGGTGGGGAAGACCCTCTCTTCATTGCACGCCGACTGGTCATCTCTGCCTCCGAAGACATCGGCCTGGCCAACCCCAACGCCCTGCTGCTGGCCAACGCCGCCTTCGACGCCGTCAACAAGATCGGCTTGCCCGAAGGACGCATCCCTCTGGCAGAAGCCACCATCTACCTTGCCACCAGCCCAAAGTCCAACTCTGCCTACATGGCTGTGAACGACGCCATGCAGTATGTCGGCCAGACGGGCAACCTGCCTGTGCCGCTCCACCTGCGCAATGCCCCCACACAATTGATGGCGCAATTGGGCTATGCAAAGGATTACAAATACGCCCATGATTACGAAGGAAATTTCGTGCGACAGCAGTTTCTGCCCGACCAAGCGCAAGGGCAACACTTTTGGCACGCACAGTCTAATCCGCAGGAAGTCAAATTGAAAGAACGTATGCAGCAGTTGTGGGGCGACTGCCACCCGTAATTTCGCTGACTGGTTACCGTCCAGAAAAAAATGCTTGCAACATTTGCAACATTCGTGGCAAACGGCTTTTCTTGTACGACAAGTTCCTTCGGAACGATTAAACGAATTGAACGGTTTAAAAGGATTGACTTTCTTGACGATAGCTCCCTCTGGCAAAAAAATCCGTTCAATTCGTTTAATCCTTGTTTTAAAAAATCGTCATCGTGCTTGTTCCTGTGGTGTTTTTTGAAACAAAGTTGCACCTTTGTGGTTAATCGGTTTGTAATCATTGTATTAGGATGAAAAAAGTTGCATAAAAGTTACATGAAAGTTGCACTAAAGTTACATCGATTCAGTCATTTTATGACGCAAATTTGTCAAACTTTAATTCGACGAAGCCAAACTTTAGTGAAAAAAGGGTGATAAGGTGACGTTGAAGCGAAGTCAAAGCAGCGTTTCGGGCACAAAAACTTTATGGAGAAATGGAGTTGTACGTCAGTGGCACTGCATTGCTGCTGCGGTGGGAAAGTTCTCTCGCTGCGGTGGCAATGCAGTGCCAGACCCGTAGCAAAGTTCTCCCACGGCAGCGAGAGAACTTTGCTACGGAGATGGGAGAACTTTGCTTTTCAGATAGATATGCTGACACCAGCTCTCGTTAACTTGGTATTACCCCTTCTTTCGGGTTCTCCTGCAAGCGCTTCATGTGGCAAAGCAGCAGCTGGCCGTCGCCGTCGTGAAGATGCATGCCGTTGCCTCGGCAATAGCGAAAGTAGGAGCAGTCGGCACAGTCGCCCTGTTTCATCCAGCTGTGATCGCGGTAGGGAAGGTAGCGGTTTTCCCAGACATCCATAAAGTCGTCCCTGTAGATGTTGCCCTGGCTGTAGTCGGCACGGATGCTGGTGCAGGCGCCGATGGAGCCGTCGATGAGGACCGAGCCGATGGCGATGCCTGCCTGGCAGGTGAAGAAGTGGTCGCGCACGTCGGCTTCGTAGCTTCCCAGAAATCCCTCGCAGCCGTAGCTGGCAAGGATGCGCCCCTCCTGACGGGTAGCCTTGATGAAGTCGAATGTGCCCCTGAATTCCTCTGCTGTCAGCCGCATGTCGGGGTCGTTGGCTGCCCTGCCTGCGGGGAAGACAGTGAAGATGCGCCAGTGGGTGACGCCCTTTTGGATGAGGTATTGCTTGATGGCGGCGAGCTGGGGGTAGTTGCGGCGATTGACGCAGGTGACGATGTCGAAGACCAGCGGACGGGCTTTCACCAGCATGTCGATGGCTTTGTCAACCATTAGGAAGCTGTCCTTGTGCCCGCGCATCCAGTTGTGGTCTGCCTCCAGTCCGTCGAGGCTGATGGTGATGGAATGGAGTCCGGCTTTGATTAGGGCACGGAAGCGGGCAGGCGTGAGAGCGAGGCCGTTGGTCACCATGCCCCATGGGAAGCCTTTGGCATAGATTTCGGCGCAGCATGCTTCCAGGTCGTCGCGCATGAGGGGTTCGCCACCCGAGACGATGACAAAGACCTGGTGGGGGTCAGTGCGCAGGGCAATGCTGTCGAGCACGCGCAGGAAGTCGGCCGCTGGCATGTCGGGCTGCATGGCTGCCACTTTGCAGTCGCTGCCACAGTGACGGCAGTGCAGGTTGCAGCGCAGGGTACACTCCCAGAAGAGTTGCCGCAGGGGGTGCTCGCGGATGATGTTGTTTTCGCGCTGTCGCCATAGTTCCAGCCCCAGCCGTTTGCGCAGAGTGAGTAGGTTATTCATCCTCGGACGGTGTGTTGATAATAGCCATGCTGTCGGCATCTTCTTCCGCCAGATCGACAACGGCTACACTGTCGCCATCGACCACCATTTGGTCTTCGCGATAGCCTGTGGGGGAAGGTCCGTAACAGGCTGCCAACACAAAGGTGGAGCTGAAGCCCAGGAGCTTCAAAAGGAAGGATGTGATTTTCTTGTACATAGTTTTCAAGTGTGTGTTTAGCGTTTTGGAGATGACATCGGGGCTGGGTCGTTGAAGATGAGTTCTTTGCCACACGACTGGAAGATGTCGGTCAGCACATTTTTGGCTTTCTCTGTGGCTTGGGCACGGGCCACGGCGGTGTCGTATTTCTTTCGGATTTTTGCTTCTACTCTGTCAATCAGCGGCGAGGCATCGTATTTCACGGCTCCCTCTTCGTCCTCGTTGTCCGACTTGAACCAGCTGTGTATGGTGGACTGCACGAACTGCACGGGAGGCAGGGTGACAAAGACGATGTTTGAGGCAGAATCTTCTTCATACACCACTTCGTCGAGGTTGATGGTGAAGCTGACTTGCTGGCGCAGTATCTGCACGCAGTGGTGTTTCTTCTTCAGGATGCCGTTGCCCTCGCCCAGGAGGCTGCTGCCGTAGCCGCTGCCCATGAAGGAGCCTTTCTCGAAGTCTTCGGTGACGGTGGTGTAGAGGTAGAGTTCGCCGATGGGTTTCACGTCTTCAACGGTGAGGGGTGTGTCGGCAATGGTCAGCGTGGGTTCTTCAGCCTGTGGCTGGTGCCTGCATCGGCGGACTATGAAGAGTGTTGCCAGGAGCAGGATCAGGAGCAGGACGGCGTATTTGATGAGGGTTGCTTTCTTCATTGTTTGGCGTTTTTTAGATAAATTCTGCGGTCAGTCCCACGCTCTTCATCAGGGAACGGAAGACGGCTTTGGTGTTGCTTGTGATTTCCCTTGAGAGTTTCTGGTGGAGCAATTGGTCTTTTTCCACCACGTCGTCAAATGCCAGGGATTTTATTTGCTGGATAGTGGTTTCGCCGATGTTGTCGCGAAGTCCTGTGGCGAGCGAGACGATTTCTTTCCGGTTGGTTCGGGGCACGTATGACTTGTCCAGAATCTTGGGCTGGGGCAGATGGATGAGCACCACGTCGCTGCTGTCGGGGCGGGCAATGTCGCCTATCGTCATTTCGTTGAGGTCGATGCCGTATTTTATTTTGATGTCAACGGGCACGACACACAGCCTGTGGCCTATCTTCCAGGTGTTGGGATTGAGCGAAACCTTGTCCGATTCGGAGTCGTAGATGCCCATCTTGCGGATGGTGACTTCGGTGCTGGCAATCTGTGCCTGGCTTTGCAGGATGCCGAGGATTTGCTCGTTGCTGACGGCTTGTTGCTTCTCTGCACTGGCTTCGTCTGTCGCATGGCAGCCCCTCAGCAGCGTCAGTGTCAGGGCGATTGCTGCCGCGCAGAGCAGACTCAGGAGGAGGTAGAGGCGTTTTTTGTTCATAACTCGTTTTTTCTGATTTTTAGTCGATGTATCGTTTTTGCAGTTCGCCGAACATCTCGATGCGGCGGTCGCGCAGGAAGGGCCACCAGCGGCGGACGTTCTCGCTGCGTTGCATGTCAATATCTACGACGGCGGCACATTCCTCGGCGACTGGGGCGCAGAAGAGGATTTCGCCCTGTGGTCCGCAGACGAAGCTGCTGCCCCAAAACTGTATGCCGGCCGTTTGCCCTGAAGGGTCGGCTTCGTAGCCTGTACGGTTGACGGCAATGACAGGCAGTCCGTTTGCCACGGCATGGCCCCGCTGCACCGTCTGCCAGGCTTCTCGCTGCCGCTGCTGTTCGTCGGCTGTGTCGGTCGATTCGTAGCCGATGGCGGTGGGGTAGATGAGCAGTTCAGCCCCTTGCAAAGCCATGAGGCGTGCTCCTTCGGGGTACCACTGGTCCCAGCACACTTGCACGCCCAGCACGCCGACGGACGTCTTGACGGGGTGGAAACCGAGGTCGCCAGGGGTGAAGTAGAATTTCTCGTAGTAGGCAGGGTCGTCGGGGATGTGCATTTTGCGGTATTTGCCAGCGATGGTTCCGTCTTTCTCAAAGACGACGGCCGTGTTGTGGTAAAGTCCTGGTGCGCGGCGCTCGAAGAGGCTGGTGACAAGGACGATGCCATGTCTGCGGGCAATGGCTCCGTAGAATTGGGTGGAGGGGCCAGGGATGGATTCTGCCAGGTTGAACTGGCTGACATCTTCGGTCTGGCAAAAGTAGAGGCTGTTGTGCAGTTCCTGCAGCACGGCAAGCTGTGCACCCTGTCTGCACACTTCTGCTATCTTGCTGGCGAGTTTTTCTTGGTTGTCCGCTATACTTTTCGTGCAGCTTATCTGAATAATTCCAACTTTCATAGGCTAATTTTTGCGCAAAAGTAAAGTTTTTTTTCCAAACATACCATTTACGAGCGGAATAATTCTTAACTTTGCACGAAAATTTTGTAAAAAACGCCAATCCATGCCTAAAATTTCTATCCGTGGCACCGAGATGCCCAGTTCGCCGATTCGGAAACTTGCTCCTTTGGCCGAGGCAGCCAAGAAGCGTGGTGTCCACGTCTATCACCTGAATATTGGTCAGCCCGATTTGCCTACACCGCAGGTGGCTCTGGATGCCATCAAGAATATTGACCGGAAGATTTTGGAGTATAGTCCGTCGCAGGGCTATCGTTCCTACCGTGAAAAGCTGGTGGGCTACTATGCTAAATATGACATCAACCTGACGGCTGACGACATCATCATCACCAGCGGTGGCTCGGAGGCTGTGCTGTTCAGCTTCCTGGCCTGTCTGAATCCTGGCGACGAAATCATTGTGCCCGAACCTGCTTATGCCAACTACATGGCTTTTGCTATCTCGGCAGGTGCTGTGATACGTACTATTGCCACGACGATTGACGAGGGTTTCTCGTTGCCGAAGGTGGAAAAGTTTGAAGAGCTGATTAACGAGCGGACTCGTGCCATCTTGATTTGTAATCCTAACAACCCGACGGGTTATCTTTATACACGTCGGGAAATGAACCAGATTCGTGACCTTGTGAAGAAGTATGACCTGTACCTCTTTTCTGACGAAGTCTATCGTGAGTTCATTTACACGGGTTCTCCTTACATCTCGGCTTGCCACCTGGAGGGCATTGAGCAGAATGTGGTGCTGATCGACTCGGTGAGCAAACGCTATTCGGAGTGTGGCATCCGCATTGGTGCTTTGATTACAAAGAATCCCGAAATTCGCAAGGCTGTCATGAAGTTCTGCCAGGCTCGTCTGTCTCCGCCGCTGATTGGACAGATTGCTGCCGAAGCCAGTCTGGATGCTCCCGAATCGTATTCCCGTGAGGTTTATGACGAATATGTGGAGCGCAGAAAGTGTCTGATTGACGGACTGAACCGCATTCCTGGTGTGTATTCGCCCATTCCGATGGGTGCTTTCTACACGGTGGCAAAACTGCCTGTGGATGACTGCGAAAAGTTCTGCGCCTGGTGTCTGGAGAGTTTTGACTACGAGGGGGAAACCGTGATGATGGCTCCAGCCTCGGGTTTCTACACCACGCCAGGGGCAGGAAAGAACGAGGTGCGCATTGCCTACGTGCTGAAGAAGGAAGATTTAACCCGTGCTTTGTTTGTATTGCGCAAGGCTCTGGAGGCTTATCCAGGCAGAGTGGATTGATGAATTTTGAAGTTTTCATAGCAAGAAGAATCTATTCCGATGATAGTGAGGGCGAGAAACGGTTTTCTCGCCCTGCTGTTCGTATTGCTTTGGCAGGCATTGCCATCGGCATTGCGGTGATGATTATCTCGCTGTCGGTGGTCTATGGTTTCAAGCGTGAAGTGTCGGGTAAAGTCATCGGGTTTGGCTCACACATACAGGTGCTTTCGCTCACGCAGTCCTATGAAAGGGAAATACTGCCTGTGCTGACCAACGACAGCCTTTTGCGGATTGTGAAAAAGTTTAAGGATGTCGATCACATTCAGACGTTTGCCACGAAGATGGGCATACTGAAGACGGATGAGGACTTTTGCGGCATCACCTTCAAGGGGCTGTCACAGGAATACGACACAACTTTCTTGCATGAAGCGCTTTTGGAAGGACGTATGCCCCGTCTGGACGAAGAAGAGTCGAGCAACGAACTGCTCATTTCACAAAAGATAGCCAAGACGTTGCATCTGAATCTGGGCGACAAGGTGTTTGCCTATTTTGTGTCGAATGAATCAATGCGTGCCCGCCGTTTCAAGGTGTGTGGCATTTTTCAGACGAATATGTCGGAGTATGACAAATCCTATGCCCTGACCGATATTCGCACGGTGCGCCGCCTGAACAACTGGGAGGATGATATGTCGAGTGGCTATGAAATTACTATAAAGGATTTCAGCCAACTGCGTGACGTAACCTTTCAGATGGCTTCTAAAATCAACAAGGGGCTTGACCGCAACGGTGTGACTTACGGCGTGTTCAGCATCAAGGAATTGGCTCCGCACACCTTCTCGTGGTTGGCTGTGCTCGACATGAATGTGGTGATGATTATCATTCTGATGATTTGCGTCAGCGTCTTTACGGTGGTGTCTGGTTTGCTCATCATCATGCTGGAACGCATCAACATGATAGGCATACTGAAAGCACTTGGAGCCACGAATTTCAGCATTCGCCGTGTATTCATGAACTTTGCCATTATGCTGGTTGGCAAGGGTTTGATTATAGGAAACGTTGTAGGACTGCTGCTTTGTTACCTGCAACACTATTTCCACCTGGTACGTCTGGATGCCAGCATCTATTACCTTTCCTATGTACCCGTGGAAATCAATTATCTTTATATCCTGCTTGTTAATCTCGGCACGCTGCTCATTACTTCTCTCGTCATCTTCGGCTCTTCCTATCTGGTTAGCCTCTCCAATCCTGCCAAAACTATGCGGTGGGATTAGTTATTTTGTTAGTCTTGCAACCAACGATACCACTTGTTGGGTACTCGTTTCAGGAGAATGCCGTTGAAGATGGCAAGGCCGAGAATGCTGGTGAGGATGCCGAGAAGTACATCGATGACGTAGTGGTGAGCACTATAGACAGCAGAGAACCAAATGCCTATGGAAACGACGGAAAGTATCAGAATCCATGCGCTGTTATGCTTGACTTTGCAGGCATAATAAAGGGCTATGGGGCAGTAGGCTGAATGGAGAGAGGGAATGGCGGCAAAGACATTGGCATTCCCTGAATATATTGTCTGGAAGACTTTTATGTTCAATGCGTTGTCGAAGTTGATGAATCCAGCGGCATAGCCTGGTGTGTTGAGAATGGGTGTAAAGCCATATTCCATGACGTACCATGGGGGAGAAGCAGGGTAGATGTAGTAGCCGCTGAAGCCAATGAGATTGACAAAAAGGAAGGCTGTAGAAAGTTGCAGGCTGAGTCGGCGTTGACCTCTGACAAACAACCAAATGCAGTAAAAAATGGGCAGGGGAACCCAGCAAAGGTAGAACACACCGGAAAGCACATCGACCCAAGTCCAATGATGAACGCGAAAATATTCGCAGGGGGTAAGCCGCATACCGTCCGAAATGATTCCGAAGAGTTGTTTTTCAAGCTGATAAACCCCTTCAGTGTCAATGTCGTTGAACAGATAGTTCGGGAAATATCGCATGGAGTTGTACAACAATGCGAACATAATGAAGGGAGACATCACAGCAATGAAGCGTAGTGCTTCCCTGAAATAACGACTGGTCATTATTTGTTTTTCAAAAGTTTATAGACGTGATGGATACGGCGGAAAGCGGTGTAGTTGGCAAGAATGGCAATCAGAATCTGTGGAATGATCAGAATCCACATCGGGTCGAAAGTGTCTTTGACATAAGGTGCTAACAGGCCGCAGAACATGGCTCCAAGGCTGGTGAGCACTACACGCTCGGGGCGTTGCATCAATCCCACTTTACATTCCAGCCCCAGTCCTTCTGCACGTGCACGTACATAACTTACCATAATGCTGCCGATGAGCGACAGGAATGTGATGACAGCGGCAATGGCATAATCGTGCTGAACGAAGTAGAAAGCCATGCCCGAAAGGACAAACAGCTCACAGTAGCGGTCGAGCACACTATCGTAGAAGGCACCGAATGTGGAGCAGAGATTGGCTGTGCGAGCCATATAGCCATCCACCATGTCAAAGATGGAGAACAGGATGCAGACCAGACCCGCATAGCCCACCAGCGTAAAGTCGTTGGCTGGCACATAGAGGGCTGAATACACAAAAAGCGATGCTGCCAGAATGTTGCCGAGCAGTCCCATGGTGGTCATCATGTTGGGCGTAACACCCAGGCGGACCAGCAGTCTTACGGGCTTGTCTATCAAGAAATAGACTGCGTGCTGTATGCCGTCACGGAATTGTTGAAAGGTTATCATGTTGAATGAATTTTATAATTCGTTATGACGTTAACTCAATTCGTTTTTCACGTTTTATACACAAACTTTTTCTGCATTGTAAAGTTCCAGAGGATAGCGACGAGAACGGCAACGAGGGTCTTGGCTTCCATCACGATGCCGAAAGCCTTGGCAGTTCCGTCATGCGACAGGATGTTGGCAACGATGGCTGTACCTGTCGTGTTCAGGATAAGACTCCCTGTCCATACCAGGATGTAACGCAGCATGATGGTGCGTTTTTGCTGTTCGCTGCCCTTGAATGTCCAATTGTAATTGATGATGCAGTTGGTGGCACCACCAGCCACTGCACCAGCAAGTGTGCCGTAAACATACCACCACCCCGCAAACTTCACGAGGAAGGCAGTCAGGGTAAAGTCCACAAACGTGCTGATGAGCGACGACATCTGGGCTTCGATGAATTGGAATATGGTGCGGCGGGCTTCCAATGGTATGGGCGTTAATCCGTTATTTTTACAATGTCACATCTTCTGTGTCCTGATCCAGTTTCAGCTTGTCGCTGTCGTCACGCTTCTCAAAGAACTGCTTTTTCAGCGTATGTGCATGTGAGCTGTCGTAACGTCGGCGGTTGCGCAGGGCATCAATGGCTGCATAGATGGCATGACGGAAGGATACTTCCGAGGCTTCACCCTTGCCGGCAATTTCATAGCTGGCGCCGTGCGAGGGAGTAGTAACGATGATAGGCAGACCTGCCACGTAGTTCACGCCTTCACCTTGTTCAAGGGTTCTGAAGGGTGTGATGCCTTGGTCGTGGTACATTGCCATGATGGCATCGAAACGCTTGTAGTTTTCGTCTCCGAAGATGTAGTCAGCAGGGTAGGGACCAAAACAGCGTACACCGTGGTTGAACAGTTCCTCCATGGCTGGCTTAATGATTTCCCGTTCTTCCGTCCCTGTGAACTCGTTCTCCTTGTCCTTCGGATTCAGCGCCAGCACGGCAATGCGGGGATTGTCCAGGTAGAAGTCCCGTTTCAAGGTATTCTGCAGCGTTATCATCCGCTCGATGAAGTTGTCCTTCGTGATGGCTGCAGAAACTTTGCTGATGGGCAGATTGTCTGTGACAAAGGCAATGCGTAGCGTACCAGCCATCATGATGGTCAGCGGACGTTTGTCTTCAGCCACTTTCTTCTGAATGTATTCCGTCTGTGTGTAACCTTCCGCAGATGTCGTAAAACTGAACGGAGCACAGACCAGCACGTCAATCTTGCCGACAGAGAGATCCTCCAAGGCACGGTCCAGGGCAGTCAAGGCAGCCTGTTCTGCTTCTTGCGTGACTATGCCATATTCTATCTTGAGTTCTTCCTCTCCGAAACAATTTATCATGTTCAGGCATTTGTCTGCCACGTCGTTGATGCTCTCTCTCACCACAAAGTTCGTGGGGCTATTGATAGCCTTCCTGTGATAGGCTGCGGCCTTGGGGCTGCCGTAAATGACGGGCGTGCAGATGTCCAGCATCTCTTCAGCCTCAAAGGCTTTCAAAATGATTTCATAGCCGACGCCGTTGATGTCTCCGTGCGTGATTCCTATTCTTATCATGGGGTTAATGGGTCTTTATGAGGTTTATTGGTCTTATGGGTTTATGGGTTTCTCTGCGGGTTTGGGCAGTTCCAAAGTGTAAAGGGCTGCTTCCAGCCGTCGCAGCATGGTGCGCTTCATCTTGTCAGGAGCATAGACAAAGCCTTCCACAGTGATGATGCGGTTGTTGACGGTGTCGATGCGACTGTGGCTTACGAAGGGACCACCCATCGCCTCTTTGGTCATCTCCCACAGTCCTCTTGCTTCCATGGCGAAGTCACCCCTGACGGTGATGTTCTTCACGAATACAAACTCGCTGTTGGTGGTCATTACTGAGCCCTCATGCTCACCAGGGATATTGTCTGCCATAACCTTGTTTCTCAGTGCGATGTATGGGCTACGGGTCAACATCTTCTCACTGACGTAGGGCAGGCTGTAGATGCAGATATTCTGTATGCTGCTCAACCCGTCATTGCTTGCCCAGATGAAATCCTTGCCTACCTTCATCTTCTTCAGGTCCACAGGGATGTAGAGTTCGCAGCCAAATAGCTCCCTGACTTTTTTGGCGAACTTCACGTTGTGTTCATAATAAAAGTCGTTGGCAGCCGTGTTGATTTCCTCGCTATTGATGAGCGTTGTGATGTCCCTGGTGCGCTCGGTGATGTGCTGACTCACACTGATTTGGTCAGGTCCCTGAATGGTGATAATCAGTTGCGGTGTGGCATGTACATCTCGGTCCACCTTCATCATCGGGTGGGTATATTCACGGCCAATGTTGATGCGGACAATGTTTCTGAAAATCTGAGTGATGTGGTTATAGTGTTGCTCCGTGATGTGACTCTTGTGGAACTGTGCCTCCACCTGTGGCAGTCCCAGCAGCGGCTTGTCGAGAATGGTCTGCAGCGCCTTGCCTGCATAGCCACTCCAGACAGAATCCTCACACACAGTCATCACTTCATACGGATTACCGCTCGACTTCGGAGTCAGCAGCGATGCCGTGCGTTTGCGGTATCCATGCGGATGCCTTTCTCCCGAGCAGCCACAGACGACGCAGAGAAGACAGAGGACACAGAAAAATGTTAGCTTATTCTTCATAAACTTCGTCAAGCCTCTTAAGGGTTGTAACTCAATTTATTAATTATTGATTAACTTCGTTGAAAGTAAACCACACGCAGCCTCGATGTCCTGTCCACGTGAAGCCCTCAGTGTTGTAGGAATGCCATGGCGGTTCAGGTATGTCTCGAAAGCAATGATGCTCTCCTCGCTTGCCGGCTGCAGGTCCACATCGGGAATCTTGTGCCAGCGAATGAGGTTCACTCGGCAATCCAATCCAGCCAGCAGTTTACACAGTTCCTTGGCGTGCATGGGCGTATCGTTGCCTCTCAACAGCGTGTACTCAAACGTGAGCCGTCGCTGATGGCTCCAATCATAATCCTTCAGTAGCTCCACGATGTCGGCAATGGGGTACTGCTTTTCTGCCGGCATCAGCCGCAACCGCTGTTCGTGCAAGGGTGTATGCAGACTCACCGCCAAGTGACAGTCGCTTTCGTCCAGGTATCTTTTGAGGTTTTTCCGCAGTCCACACGTTGACACCGTAATGCGCCGAGGACTCCAAGCCCAGCCGTAGCTCGCCGTAAGGATTTCCAGCGAGCGCATGACGGCATCGTAGTTGTCCAGCGGTTCTCCCTGACCCATGTAAACAATGTTCGTGAGCGTTTCAGGCCCTTCAATGCTGAAAATCTGGTTTAGAATATCAGTAGCCGTCAAGTTTCCCTGCCATCCCTGTTTGCCTGTCTGACAGAACAAGCAGTTCATCTTGCAGCCTACCTGACAACTCACACACAGAGTAGCCCGTTCACCGTCAGGAATATACACCGTTTCAACGAATTTGCCGTCAGCCGTAGGAAAGAGGTACTTCACCGTACCGTCCTGGCTGCGCTTTATCTCTATGGGCTCAGAAACCCCCACCTCGTAGCGCTCTGCTAGTTTCTCGCGGTTCAGCAGCGACAGGTTGGTCATCTCGGCAATGCTCTTCACCCGTTTCTGATAAATCCACTCGGCAATCTGCCGGCCTGTGAATTTCGGCATGTCAAGCGCACGTGCAATCTCCTGAAGTTCCTGCAGCGTTTTGCCGATAAGGGCTTGCTTTATTACCATGCAAAGAGCGGATATGCCTTCATCGTTTCGTTCACCTCGCTGCGCACCTTGTCGATAACAGATGTGTTTTCAGGGTCATTCAGCACTTCTTCAATCCATGCAGCAATCTGCACCATGAGGTCCTCCTTGGCGCCACGAGTCGTGATGGCAGGAGTGCCGAGACGGAAACCAGAGGTCTGGAAAGCACTGCGAGTGTCAAACGGCACCATGTTCTTGTTGATGGTGATGTCGGCTGCAACAAGTGCATTCTCAGCTACTTTTCCAGTCAGGTCAGGGTATTTCTCACGCAGGTCCACCAGCATCGAGTGGTTGTCTGTGCCGCCAGATACAATTGTGAAGCCACGCTTCATCAGTTCTTCAGCCAGTACCTTGGCATTCTTCTGCACCTGCTGGGCATACTGCTTCCATTCAGGTTTCAGACATTCTCCGAAAGCCACAGCCTTGGCAGCGATGACGTGCTCCAGCGGACCTCCCTGCTGACCTGGGAAGACGGCAGAGTTGAGCAACTGCGACATCTTCTTCACCACACCTTTCGGCGTCGTGTAGCCCCAGGGGTTATCGAAGTCCTTGCCTAAGAGTATCAATCCTCCTCGTGGGCCACGCAGGGTCTTGTGCGTTGTACTGGTCACGATGTGGGCATACTTCACAGGATTATCAAGCAAGCCCGCAGCGATAAGACCGGCAGGGTGCGCCATGTCGATCATGAGCAGGGCTCCTACTTCGTCGGCAATCGCTCTCATGCGCTTGTAGTCCCATTCACGACTATAGGCTGATCCGCCGCCGATGATGAGCTTAGGCTTATGTTCTTTTGCCAGGCGTTCCATTTCGTCATAGTCCACACGCCCTGTCTCCTTGTTTAGGTTATAGCCCACAGGCTTGTACAGGATACCGCTCGTGTTGACCAGCGAACCGTGGCTCAGGTGCCCGCCGTGGTCCAGGTTCAAACCCATGAACACGTCTCCAGGCTTCAGTACAGCCAGCAGTACGGCAGCGTTGGCCTGTGCGCCAGAGTGTGGCTGCACATTGGCATATTCTGCTCCGAAGAGCTGACAGGCACGGTCGATGGCGAGTTGTTCTATTTCATCGACAACCTGGCAACCACCGTAGTAGCGATGACCAGGGTAGCCCTCGGCATACTTGTTGGTGCAGTAGCTGCCCATGGCCTCCATGACCTGGTCGCTGACAAAATTCTCACTGGCGATGAGCTCGATACCCTTGAGCTGGCGCTGATGTTCCTTCTCGATGAGCGAGAAGATGACGTTGTCTCTTTCCATTTTTACGTTTTTGCGTTATTAAGTTTTAGATGTTTGCATTCAAAATCGCTGCAAAGGTAAGTATTTTTTGTGGAATGAGAAAAAATATATTATAAATAATGTGTAATTTCGTCGTGATGAGTGCTGAGTTTTGTCGCAGCAGCTATTATATATAAATAATGTGTAGTTCCACCGCTGTGCTTTACAGGGATAGCGACTGCTGTAAAACAGGTGAAAAAAAGCTTCTTATTAATTCACGCCGAAGTGTGAAAACGTTCCTGGTTCGGCAGGACTGTCCTCCCACTACACTGAGATTTTTCTCCCACTTCATCGGTAAAATTGTCCCACTGCAGTGGTAAAGTTTTACCAATACAGTGGTAAAGTTTTACCAATGCAGTGGTAATGTTTTACCAATGTGATGGTAAAAAATTCCCGATGAAATGGGAAGGAGGGAGAAAAAATGTTGCAGAAAGATTGCGGCTTTGTACGTTGTGTTGCCTTCTGGTATCTGTCCACACTGGATGTGGATGTCTTAGAGGATGGGTTTTAACAGGGAGTCCAAGAATGTTTCAAAGCTACACGTCGTCGGTGGGGTCGAGGGTCATGCCTGGGCGAATAGGCTCTGTTTCGAGGTCGGTGGCTTTTTCCATCGAAATATTGCCAGAAGGGGTAATTTTCAGTCGGATGGGAAATGACATATCTGCCGTTTCGTCGGCATCACCGACGGTGGCGATGAAGTAGAGGGCTGAGGAGTCATCCGATGTGTAGTCGTAGGTGAAGCCGCAAAGGGTGCTGGTGTTCAGGAATTCGCTGGGTACCAGAGCCTTGAAGTCTGCCTTTGTGAAGATGCGGTTGAGGACTTCGTGGTTGCCTTGACGGATGGCGAGGGATACCTGATTGTCGTAGTAGTCGTCGCCCTGTGGGTTGCGTACTACGGCTTCTGTAGGGGTGAAGTCGAACTGGTAGGTGTAGGTCTTGTTTGCCACTGTGACGCTGTCGTTGATGTGGAGTTCACGGAGGCTGCTGATGCCGGTTTCTTCGTCGATGGTTTCGACCACTCGTTCAGGTACGGGTGCTTTTTTTGTTTGTTTGCAGCTGGTTGTTGTGATTGTTGCAGCTGCGAGGAGGTAAATAAGTGTTTTTTTCATATTGGGTGTTTGAAAAATTTAGTTAGTGGTATGGTTGACTTCACCGAGCTAAGGGTTCATGTGAAAAAAATCGTGTAATTCGTGTTAAATTTGTTGCAAAAGTAGCAGTTTCATTTCAAATAACCGCACAAAACCCGAAAAAAGACGTAACTTTGCAAGAAAATTGTATTTTTGTATGCGTTTTTATAAAAAGAAGTGCAAAAGGAATTGGCATGTGCCTGCCGGTGCACCCTTCACGGAGATGGACCGCCGCATTCTGGCTTTGCAGAACAAGGGGCATTTGGTGCCTACACGTGAATTGATCAAGACACAGGAGCAGATTGAAGGTATTCGTGCAGCCGGAGTAGTGAATACGGGTGTGCTCGACGCCGTGGCGAGCAATATCAAGGCGGGGATGTCAACTTTGGAGATTGACGAACTTGTCTATCAATACACGATGGACCATCATGCTACGCCAGCCTGTCTGGGTTATGAGGGCTTTCCGAAAAGTTGCTGCACGAGCATTAACGAGGTGGTGTGCCATGGTATTCCCAACGAGGACGAAATTCTGGAAGAAGGCGACATCATCAATGTGGATTGCACGACGATTCTGGACGGCTATTTTGCGGATGCCAGTCGGATGTTTGTTATAGGTGAGACGACGCCTGAGAAGCAGAAGCTGGTGGATGTAGCGTGGGAGTGTCTGAAGATTGGGCAGGAGACTGCCAAACCCTATTGTTTTGTGGGGGATATCGGTAATGCCATCGCCAAGCATGCTCATAGGAATGGGTTTACGATTGTGCGTGACCTTTGTGGTCACGGCACGGGCAACGCCTTCCATGAAGAGCCCGATGTGGAGCATTATGGCAAGAAAGGTAGCGGTATGCTGTTGGTGCCAGGCATGGTCTTTACCATTGAACCGATGGTAAATATGGGAGATTGGCATGTGTTTGTGGATGAGGATGATGGATGGACTGTTGTCTCTGAAGATGAGTTGCCGAGTGCACAATGGGAACATACGTTTGTGATGACAGACGAGGGTGTTGAGGTTTTGAGCTGGTGAGCGAGGAAACAGGAATTTGTAAACAAGAGAAGACTATGTATATTTTAGCGATAGAAAGCAGCTGTGACGACACCAGCGCGGCGGTGTTGCAGGACGACATCCTGCTGAGCAATGTGACGGCGAGTCAGGCTGTGCATGAGGAGTATGGCGGGGTTGTTCCTGAATTGGCAAGCCGTGCGCACCAGCAGAACATTGTGCCCGTGGTGGATGCTGCCATTAGGCGGGCGGGCATCAAGAAGGAAGACCTTGGTGCCGTGGCGTTTACCCGTGGGCCTGGGCTGATGGGTTCGCTGTTGGTGGGTGTGAGTTTTGCCAAAGGGTTTGCTCGTAGTTTGGGCGTTCCCATGATTGATGTTAACCATCTTCAGGGTCATGTGTTAGCACATTTTATTAAAGAAAAAGATGAAGACCATCGTCAGCCTACATTCCCGTTTTTATGTCTGCTCGTAAGCGGTGGAAACAGCCAGATTGTGAGGGTGAATAGCTACAAGGATATGGAGATTATCGGGGCAACCATCGACGACGCGGCGGGAGAATGCATAGATAAATGTGCGAAGGTGATGGGGTTGGGTTATCCTGGTGGTCCCATCATCGACAAATTGGCTCGCGAGGGCAATCCCGATGCTTTTGAATTTAGCAAGCCCAATATCAAAGGTTACGACTACAGTTTCTCGGGGCTGAAGACGTCGTTTCTTTATCACCTGCAGGACTGGCAACAGGATGACCCCGACTTTGTGGAACATCACAAGGCTGACCTGGCGGCATCGTTAGAGAAGACTGTGGTGGATATTCTGATGAAGAAGCTACGTTTGGCGGTGAAAGATACAGGCATACGGCAAGTGGCTGTGGCAGGTGGTGTCAGCGCCAATACAGGGCTGAGAAATGCCTTTCGGGATCATGCTTGGCGGTATCACTGGACCATCTTCATTCCGAAGTTCAGCTACACGACCGACAATGCTGCCATGATAGGCATCACAGGTTATTTCAAATATTTAGATAAGGACTTTGCCAGCATAGATTTGCCGGCCTACGCACGGATGGCATGAAGGAAGTACGCTATTTCTATGTGCCCGATGGGCTGAATCAGCAAGAGCTGCCAGAAGAGGAGGCTCAACATGCTATGCGTGTGTTGCGACTGCAAGCCGGCGATGAGATTGTGCTGATTGACGGGGTGGGGAATTTCCACGATGCTGTGATTACATCGACCGACAAGAGACATTGCCATTACCAAATCAAGGCTACCCATCTGCAGCAGAAGGCTTGGCAGGGGCATTTGCATTTGGCGATGGCTCCGACGAAGAACATCGACCGCACGGAGTGGTTTGCAGAGAAAGCGACGGAGATAGGATTTGACGAACTGACGTTCCTGCGTTGCCAGTTTTCATTACGCACCTTGGTCAAGATGGATCGCATCGAGAAGATTCTCGTGTCGGCCATGAAGCAGAGCCGGAAGGCAGAGAAACCTGTGCTGAACGAATTGGTTAGCTTCAAGCAGTTTATTGAAAGTGTCAGTTCAATAAATCGGTATAAGGATTTGAAAAATAAATTTATCTGCCATTGCTATGATGAGCCTTCGTTGGGTGAAAAGAAGCTGTTGCGTGATGTGCTTGTGCAGGGCGAGGATGCCTTGGTGCTAGTAGGTCCGGAGGGCGATTTTTCAGTAGAAGAAGTGCGCTTGGCAGAGGCTGCAGGTTTTCAGAGTGTATCTTTAGGGGCAGCCCGACTGCGTACCGAGACGGCTGCTTTGTTGGCGGTAGTGATGATGAATCAGAAAAATTCAGAATAATCAGAAAAACTCAGAATATTATGAAAATTGTAAAATTATTATTAGCAGCAGTATTGTTTGTGGCTTGCCACAAGACCGATTATGTGCAGGTCGTACCTCAAGAAGCCTCTGTGGTGGTCAGCGTGAATGTGGCCCATATTGTTCAGGAAGGCGATTTGGCGAATTCTGGACTGATGCAATTTCTGAACCGGTATTTAGGACTTATTACTGCAGGTGATGCCAAGCAGCAGTTGCGGCATTACATGGAGAATCCAGGCGACATGGGCATCGACTTCACCTCGCCGCTGTATGGTTTCAAGGCTGGCAATTTTGTAGGGGTGACGATGCGGATTGACGATGCCGACGACGTGGAGAAATTCATTGGGATGTTGGCCTCGCAGGGCATTGCCCAGACGGCTCCGGAGGAAGATGGAGTGAAGCAGTCTATTTTGCTGGACGACATAGTGATGAGCTACAACAGTCACACGATGTTGGTGCTGGCAAATGCGGGTGACGGCAATGTGATGCAGACACGGCAGATTGCACTTGGATTGATGGATTTGGAGAAGGACTTCAGCTTTGTCGGTACGGAAACATATAGCCAGATGGAGAAACGTGGTGACTGCGACGTGGTGGCATACAGCAATGGTGCCGCGCTTTCGGAGGATGTGCTGGGCACGCTGTACTCGTTCATTCCGAAGGGTGTCCGTCTGGTGGACCTGGAGGTGTTCTCTGCAGTGGCATTTCAAGACGGCAAGGCTGTGCTGACGGCTGATATTCAGGGCAAGTCGAATGCTGCCAAGAAGCTGTTAGAGGAAGGGAACAAGAACTTTCACAAGATAGAGGGTCGTTACATTCAGGCTCCGATGGAAGGTTTTGCGGTTTGGGCTTGTCTGGGTGTGAAGGGGTCGTGGCTGCTGGACCAGTTGAAGCGGGATGAGCAGGCAAAGATGTTGTTGGTAGCCCTGGAACGAGCCATTGACGTGGAGGCTATTCTGCGTGCGGTTGATGGTGATGTGGCGATAACGCTTCCAAAGGATTTCTCTGGAAAACAAATGCTTTCGCAGGACTTTATGCTGACAGCAAAGGTTGACAACAAGGACTTCATGAAGGACGTGGACTACTGGCGGGACACCATGAAGGAGTATGGCATGAGCATGACGCAGGCGAAGGATAATCATTTCGTTCTGAAGATGCCGGAATATACTCTGAACTGGGGACTTGACGGTGATGATGTGTATTTTGCGTCGGCGAAGATGTTTGCTGCCAACAACATTTCAAAGCGCAGTCAATTGCTCGATCCGTTGTCGGATGAAATCAAGAAGCAGCAGCTTTATGTGTTTGTGGATTTGGAGAATTTGCTCAGCGATACCCCATTAAAGTTGGGAATAGTGAACAAAGTGATGGGACAGATGAAGTCGCTGACGTTGAAATCACGGTCGTCCAACAGCGTTGAACTTACTGTGGAAATTAAGGATTCATCGGTTAATTTTCTTAAAGCCTTACTTCAATAATAAAATGGAGAAAATACAATTGCTCCACACCTTGCCGAAGGTGTTCGAAAGCCGCAACGATGTGGTGTCGGACATCTGGAACCACGATGTGGCGTTTGAAAAAAATAAAATCTATCTGGTGGAGGCAAATAGCGGCACGGGTAAATCCTCAATCTGTAGCTATATCTATGGTTACCGTCGGGACTATCTAGGCGACATCTTGTTTGACGGCAAGAATGTGCGTCAACTCACCATTGCTGACTGGGTGGAAGTGCGCAAGCAGCACATTGCCTTGTTGTGGCAGGAGCTGCGCTTGTTTCCGGAACTGACGGCGTGGGAGAATGTGCAGATAAAGAACAAACTGACAGGTTATCAGAAGAAAAAGCAGATAGAGGAGTGGTTTGAGATGCTGGGCATTGCCGACAAGCAGACGGCATTGATTGGCCGGATGTCGTTTGGTCAGCAGCAGCGTGTTGCCCTTATCCGTACATTGTGCCAGCCTTTCGACTTTGTGTTTGTGGATGAGCCTATTAGCCACTTGGACGATGCCAATTCTGCTATTATGGGACACATTCTGACCACGGAAGCGGGGAAACAGGGAGCTGGCATCATTACAACTTCGATTGGTAAACATATTGATTTACAATACGACCAGATCTTTAAATTGTAAAATTGCAAAATTGTAAATGAATTTATGTCTTTAATTTGGAAATTACTTCGTCAGCACATCTCCATTCCTCAGTTTGCGGGTTTTTTCCTTGCCAATTTGGTGGGAATGGTGATTATCATGCTGGGTGTGCAATTCTATAACGATACGCAGGCCATTTACAACGGTGAAGATACGTTCATGAAGGCAGACTACCTGATAGTCAACAAGAAGATAGGTGCCATGACCACCATTACGGGTAAGTCGAATGCGTTCACGGCTGCCGACATCGATGACTTCAAGTCGCAACCCTTTGTGGAGCGTCTGGGTGCTTTCACGCCCTGTGCTTTCGATGTGCGTGCCAGTTTCGACATTGAGGGCTTTGCAAACATCTCGACGGATATGTTTTTTGAAGCGGTGCCCGATGCATTTGTGGATGTTGCCACAGGTGCTTGGAATTATCAGGAGGGTGATACGGACATCCCCATCATTCTACCCAAGAATTACCTTGACCTGTACAATTTTGGCTATGCTCAGTCACGAGGGATGCCCAAGTTGTCGGAAGGTATCATCGGTGCCATGAAAATGAAGATTCGCATTGACGGCAACGGCAAGCAGCAGCTTTACGATGGCAGAATTGCCGGATTCAGTAGTCGTCTGAATACCATCTTGGTGCCAGAAAGTTTCATGCGGTGGGCGAATGCCGAATTTGCTCCGAATGCGAAAGAAGAGCCTACACGTCTGATTATGGAGGTGAACAATCCCACGGACGACCACATTGCAGCCTATCTGCAGCAGAATAATTACGAGACAGACCAGGACAAGCTGGATGCGTCAAAGACGACGTTTATGCTGCGGGTCATCATTGCTATTGTGATGACAGTTGGATTGATTATCAGTATTTTGTCGTTCTATATTCTGATGCTTTCGGTGTATCTGTTGGTGCAGAAGAACAGTACCAAACTGGAGAATCTGCTGGTTATAGGCTACAGTCCGGCACGGGTTTCTTTGCCTTACCAGTTGCTTACGGTGGGACTGAACGTGGTGGTGCTGTTGATGGCTGTCGTCATATTGTTTGTAGTGCGCAGTAAGTATCTTGAAACCTTCCGGAACTTTTTCCCCGACATGCAGACGCCTCCTTTCTGGCCTTCGCTCTTGGTGGGTGTGTGTCTGCTGGTGTTGGTTTCGATTCTTAATGTGGTCGCTGTTAAAAGCAAAGTCATGAAGATATGGAACAGGAAAGACTAATTGCTCTCTACCGTGAACTCTGCGGCACAGAACCTGTGAAGATAGAGAAACTGCCAGGTGCTGGTTCCAATCGTCAGTATTTCAGGTTGACTGCTGCTGACGGGGGAACGCTTATCGGAGTGGTGGGTACGAGTGCGGAAGAGAATCAGGCTTTCTTCAACCTGTCATTGCTCTTCGCTGCTCGTCATCTGCCTGTTCCTAAAGTGTATAGCCACACCGACGACTTCATGGCTTATCTGCAGGAAGACCTTGGCAGCACTTCGCTTTTCGACTTTATCCGTCGGGGGCGTGAGCAAGGTGGACAGTATGATGACATGGAGAAACTGATGCTGCAACAGGTTATCAGCGAACTTCCACAGTTCCAGTTTGAAGGGGGGGATTCGTATGTGTTTACTCATTGTTATCCGCAGCAGGAAATGGACCGGACGTCTGTGATGTTCGACCTGAACTACTTCAAGTACTGCTACCTGAAGTTGCGGGGTATAGAGTTTAATGAATACAGGTTGCAAGCAGATTTTGAACAGTTTGCCGATGATTTGCTTGTAGAGGATGCCGACACATTTCTGTATCGTGACTTTCAGGCCAGAAATGTCATGCTAAAGGATGGACGTCCTTTCTATATTGATTATCAAGGAGGAAGAAAAGGACCTATCTATTATGATGTAGCTTCTTTCCTGTGGCAAGCCTCAGCCAAGTATAGTGATGCGCTCCGCACAGAATTAGTGGATGCTTATTGGGATGCGCTTCAGCCTTATTTGCAGAATGGATTGTGTCCGGCTTGCTATCAGTCGTTGAGCAAAGAGCACTTCCTGCAGCGACTGCATGAGTTTGTGCTTTTTAGGCTGTTGCAAGTTCTTGGCGCATACGGTTATCGTGGATTATGGGAAAAGAAGCAGCATTTCATTGACAGCATACCGCCAGCTCTGGAGAATTTGCGTAAGGAGCTGGAGCGTGGCACTTGTGACAAATATCTTTACCTGAAAACGGTTGTCAGCCAATTGGTCAGCATGTCTGACTCTCAGTCTGTGGAGCCTGCGGGCATTCGTGTTTTCTCTTTTTCTTATAAGAAAGGTATTCCGGCAGACACCACTGGCAATGGAGGTGGTTATGTGTTTGACTGTAGGGCCAGCAATAATCCAGGACGCTATGCGGAGTATAAGCATTTGACCGGACTTGACCAGCCTGTCATTGATTTTCTGGAAAAGGATGGTGAAATACTGCAATTTCTGGCTCACATATATCCCATTGTTGATTTTCACGTGCAACGCTGGATAGACCGAGGTTTCACAGATTTGCAGATTTCCTTCGGCTGTACGGGTGGGCAGCACCGCTCAGTATATTGTGCCCAGCATGTAGCTCAGCATCTTTGTGAAAAGTTTGGGATTCCCATTCACCTTTGCCACCGCGAACAGGGCATTAAGCAGTTGCTGAGTCCTGCTTGTTAATGCAAAAATGTTACAATGATTCATTGTTATATGATAAAGAAACCTATATTGTTTTCCTTGTTCCTGTGTTTGAGCATGATGGCGAGTGCACAGTCGGCGTCTGATAGTGCTGACATCTATTTCCGTCATTTGGACTTGAACGAGGTGGTAGTGACAGGTTTGACGGGAGAAAGCAAGCTAAAGGAAATGCCAGCTCCCGTGAGCATCGTTACCGAAACAGAATTGCAATCGACCCCATCGACCAACATCATCGATGTCATTGCCAAGCAGCCAGGTGTGTCGCAGATTACGACGGGCGGTGCCATTTCGAAGCCTGTGATTCGTGGTTTGGGCTACAACCGTGTGGCTGTGGTGAACGACGGCATCCGGCAGGAAGGGCAGCAATGGGGAGATGAGCATGGCATTGAGGTGGATGCTCAGACGGTGGGGCAAGTGGAAATTCTGAAAGGACCTGCCAGTTTGATGTATGGTTCAGATGCCATGGCTGGTGTGCTGATTCTGCATCCCCACAAGGTGTTGCCTATGGGACAGATGGCTGCTAATCTGAGTACGGGTTTTCAGACGAACAACGGTCTATTTGACTATTCTGTGAATTTTGCTGGAAACCAGAAAGGCTTTGTCTGGGATGGGCGTTGGAGTCAGAAGTTGGCTCATGCTTATCAGAACCGCAAGGACGGCTATGTGCCAGGTTCTCAGTTTCAAGAACGAGCTGTACATGGTCTGCTGGGGCTGAATAAGTCATGGGGACATTCACACTTGACATTGGGTTACTATCATTTGACGCCTGGCATGGTGGAGGGAGAACGTGATGAATTGACAGGAGAACTGCTGGCTGAAGGTGATGTGAAGACCTATGGAAAGACGTTGCCGTTTCAGCAAGTTTACCATTACAAGGCTGTTCTGGACAACTCCATCTGGATGGGCAAAGGACATCTGAAAGTGTTGGTTGGCTATCAGCAAAACCGACGTAAGGAGTTTGAAGAAAGTGCTGAGGCATGTGGACTTGATTTTCTGTTGCACACGTTGAATTATGATATACGCTACCAATTGGAAACCGAAAATGGTTGGAGACTGGCTGCTGGTGTGGGGGGCATGTGGCAACGTTCACTCAACAAGGGTGATGAATACCTGATTCCTGCCTACAGGCTCTTTGACATCGGCGGTTTTGCGACGGCAAGCAAACGCTTGGGAAGATGGAATTTGACAGGTGGCGTGCGCATGGACTACAGATGGCTGCATAGTGAAGGATTGATAGAGGATGAGGAGGTTCGATTCACAGATTTCCGCCGAAACATGGACGGTTTTTCTGCCAGTATTGGTGCGGTATATAATGTTACGGACAAGCTGAATGTGCGAGCCAATGTGTCACGTGGATTTCGTGCTCCCAATCTGAGCGAATTGGCTTCATACGGTGTGCATGAAGGTACGCAGCGATTTGAAGTGGGCAACCACAACTTAAAACCAGAACACAGCTGGCAGGCGGACTTGGGACTGGACTTCTCTTCACGCTATGTTTCTGCTCAGTTAGCTTTGTTTGCCAATCGTATCAACCATTTCATTTTCTGCCATCGCACCAACGAAGTGATTGACCCAGAACATCCCACTTATTGCTACGATGCTGGTAATGCACGTTTGTTGGGATTTGAAGCCACATTGGATTTCCATCCCATTCATAGTTTGCACTTTGGCAACACGTTTTCCTTTGTGGATGCTGTGCAGCTTGACCAACCTGAGGAGACAAAATATCTGCCGTTCACCCCAGCTCCGCGTTGGACTTCTGAGTTGAAATATGAAATCACTCACGATGGGCACTTGTTCAACAATGCCTATGTAGCGGTGTCTTTGGAGTGTCATCTGCGGCAAAATCATTACTATATGGCTGACGATACGGAAACAGCCACGCCGTCTTACACCCTGGTGCACTTCACGGCTGGTGCGGACATCAAAGTGCATCGCCGCAAGGTGGCAAGTCTGTATCTTTCAGTCAACAACCTGTTTGATCGTGCCTATCAGAATCATCTCAGCCGCTTGAAGTATGTGGGTTACAATATGCGCACCGGAGAACGTGGCATCTTTGACATGGGCCGCAACCTGGCTGTTCGCTTGATTGTTCCACTCGTATGGAATCTATGATAACGTAAAACCATCATAACGTAAAACCTCAACATGAAAAAGCTACTTGTCTTAGCAACCTTGTTCGTTTGGGCTGTCAGCAGTTCGGGGCAGAGTGAACCCAAACGCCGTCGTCCGTTCCAAATTGATGCTCTGCATCCCGATGTACACGACCCTGTGATGGCTAAGGGCGAAAATGGCCGTTACTACATCTTCTCTACGGGCATGAATGTAGGGGTGATCTCCAGTGCCGACATGAAGGAGTGGAAACAGGAACCTCCAGCATTGAGTGAAACCCCTGCCTGGGCAGTTGACACGGTGCGTGGCTATCGGGGACACACATGGGCACCCGACATCAGTTACCATCGTGGACTTTGGCATCTGTATTATTCCTGCTCTACCTTTGGCAAGAATGGTAGCGCCATTGGCTTGGCTGTCAACAAGACGTTGGACCCACAGTCGCCCGACTTCAAGTGGGAAGACAAGGGCATGGTCATTGCATCCCATCGTCGCATCGATAATTTCAACGCCATTGACCCGAACCTGATTGTTGACCAGAAAGGTAATCCTTATCTCACGTTTGGTTCTTTCTGGGATGGCATTCAGTTGGTGAAGCTGTCGAAAAAAGATTTCCAGACACCCGTAGAAAAGCCACACACCATCGCACGCCGAATGGGCAGAAAACTCACTTTGGCTGAACTGAACGATGTGCAGAACTATACTGTGGAAGGTAACGACACGATTGAGGCAGGCGAGAATGCCATTGAAGCACCTTTCATTTTCAAGCATGGTGATTACTATTATCTCTTTGTCAGTTTCGACTATTGCTGCCGTGGCGAGCGTTCCACTTACAAGACCGTCTATGGACGTTCCAAGAAAGTGACAGGTCCTTACCTCGACAAGAAAGGACAGCCGATGGAGCGGGGTGGTGGCACATTGCTCTTTGGTCCCGATGCCGAGTTTTTCGGAATAGGGCATTGTGCTGTCTATGAATGGGACGGACAAAGTTACTTTCTTTCTCATGCCTACGAAAAAGCACATAACGGCAGAGCAAAACTCTTTCTCCGTCCTATCAGTTTCGATGCTGAAGGCTGGATAGAACTTTAAAACCTCACAAATAATATCAACATGAAACAACGTAATCCGTATGCAGACCTTGGACTTGTGATAGCCGTGGCAGTCTTTATCGTGGTGCTCATCAAGTGTCTGATTTTTGGACTGTCGTGGGCTTCCATTGCCTGTTTTCTCATCACCATTGCCTACTTTGTAATCTCCGCTATACGTAAGTCGGACGATAAAGTTGTGAAACACTCAACCACCGCCTACCTTCTGGCCATGCTTCTGTTGGTCGTTTCGCTTGTTCTGTTCGACAAAAATGCTCGTCCCAAGATGCACGCTTTCGAGGGAGCAGCCGTAGATTCCGTTCAGGAAGAAGAATTTGTGGTGGAAGACAAAGAAATCCCCATAGAGATTGTTCAGCCCGACACAGCGGAAGTTGACACGCTTCTGCAAGACACCACCACCTTGATGGACGAGACAGAGAGCGCAGAGCCGATTGAGGACACAGAGAAGAAAGATGTGACAGAAGAATAAAAAACAAGATAACGCAAAACTGTAAAAATGGACAATAAGAACACTCCAGTACTGCTGCTTACAGGCTATCTGGGCAGCGGAAAGACAACATTGCTTAATCGCATTTTGTCAAACAAAAAAGGCATTCGCTTTGCCGTCATCGTCAACGACATAGGCGAAGTAAACATCGACGCAGACCTCATCCAGAAAGGTGGCGTAGTTGACCAGAAAGACGACTCCCTGGTGGCATTGCAGAATGGCTGCATCTGCTGCACGCTGAAGATGGACTTGGTGGAACAACTCACCGACATCATCTCGCAGCATCGCTTCGACTACATCGTCATTGAAGCCAGCGGCATCTGCGAACCCGCACCTATCGCACAGACCATCTGTTCCATTCCCACGATGGGCGAAAAATACACCCAACATGGCATCCCCGTGGTCGATAGCATCGTTACTGTGGTAGATGCTTTGCGTATGCAAGACGAATTTGCCTGTGGCGAAGGTTTGATGAACCACAAACTGGCTGAAGAGGACATCGAAAACCTTGTCATTCAGCAGATAGAATTCTGTAACATCATCCTGCTGAATAAAGCTGCAGAAGTGACGCCGCAGGAGCTGGGCCGAATCAAGGAAATCATCCGAGCCATTCAGCCCCAAGCCGAAATCATTCCTTGCAACTATGGCGACGTTGACCTCGACCGCATCATCAACACCCATGCCTTCGACTTCGACAAAGTGGCGACCTCCGCGGCCTGGATTAGCGAAATAGAGAAACATCACGATGACGATGACGAAGAAGAAGAACATGAGCACCATCATCACCACGAAGACCATGACGAGGAGCATCACCACCATCATGACGATGACCACGACCATGAGCACCATCATGGTGAAGGCTGTACATGCGGACATTGTCACCACCACCACGGCGACGAGGGTGAAGCCGAAGAGTACGGCATCAGTACCTTTGTCTATCAGCGTCGTCCGCCTATGGACCTTTCAGCCTTCGACGACTTTGTGGCACGCCGTTGGCCCAAGAGCGTGATTCGTGCAAAAGGCATCTGCTATTTTGCCGACGAACAGCACATCTGCTATGTCTTTGAACAGGCGGGCAAGCAAGTCTCCATTCGCAACGCAGGACAATGGTATGCCACCATGCCGAAAGATGAACTGGAACGCCTCTTTCAGGCTGAACCAGGACTTCGACGCGACTGGGACGAACACTACGGCGACCGTATGCAGAAACTCGTCTTCATCGGACAGAACATGGACAAGGAAGCCATCTGCCACGAACTGGACCTCTGTTTAAGTGAATGATGTACCACAGATTACTCAGATTACTCTGAATATTCCGACCAATCCTTTATGAAAAAAAACATTCTGACCTTACTATCTTTAGTCATACTCTGCATGGTGGGCTACGGCGTAGTTGTCGCCTATTCTTTGCTGGGCGAACAGTTCAACCACAAAAAGGTGGACTACCTCTACATCTATCCCACAGACAACGTAGAGACGGTGAAACAAAAAATCGAGGATGTCGGCTCTCCCTCCTGTACTGTCGGCTTCAACTTGGCGGCAAAAGCCCTGGGACTGTCCGAAAAGCTCAAGGCAGGACGATATGAAGTGGATCCAACCATGAATATGCTGACCTTGCTTCGCAACATCCACAACCATGCCCAGTCGCCCGTCAACCTCATCGTGCCGTCGGTTCGCACGGTGCAAATCATGGCAGGCAGATTGAGTTCACACCTTATGCTGGATTCTGCTTCGCTGGCAGACATTCTGACCGACACCGCCGCTTGTGCACAGTTGGGGTACACCAGGGAGACTGTACCAGCACTCTTCATTCCCAATACCTACCAGGTCTATTGGAACATCAGCGCAGAACAGTTGCTGGAACGTTTGCAGAAAGAAAATGCCGCTTTCTGGAACGCAGAACAACGCACAGCCAAGGCGAAAGCCCTGGGCATGAGCCGTGAAGAAGTCGTTACACTTGCAAGCATAGTCGATTCCGAAACGACCAACAATCCAGAGAAACCACGCATCGCAGGACTGTACCTCAACAGGCTGAAGGCAAACATGCTGTTGCAAAGCGACCCTACCGTCATCTTTGCTGTGGGCGACTTCACTATTCGTCGTGTTCTCCGCAAGCATTTGGACATAGATTCGCCCTACAACACCTACAAGTACAAAGGGCTGCCTCCAGGTCCCATCCGCATTCCATCCGTAGTGGGCATCGACGCCGTACTCAACCACGAAGCGCACAACTATCTCTATATGTGCGCCAAGGAAGACTTCTCTGGCACGCACAACTTTGCCGCCACCTATGCTGAGCACCAGCAGAATGCCCGCCGCTATATTCGGGCCTTGGATAAGCGGGGAATTAAATGATAATTCCCTTAAGCGTTAGTTTGCTATGGCAAAGAAATACTTTTGAGAGCTAAGTTTTATAAACAAATAAAGGCAAAATAAATGAGCCTCGCAGGTAAAGGTCCTGCGAGGCTCGAATGTTATTAGAAACCAAACAATCGGTTAGAATTGTACTTTGGATTATTCGTTTGGTTCGGGAACTTTGTTCGTCAGCGTGATGATGTGGAGATAACGCTTGCCGTCATATTCCAGACCGATGCGGACTGTAGCTGTTGCGTCTTCCTGGTCGAAGTAGCTGCTGAAGTCGTCGATGTAGAGGACAGGCTTGCCTTCTTCGTTGATGACTACGGCTACTGCCATGATGGCACTTTCGTCGTCGTCGGATACGGTGTAGCCATCGGCGTTGTAGAAGATTTGCTCTTCAGTTGGGTAAGAGCTGTACATGGTTGAAGACTTAGGAGCGATGACAGCGCAAGCTTCAATCAGTTCTTCAGAGATGCCCAGCGAGTCGTAAGCTGCCTCCATATTGATGGAGATGATGTAAGCACCTTCGTCGTCATCATAGAGGTCGTTAGACATCTGAACAAATACTTCTTCCTGACCTGCAATTTCTGCTTCGGGCATTACTTCATCTACATACTTCACGTTGAGGATGTACTTGATGTAATCGCCTGTTTCTTCGTTAGTGAGGTAGAGGTTAGCTTGGTAAGCATCACCAGCACTGCGCTGACCTGGATACTGGTACCAAGTGATTACGCCACTTGCGTAAGTGATACCGAATGAGTTGGTGCCCCAACCAGCATTGTCAACTACTACCTGATGCTCTTCGTTCTCGTAAGTCTGTACGCCGTACCAGAAACCAGGAGCAGGAGTACAAGTGTAGTTGTCAGACCACGTCAGGTTGCCGTCAGCATCAGCCTTGTCGGTGTAGAGCTTAAAGTCGTCTGTGCCAATCTTGCTGGCGATGTAGTCAAGGTCAAGGCTTGATGTGGTTTCCCAAGGATAAGTGTCAGGTGAAGGAACAATCTGAATAGAGAGTGATTCCGTAGCAACAAGGTTGTATGTAAATTCTTCTGGTTTTGGTTCCTTGCCCTTTACGGTGTATTCCACAGTAACAGTGAAGTACTTCTGACCGTTCTGGAAAATGATTTGAGCCTTAACGGTCTTTTCGCCTTCCAAAGCACCAAAGTAGTTAGGATATTGACCTACACCCAGATTGCTGAAGTCACCATTGGAAGCTGGTTCGATGAAGAATGCAGAATTGTTGCCCCAGGTTGTGATGAAGCCGTCTTCGGTGAACCAGAAGCCACCGTTGTTGGCTGTGCTGTTGTCAGACATACTGCCTTCGCTGCCCCATGACAATACTTCCAGTTCGTTAACAGAGCACTCCAGTGCTGCTGCAATGGCTTCTACGTCCACCGTGAATGGCTTTTGGGCATAGCTGTTGTCGATGTCAGCCTTTACAGCGATAACTGTATCGCCAATCAGAATCATTTCGTTAGGATCGATGGCGTCTGGTTCTTTTACAACTGTGTAAACCTTTACGCATACAGCCTTGCTGCCGTTGATGATGTAAAGGTTGGCGTAGTCTCTGTCGCCCGCTTTGAGAACATCGGGGAACTGACCGGAAACGATGGAGAACTCGCCGTTGTTCAGCGTGATGCTTTGTGTGTAGAAGGTGTTGGAACCAGTATTCCAAGCCTTTGGAGCGTTGCCGAAGACGGTTTCTTCACCTGTTTCTTCGTTGTAGTTGGTGTAGCGACCAAACCATGATCCACCGGCAGCGTCTTCTGGTTTCTGGAGAGCGTCAGCCCAAGAGTAAACGACATCACCCTCTACGCTGTCGGACTGAACAACTTGAGTGTAAGTGAAGTTAGCAATGTCGGCATCCAGGTCTTCGGGTGTTGTGCCCAATGCGTCGTAGATGCCTTCGAGGGTCGTTGAGTAAGTCTTGCCTTCGTATGACTTGCCGACGGTAAATTCAAGTGGCATTTCGTAATTGCCTACGATTTCGAGCTTAGAGAGCAATACTTCTACGGCGGGCTGCTCTACGATTTGCAGACGTACTGTGAAGGTCACTTCCTTTTCGCCGTAAACCAGGGTAAAAATACCTGCCCAGAAGTCGTCTGCAACAAGACGGTTGGGATACTGACCCAGTTTAATCTGGAAGATGTTGTTCGCTGCGTCGATGGCAAAGTCGTTGAAAACCTTGGCTGCACCCACAGTGTCACCCTCTTCGGTTACTTCTGTGTCGCCCCAAGCACAGACATCGCCAGCCATGTTCATCCAAGAAGAGCCGAAGCCGTTGGCAGTGTAGAGGTCGGGAGTCTCGCCGCCTGCTTTGTTGGCACCGATGTAGATAATGGCTTTGCCAGCATTGTTGCCGTTGAGGTATTCATCGATGAGGTTGGTGATGGTCTCAACGGTTACACCTTCGGTTCCAACGAGGTACTCATCGATAAGGTTTGTGATGTCGCCAACGCTCACTGGAGTGTATTCGCTTGTCCAGTTTTCGATGGCTTGTCTCAGCGTCGCGGTGTCGGTATCCAAATTGAATGCCACATCCGACAGGCTGAAATCTACAGATTTAGTGTTGTAGTTCGATGCGGGATACATTTCTATCAGTCCCTCGAACTGCGCTTTAGCGACCGTGCTGACCAGTGTCATGGCGAGCACGAGTAGAGAAAAGTAGATTTTCTTCATAAGGCTAAAAAGTTTTTAATGGTTAATAAATAATGGTTAATGTAAAGTTTTTTTGGTATTGTTTCGGTAGTAAAAAAGGGGAGAACCCTGTCGTTTTGTGCTGAAATAGTACATAAACGCGGCAAATTTACAGTTTTCTTGCCGAACAAACAAATATTTTTTGGCTAAAATTAAGTATTTGTGAAAGTTTTTCCGTTTTCTGTCCTTTTACCGTTGAATTGGGCATTTTTTACCATCGAAGTGGTAAAGTTTTACCATAGGGCTGGTAAAGTTTTACCATAAGTGTGGTAAAGTTTTACCATAAGTGTGGTAAAGTTTTACCATAACTGTGGTAAAAAAGTGGTAAAATTGTGGCAGGGGGGAGGTGGTGTGTCGGGGGCGTGTTAGCGGACGCTATCGACGTAGATGGTGGTGCTGTCGGTGATGACGACGGGTGGGGTGGCAGGGCGTTTGGACCGTTTCTGGAAGAGGGTGCGCCAGGAGTCGAAATCGTGCATGTAGCTGAGGCCGATGCCCTGGGTGTTGAGTGTGGCTTTGGTGAAATAGCGGTCGTTGGTCTGGTTGTATGCTTTCAGGTACATGTTTCCGCCTTCCTGTTTGAGTCGCCATTTCACTTCGACGTCGCCGATGAAGCTGCCCTGGTTGGTCAGGGCGTTGTCGCGGTAGCCGAAGTTGCCGTTGATGAGCAGTCGGTCGTTGAAGAGCCGGCCCGAGAGGGTTCCTTCCACGTCGAGGTCTTCCCAGCCCTTTTCGCCGGTGGAGATGCCTGTACCGAAGTTCCAATTGGAGTTCTGACCGATCAGTCCTGAAATGATGTTGTTGATTTGTCCAGAGATGGTGCTGGATACGAGGGAATTGACGGCAGAGGAAGAGGTGTCGTCGTTGTCGGCGCGTGCCATGTTGGTGGGGTAGAAGCGGCCTAATGCCAGCAGGTAAATCATCTGCGTGTTCATTTCCTCTTCGCTGTTGATCATGGAGCGTACCAGTTGTTTCACTTCGTCGTTGGTGTTGAGGATGTCGAAGTCGAAATTGAAGGCCATGTTGCCGAGGTTTCCGGTGATGTCGAGGATGCAGTTGACGCGCACCTTGTTGTTCTGTGCGAGGGCGGCAGTGGCCGTAAGGTCTATGAGGGGAACTGAGTTGATGAGGTGGTGGCAGATGAGGTGGATGTTGGCGTCGAAGGGAGGTCCGTTGAACTCGACGCTGCTGCCAGGCTGCATGGCGAGGTCTCTGTAGATGATGTCTTGCAGGTAGAGTCGGTAGCTGCCTTGGTTGATGTTGTAGGTTCCGAAGAGTTCCAGGGTGCCCTTGTTGTAGTATTTGGCTGTCAAGGCTCCGTTGCCGCGTGTGTTGATGTAGCCATCGGCGGTGTGGTCCATGCGGAGTTTGATTTCGCAGTCTTCGTTCAGGTTGACGTTGAAGTCCATGTAGAGGTCGCCCTCGTAGGTGTCTTCCTGGGCGATTTCCTTTTTGTTGTGGAGCGGGCGGTCCAGTTCGAAGTGTCCGAAAATGTTGTCTTCGGTCTCGGAGTAATTGAATTTCAGGTAGTCAATCTTCTCTTCGCGGACGGTGTCTTTGGGTGTGATGTCGCGGAACTCTATGAATTTTCCCGACACGATGGCATCGGGCGAAGCGGCGTCGTAGGCAAAGACGGACCCTCGGGTGGGCGTGATGTTGGCTGTGAGATACATGGGGTGTCCGTCTCGTCCGCGTATGTTGAGGTTGCCGTTGGCAAAGATGGTGGCCAGGAATTTGTCGGCGTTGAAGTTGCGTTCCTCGTAAGCCAGCAGCCGGTTGAAGTTGATGTTGAACTGGTATTGGAAGTTGGAGAGGTATTGGTGGGAGATGTTGCCGTTGACGATGCCTCGGTTGCCGAATCGGTCTGTGAGGGTGATGTTCTGGAATTGCATCAGTCCGCGCTTCAGGGTGATGTGCTGTTTGTCTAACTGATAGGGCACGTCGGTGGCCAGCAGGCTCAGGTTGAGGGTGGCATCGACTTCTCCCTCCAGGTTGACTTTGCTGAGCGGGCCGACGACGTTCACTTGTCCTGTGATGGTGCCCGTGATGGGGTTGAAGACGCCATCGAGGAAGCCGTTCAGAAATTCGGCTGGTGTCTCTCTGGCTGTGATTTCCAGCAGGATGTCGTCGTTGGCGGGGGAGATGTGGCCGTGGACTATGGTCTGGCCAGGGAAGGTTAATCCGCCGCTTTGTTCGGATTGTTCGGCCTGTCCGGCTGCATTGGCGAAGGCGGCGGCCTTGATGATGTTGGCGTCGAGGATGATGGCTTTCTGCTCCTTGTCCCAGTTGGCGGCGATGTCGGCGTTGCCCATGAGTCCTGTTTCAAACGTGAGGTTCTTCACCTGGAGCCTTGCTGCCAGGAGGGGTGAGTCGGACATGACGTCGTCGATAACGATTTTTCCCGAAGCCCAGCCTCCGAAGTCGATGGAGGAGAAGTTCACGGCGTCGAGGATGTATTCAATCTGCAAGTCGTTGAGTTGCACGACGATGCTGTCGTTGGGATTGGGCGATGCCGTTCCGTCGATGTGGAGGTAGCTGTCGCCCTTTGAGATGTGGAGCCCGTTGCAGGCAATTTCCTTGTTGCAGAGCGACATGTGGGCAGGCGACATTTGCCAGATGGTGTCGTTGATGGAGAGGGATGAACGCCCGACGTCGATGCTGGTTTTCAGGTGGTTCAGACTGTCGGAGAAGGTGAGGAAGCTGTTCAGGTCAAGGTTTATGTCGGTATTTCCGCGGATTTGCAATTGGATGTTGCTGCCGATGGTGTCGTTGGTGGCCTGGGCTGTAGCGTTGAGCTTGGCGGCAGACTCTTCTCCGACGGTGAGGCCTGAGACTTTTGCCGTGAGTTGTTCGGAGGTGTTTTTGCAGTCGATGATGATGTTGTGGTACTTGTTTCCTGCATACTCTATCTGCCTTGTTTCCAGCCAGAGGTTCATTTCCTGCTGACGGGCGTCCATGCTGCCTGAAATGCTGATGGGCGCGTCGATGTGGTAGTCTCCGCCGAGGAAGTGGTGGAGGAAGGGTGCGTCAATCATCCAGGCCGAGTAGCTGAACTGTATGTCGTCGGTGGGGATGGTAGGCAATTTCTTGGGGTGAATGATGGAGGGCAGGTGGGTGTGGAGCATGGAGATGACGGCGTCGGGCAGTCGTGAGGGCTTGACTTTGCCCAGGATGTCGAGTGTGAAGAAGTCGCTCTCGATGTTATAGTGTGTTTCGGCGTCGTCGGTTTGTTCGATGTTCAGTTCTATCGCATTCAGGTCGATGAGGGTGGAGTCTGACTGCATCCGCACATCGTAGAGGCGTGCGTATCCGGTAAGGTCGTCGATGTTGCTGCCCGTCAGTTGGGTTTGCAGATAGAACTGGTATTCTTCGCCCTGGAATTTGCTGGTGAGGGCGAGGGCATGGGGATTGAAGCGGTCGGCATCGATGTCGAGCTGCAGATTGTGCTGTCCATGGTGGCTGTGAAAATCCACTTCCGACATCACGTCGAGGGCTGGGCTTTGTATGCCGATTCGGCCTATGGCCGAGCGCAATTCGCGGACGGTTCCGCTGGCGTCGAGGTCGATGGTGGCCGTGCCGTAGTTTTCGTTGTCGAAGATAGTTCCGAGCTGCAGTTCGGAACTTATGATGTGACCTGTAATGGTTTGTTCGCTGTCGATGCTGGCTGTGTAGTCGATGTTGCCCGCTTGGGTCAGGATTTTGCCTTCGGAGTGTGTCTCGGCAGGTGTGTAGTCGATGCTGCCTGTGTAGTCAATCGTGCCTAACTGCAGGAGAGGCTTCAGCGGTTCTTCGTTGATTTGCAGTTCGCTGAAAAGCTGATGGAGGGCGTCGGCTGTGGCGTGGAGGTCGCGGATGTGTGCGGAAGCCCTTTTCACTTTGTTGTCGTGGAGTGCGGCCGTGGCGTTGGCGTGAAGCCGGATGTTGCCGAGTGTGTTTTGTACGTGCAGTTGGTTCAGGTCTATCTCGTGGTTGTTGCCCGAAAGGGTGGCTTCGAGATGGAGTGGGGAATAGACGGATTTTACGGCTGGCAGAAGGCTTTTGAAGTCGGCGGGTGTGAGTGTGGCTTTCAGGGTCGTTGTGTCAAGGCTGAAGGTGCCGTTGGTCTCGTATTCCGGATAGTAAATGCATAGCGTTTCGATGGTCGCCGTGCTGTGTGCCGACTTGATGTAGAAGTCTGAGAGCTGGGCGTGTTGCTTGTTGGCTTCGAGGGCAAGGTTCAATTCTTCAACAGACAACCTACTGTTTGCTTCCTTAGCCGACAATCGCTTGACTGTCAAGTTTAGGGAGTCGTTTGTCAAAGCTTTGATAGAAACATTCATGCCTGCATCTTTCAGGAAGATGTGGTGCGGGTCGAAGGCGTAGATGGGCTTCCCTTTGCTGTCGGCCTGGATGGAGTCGGCATGGGGCAGGTTCTTGATGTCGTAGCTGATGTTGGCGTGGCGCAGGATGAAGGAGTTGATGCGCAGATTGAGCGGCGTCTTTTCTTCGTCGTTGTCGGACGAGAAGGTGTCGATGAGGAACTGGTAGTTGGGTTCTGCTCCGAGGCTGTCGCGGTAGAGTATGGCTGTGGGTGAAAAGAGCTGGGCTGTGGGCAGGACGATGTTGCCTTGCAGCAGTTCCAGGTAATTGATGGAGGTGGAGAGGCGCGACACTTTCAGCATTCTGACGCCTTGGCGGTCGTTGAGTGTCACGTCATCGATGATGATGCGGGTGAGAAATCCCAGGTTTACGTTTCCGATTTCCACTTTTGCCTGAAGGGTTTCAGACAAAGCATCTGCTATCCACTTTGCCATTTGCTTTTGGACGAAGGGCAAGCTGAATAGCAGAATGAGGGTTGCATAGATGGCTATGAGACCAAAAATGAACCAGCGGATTATTCTTTCGAAACGTCTGATGGTCGGGTGGAAGTTTTAGGGGAGACCTGCCGTGGTGGGGCAGGAGGCGTTACACATTATTATATATTACGGTTGAGAGCTGCCATCTTGATGGCTGTGACAGCACATTCGTCGCCCTTGTTGCCCAGTTTTCCGCCGCAGCGGTCGAGAGCCTGCTGCATGTTGTTTGTGGTGATGAGTCCGTAGATGACGGGGACGGGCTGAGTGGTGTTGAGGCGTGCCAGTCCGTAGGTTGTGCCCTGGCAGATGTAGTCGAAGTGTGGTGTGTCGCCACGAATGACACAGCCGATGGCAATAACGGCATCTACCGGCTGTTGAACCATTTTGCTGGCTGCGTAAATCAGTTCGAAGCTGCCTGGGACTGTTTGCACGATGATGTCTTTCGGCATTACGCCATGTTTCTGCAAGGTGTCTTTTGCGCCTTGCAGGAGTGCGCCGGTGATGTTGGCGTTCCATTCGCTGACGACGATACCGAATTTCATGCCTTCGGTAGAAGGTACGGATCGGATGTCGTATTCGGAAAGGTTGTGGGTGATAGTGGCCATAAATGAAGGAAAAATTAGGTAGTTGGGGAATTGAAATAAAAAGAATGAGGAATTAGGAATGAGGTGAAACCCTCTGTTAATTCCTAATTCCTCATTCTTAATTCCTTGTTCGTTTATTGTTACTTTGAAGCGCGTTCAATGTATTTGTCCATATCGACTGCCAGAGAGCTGCGGAAGTACTTGTCTTTGATTTCCTTGTACAGTTCTACGGCTTTGTCGTTCTTGCCGTCTGCTTCGTAAATCTGTGCGGCCTGGAGCAGGCAGAGCGGAGAAATGGCGTCGTTGTTGGCAGTCTTGGCAGCTTTCAGCAACAAATCAACGCCTTTGTCGTTCTTTCCCTGCTGAATGTAGCAGTTGCCGAGTGCTGCGAGCGAGGCTGGTGAAATCATTTGGTCGTCCTGCTGGCTGTAGCCTTCGAACATCTTGACAGCTTCGTCGAACTTGTCGGTCTTGGCATAGCAGATGGCTGCATAGAGCTTTGCCAGGTTTGCAGTCTTTGTTCCGCCGAATTCGTCAATAATGCGCAGGAAACCGGCGCTTTGTGAGCCGTCGCCGTTCAAGGCTTGTTCAAACTGCTGCTGAGCGAATGCCTGCTGGCTTTTGGCTATTGCCTTTTGTGCCTCGGCTTCTTTGCCGTTCTTGTAGTTGTTCCAAAGGAACCCAGCGAGAACTACAACTACTACTGCGCCAATAACGCAGAGAATCTTTTTGAGGTTCTTTTCAATGAAGGCCTCAGTCTTCGTAAGCTGCACGTCGAGTGCGATAGCTTCATCTTGTTTTTTAATTTGCTTTTTTGCCATGTTGATTTATAATTATTTTAACTTTGAATCCCATTTAAGCACGCAAATGTACGCCTTTTTCTCCGAATAGCGAAAAAAAAAGCAAAAAACTTTGGTTTTGTCTTTGTTCTTTGTGGATTTTGGAGTAATTTTGGGCAGAAAAACGATACTGAAATGAAGAAATCTATTGTTTTTGTTACATTTTTAGCTTCGTGCAGTATGATGTTTGCCCAGTCGTTTTCTGTCAAGAAAATTGAGGGCAGACGCATCGAAGTTACCAAGTCGTTAGATGACCATGCCGCGACAAAAGTTGCAACCGAGTTTGTGGCACCTTACAAGGTGAAGGTCGATAGCGTGATTGGTCCGGTTTTGGGTCAGAGCAGCATCTTCATGAATGCCGACCGTCCGGAGAGTCTGTTGGGCAACTGGGCAGCCGATGTGCTGCTTGAAGCCTCCAGGCGCATAGACGGCAAGAAGCAGAAACGGGCCGACTTTGCCGTGGTGAACGTGGGTGGACTGCGCAGCTCTATGCCCAAGGGCAAGGTGACCATCGGCGATGTGATGGAAATATCGCCTTTCAACAACTGTATGGCAGTTGTGACGCTGACGGGCGAAAGGGTTCTGGAGCTGTTCCAACAGTTTTACCAACTGGGTGGCGAAGCTGTGAGCCATGGCTTGCAGATTGTTTATGGTGCGGATGGAAAACTGCAAAGTGCAAAACTGAATGGCAAGGACATCGACCCGAAGCGCACGTATCGTGTGGCTACGCTGGACTATCTGGCTGAGGGTAACGACAACATGACGGCTTTCGTCAACCCTGTGGATTACCAACGTTCTACCATGCTGGTGCGCGACGTTTATATGGACTTCATCCGTCAGCAGGCGAAACAGGGAAAGGAACTGACCTCCGTTATCGAAGGACGTACCGTAATTCTGCCCGCGGAGGAAGCTGTCCGAAAGCCCGATGTGAAGCGGCTTTTCATTACGCACACGAATGACACGCATAGCTGCATTTATCCCCTCAATCCGAACTTTAGCGATACGGCCCAAGCTAACAAGGCAGGCTACCTTCGCCGTTATGCGCTGGTGGAAGAATTGCGTCGGCAGCATCCCGACAACATGTTGCTGTTCGACTCGGGCGACTTCAGCCAGGGTTCGCCCTACTACAACCTTTTCCACGGCGATGTGGAGGTAGGGCTGATGAACCTGATGGGCTACGATGCTGCTACCATCGGTAACCATGAGTTTGACTTTGGACTGGAGAACATGGCCCGCATCTTCCGCATGGCAAAGTTCCCCATCGTCTGCTGTAACTACGATTTCAAGGGCACACCTGTGGAGGGAACCACTACACCTTATTATATTATAGAGCGCGCCGGACTCAAAATCGGCGTGCTGGGAGTATGTCCGCCGCTTGCCGGACTGGTGGCGATGGCGAACTTTGGTCCGACCAAGTATCTTGACCCCATCGTGGAGGCGAACCGAGTAGCCGCTTTGCTGAAGAACGAAAAGCGTTGCGACCTGGTGGTGTGCCTGTCGCACCTAGGTTGGAATACAGCCGAAATCAACGACCAGATACTGATTTCCCAGACACGCAACATCGACATGGTGCTGGGTGGCCACACGCATACTTATTTTACCGAGCCACGCTATGTGAACAACCTCGATGGCGTGCCTGTGCTTTGCAATCAGATGGGCAAGAATGCTCGTTTCGTGGGTACGTTGGATGTAGAATTAACTAAATAATTAACCAAATAACTAACTAATCTTTTCTTTTATGGAATTTGTAGAACAATTTTTCTCGTACATCATCGCCTTGGGTGCGGCGGTGATGATGCCCATCATCTTCACCATCCTGGGTGTGTGTATCGGCATCAAGTTTTCTAAAGCACTCAAGAGCGGCCTCTATGTGGGTGTGGGCTTTGTGGGCTTAGGCGTCATCACGGGTTTGCTGACCAGCAGCCTGGGACCTGTGCTCAACAAGGTGGTTGAAATCTACGGACTGGAACTGAATGTGTTCGACATGGGCTGGCCTGCTGCTGCCAGTGTGGCTTACAACACGTCGGTAGGGGCTTTCATCATTCCCGTCTGCCTGGGTGTGAACCTTGTGCTGCTGCTCATCGGCTGCACGCGCACGGTGAACATTGACCTGTGGAACTACTGGCACTTTGCCTTCATCGGAGCCGTGGTTTACTTCCTTACCGACAGCATAGCCTGGGGATTCTTTGCTGCCATCATCTGCTACATCATTACGCTGGTCCTGGCAGATTTGACAGCCAAGAAGTTCCAGACATTCTATCAAGGCATGGAGGGTATCAGCATTCCGCAGCCGTTCTGTCAAGGCTTTACGCCCTTTGCCATCCTTATCGGCAAGGCACTCGACATGATTCCAGGCTTCGACAAGCTTAACATCGATGCCGAGGGCATGAAGAAGAAGTTCGGACTCTTTGGCGAACCACTCTTCCTCGGCGTCATCATCGGCATCGCCATAGGATGCCTGGCCTGCAAGGATTGGCAGGAATTTGTCGATAGCATCCCAGCCATTCTGGGACTGGGCGTAAAGATGGGTGCCGTGATGGAACTGATTCCCCGCATCACGTCGCTCTTTATCGAGGGTCTGAAACCCATCAGCGAAGCTACACGCGAACTGATTGCCAAGAAGTTTGGTGCCAATAAGGAGTTCTATATCGGCATGTCGCCTGCTTTGGTCATAGGTCACCCCACGACGTTGATAGTCTCTCTGCTGCTCATCCCCGTTACGTTGGTGCTGGCCGTAGCATTACCAGGCAACCAGTTCTTGCCGTTGGCAAGCCTTGCAGGTATGTTCTACGTATTTGTGATGGTATTGCCCTATACCAAAGGTAACGTTGTGAAGTCATTCATCGTGGGTCTTATTGTCATGGCGATTGGTCTTTACTTCGTCACTTTGATGGCCGACAACTTCACCAGCGCCGCCGCAGCCGTGAGCGCCGCTCATCCCGACGACGCAGCCGTGCGAGTGCCCGAAGGCTTCAAGGCCGGCAGTCTTGACTTTGCCTCGTCGCCCATCGCCTTCCTCATCTATGCCTGCATGAAGTACATCTTCACCTGGATAGGTGCCGCCATCCTTACTGCCATAGCTGTTGCTCTGCTGGTATGGAACAGAATCAGAATTAACAAATAAGCTTCCCTTCGTTTTATATTATAACTATTAAACCTATCAATTAAATTTCAGAAAAATGAAAAAGACATTTCTTTCATTAGCTATGCTGACTGTAGCTTTGGTTTCCTCTGCTCAGCAGAAAGTATCTTTCCAGACGGCTTGCCATCCTTCCGACGTGATGCATTACGACACCAAGACTTTGCGTGAACGTTTCGTCATGGAGAAGGTGATGGTTCCCGATGAAATCAATTTGACTTACTCGCATTATGACCGTTTCATCTTCGGCGGCGCCATGCCTGTGACCAAGACCTTGAAACTGGAAGAGTTTCTGGAACTGGGACTCGACGTGGACCCAACCATCAAGGAGAAATATTTCCTCTACAACCGCGAACTGGGCATCGTGAACTGTGGCCAGGGCGACGGCGTGGTTATCGTCGATGGCAAGGAATATGCACTTGCTCCCAAGGAAGCCCTCTACGTGGGTCGTGGACATATTGGCAAGGACAAGGACGTGAACAAGAATGTGGAGTTTCGTTCAAAAGACGCATCAAAACCTGCCAAGTTCTACCTGAATTCAGCTACAGCCCACCAGCATTACAAGACGCAATGGATTACGCTCGACGGTCGCAAAGGTTCGCTCAAGGCCGCCGTATGGGGACCTGTAGGCACGACCGAAGAGGCCAACAATCGTACCGTCTATAAGCTTATTGTGAACGACGTGCTGGAGGAAGGACCCTGCCAGTTGCAGCTTGGTCTGACTCAGCTCAATCCTGGAGCTGTATGGAACACCATGCCTCCGCATTTGCATGGCCGCCGCATCGAAGCCTACTATTACTTCAACCTGCCCGAAGACCAGACCATTGCTCACGTCATGGGTCAGCCACAGGAGAGCCGCGTAGTCTGGTTGCACAACGAGCAAGCTATCATGTCGCCCGAATGGAGCATCCACGCCGCCGCCGGAACCTATTACTACACCTTCATCTGGGGTATGGCCGGCGAAAACCTCTACTACAACGACAAGGATAACATCCCTGTAATTGATTTGAAGTAAGAAGCATTTTTTGATAACAAAAAGCACAGCTTGACAAACATCTTGTCGGGCTGTGCTTTTTTTCTTTCACTCTTTTTTCTTCACTTCCAACCCCTCCACATAGTAAAAGGGATTGGTGGGGTCGAGGGTGATGCGCTTGAGTTTAGGGCATTCGTGGGTGAAGGTGATGCCGAGGTTGCGAAGGGCCCGTGGCAGGTGGATGGAGTTGAGATGCTTGCAATAGGAGAAGGCGTAGCCGCCGATGCGGGTGATGCCGTCGGGCAGGATGACGTTGAGGAGGGCTTCGCAGGATGTGAAGGCGTTGTTCAGGATGGTTGTCGTCGTAGAGGGCAGGCGCACTTCGAGCAGGTTGTTGCAACCGCTGAAGGCATGGTTGCCGATGATTTCCAGCCCTTGGTGGAATACGATTCGGTTCAGGTTGCGGCAGCTGTAGAAGGTGCAACGGCCGGTATTTTGCAGAATGCGCGGAGCAATGAAATGGGACAGGTTTTCCATTTCAAAGAAAGCCGAGTCGGGCAACTGTCTCATGTTGACTTCTTCCATGTCGATGGTGCGTAGCACACCTTCTTTCAGCATCTTTCTGAGTAAGGCAAAGTCTGCGGCGTTGAGTTCTCCTGCCAGTTTGATGTGTCGGGTAAGTTGCTGCTGCTGGGCGGTCAGGAGGTTATGGAGTGTGCCTGGCGTGTTGAGGCGAACCGTCGTTTGTTCTGGCTGAAAGGTGGTGTCGGCTATCTCTATGAGCATCCATTGGCTTTTGCTGTAGCCTGCCAAGTCGTCCAGGTCATAATAGTCGTTTTGCGAGCCTGCCCAGCCCATGTTGGTGTGCACTTTGCTGCCTTTGCAACCGTCGATAAGGAACAGGTGTCCATCTTCTTTCTTTTCGCTATATCCCCGATAGATGATGGGGCGTCCTGCCTTCAGTTCCGAGAAGATGAGGCTGCGGTAAAGGCTGTCGCGGGCAGGTGTACTGAAATCGTCCCGCTTGTATAGGCAAAGGTAGTTGTTGTACCGGAAGATTCGCTTCATGGCTCCCATGATGGCCGAAAGATTTGTGCTGCTGAAGTCTTCCGTATAATTGGTGAAGGACGACACGCCGCAGTCGCTGATGAGTTTGGCTACACCTATCAGCCGGTCGGTTGAAATGCCTTCCTGGTAAGTGTTGAACATGTTGTCCCAGTTGTACTCGTACACGCCGTCGGGACTGATGTGCGGATAGCGGTGGTAGTTTACCATCTGGGCCATAGCCAAGGCGCCGCAGCCAGCCAGTTTGTAAACCGTTGTGCCGTCGTCTTTCTCAATCTTCGGGCATAGCAGGTTGTACGGAATGCCCTGTCCCCATCGGGTCTTGATGAGCGGCTTGATGTTTTCCGGAAACGTATATTCCGCCTGTCCCCATGCGTTGAGGAACAGCAAGCAGAGGAGGGTCGGTAATACAAATCTTTTCATTTCTACTTTTCTGTATTATTCCAGCAGCAGCAGGATGCCGGCTGCGATGAAGAGCAGGCCTGTGAGCACGTTGAGCACCTGTTGCGCGTGTTCAAAGGCGTGGCTCACCTGTTCGGCCTTCTGCGTAGCCTTTGCCATGATCCAGGCGAGGGCCAGGACGGGCAGGCTGGCTGCAAAGGCAAATACCGGCGCGACGAGCAGTCCGGCTGAACTGGTCATGGAGAGGGGCAGCATCAGTCCGAAATAGAATACGGCACTTTCGGGACAAAACGCCAGGGCCAAAGTCATGCCGAGGATGAGGGAGCCAAGGGGGCCTCCCAGGCGGATGATTTGCCCCGAATGGTGACAGTTCTCGCCGTCGTGGTGGTGGTGGTAGAAGGCTCTGGTGAGCATGAACACCCCGATGATTATGAGGGCGTAGGGTACCACGATTTCGGCTTTGCTCAAAAGTATCTGTACGCCCGCCACGTTTTTGCCTCCGCCTATGAGGCACATCAGAATCCAGCCCAGCAACGTGTAGGTAAGGCTGCGTCCGAGGGCGTAGGTAAGCGAGGCGCTTTTGGCTTTGTCGCGTTTGAGGATATAGGTCAGGGCTGACACGTTGATGGCGAGCTGGCAGGGGTTGATGGCTACCAGCAGTCCGAGGAAAAAGGCAGCCAACAGCGGTATGTCTGTTGACTGCGTAAGGGATTGTATGAGTGGTTCTAAATTCATGCGTTGGCGTTTATCCGCAGAAGAACAGGATGAGCACCTGGGCCGTAATGATGCGGAGGAACATGGAGAGTGGATAGACGGTGGAATAGCCTACGGACGGGATGCCGTTGTTGGCCTGGGCCGTAGAGAATGCCAAGGCTGGCGGGTCGGTGGTGGCGCCCGAAAGGATGCCCGAAAGGAGGAAGTAGTTCATCTTCCACTTCACGCGGGCGAAGATGCCCATGACGAGCAAGGGGACGATGGTGATGAGGAATCCCATCCACACATAGTGCATACCCCCGTTGATGACGGTATCGACAAAGTTTCCGCCGGCCTTGATGCCCACGCTGGCAAGGAAGAGGACGAGGCCGATGTCTCGGATCATGAGGGATGCCGAGTTGGTGGTATAGGCCACCAGCCGGAGTTTGTAGCCGAAACGTCCCAGGATGATGGCAATAATGAGTGGTCCGCCTGCCAGACCCAGCTTGACGGGGACGGACATGCCTGGGATGCTGATGGGGATCATGCCGAAGATGATGCCGACCAGGATGCCCACGAAGAGGGTGAGCAGATTGGGCTTGTCGAGGGCTTGCTTCGAGTCGCCTATCTTGTTGGCAAAGCGGTCAACGGCATCTTCCGGACCTACGGTCGTGATGATGTCGCCCACCTGCAGGATGACGCTGGGGCTGGCAAACAGTTCGATGCCGGAGCGGTAGATGCGTGTGACGTTTACTCCGTAGAGTGAGCTGGGGTGGAGCGAACCGAGGGTGCGTCCGTTGATGCCGCTCTTGGTGACGGTCAGTTTGCGTGATGCCATGACCATGTCCTGAATTTCCCAGTCCACTTCAGTTTCGGGGCCGATGAAGGCGATGATGGCTTCGGCGTCGTCGTGTGCGCAGACGATGTAAAGTTTGTCGTCAACGGTCAGCAAGGTGTCCTTGTTGGGCACGGTAATGTGTCCGTCGTGCAGCAGTCGTGAGCAGACGAAGTCTCTGCCGATGAATCCACGAACCTGCAGGATGGATTTGCCGTTGATGGCGGGGTTGAACACCTTGATGGTCATCAGGTGTGGCTTTACGGCGGCGTTGTTGCCATTCTTCTTGTTGAAATGTTCTTCTTCGGCCTTGAAGTTCACCTTGAAGAAGACGCGGATGAGCACGATGCTCAGGATGATGCCCACCACGCCGAGCGGGTATGCGCAGGCGTAGCCGTTGGCTATGACAGGTATGCCTTCGGCAAAAATCTTGGGGTTGACCGCATTAATCTGGTCCAGGGCGGCGTTGGCGGCACCCAGGCCAGGGGTGTTGGTCACGGCTCCACACAAGGTTCCCACCATCATGGGCAGGTTGTCGGCGGCAGGGATGAAATTCCGACAGGCGTAGTAGAGCACGAGCATGACGGTAATGTTCAGGGCCACGATGCCGGCAGCCACGCCGTTGGCTTTCAGTCCTCCTTGCTTGAGGGAGGTGAAGAACGAGGGACCTACTTGCAGGCCGATGGAGAAGACGAAGAGGATGAGTCCGAAGTCTTGCACAAAATTGAGCACGTCAAGATTTTCTCTCACGCCGCCTCGCATGAGCAGGTCGCCGGCGAGGATGCCGACAAAGAGTATCCATGTGACGCCGAGCGAGATGCCGGCAATTTTTACTTTGCTGCCGAGGGCTACGCCCAGGGCGATGACCAGCGAGTAAAGTACGACGGTATGGGCCACGCCGCCGCCAGTCATGAGTAAATCAATTAACCATTGCATATAAATGTATGATTATTAAAGGTGTGTATTGTCGTCAAAGTGGATATACGATGCACGTCGCCAGGATGTTTGTCGCCAGAATGATGAAGTTCATGGGTAGTCCCGTCTTGGCGAAGTCGGTAAACTTGTAGCCGCCAGATCCATAAATCATGATGTTTGTTTCGCATCCGATGGGTGTGGCGAAGCTGGACGATACGCTAATCATCAAGGCGATGGTGAACGTCAGGGGGTTGGCATTCATTACCTCGGCCGTCTGTATGGCGATGGGAATGAGCATGGCTGCGGCTGTGGTGTTCGAGATGAATTCTGTCACGATGGTGGCGAACATGCAGATGATGATGAGGGCGAGCAAGGGGTGTGTGCCGGACACGTTGGCGACGGCTTCGCCCAGCATGTGGGAGAGTCCTGTCACCTCGATGGCTTTACCCAGGCAGACGCTGCCGGCAAAGACCATGATGAGTTTCCAGTTGATGGATCGTTGCATCTGTTCTATGGAGCAGCAATGGGTCAGGAGCATGGCGATGGCAGCCAGCAGGGCGCTATGGAGCAGGGGTATCACGCCGAGGGCCGAGAGTGCTACCATAGCAAGGAGTATCAGCAGGCTGATGTAGGTGCGGGACCCTTGTTGCGGCAGGGCTATCTGGTCGAAGAAGTGGAGTTCGCCGTCGAAGTCGCTGGGGTTCATTTTTGCGCCTTCGAACAGGAGGGTGTCGCCGGCATGGATGACGGTTTCGCGCGGAATCTCGTTGATGCGTTCACCTTCGCGGGCTACGGCGATGAGCACCACTCCGTGGGTTGCCTCGAAGTCGCTCTTTGCCATGCATTCTCCCACGAGGTGGGACCCCATGTTGACGTTGGCCATCTGCAATTTGCGGTTTTTGTCCAGTTCGTTCACGCTGAACACATGGTGTGTGGCGTTGACCAGTCCGTGGGTGATGCGTAGTTGCAGGATGTCTTCGATTTTGCCGGAATAGACCAGATGGTCGCCGCCGAGGATGAATTCGTCGGCTGGGACGGGGCTGATGATTTCGCGGTCGAAGCGTACAATTTCAATCAGGTGTCCGCCGGTCACGTTCAGCAGTTTTGCTTCTTCTACCGTCATGCCCACGCAGTTGCATTCGGTGGGCACTAGCAGTTCTACCGTATAGTTTTTGCTGCTTTCGAAGGATTCCTCTGGGGTTTTGCGTGTGGGCAGCCATCGGCGCATCAGGATGGTGGCGAGGATGCCGACGGCGGCGCAGATTATTCCTGGGATGAGGGGGGCGAAGAATCCAAGGGTCTTGTGGGTGTCTTCCTGGTAGAATTCTGCCACGAGCAGGTTGGCGGGTGTGCCGATGATGGTGCAGATGCCGCCAAGGGTGGAGGCGTAGCTGAGGGGAATGAGCAGTTTGGAGGGGGGAATGTTGATTTTCTTTCCCCATACTTTCACGACGTTGATGAACAGGGCGATGATGGTGTAGCTGTTGAGAAATGCGCTCATGGCGGCTACGGGCAGCATCAGGCTCAGGATGGATTGGCTCAGGTTTTTGGGTGTTCCCAGGTTTCGTGACAGCCAATGGACCACTCCGGCGTGTACCAGTCCGGCACCCAATACAAAAAGTACGCCCACAAGCACGACTGTGGACGAACTGAAGCATGATAGGGCTTGTTCCTGGCTGAGGGTGTGTGTGAGCAGCAGGGTGGCGATAATGCCCAAGGCCAGCATGTCGCCTGAGATTTTTCCACGCAGCATGATGGTCACTTTGGCGATGATGATGGCGATGGTGATCCAAACAAATATGTTCAGATGGAATAAATGCATCTCTCTTTCCTTCTGTTCTCTACAAAAGTTTCCAGGGTGTTAGTCTTCCAGGTTGAACACGTTGGAGAAGCCTGTCATGTTGAAGACGTTTTTCACAAGCGGTTGCAGTCCCTTGATGATGAGTTTGCCGCCTGCGGCCGTCACGTCCTTGTGCATTTGCAGGAATACTCTCAGGCCGGAGCTGCAGATGTAGGACATGTCTGTGCAGTCGAGGGTGATGACATCTCCCAGGTGTGGGTTTGCCTCTGCAATTTTTTCCTTCACTTCGTCGAGGTGAACGGCGTCGAGGGGACCGTCGATATAAACTGTTTTCATGTGAATGGTCGTTTTTTATGGGTTAATATTTTTTTTCATCGTGAGCACGTTGGAGTTGTCCTTGTACTCGTATTCCACTTCGTCCATCATTTGCTGGATGAGGAAAATGCCCAGTCCGCCGATGTCTCTTTCTTCGGCCGAGAGGGTGGTGTCCACCTGGGGTGCCTCCTTGATGGGGTTGAAGGGTTTTCCCTGGTCGCTCAGTTGGAAGGTCAGTTTGCTGTCTTCTGTCCAGGCCTTGAGTGTCATGGTGTGCTCTTCGTCTTGCGGATAGGCATACATGATGACGTTGGTGACAGCTTCTTCAAGGACCAGGTTGAGGTTGAAGCTGAGCATCATGTCGAGATGGAGCTCTTCGCATATTTCGTTGACAAAGTCAGCCAGTATGGTTATCTGTTCTGTTTTGTTGATGAGTGTCAGCTGTTTTTCCATGATAAAGGCTTCGGGTTTAAGTAAAAAAAGGGGAGGCAGGCGTCCGTATGGTTGTTATCTCTCTCGCGGTTTTCCGGTATCGTCTTGCCTAGCCCCTTTTGCTGTTGTGTTACGGTTTATTGAAAGTTGAAGAGCGAATAGAATCCTGTAATCGTGAACACTTGCTTAACGGCAGGTAAAACGTTTCGGATGGTCACGTCGCCGCCCATTTCCAGGGTTGATTTGCGCAGGCTCAGGAATAGTCGGAGTCCGGAGCTGCTGATGAACGACATCTTTTCGCAGTCGAGCACGATGTGCTTGTCTGCGTTGTCAAACAGAGGTTTCATGTCCTGGGTGAACTCGGCTACGGCAGCCGTGTCGAGGCGGCCGTCGAGGATGCCGGTCACACCACCATTTTCTTCGATAATGTTGATTGTCATAGTGCGTATATTTTGATAACTTTTTGCAAAATTAGGGTAATTTGGTGATTTGGCAAAGAAAAGTGTTATTTTTTTGTTGCAGAAACATTCTTTATGGTGAAATTCTCCACATATTCTGCATGAAAGTCGGGCTTGAGAGCCGTCACGTTGATGTTTTCAAACGTGAAGTTTGTCAGTCGGTACTGGTCGGGCCGAGCGGTCACGTTGAAGAAGGTATTGCAGTCGAACTGGATGTTGCGCATGGTGATGTGGTCGGAGTATGACATGGGTGTGTCCTGCCGTCCTTTTAGGTCGTAGAACTGGGTCCACGGGGCGATGTAGATGAAGTTTTTGCCGTTGCCCGTGATGTCCTCTACGCGGACGTATTCGTAGCGTTGTGGGGTGTCGGGGCGCATTTTCAGCCAGAGCAAGTTGTTGGCCTCGTCCACGCGGATGCGCCTGAGCACGATGTTGTGGTCGAAGACGCTTTCCGATCCGAGTGTGAGGCAGCCGTGGCAGAAGCCGTACACACAGTCCTCGATGAGGATGTTCTCGTTGGCTCCGTCGCCTTGCATTTCGGGGAATTTCGAGAGGTCCACGCCTTCATATCTGGTGCGGAAGGCGTCGGCGTAGGGTCCCTTGCCGCCCTTGATGGCTACGGCGTCGTCGTTGACCGACATGTAGCAGTCTTTCACCAGGATGTTTTTGGCCACGTCCAGGTCGATGGCGTCTGTGGATGGGGCTTTGACGGGCTTGGCGGGCGAGTAGATGTGCAGGCGCAGGAGTTTCACGTTTTCGCAATTATAAATATGTGTGGTCCAGAAGGGGGAGTTCTGCAGGTGGATGCCTTCAATCTGCACGTTTTTCGAGTTGGATACATAGACCAGTCGGGGGCGTTGTTCGTCCTTGTTCGTGCATTTGGGGTTCCACGAGCGCCGTTCCCAGAAGTGTTTCCAGAAGGTGTAGCCGTTGCCGTCGATGGTTCCTTCACCCGATATGGTGAAGCCGTCGAGGTGGTCGGCGTTGACGAGTGCGGAGTAGTATTGGCAGGTTTCGCCCTCGATGCGTGTCTGCACGATGGGGTAGTCGCTGGGGTCGTTGCTGCCCTGGAGGGTGGCTCCTTTCAGCAGGTGCAGGTGCACGCCTTGCTTGAAGAAGATGGCTCCCGTCAGATATGTCCCTTCGGGCACGAGAATGACGCCTCCGCCGTCCTGGGCTGCGCGGTCAATCAGGTTTTGCATTTCCTGGGTGTGGATACGTCCGTCGTTCACCACGCCGTAGTCGGTCACTCGGTAGGTTTTGCCCAGCCGGCGGATGTCCACGCGGGTGGTGTCTTTGAACCAGGGGCTGATTTCGGTCCCGTCGGGCCACAGGTCTTTGGCGGGTTCTTTCTTTTTGGCGAAGGGTGTTGTGCAGATGAGTGTGCAGGCCGCCAGTATCGTTAATGTTCGTTTCATGTCGTGGTGTTATTCTTCTTCGCCGTTTTGTGGTTCGCCGTTTTCGTTCAGGTAGAGTTCGATGAGTTGTGCGATGTCGTTTACGGAGAGTTGTCCGTCGCCGTCGATGTCGTTGATGGGTTCAACGGGTTCGGATGTGGGGTTGAGGTATATCTCGATAAGCAGGACGATGTCCTCCACGGTCAGTTTGCCGTCGCCGTCGAGGTCGCCCTTCTTGGTTTCGGGTTCGTGGTGTTCCACGCCCAGGATTTTCTGGTAGGTTTCCAGTTCGTTTTGGCTGATGATGATCCATTGTTGCTGGGTGGCGTTGTCGCTATAGTCGAAGGCTACCTGTGGGATGCTGCCGTAGCCTGTGCGCGAACCGAAGACGTTGGCGCCCATGGCTTTGTTGATGGGTTTGTTGTCGGTTCCGGTGCCGACCCATGTGAACCAGTATCCGTGGGTGGTGAGCTGGGTGTCGTTGCCGGAGAGTGTCACGTCGGTTCGGTCGGGCATCAGCTGGAAGAGTTCGGTTGTGCTGGGCGACTTGGTGCTTTTCATCGTCACCATGGAGCCTGTGGCTGAGTGGGTGAGGTATCGGCCTGTGAGGGCGTTGCGGAAGAGGTAGTAGCCTCGCTGGGCGTTGAATTCGATGTACCAGGCTGCGGAGTCGCTCACCTGTTCGTTCTGTAGGAGGGGTTTCCAGCTTACGGAGCTGTTGTTGCGCTGGAAGAGCAGTCCGTTGCCCAGTCCGCGTTCTGCGTCCTTGTTCATGAGGTAGTATTTTGTGGAGTCGTCGAAGTTGTAGGTGTAGCCGGAGATGCCGTTGAGGTCGTTGCTGGTGGGGCAGAGTCCGTCGATGAAGAGTCCGTGGAGGATGCACATGCCGCCGATGTATTGCAGTTCCTGGTGTTTGTCCTTGTCGGCTCCGTTCACGAGCCAGTCGTAGGAGGCGTTTTGTCCCCATCCGTGTTGGCGGTCGCCCACGAAGACGTAGTCGGGGTTGTTGTATTGGTTTTCGAGGAAATGATAGACGTCGGTGGTTTCGCGTCCTTTCCACACCCAGTCGTGCACGTTGGTGTCCCACCATCGGTCTTGTGTGCCCACGCCCACGCCGTGTCCTGTTTCGTGCAGGACGGTTCCGATGGCCTGGTTGCCGGCGTTGGGTCCGATGCGCATCCATCCGCCGTAGGAGCAGTCGGCGGTCTGGGTGCCGGCTCCGTAGTTGCCGGTGAGGTGGAAGCCTCGGATGCCTGTCCATTCGTTGAAGTATTCGATGGTCTCCTTGATGGCGTTGCGGCATCGTGCGTTAGCTTCCTCGGTGGGGGCGCCTTCGTTCCACGATCCTGTGCAGGTGCCTTTGGGGTGTGTGACGATTTTCACCTCGTCGCCGTAGGCCACGGTGTAGGTCTTGTTCATGATGTAGGGCCGCACGTAATAGACGGTGGCGGGCTGTAGGCCCTTGATGTGGTAGATGGTGCCGTTGAGGGAGAACGACTTGGTGGTGCGCTCGTCCAGTACGGTGGGGTTGTGGCTTGTGCTCCAGCATACGCCTCGCTCCAGGACGTTGGCGCCGCTTGAGGTGGCTCGCACGAGGGCCTGGGTGGACCCTGTGGCCACGTAGTGGTTCGTGTAGGACACCTGTGGTGCTGTACCTGTGCCTGGTGTGGCGTTGGCCAGCTGGAAGGCGAGTATGGCCTTGTCCAGGGCGAGGAGGGTGGTGGCGAGGTTTTCGCTTGTCAGTTCGCCGCTACTCATCAGTTCCAAGGCCTGGTCGATGACGGCAAGCAGGTCGTCGGCTCCTTGTTTTTCGGGGTCGTAAACGGCTTGTGTCGAGGCGACCTTGTCGGACAGCGTGATGTATTCGCTCTCGCTCACCTTGGCGGCGGCGATGGCTTCCTGCAGTTCGTAGGCGATGTCGGGGCTATACTCCACAGAGTCGCTTTCCAGGTAGCGGTTGGCGGCGTAGGTTTTTTCCCGGAGCGGCTGGTAGGTGTTGGTGGATATCTTGCTTTGCAGCAGCCGGTTGGCTTCGTCCACCAAGTTGCTGAGCGTCTGGCGGACGATGGAGTCGCTCACCTGGCCAATCTGGTAGAGGCGGAAGTTGTCCACGGCAATCCAGTTGCCTTGTGCGCTTACGGCCAGGAATCCGATTTCCACCTGTCCGCTGATGCAAATGAAGTCCACGCTATAGTCTTTGGGCGTATAGACTGGGGTCTGCGCTTCGCCCGCATAGATGCTGGCTCCCCTGTTGCGCTTTGTGGTGTTGTTCTGCGACAGGTTCTGCGCGGCCACGGTGAGGCGGTACAGTCCGAGTGGCAGCCCTTTCAGCAGCTGGCTGACGCTTCCGTTGCCCACGGCGTTTCCCTGCGAGGTCCATTTCTCCACATACGTGCCGCCATGTTTCTTCGTGAACGACGAGTTTGTCTGCGACTGCATGTTGCTGACATCCCAGCCGTTGGTGCTGTTCACCTCGAAGTCGGGGTTATTGATGTACTGGGTAGCGTCCAGCGGGTTCTGCTCGCTGATGGAGTCGGTCTCTGCCGGCAATTTTGCCTGCCCGATGGCGGTCATGACCAGGGCGAGGAGGAGGGTAGTTAAAGTTTTCATGCTGTAAAAAATGATTAGTTAGTTAAAGATTTTGCGGTAAAGTTACGACTTTTTTCCTGAAACTACCAAATGTTTCGGTTTTGTAATTTTACAGACAATTTTTGAAAGACATGTATTACAAGGCTACAATATACGCCCCCGAAGATGGTTTTGACCAGATACTCGCGGCGGTTTCCAAGTTCAACGCGGAGCGCTTTCTATATGCCATTAGATACAAGAACTGCGACGAGCGTCAGCTAGAGCGCATGGCCGTGGAGGTGACCAGCTACAGGCAGAAGCTGGAGGTGGAGCACCTCATCGTGAAGCAGGTAATCGAATCGAGCAAGGGGACGGGCATCACCCCGACGGAGGTGGCTCTCTTTGGCGAAAACGAGGATCGTGTGCACAGGTGCCGGAACATCATCCTGCATTTCGACGATCTGATTCCCGCCAAGTACCGTCGCACCAAGATGCCTGCCAGATACGTGCAGATGTTTTTCCAGCTGGTTGATATTCCGTACAAGCTGGAGGCGTAGGCTGTGAAATATTTCAACGAGATTTATCTGTCGGCGGAGGGGCACAGGTTCCAGACAGTCAGCTATCAGGCTGTGAATGCTTGCAAGAAAGAGGTGCTGGCTGACAAGGATGGGGCTTTTAATGTGTTTCAGCAGTTGACAGGACGACGAATTTTTTAAGACGACGAATTGTTTAGGACTACGGATTGAACGAATTGAACGAATTGAACGGATTAGACGAATTGGACGGATTAAACATGCTGATTGAGAATCTACTATGATTCCCAAATCTGTTTAATCCGTCCAATCTATTGTTTTAAAGAATCGTCTAATTCGTAGTCCTAAAAATCCGTCCCTAATCCGTATAGAAATCAATATTCTCGCGAGTGAGCAGTTCGATGCTTACGTAGTGGTCGCGTTTTTGCTTGATGTGGAGTACGCAGGCGTTGAACATCGTGCGGAAGCAGTTGAGTCCCTGGTCGTGGGGATGCTGCGCCACGAGGAAATCCACCATGCCGTCCTTTACGCATCGCACGTTGGCATCGACCGCGTCGTAGCCCAGGAGCGTCACGTGCGGATGGTCGGGCATTTCGGTACGCAGGAAGTTGCCCACGAGGTGGATGCTGGAGTTGAACGAGAGGGCAAAGAGCACGTCGGGGTGCTGCGTGAAGAAGTCGGAGAGGATTTCCTTCATGCCCTCCTTGTCGTAGGCGTAGAGGTTCACGTCGAGAATCTGGCATTTGGGGCAATGGGCCTTCATGTAGTTGCGGAAGCCCACCTCGCGGTTCATCTGCTGGCGGCTGGCCACGCGGCCTTCGCCCATCACGCGGAAGAGGGCTATCTTGCTCTTGCCGCCGCCCGTAGCCATGTGCATGATGCGTCCCGAAAACTCGCCGCTCTTCAGGGAGTCTTGTCCGTAGAAGGTGACAGGCTGGAATTCAGGCCAGTTGGAGTCGAGCAGAGCATAGGGTATTTCGGCTTGGGAGAGACGGTCCACGAAGTTCTTCATGATGTTGTGGTTGAAGATGGGGCCGATGATGACGGCGTCTGGCTTGGACTGGATGAGTTCGTCGCAGACGGTCTTGAAGGATTCGTCGTTGAAGGGGTCGTAGCTGAACACCTTGAAGCTGATTTTGAAATCGTTGAACTTTCTCACGCCGTCGTACAATCCCTTTTCCACCCGTGCCCAGTAGCTGTCCACTTCGTGCATGGGCAGGATGGCTGCAAACTCGTGCACCTTATTGCTGGCCAGGGCCGACGCGTAGTGGTTGGGCACGTAGTTAATCTCGTTGAGTACACGTTGCACCTTTTCGTAGGATTTTCGTGAAACGTTGGTGCGCCCGTGAATGACACGGTCCACGGTGCCAACGGATACGCCTGCCATTTCGGCGATGTCCTTGATGCGGACTTTGGGCTGAACTTCCATATCTCTTCTCTTTATACCTTAAAATGCCTAAATTATCTTATCTTAAAATAGCTGTAAGCGCACACACTTTGCGCGAAAAAGCGTGCAAAGTTAAGCATTTTTGTTTTCTGAATAAGCAAGTTAATAGAAAAAACTTGTTAAAAACGGCGATTTTCTAAAAAAACGCGCGGAAAAGTGTGCGAATCTCGGCAATTTTTCTTAATTTTGCACGATATTTAATGCAGAAAGCCTTGTCAAGAAAACATTCAACTGACTTAAATAATTAACTTTAACTTAGAAAAAACATTACAGAATCATGGCAAAAATTGTAACAATGGGCGAAATCATGCTTCGCCTCTCTCCAGAAGGTAACGACCGATTCATCCAGGCCGAGAGTTTCCGCATCATTCCTGGCGGCGGCGAAGCCAACGTGGCCATCAGCTGCGCCAACTACGGCCACGACTGCTATTTCGTGAGCAAGTTGCCCAAGCACGAGATCGGGCAGATAGCCGTTAACGCCCTCCGCCGCTACGGCGTGAATACCCAGTTCATCGCCCGCGGAGGCGACCGCATCGGCCTGTACTACGCCGAGACGGGTGCCTCGATGCGCCCCTCGAAGGTGATTTATGACCGCGCACACTCTGCCATCGCCGAGGCTAAGCCCGAGGACTTCGACTTCGACGCCATCTTCGAGGGAGCCGACTGGTTCCATTGGAGTGGCATCACACCCGCCATCAGCGACCAGAGCGCCGAATGCTTGCGCCAGGCCTGCATCGCCGCTAAGAAGCATGGCGTGAAGGTGAGCGTGGACCTGAACTTCCGCAAGAAGCTCTGGACCAGCGAGAAGGCCATCAGCATCATGCGCCCCCTGATGCAATATGTGGACGTGTGCATCGGCAACGAAGAGGATGCCGAGCTTTGCCTGGGCTTCAAGCCCGATGCCGACGTGGAAGGCGGCGAAACGAATGCTGCCGGCTATGAGGGCATCTTCCGCCAGATGAAAGACCAGTTCGGCTTCGAATACGTGGTATCGACCCTGCGCGAGTCGTTCTCAGCCACCCACAACGGCTGGAAGGCACTCATCTACGACGGCAAGGAGTTCTACCAGAGCAAGCGTTACGACGTGAACCCCATTATCGACCGCATCGGCGGCGGCGACTCGTTCTCGGGCGGCCTTATCCACGGACTGCTCACCAAGCCGACCCAGGGCGAGGCGCTGGAGTTTGCCGTGGCAGCAAGCGCCCTGAAGCATACCATCAACGGCGACTTCAACCTGGTCAGCGTGGAGGAAGTGGAAGCCCTCGCAGGCGGAGCCGCCAACGGACGTGTGCAACGATAAGTGAAATCTCAAAAATCCCCAAATAAATATGGCAAAATTTGATAAGATAGCCGTTCTGAAGAAGATTGGCGACACGGGCATGGTGCCTGTGTTCTACCACAAGGACCTGGACGTGTGCAAGAACGTAGTGAAAGCCTGCTACGAGGGCGGCGTCCGCGCCTTTGAGTTTACAAACCGTGGCGACTTTGCCCACGAGATTTTTGGCGAACTGGTGAAGTGGGCCGACAAGGAATGTCCCGAACTGGCGCTGGGCATCGGATCTGTGGTGGATGCCCCCACGGCAGCCCTCTACCTGCAGCTGGGTGCCAACTTCGTGGTGGGTCCGCTGTTCAACCCCGAAATTGCCCCCGTATGCAACCGTCGCCTGGTGCCATACTGCCCAGGCTGCATGACCGTAAGCGAGATTGGCAAGGCTCAGGAGCTGGGCTGTGACCTGACGAAGGTGTTCCCAGGCGATGTCGTTGGTCCCAACATGGTGAAGGGTCTGAAGGCTCCGATGCCCTGGTCGAAGATCATGGTGACGGGCGGCGTGGCTCCCGAGGCCGAAAACCTGAAGGGCTGGTTCAAGGCAGGCGTCTTCTGCGTCGGCATGGGTTCGAAGCTCTTCCCCAGTGACAAGGTGAAGGCAGGCGACTGGCAGTATGTTACCGACAAGTGCCGCGAAGCCCTTGGCTATGTGAAAGCTGCCAGGGAGTAGGCTTTTTATAGTTTTTTTATAGTCCCTATAGCTCCTATAGTCCCTATAATTTTTAGAAACCCCTATTACATTATTAATAAAAAACATCTAATGGAAATTTCAAATTTACAGAAAGCTCGTGCTGCTTATCAGCCTAAGCTGCCAAAGGCTCTGCAAGGGCCCGTGGTAGCCGTGGAGGGTGAGCCAACACAGTCTGTCGGCAATCAGGCCGAAATCAAAGAATTGTTCCCCAACACTTACGGTATGCCCGTAATCACCTTCGAACCTGGCGAGCAGCCAAAGTTGGAACCCTTCAACGTGGGCATCATCCTCTCTGGCGGTCAGGCTCCAGGCGGACACAACGTCATTTCGGGCCTGTTCGACGGCGTGAAGTCGCTCAATCCTGCCAACAAGCTCTACGGCTTCATCCTGGGCCCAGGCGGTCTGGTTGACCATAAATACATGGAGATTACCCCCGAACTGATGGACCAGTATCGCAACACGGGCGGTTTCGACATCATCGGTTCCGGTCGTACAAAGCTCGAAGAAAATGACCAGTTTGAAAAGGGCATCCAGATTCTGCGCGAACTGGGCATCAAGGCGCTGGTCATCATCGGTGGCGACGATTCGAACACTAATGCTTGCGTCCTGGCCGAATACTATGCCGCCAAGAAATACGGCGTGCAGGTCATCGGCTGCCCCAAGACCATCGACGGCGACCTGAAGAACGAGCAGATCGAGACCAGCTTCGGCTTCGATACAGCCTGCAAGACTTACTCCGAACTCATCGGTAACATCCAGCGCGACTGCAACTCGGCCCGCAAGTATTGGCACTTCATCAAGCTGATGGGCCGTTCCGCCAGCCACATCGCCCTGGAGTGCGCCCTCCAATGCCAGCCCAACATCTGCCTCATCAGCGAGGAAGTGGAAGCCAAGGCCATGAGCCTCGACGACGTGGTGACTTACATCGCAGAAGCCGTAGCCGCACGTGCGGCTGAAGGTAACAACTTTGGTACGGTCCTCATTCCGGAAGGACTCATCGAGTTCATCCCCGCCATCAAGAAGCTCATCGCCCAGCTCAACGACATCTTGGCTACACCTGAGGCTCAGAACCTGGGCCGTAGTGAACAGATTGACTTCGTGAAGCAGCACCTCTCCAAGGAGAACCGCGAAGTGTTCAACTCCCTGCCCACCAGCGTGGCACGCCAGCTGGCACTCGACCGCGACCCGCATGGAAACGTTCAGGTGTCGCTCATCGAGACCGAAAAGCTGCTCTCCACTATGGTTTCTGCCAAACTCGACCAATGGAAGAAGGAAGGCAAGTATGTGGGCAAATTCGGCACTCAGCACCACTTCTTCGGCTACGAAGGCCGTTGTGCCGCTCCGTCAAACTACGATGCTGACTACTGCTACTCGCTAGGCTACAACGCCAGCCGCCTCATCGCCAACGGTAAGACTGGCTACATGTCCATTATCAAGAACACCACCAAGCCTGCTGCCGAATGGATTGCCGGCGGCGTGCCCATCACGATGATGATGAACCTGGAGAAGCGCAACGGCAAGATGAAGCCCGTCATCCGCAAGGCACTCGTGGAGCTCGACGGAGCACCCTTCAAGTTCTTCGCCTCAAAGCGTGAGGAGTGGGCCAAGCAGACCGCATACGTCTATCCTGGTCCTATCCAGTACTGGGGACCCACAGAGGTTTGCGACCAGCCTACCAAGACTTTGCAGCTGGAACAGAATTAAATAATGGTTCAGGCGAAAAAGAAACAAACGATAAGGAGGAAAGCGACGAAACGGAGCCGCAATAGCAGGAATCCGTTCCGCCGCATTCCTTCTTTCCTGCTTTGGGGACTACTCACCGTGGTAGTCCTCATCTATGTTGCTTTCTTTTATCGCACCTTTGTCTCCCCCTATTCGTTCCGCTGGAAAGCCCTCTACGGCTCCGTCACCTATCCCGAGGGAAAAGTCCGCGGCATCGACGTGAGCCACTACCAGGGCGAGATAGACTGGGAACGCCTGCGCAAGGCTCAATTGCAAGGCGTACCCCTTAGCTTCATCTTCGTCAAGGCTACCGAGGGAATCAGCCTTATTGACGAAAACTTCAACCAGAACTTCTGGAATGCCCGCAGGAACAATATCGTCCGAGGCGCATACCACTTCTTCAGCACCAAGACCCCAGCCCGAGACCAGGCCAAGTTCTTCTGCAAATTTGTGCAGCTTGAGGGCGAAGACCTGCCGCCTGTGCTCGACGTGGAGGCCATAGGCGACCTGTCGCCCCAGAAGCTGCGCGCCGAGGTCCTCGTCTGGATGAACATGGTGGAGAGGCACTTTGGCGTCACGCCCATTCTCTACACGTCCTACAAATTCAAAACTTCCTATCTAAACACCAAGGACTTCGACCGCTATCCCTACTGGATTGCCCATTACTACGTGGACACCTTGACCTACAAGGGCAACTGGCACTTCTGGCAGCATACCGACGCGGGCAAGATCGACGGCATCCGTGGCTACGTGGACGTGAACGTCTTCAACGGCAGCTACGACGACCTGGTGAAGCTGACCCTGGGACAACAGAAACAAGATTAGACACAAGATGGACTACAAGGTAGTAAATTTTCAGATTCAGCCCATGACCGAAGAAGCCGCCGATGTGCTTTCTGCCATGCTCGGCGAAGTGGGCTTCGACACGTTTGAAACGACCGACGACGGCCTGAAGGCATACATCCCAGCCTGCAACTACAATGAAGCAGACGTGCAGCAAGTGGTCGCCGATTTCTTCATCCCAGGACTCTATATTATATATAATGTAGAAGACATCGAGAGCCAGGACTGGAACAAGGAGTGGGAACAGAACAGCTTCGACCCTGTCCTGGAACGCGACTTCGCCATCCGCCTCCATCCGCAAGGAGCTTTCGGTTCGGGCAGCCACGAGACCACATACCAGCTTGTGGACTATCTTTGCCGGCAAGATTTCTCCGGCCAACGTGTCCTCGACATGGGCTGTGGAACAGGCGTGCTGGGCATAGCCATGGCAAAGCAAGGTGCCACCCATGTGGTCGCCATCGACATTGACGACCTGAGCGTGGCGAACACGAAAGAGAACTTTGCCCTGAACCAGTTTTCCAACCTTACGGCCATTCATGGCGACGCCTCAGCCATCAGCGGAATGTTCTCCACGATTGTCGCCAATATCCACAAAAACATTATTCTTCGCGACCTGCCCCTCTATGTGCAGCATTTGCAACAAGGGGGCATGTTGATAACTTCTGGCTTCTATACCGAAGACGCCAACAGCATCATTCTTGCAGCACATTCGCTTGGACTACAGCTGGTTGAACAGCTTTCCAAGAACAACTGGGCTGTACTCGTATTCCGGCTTTCTTGATGATTTATCAACATTTTTTCCCGCTTTTGTTGATAACTTTCTGATAACTTTTCCTGGTTTCTCTCGTTCTGAATGGGGGAAAAAGTGTATTTTTGCAACGTTTTTATTCATTCAGATCTCGCACTTATGCCAGAAACCAATAGAAGAAGAACTTCCCGACAATCTAACCAAAATACTGTCCCCGCATTAAGCGAACAAGGACGTTTGCAGCCCCAGGCTCTTGAGCTGGAAGAGGCTGTCATTGGCGCTTGTCTGATTGAGCGCGACGCCTTTGGAATGATTTCCGACTACCTGAAGCCCCAGTCTTTCTACGACACGAAGCATCAGAAGATTTTTGCTGCCATCCAGTCGCTGGCTGCCGAAAACCATCCTGTGGATATCCTGACTGTAACCGACCAGCTGCGCCGCTCAGGCGACCTGGATTTCGTGGGCGGACCTGTAGCCATTACCGAACTGAGCCGCAAGGTGTTGAGTTCGGCTCACATAGAATTTCATGCACGCATCATAGCGCAGAAATCTCTTGCCCGCGAACTCATCACTTATACCAGCAACATCCAGCGGAAGGCTTTCGACGAGGCACAAGACATCGAAGAGCTGATGCAGCAGGCAGAAGGCGAGCTGTTTGAACTCTCCAAGTCGAACATGAAGAAGGACTTCACGCAGATTGACCCCGTCATCAACGAGGCATACGAGTTGCTGAAGAAGGCTGCGGCACGTGAAGACGGGCTTTCGGGCTTGAGTTCTGGCTTTGGCAAACTTGACAAGATAACCAACGGCTGGCAAAATTCCGACCTCATCATTATTGCTGCCCGTCCGGCCATGGGTAAGACGGCGTTTGTGCTCTCCATGGCCAGGAACATGACCGTTGATCAGAAGATTCCCGTAGCAATGTTCTCGCTCGAAATGTCTAATGTGCAGCTGGTAAACCGCCTGATTGTGAACGTCTGCGAGATTACCGGCGAGAAAATCAAAAGCGGACAGCTGGCTCCCTACGAATGGGAACAGCTCGACACGAAGATTACTGAACTGCTCCACGCGCCTTTCTATATCGACGACACTCCTTCACTCTCCGTCTTTGAACTTCGCACCAAGGCACGTCGCCTGGTACGCGACTACGGCGTGAAAGTCATCATCATCGACTACCTGCAGCTGATGAATGCCAGCGGAATGTCCTACGGGTCGCGCCAGGAAGAAGTCAGCACCATTTCGCGTTCCTTGAAAGGACTGGCAAAGGAACTCAACATCCCCATCATCGCCCTCTCCCAGCTGAACCGTTCTGTAGAGCAACGTGTGGGCAACAACGAAAACACATCCGACAGCAAGCGTCCGCAACTCAGCGACTTGCGCGAATCGGGAGCCATCGAACAGGATGCCGACATGGTTTGTTTCATACATCGTCCCGAATACTATAAAATCTACAAGGACGCCTACGGAAATGACCTCAAAGGCGTAGCCGAGATTATTATTGCCAAGCATCGTAACGGAGCGGTCGGAGATGTCCGTTTGCGCTTCGTGCCCCAATACGCCCGTTTCATGGACTATGGTTCGGGCGGCATGGACTCGTCCATGGACGGCGAACTTGTCACATCTTCCAAGATGAACGACGCACCCGCCTTGCCGCAAGAGGAAACTTCCTTCGACTCCTTGAAGCCCGAAGACGGCGGTTTCGCCAAAGGAGATTATCCCTTTTAGCCTAAAATATAGAGAAAATTCAACCTTGGTTTTTGCAAGTCGTTTTATATCAACGACTTGCACTTATAACGGTAGAAAAGTGCCGACGTGGATTCTGAGCAGAGTGAAAAAGATGAAGAATTAACGTTTTTAACTTTTATAAAACACAAAAATGTGGAAAAGTGTGTAATGAAATAGCTATACAGTTCGTAAGCATATGTTTAATTAGGCAGAGGTGACAATACCCTAGTTCGTAATTTCTATAGTGGATTAGATTAGTCATACAAACACTATTTCCTTTTCCGCTTCTTTTATCTGATCAAAAATATGTTTTCTTTCTTGGCATATTGGGGTACAGATGTCATGGCATGTAACTAATGCCTCATAAAGAGCATCATCATTGAGCTGGGGATTCTTAGTGCTTACAGCAGAAACTCGTTTATTTATCCATAAACGAACAGCTTCTGTCAAGAAATGTCCCTTAATCAATAGTCTTTTTGATCTATGTTCAGATTGAAGAACATCCTTTACATGGTTAATCTCTTTTTCTTCGAAACACTTTACATTTTGATTATAAAAGTTTGTAACTTTATTGGAATCGACCTCGGGCAAATTCTTCTGGTCCAAGAACCTATAGCATGAGTCTCCAAAAATTTTGACGCCCTTGTTAAAAATATTATTAGCAACATCTAAAATTAGCAACTTGTCTACATTGCTTACAAATCTATCATAAAAAGACTCAATTTCATTAATACTGTCAATCCGACTATCCCTTGCCAATCTTTGAACTGCATGATTAATATTATGGGGACAATACATTACATTTTCAATTGAATGGCTATATGTGGTTATATAAAGTGAAGAATTACAAGTAGAGGGCATATATAGAGAATAGTCCAAATCTCCAGCTATGATAAAACTTTTTTCTCCATTATTAAGGCGTTGTATGTATGACTTAAAGTTTCCACATCCTCCAACATCCTCAACTTTATATACGTTCTTGTCAAAAAACTGCTCCCAAAATATTATATCATCAGTTCCTTCCACATAAACCATAGCTTTTTTGTTATAGAATGCAGCTTTTACTCTCAATGCTGATTCAGAATAAACTAAGGTGTTAGCCGCCATATTCTGTAACGTTATGTAAGTTCGTAATATTGGATTTCCACAGTCCTGCTATTTCTGGAGAATGTGTAGCGACTATAATCTGAGCATTAGGATTTAGTTCTTTTATGGCTCCAATTATCTTATGCTGCCACTCTATATGCAAGGATAACTCAGGTTCATCTGCAATAAATACATATGGCTGCTTTTCTTGCAATAAAGTCTGAGTAAGAAGAATCAACAATTGCTTTTCTCCAGAAGATAACGAATAGTGTTGTATTTCTATATTACGTTCAAAGAATTCTCCTTCATTATTATTTTTTATTGGTTTGAGTTGGATGTTTAAATTTCCGGTTTTCTCGGAGAAAGAAAAATCCTTTTCATTCATAAATCGTTGAAGACACTTAAGATATTTTGATACAGGCTCAAGAACATTGTCTTTTTGAGAAGTATATTTCTTGGAAATATCAATTAAAGAAAGAGTTCTGTTGACCAAAGAAAGAGGAAAAATATCATTTAACAAAAGATTCTCATGGTCAAGGACTTTTTGTACAGCAGCAGACATAGCATTTATATGTCCTATTATATCTTCTTTTTTTTCTGATGATATACCAAGCTGATGAAATATCCTAAACAAGGCAGTTTGAATACTCTTGGTGTCCAGGTTTCGATACTCTTGAATATGTTGAGGATTATAATTATCATATTGACTATTATACAATAGCAAAGAAAAAACTTCTTGGTTTTGTTGGTTAGACAGTTCATTAACTATACCCTCAAGTCTAAGTCTATATACGAGAAGGTCATGCATTAATCTACGAAGTTTCAAATTTACGAAATTATCTTCAACAGACTCTCTATAATCTTCTCTTCCATTTATTGGATTGTATCTATTTACAGACAGCCAAGCGACTTTTACAACATTTTCAAGTCGCTGACGAATTGTCGATAGTGTGTTCTGAAAATAAATCGAAGCTTTTGTTCTTCTTCCAGAGTCATTAGAAGAGAAGGTGTATTCATCTGTGTCGTTGAAAATATACATAAAGTTTATAGAATCATCTTCTGGTGTTTGAATGACTCTAATGCTATTATTATTTTCTTCCAATACAATAGTCACAGATTCAAACTGAATTGAACACAATACTGGTATATCGCATTGTAATACAGCTTCGATAATATTCAGAAACGTGGTTTTCCCCGATCCGTTTGAACCAACTATGATATTAACATCATCCTTGAGAGGACATGTTATATTTTTTATACCCCACAATTTTTTTATTTCTACTTGACGGATTCTCTTCATATTATTATGCGTTATTTTGGTGATTTATACATAACGAAACTAATTTGTCTAAATTGAATTACAAAGTCTAAAAAATATCAAGGATTACCCACTTCCCATCATTATCCTTGCCTTCATGCTTCAAAATTCCGCTCTTCTGTAAGGCGGAAAGGTCACGTTCTATTGTGCGCTGACTCACCGACAAAGTCTCCGACATTTGCTTGCCGGTGATTGTCGGAGACTCTTTGATGAGATTGAGTATTTGATGCTGACGCTCAGTGAGTTTCGTCTCCGACATATCTCCGTCATGGTCTCCGACATTCGGAGTGTCGGAAGAGGCAAAGATGATGGTCTGAAATTGGGTTGGAGTGGATTTGAACACAGGCTTCAGTTCTTCTTTATATCCTTCCAAGGCTTTGGTCTCATTACAGATACGTGTGAGTCCGCTACCTCGTTTCTCCATGTAGTCAAGCTGAGCCATCACATTCGCAAGGATAGGATTGCGCCTTTCTGAAGAAACGTCTGCGATGTCTAAATCCTGTATCAGTAAACCATTATACATCCCTCCTGGGGATGTTACAGTGAGGCGGTCATCGTAAATGTCAAGATGAACTTCACTACCCATCACTGTGTAGTCACGATGGATGAAATGGTTTACCATTGCTTCCAGAACAGCACGTTCCGCATACTCTGGTTTGTTCTTTCGACCATCAGGCAACTTCTCCCAGCCTCTCTTGGTGTTTGACTTCACAAAGTTCATTGCTTCACGAAGCAGCATGAGGACATTGCCGGTGAACTCTGCATCGTTGATGGCGTCGCCCTTTTCCTTTCCATCCCATCGGGTACAGTAAAGACGGGATTGCCAGAGTGGGCAATCATCGGCAAACAGTGCGCCTGCATTCGTAAGGTTCCCTGTACCTGTTGCCAGCCCAAACGACAAAAGGTATTTCTTGTCCCATTCTTGTTTGGTGCGGTCTTTGAACGAGTTCGCCAATATTGTAAAGGAATAGTCTTCGATCTTATAATCCGTGTGAAGGGAATCAAAAGTTTTGTTGGAACCTTTCAGCACCAAACGTACCATCTGTTCTGCCGTAGCAGGAAGACTCTCATCACCTACACGGACATAGGCAATGCGCTGGCCATCTCCAACGTAGTAATATGGTGTGTAATGCCCTGCGTCGACTTTGAGTTGCAAGATGCGCAAGCCATCCACATCATGCGGAATCATCTCCACCTCTGGCAGGGGATCCATATAGTCACGAATCCTGCTACTGATGGCCTCACATACATGCTGCACATCATCAAGTCCTTTGACGATTCCATCATTATCTATGCCAAAGAAAAGAGAACCACCCAAGCCATTGGCGAAGGCACTCACGCTTTTCAACCAACTCTTAGGTTTCTTCTCTTCAAGCATTACCTTGAAGTCGTATGCAGTACATTCAGCTATCAGACTATTCAAATCCATTTGGCAGCTAACCTCATATTTTGGTTGCAAAGGTACAAATTTTAATCGAGAATGAGGCATAGATTTGCCGTTTCGTGCGTAATTTAAGCAAATTTTGCCTAAAAATGCAACCATATGGGGCTTAAAGTTATGCCAATTGAAGAAATATGTGTACCTTTGTAGCGCATTATGGCTAAAGCCATCTTTGCAAGACGTTAGTTCGGTAGCCACATAATCGCCACCGTATCTGCTACAAGCAAATAATATGGTAAGTGAGGAACAATTGCAGGCAATACACCAAAAGTTACAGACACTCAAAGAGAGCGGTGAACTAAACGGCAAGGGTGCAGATAGAAGCGAGAATCTGCACAGGTTATTCATGTATCCTGCAATGATGGTGCCCGCCGCACAACATGCTGTAATAAAGGCTGTTGCAGATTGTTTACCTGTAGGAGCATGGGCGATGGATCCTTTTATGGGTTCTGGGACATCGTTGATGTCTTGTATGGAGTTTGGTTTTAATGTTTATGGCCAAGATGTTAATCCGTTTGCCGTGATGCTATCAAAAGCTAAGGTTGAAAAGTACGATATACATCAATTGAAGGAAGTTTGTAAAGTAGTCTTGGATAAAATTTCAAAAGATGAAGATACAACTGTAGCGGTTACATTCAGAAATATTGATAAGTGGTTTAATCCTGATATTCAGATAGATCTATCCAGGATAAGAAGAGCAATACAGGCAGTGGATTCACAACTTATTCGTTACTTCCTGTGGGTAATTATGTCTGAAGTTATTCGTACAGGAAGCAATGACCGTACTTCAACGTTCAAACTACACCGTCGTAGCGAAGAGAATATTCAAAAACGTGATATTAATGTTATTAAAGAGTTCACAATTTTAGTAAATCGCGGTATAGATGATGTTGCTCTTTACTGGGACAAGTTAGCAAAAGAGATTAAGTTGAATGAAGAGTGTCGCAACGCAGAAGCAGATATTCGTTGGGGCAACACCAAGGAATCAATAGAGATAGACACGCGTTTCGATTTGCTCGTTTCTTCACCGCCATATGGTGATAATCATACTACTGTGACCTATGGACAGACTTCCTATTTGCCCCTGCAATGGATTGATCCTAGAGATTTGATTTGTCCGTATGACTATGTTAAGACAACCCAAGAGATAGACAGGCGCAGCCTGGGTGGCCAAACTATAAAGAAAAAGATATTAGCCTCCATTGTGCCGTTGTACGAAAAGACACCAACATTGAAATCTTTCTTTGAAGGAGTTCCAGAAGAAGAGAAGGAGAAATACTATAAAACGCTGTCTTTTATAGTTGACTTTGATGAAAGTTTGGATAAGATAATCTCAAGTATGAAAGATGATGCCTTCTATATCTGGACTATAGGTAACAGATTCGTAGGTAACAGAGAGGTTCCCAATGACCAGATTCTCATCGAACTGATGGAATCACGAGGAATACAACTCTTTGAAAGGGCAGAACGCCATATTCTTAATAAGAAACAGCCCAAAAAGAATAACTATTCAAAAACAATGGAAAAGGAGCATATTCTCATTTTCCACAAGACGGCAGTATTATGAGGAAAGCAAAATTTAAGATTTATCCACACGTTATTCGACAGCTGGGCTCGGAATTGGTTTCCGACTCCATTACTGCAATTATGGAGTTAATCAAGAACTCCTATGATGCAGACGCGGATTATGTAAAAGTTACAATTAATACAGATGAAATTTTAAATGATCAAACCCTTTTCTACCCAGGCCAATCTGGCTTTATTATAATTGAGGATAATGGAGTGGGTATGAATGAGAAAACCATCTTGGATTCATGGCTTGTTATCTCATTTTCAAAAAAGAGGGCAGTCAATGGTGTAAAACCCAAGACGGTAAAAAATAGGACCCCTCTTGGTGACAAAGGTCTTGGTCGCCTTAGTACACAGCGACTAGCGGAAGTTTGTGAGATTTATTCTAAAACAAAGAAAGATGATTATATACATGCCGGCTTTGAGTGGAAATCTTTTGATAAAGTTTCAAAACTCTCAGACGTTGATGTTCTGATGGACAATGAGCCTTTTGATCTAAGTCGTGGTACAAAACTAGTGCTCACAGGGCTTGTAGATAAAGTGTCATGGTATGGAGATAATCTTGAAAGGTTTAAAGCCCAAATTAGCCAGTTAATTTCTCCATATCAAGATAACAAACCGTTTAGGGTGTATCTATCTGTAAACGGAGAATCAATAGATGTTGAAGGGGACTATAAGAGACTTGATGAAGTTTGTCTTAGTGACATCACTTTCAACTATAGTTCTATGAAAGCAAGCATTGAAATGGATATCAGGCTTTTGAAACTAAGAGGAAATGCCCAGAATACGGAACGCTACAACACGTATATAGTCCCCGATAATGGTGAGGCCTTTTTGAATTATTTGTTGAATAAGAAGAAAAGCTCATTATTTAGAAGGGGTGAAAACGGTATGTTTTTGCACTTTTCTGATAACATTGATGCCACACTTATTGATAACAAGGGTATATTTGAGATAGGTTTTTCAGATCCAGGCCCTTTCACTGGAAGGATAAGAGAATTTGCATTTAATAGTGAAAATGAAACATGGTCAAATATCTATAAAAGTTTTGATATTTATAAATCTTTTGTTCAGAATCAAATAGGCATTAAACTATATCGGAATGGTTTTGCTGTTAAACCTTACGGAATAGATGGCCAGGATTGGCTTGGGCTTGCTAAAGGGCAGACCAGTGGTGCGTCATTTTATGGTTTACGTCCAGGTAATGTGATAGGTTATGTTGCTATTGATGAGGATTTGAACAAGAATCTGAAAGATAAGACAGACCGTGAGGGCTTGATAGATAATGACTATTATCGTTCGTTCTATAGAGTAAACCTTGAAATTATACGTCGTGTAAATGAGGCTATGCAGATTATTCGTAGAACGTACAACAAATATATAGATAAATGTCAACAAGAAGGAGCTGTAAAAACATATAATCAAGCAGTAAAAAGAATAGAAGATACTGCTCGTAAGGGTAGTTCTTTAATGACAGATTTCAAGAATGCCAATAATGAAATAGCAACTCTTAGGAAAAAAGTTGATGCCGTTAATAAAGATAATGGAGGCCTGTTTGAAGCAGATTTGCAGACCAAGGAAGAGGCTCTTCAGCAGACATCAGCAGTATTGACCCGTTATAGCGATTTGTTACAACAGGCACTTGAAGTCTTGGAGTCTGCACCCGAGTTGAAGGAGGCTATTGAAATTATCATTCCGATGGTAGAGCAGATGCGCGGCAAATTAGAAGAAGTACTTTCTCTTGCATCCCTGGGTTTGGTTTCTGAAATGATATCCCACGATATGGGACAGATAACCACTAGACTTCTTGATGAAAGTAAAAAATTATCAAAGAGGATTTCCGGCAATAATCCAGTTGAGAAACAGGATGTGCTCTTATTGATTGAGCATATAAAAACCACCGTAACATCAATAAGGTCACAACTTAAACATCTTGACACGTCTTTCAAGTATAACAAAGAGAAAAAAGAAGTTCTATCTCTTAGTGAACTTTTAATGGTAGATGAAAAGAAGTTCTATCAAGAAAAAATAGATCTGATGGGTTTCAACTTCATGGTTGATGTTCAATTTGAATTTAGTATTTTCGTCAATAAGGGAAAAATGATTCAGGTGTTTGACAATTTGATTAACAACTCCATCTATTGGCTTAAGAAATGTTATGATTCAGAAGGGAAATCTGGTCTATTTATGAAGGCAACTATTAAATCCCCTTACGTCTATTTTGAAGATAACGGATGGGGTGTAGATAAAAGCGTAGAAGATTCTATTTTTGAGCCGTTTGTAACCAGAAAACCAGTCGGAGAAGGACGAGGGTTAGGTTTATATATCATAAAAAACCTCTTGAATGCTGACAATTGCGATATAGTGTTGGATGGTGAGAGGAATCGTTTAGGGAATCGGTATAGGTTTATTTTAAATTTGTCTAGTATCATTCAGTAACTAATGGAAGCATTAAGAAAGCGCACAGCGGCGATGCTGCAAGGTGGCCACATAACCAGTTTTATATATGTGGATGATAAATTTGGAAACATCTTGGTTGATAAGGCTGAGAGCAAAATATATGTTGGTCAGCATATAGCTGAAGTTGGTATTATCAACAATCCTGAGATTTGGGAAGACCAATTCGAGGATTGGTGGAAAGAAACCCCGGAAGATGAGCGACAAAAGACCTGTCAGAGCTGGGGGTTAAAAGCAGAGAATGCAGATACATTAAAGGAAAAGTTTGAAAAGATTCTTCCAGATACTATTGAATCCCACTTCTTTACGCCTGAGCAGTTCAGTCAGGAAAGAGATGCAATGCTTGGAAATCTTGACGAAAATCACCAACTTATGATATTAGTGGATCATAAATTGGAGGATTATGGGAGGAATGGCGAAGAGATTTTAGAGCAGATAGCACATCGTAGTTATGTGAATTGTGCCGTTTTTTCTGGAACATATCACATGGATAATGAGTTAGAACAATGGAATAGCACACAAGACAAGGCCAATATTTTCACGCTCTCTAAAGAACGAGTGGAATTAGGAGATAACAATGATTTATTGGAAGGTCTGAGAAGTGTGTTATGGCTAAAGCAAATCTCAAGATTGAAAGAACAGACCAAAAGCATGTGCGGTGAGGCTGTCGTTTTTATGAACAGTCAATTGGATGACATGGATCCTGCAACATTCCATAAGGTTGTCTTGGATCGCTCAGAAAATGAAGGTTGCTGGGAGTTTGAGACTCTGATGAGAATTGTATATGCTTATTTTGGGTTAGGTATCAAGGATAGGATGACTAACGGTGGTTATACAGATTTTCAGAAACTCTCATCTTCTTTACGGCAGATAAAAAATAATGCGTCTGCCCATAAGGCTGATGATAAGATTTTAATGAGGATATTTGAAGAGGAGACCTATGAAAGTGCAGACTATATCAACAAGACATATAGTCAGATATGTAACGGAGACATATTCAAAATAGGACAGTCTACAAGGGAGTTTATGCTACTTTGCCAACCTTGCAATCTTGAGATAAGACCAAATGGTAAACGAAAAAAAGAAAATTTTGACCAGTTTTATCTTGTTCCAGTAAGAACTTTAGGTGATGGAGAGCAACAGAAAGCCTTTGAAGTTGAGCTTAGGAGTACATATAATGCCCCCCAAAAAGTAGTACAATTAGCTAATTATTATCGTGTGTCATTAGCACTTCTTGATTTAGTTTCTTTTAATGAAAAAGGTAAGTCTTTCATAGATTTAAATCAGACCGTTGACAATCATCCCAAGAAGAATATTATCCAAAAAAATATGATGATTCGCTATGGGATAATATGGAAGAAAGTTAAGGAGTATAAAGAAAAATACGATAGAATACAGGCTTCGAATTTTGAAAAGCAAGATAAAGATATCTTGGGAAAAGAGTTCTGCCGACCTTTTGAAATGGGTGATAGTATGGTTGCAAAGCATCCTAAAAAAGTTGACGGAAAGCCAGATGTGTTTGATTTCACAATTGAACGTGTTGGAAGATACAAAGACCCTTTTGCAAAAGATTTGCTAAGTGTTTTTATGGATTATCTTTCAAGACCAGGCTATCCTATGGATCTTAATGTCGAGTAAGTTTTTTGTTTTATGAATGTTAATGATTATATAACTATCCGCCCATATACGAAGTCCATTGAAGAATGGATGGAGGATATGGAGATACCTGTGGGGGAGCGTGGACAGATAGCAGGGGCAGATGTTGTAGCGTTTCCAGTTGGATATAGGGATTGTGAGCAGGCTTTTGCAACCTCTTTATATGATTTTCTTGCCTATGCCCGTGAGCGGGACTTGTTCAAAATTGAGGTTTGTTGCCCAGAAGATGGCTTCACCGAGTTGGAACTCTGCTCAGCAAAGAAGCGACTGGGTAAATTCTTCTTGGCTTCTACTATAACGGGTACTATTTTTTGGGGTGTTGTATCAGAATATATCTATGACCAGGCAAAGCCTATCCTGCCGCAGTTCTCACCTATAGAAAATGTAAGAACACCCCAGTATCTTGAAGCCCCAGAGGTGTCATTCTCTATTGTCATACCCGATTCGCTGGGCAACAAGCAGGAGATTACATATGATGGACCTGTTGAAGGTATAGATAAGATGGGGGAGATTATCAAGACTCTGACCAATGGAAATGGATCTGAATTACATATTGGCGAAGTTAAGGAGTGATGGTTACGACTATGACGCTACACTTGGTTCTATTAAGTCAGAGAAACAGGCTGCGCAGGATGCAGGTGATGAGTTATATGCCAATCAACTTTGGGCAGCAGAAACCATCATTAAAATCCATCAGCAGTTTGTTAAGACCTTCGAGTTGTTGAAGGCTGGGCGGTATTACGAAGCATGGTGTGAAGCTGAACAGGTGGAGATAAACATTCAGTTCCTTGCCAGCAACTCGCAGGAAGGTTGGGGAAACGTAAAAGACATTTATTCGAGGGTACGCCAACTGCAATCACTTTATCCCTATAAGTTTTTTGCCAGTTACGTGATGCACGTGAAAAAAGAGAAGTGTAGTATTTGCGGAAAGGAACGTTCTATACATAATTTCTGTGGCCACCGCATTGGTAAGGTATATAACGGAGAGTTGTGTTGCAACATAGTTACTGATGCAGAACTTAAGGGTATTGATATAGTTGAAAATCCTGTTCACAAATATTCAGTTTTGTTTCCGTCAGATGCAGAAGGCCGTCATGACTACTATGACTACACGTTGGTTGAAGGACTGATGAAATACTGGAGCAAGCCTTTCCAGTTTTGGAAATATGTGGTTCGCAAGGTCTTTAAGCAAAAAGCAGAGTTCCCAGGCTTGACCAACGAATCCTACTGTCCTTGCGGATCTGGCAAATCATATAGTGAATGTTGTGCTTTGAATGCAGAGGGAATAAAACATTGGATTTACACCTTTATGGTGGAACCGATAGATTGAAAAGAGATAACCTATTGTCTACTTTTTCCATCTTACATCATGAGTGAAGTAAGCGAAGCGATACCAACGAAATTTTTAGCTATTGATGACCGAATAATCAAGTTAAATGATTACTTGCTAATCCAGGCAGTGAATATTAAGAATTGATGATAGCAATGGTACACCAATCGAACAAGCACTTCAACACCTATAAGGAGGGACTGGATTTAAAGTACTGCATGGAGTATGGGGGAGGCATTTGACGAATCATAGGGCGAAACGATATTATGGAACAAAAGTTTAGCAATAATTGTTTAGACCTCGAGACGCTGCGGGAGTTCTGCGAGCGAGAGGGTGAAAAGATTGCTTACCGCAAGGGTGACCAGTTGGAGCGTGAGGGTGACCCAGCACGCTGGTTCGCTTTTGTCACTGAAGGTTGTTTCAAATATGTAAAATATGGCGTGAGCGACGACAAGGCACACATTACATGGTTCTCGTTTGAGAGTGAGTTCGTGTGCGACTACCCCACATTTCTCTATGGCCGTCCGTCACAGGCTATAATTGAAGCCATGGTGCCCAGCCGTGTACTGAGGGTTACAGGCCAGCAATTGGAACAATTCTTCAATCAAAACATGAAAACGATGAAACTACGAGCCATGATTGGCGAGCACATCCTCAGCCAATTCCGCTCACGCTATCTTGACCTCCATTGTACTACGCCCCGTGAACGCTACGAGATGTTGCTGCAACGCTGTCCTGGTATCATGGAGTTTCTTGACTTGCAAGACATCGCTTCGTTCTTGAACGTCCATCCAAATACTGTCAGCAAAATACGGCGTGACATTACGTTTGGCGGCAAATAATAGTCTATAACAGGTAGAAACTCTCAACCTAAGTTGAGACATTAGCCCTTGGCATTTCTTTTTCAGATTTAGCCAAGGGCCTATTTTTATGCCTTTTTGTAACTTTGTGGCTCGGAATGACTCTCGGAGGCGGTTACAGCATGACGTGAATGCCCCGAACGAGATATTTCCGCGATAACGTCGTATATATAATATAAAGGTATTCAAGTTTCGCAAATGCTCAACTTCTTTAGGAGTTAAGGAGTTAAAGGAGTTATCGCTTCGCTCAGGAGTTAAAGCCGTTACCTTGCAAATGAGATTCCCGCCAGCCTGAGTATCGGCTTAACTACTTAACTACTGACTACTTAACTACTTCAGAAACTTGAGAACGTTTCTTATTGTGATTTTTTTTGTGATGATGTCGAATTTCAGGTGTATGCTGTATCAGAAAGGCATAGATGACGTCAAGATGCTTTCGAAATCGGAAACAAGAAACGTAACAATGAATTTATACGGAAAATGAAGAAAAGTACAATTGGTTTGATAATGGTTGTCGCAGGGCTGCTTTGCTCATGCAATCAACTTCAGCAGAAAGGTCAGGACACGCAGAGTTCTGAATTTGAGAATTGGATAAGTCGCATGACGCAAG